>DATBHX010000060.1:0-66145 GCA_036557225.1 Candidatus Angelobacter sp.
ATCGCAAGTGCAGCTTGTATGCGCTGTATGTCGTCACTTCGCGCTGGGGCGGTTCCATCTCTTTCAAGTATGCGTCCACGGCGTCAGACAGACGAACCCGCTTCTCGTTTTCATTGTCAGCGATCTCCAGGCCGGCTTTCCCAGCATCCAGTTCGACCACCTTGCGTCTTGCCTGCTCCAGAATCTCCGCTGAATCTTTCACACTTTGCCGCCGGCGCGTTCCGGCCTCATACCACTCGATGTAATAGGTTCCCTCGGTGTGGCGTTCGGGCTGGCCATCAATTAGAACGCAATCGAATTTGAGCTTGTTGTTGACCAGCTGTGCGGGAGCAAAACGCCATTTGTTAGCGACCTTGACGTACTTGAGAATGTTGACCCGGCTGGCGTACCCGCTGCGATTTGCGGCCTTCGGCATTTAAAGCTCCTGCTGGGAAGGCTTGGGAGAACGCCTTACCCTATAGACAGGAGTATAGACAGGAAGCGTTCTAAGTTAAAGAAAATAATAGTACATGGTGCCGAAGAAGGGACTCGAACCCCCACACCCTTGCGAGTACATGGACCTGAACCATGCGCGTCTGCCAATTCCGCCACTTCGGCATTTATTTGTGCGCCAGACCAACACCGGCGCTTGCGACGGGAATTACATATCTATTTTAAAGGGTTTACGGGATGTGTCAAACCGGCCGGAGGGCCCGGGTTCGCTTCTACTTGCTCATGCCTGTCGCAACCGCGCGTTCTTCCGGCCTGGCCTGGGGTTGAGAGAAGATGCCTTGCGTCATGATCACCACCAGGAGCAGCGCCAGCGAGACAACGGAATAAGCCAGCTTGTAGCCCAGCAGGCGGTCGAATTCGCGGGTGCTGATGCCCAGGAAGGTTGGACTGGTCCAATAAATGATTTCCGAGAAGCCGGCGATCAGCAAGGTCAAGCCGAGCCAGCGGCGGCGCAGGAAGTAGATCAACATCCCGAAGGCAGAGAGCGCTATGCCCACCAGCCAATAAAACTTCAGTGCATGAATCTCCTTTGACCTGGCCTCCCATTGGGTAATGGCCTCATGCAGCTCGCGTTCGCTCTTGAAGGGCTCGACCTGAGCCAGTTTGTATTCAGGATCCGACTCTCCATTTTTTGCGGCTTGTTTGCGGGCGGCGTCGGCGGCTGCGTGGGCCTGGTCATAGCGGCTGAGAAGCTGATCGAGGGAGGTGGCAGCGGAAATCTCATCCTTGAGCGGACGCTCGTACTTATCGAGAACGGAGTTTCTGGGCTCCAGCCAGAGAATGTAGGCGTGCCGCACCGTCTGGGACACGAGCACCAGCAACGCCACAATGGCGAGCGTTTTCTGTAGAGCGTTCACCGAATCCTTTCTCTGCGTGTAACCGCCACTATGTTTCCCGCAGTTTAGTGAGCCTATTGTAGACCACTCTCGCGCGTCACCGGCTCAAATTGCTGTTGGCCCAGCATCACCTGTATCTGCATGGTCCCGCTGAACCGCGAGCGGTTGACGCCAAGCAGCGTCAGCTTTGCAGCGCGTGCAGCAATGCGACCACTTCCTTCTCCAACGTAGCGAAGTCGGTTGCGCCTTCGTGTTTGCCGTGGATGCGGCTGTCGCGGCCGATGACGAAGGTTGTCGGCAGGCCGAGCACACCGCCGAAAGCGTCAGCAATGCGGAGATCGCTGGGAACGACGGGATAGTTCACCTGGTGCAGGCGGCAGAAATCGCGCAGCTCGCCAGGATCATCTTCCACCGAGATGCCGACCACCTGCAATCCCTGTGCCTGATATTTTTTCTGCAAAGCGATGAACTGGGGGATCTCGTCGGCGCAGGGGACACACCATGCGGCCCAGAAATTTACCAGTACTACCTTGCCTTTGTAGTCTGCGGTGCGCACGGCGATGCCGTTGACGTCGGCGAAGGAAAGATCAGGAGCGGAAGGAAGAGCCGGCGCAGCGCGCGTGCCACTGTAGTGCATTCTCCAGCGATGGTCAGTCACAAAAAAGGTTGCCAACAGCGCTACGATCATGGTCAGAACCAGGGAAGCGGGTTGCCGCAGTTTTTGAAAATGAATGGCCACTGTGCGGCTATTCTCCGCTGGCGACAGGGAAGCCTTTGTCTTTCCAGTCGGCGCCGAGGCTGGTGGCCAGATAGAGGACACGCACCTTGCTGAAACCCAGCTTCTTCAACTCAGCAAACGCGGGGCGGATGTTGGGGCAATGGTCCCATGGGCAGCAGCCGCAATAGATCACCACAGGCGCGTCTTTGGGTAGAGTCGCGGCGCGGGCGCGCAGCTTGTCCATGCCTTGGGGCTTGCTCACAGGGCCGATATTTTCCGCGCCCGGAATGTGAGCCTGGGCATAGAACGCCTGCGGGCCTGTATAGAGGACCACCGGCTTTTGCCCCGACTTCAGCGCCTGGGCCAGCTCCTGCGGCTGAATCAGGCTGTTGGATGGAATGTCATCAGCCGGAGCGCCGGTATAGGCCGCTGCGGTAAGGGCCATTGCCGCAATTGTCGCCAACGCCAGCGGCCAACGGCGCATGCCGCCCGAACCCCGCAAAAATCCCATCATGGTGAGTGGCTCCTCTTTCTTCAGGTAAGAAAGAGAATGTTACGTGGGGGATGGAAGGAGCGTCAATGCGGAGCGGTGTTCTTAGCTAGAGCAGACGCTTGTGCGCCAGGGGCTGAAGCCCGAATCTCTTAGCGACCTAGCGGCCCGGGTAAAGCCCGGGCCCTGATACGAACCAAGGGGAGGCCGAGCACAGGCGAGGGCGCCTCCTCCCCGGAGAAGCCAAAAACCGGGGATTTCCGGGAACCCGGGCTGTGCCACACGAGTGTTGGTGATCGAAAGCCAATAGCCAATAGCTAGCTGCTGCGCGACGTGTTCCACATTACGCTCACGATCCACCAGCGCGTGTCGTCATAAAAGAGTTGCATGCTGTTGGCGCCATGCTCGAAAGGCGCTCCATTTGGATCGCGCAGTGATTCATACATGCTGAGCACGTGCGCCACACGCCCGGTGATCTCGGTCTGCCGGCTGGTTTCGCGCTCCCAGAAGTTTTCCACGGCAAAGATCGGCTCCACACGCTGGATGTAATCCTCTACTGTAAGCTGGCGCACATTCGGCTTCCCGCCGGGCACGGCCACGACTGGCATCAGCCGCGCACCTTCAACGAACAGCGTGCGGTAGCGGTCCCAGTCGCGAGCCTGCCGTGCCGGGCCGGAGAGGACCTCATAGGACGCATGCAGAATCGCATCGAGCGTGGAGACGTCGGATTCACGGGCGGGTTTCATGGTTGCCGATTGTACATCTCCGCGGCTAAGCCGGAACTCCCTCCACCAGCCAGAGCGGTGCTTTTGTCGGAATGACCCTGTTCAAGCGCCAGCCGGCTGCGGCAAAGAGTTTCCGGAACTCGGCTTCTGTGCGCTCCCGCCCTCCCGGATAGACGAACATCTCCAGGTCAATAAATTTTCCGAAATGGGGCTCATTGCCCGGCGGAAGGACAGATTCAACCAGCAGCAGTCTGGCGTTGCGCTTTCCCGCCAAAGCCCTGTGGCAGTTTTTCAGGATGAGGGTTGCCTTGTCATCTTCCCAGTCATGAATGATGTGCTTCATGATGATGGCGTCGGCGTGTGCGGGTACCTCGGCAAAGAAGTCGGCGGTAAGAAATTCGCAACGTGCGGCGAGCGCCTTGTTCTCCGGCACCTTCTTTGCTCCCGCGATCACGTGGTCGAGGTCGATCAATATGCCGCGCATTTCCGGATGCTTTTTCAGAATGGCGCGCAGCAGGGCGCCGTGTCCGCCGGCAACGTCCATCAACGTGTTGATTCCGGCAAAGTCATAGGCCTCAAGCACCGCCGGCGTAACGGCCTCGCTCATGCACGTCATGGCTGCGTTGAACACCGCAGACTCCTCCGGGTCTTCGGGGAAATATTCAAAAATCGGCTTGCCATAGACGTGATTAAAGGTGATCTCGCCGGTTTTGACCGAGTGCATCATGCCGGCAAAGGTCCGGAAGTGGAAAGCATCGGTCATCCAGGTCACCATGGGCAGGATGGAGTTCGGCGCATCAGTGCGCAGCGTTTCCGCCGGCGGAGTCAAAGCAAAGGTGCGCGGTTCCGTTTCAGTGAACACGCCCACGCTGGCAAGCACTCTCAGGACTCGGTAAAGCCGGTCCTCGTGCGTCGCGGTGCTCCGCGCTAACTCGTTCACTGGCCTCGGTCCCTTGGCCAACAGGTCGGCGATACCCAGCTTCGCTGCCACTTGAATGCACATGGAAGCCATGTAACCAAGGCTCAATTGCATGATGGTTTCCGCCGGATCGGGCTTGGGCGGTGTTTGACGTGCCGTTCCGGAAGTTGATACAGACGCAGACATTCATTCTCCTTTACTCATTTATAACATCGGCGAAAACAGAAATCTGAACCACGGAGACAACCACCCCACCAAGCCAAAATCGGGCTTGGCAGGGACCCCGGACACGGAGGCGCAGAGAAAATCGGGAGATCGGGAGATCGGGTGATCGCGGTGATCGGAAAATCTACCACGGAGGAGAAATCAGAACTTGCTGTCCCGCAATCAGAACCTGATGGTCGGCCCGAAGGTGATGCGCAAGTTGTGATGGGTGCCTTCGTCCCAGTAGATCTCGTCCCCGGCGTCGACGCGTATGCCCAAGATTCCGGCGTGGAAGCCGATACCGGCGCCGGGATAGAAGACAGCTTCAGTGAAGCTGGTTCCAGTACTGGGTGTAGGGGTTTGAATGGTTCCAACCAGAGTTGTGGTCCGAACGTCAGGAAAGAAATTCAGAACGCCGCCTTTCAGGAAGATGAAGTAGCTTCCTCCTTTGGTCTGCAGCTTGAACCCGCCATTGGCGTGAACGACGCCAAGGCGAAACTGGGTGACATTGAATCCGAGGCCGCTAGCGGCAATTTGTACGGTTGGGTGCTTAAAGTCGTAGGAGCCCTCGCCTTCGAGAGCGATGTGGTGTCCCAGGCCGATATCGAGCCGGCCGCCAACGCCGACGGCATCGTTGGCAAAGGGCGGCAGATCGAAATGGCCGAAGCTGCCAAACCCCCCGAGTTCGATGAGCTGGGCGGAGCCTGGAAGCGACAAGAACAAGAATGAAGCAAGCAAGAGAAGATTACGCGGAGGCATGACATTCCTTCTTCATCCCCGAGACGACCAGGTTTCGTGCCGGGACGAAACGTTTGGATTAGAGCAATTCAGTCATTGAGCCTGTCTGCAACTAGAAGAGATGAAGCGGTGAGAAATCGGGAAGGATGGTTGGCGGAAATCGGCGCTGCGGGATTAACCAGCAGTCAAGGCCATAGCAGCTGGTTTTCGTGCTGCACAAAACTGGAGCAGCGGAAGAAGGAAAGCCCGCCGGGTGAAGGCGGGCTTTGAGAGTTGATGAACGTAAGCCGAATGAGTCGAAACCTTAAGCATGCATTCATCGCTACGCGATGACGTCTGCCTAAAGGCCCGCGTCCCGGCTCGCCGAGACGCTAGACGCTGATACTGCTAGCGGGTCAGTTTTTTCAAACTGCCCCGCTATCGCTGGTTAAGGTTTATTGGAGGGCATTGCCATCGGCGTCGATCTTGTGGATCTCGCCCAGGTTCAGCTCTTCAATGCCGTGCTCGACTTTGCTCATGTCGCCCACCACGACCCAGACGACGTGTTGCGGCTGGATGAGTTTTTTGGCGATGGCATTGGCCGAGTCAGGCGTGACCGAAGTCGCTTTCTGTGTAAAGGTGTTGAAGTAGTCTTCCGGCAGACCGTACTGCAGGATCTGGCTGTAAGCGCCGGCCAGCTGCTGCACGGTTTCAAACTGTCCGGGCAGGGCGAGCGTGGCGTTGCTCTGCTCGTGCTTCAGTTCCGGACCGGTAATCGGCTTGCCGCCGGTGATGTCGTTGTACTCCTTCACCAACTCAACCAATGATTCCTTGGTCTTATCGGTCTGCACCGGAGCAACGCTGAAGTAGGGCCGCTGGCCGCGCGCTGCAGGCATGGCGGCAAACGAGCCATAGGAGTAATGCTTGTCTTCGCGCAGGTTCATATTGATGCGCGAGCTGAAGGTGCCGCCGAAGACTTGGTTGACGAGCTGAATCGGGATGGCGTCAGGATCGTTGCGCGGAGGCGCCAGCAGTCCGCCGAAGATGATGCTCTGGCCGGAGCCAGGGCGGTCGATCAGGTAGACCTCGGGCTTCTGCGTCATCTGCACCGGAGCGACGTTCTTCTTCGGCACATCGCCGGACTTCCAACTGGCAAAGATCTTTTCCAGCTTGGGAGTGATTTCGGCGAGTGTGGTGTCGCCCACGACCAACAGGGTTGCGTTGTTGGGCTTGAACCAGGTGTTGTGCCACTTGAGCAGGTCTTCGCGGGTCATCTTGCCGATACTGGCCTCATTGCCCGTGCCGGTAAAGGGAACAGCGTAGGGATGACCTTTGCCATAGAGCAGCTGCGGAATCACGCGCAAGCCCATGGTCTGGGGCTGCACTTTTTCGCGCTTGATGGCCGCGATACGGTCCGACTGCAAGCGGGCAAACTCTTTTTGCGGATAGGCAGGATGAAGGATCAAGTCGGCGTAGATGTCGAGCGACTTGTCCATGGTTTGCTTGAGTGTGTTGAGGTTGACAGTGGCCCAGTCGAGGTTGGCGCCGGCGCCAAAGTTCGCGCTCAAGGCTTCAAACTCTTCGCCGATCTTCAGCGAATCGCGCGTCGGCGTACCTTCTTCCAGCATGCGCTGGGCAAAGCTGGCAGTGCCGGGAGCGTTGGCCGGGTCGGCGGCGTATCCGCTATCGACCATCAAAGTGAAGTTCACGATCGGCGCGGTATGACGCTCGGCCAGCACAACTTTCAGGCCGTTGGAGAGCGTGGCCTTTTGCATCGGGGGCAGCTTGAGCGATGCGGCAGAGCCAGTCGCCGGCTCTTTGGAGCGATCCAGCTTGCCTTCAGCTTTCAGCTCAGACGGATAAGGCTGAACTTCCAGGTCATATTCGCCGTCGCTGATCCAGTCATTGGCAGCCTTCCTGACGGATGCGACTGTAGCAGCCTGGATGTGCTGGAGGTAAACCTTGTAGCACTCGGGATTGCCGGTAAAGGTCTGACAGCGGGCCAGCACATCACTCTTGCCGCCAAAGCCGCCGATGCGCTCGACGATACGCGCATAATTTCCGAAGATCGTTGTTTTAGCCAGCTGCAGCTCTGCTTCTGTCGGGCCATTCTTGAGGAAGTTCTGCAGTTCCTCTTCGGCATCTTTTTCGGCTTTCTTAAAGTTCGCTGCCGACTTCTCCGGGTCCTGGTCAGGCTTGGCGGTGATGGTGAAATCAAATTGCCCACCAATTTCGTTATTGTCATCACCGGCGGTAGCGCTGGTGGCAACCTGGTCTTTGTAGACCAGGCGCTTGTAGAGGCGTGAAGTTTTTCCGCCGCCCAGAATCTGCGCTACCAGGTCAAGCTGCGCTTCTTCGGGTGATCCAAATTGAGGCACATTCCATATGCGATAAAGACGGGCTTGCGGGACGCGGTCCTGCACCCAGCCTCTGTGTACGCCGGTGCGCTTGGCCACCCAGGCCTCCTGCTTGGCGATGGGCGGACCCGGAGGAATCTCGCCGTAGTATTTTTCCATTTTTTGCCGAGCTTCTTCCGGAGTGATGTCGCCGGCGATGACCACCGTGGTGTTGTTGGGACCGTAATAGGTCTTGAACCAATCCTGCACGTCGGTCATTGAGGCGGCGTCAAGGTCTGACATCTCACCGATCACGGTCCATGAATAAGGATGGCCCACCGGATAAGTGTTCTTGACGATCAATTCTTCGGTTACGCCATAGGGCTGGTTCTCACCCTGGCGCTTTTCGTTCTGCACAACACCGCGCTGCAGGTCGAGCTTCTTCTGGTCGAGCACCGGAAGCAGATGGCCCATGCGGTCGCTCTCAGCAAAGAGCGTGTAATCAAGCATGGAAGGCGCGACATTTTCAAAGTAGTTGGTGCGATCGTTATTGGTGGTGCCGTTCAGATTGGTGGCGCCGATCGACTCCATTGCCTGCAGGTAGGTGTGGTTGAAATTCTCGCTGCCGCTGAACATCAGATGCTCAAAGAGGTGAGCGAAACCCGTTTTTCCCACCTTCTCATTCTTTGAGCCAACGTGGTACCACGTATTCACCGCGATGATGGGCGCCTTATGGTCTTCATGGACCAGGACCGTCAGCCCGTTTTTCAGGACAAACTTGGTGTACTTGATATCGGGGATGGGAATGTTGACGGCGTTCGCGGCAGCCGCGGCTTTAGGCTTGGCAGCTGCTTCAGGCTTTGATGCCGCTTTGTCCTGCGCGGCTCCGGCAAAAGAGCCGACGGATACTACTGCCAGGGCCAGGCCGGCAATTTTTTGCATTAACTTACTTTTCAAAGGTGCCTCCATGAAAAAAGATCGAAATCGGTGTGGGGGTGGCGATTGTGGCCGGAAAGACACGGCCTAAACGCAACATAAAGAGACGCAAATGTATTCAAAGGGTTAGCCAGCAGCCACTCGCTTGTGTCTCGCATTCTAGCCGGGCGATAGAGGTATAGCAGGTGGTTATTCTGGGGTTCGAACAATGATATCAGGGTAGCTGGCCTGGGTGCCAGTCGTCCCAACTGTTTGCAGACAGGCCTTTTATCCGTTGATCTATCTTGCAAGCTGGATGGAAAAAAGCGTTCTGAAGACGGGTAGAAACTCAGTTTCGCGGGGTGTGCTATGAAGCTCAGGCCCTTCCTGGTTCTTGTAGCGATCCTTGCCGGCGGCCCTGTGCGGGCGCTGGCCTGTTCCTGCGCGCATTACGGAGCGCCTCTCTGCCAGACATTCTGGAATGATGATGTTGTTTTCGTGGGTGAAGTACAGACCATCGAGACCATCACCATGCCCATGGAAGCAGGGAACTCAACCATCCAGGTACAGCAGCACGTAGTGCGCTTCAAGGTGAGCAAGACGTATCGTGGCAATGTTGGAGCCGAGACTGCCGTGCAGACCGGAGTAGGCGGCGGGGATTGCGGCTATCGATTTGAGGCAGGCCGCAGTTACGTGGTTTTTGGCAACCTCTATAACGGGACGATCCATACGGGAATCTGCCGCCCAACGCAGCCGGTGGAGCAGGCGGAAAAAGCGCTGGCCTGGCTGGAATCGCTGTCAACCCGGCCTCTGGACGCCAGCATTTCCGGCACAGTGACGCGGCACACGGTCAACCAAGACAAGCAGTACACCAACGCGCCTGTGGCCGGCGTCGCCGTTTTACTCAAGGACTCGTCCGGACATGAGAGCGCTACCACCACCGACGCAGGCGGCGCCTACTCCTTTGATCGCCTGGCGGCGGGAAGTTACGGCGTTCAGATCACGACGCCGAAAGGGCTCATTGGAGCCTATGGGCCAGACCAGGTGAAGGTGCACGAACAAGGCTGCGCAGACGCGTCATTCTACCTCTCGAATGACAACCAGATTACGGGACGCGTGCTTGATTCCAGCGGGAAAGCGGTGAAAGGCGTGATGGTGGCCTTGGCGCAAACTGACAGTCCGAACTTCACCATCCGGGGAGATTACGTTTCTTTTGATTCCTTTGAGTACACAGATGAGAGCGGCCGCTACCACTTTGCCGGCATGCTTCCGGGGAGCTACCTGGTTTCTCTTGATCCTTTCGGCGTTGATGGCGCGCATCCATACCCGCGCCAGTTCTACGGCGGCGGCAACGATCCGAAAAAGGCTCCGCGAGTGACTGTGGGCGAGACCGCCGAAGTTACAGACATCGACTTCACTGTGCCTCCACTGCCGGAGCGAGCGACGCTTCACGTTGCCGTGAGAGATGCGGTGGGCCTGCCGGTGAAGAACGCTATGGTCGTTGCGCGTGACAGCGAAACGCCTGACAACGCTTCGTCGCCATCGGGAAGTTCTGGTAGTGACGGCGCAGCCACGGTTGAGG
This sequence comes from Candidatus Angelobacter sp., assembly GCA_036557225.1. Taxonomy (GTDB): domain Bacteria; phylum Acidobacteriota; class Terriglobia; order Terriglobales; family Acidobacteriaceae; genus Angelobacter. Next base: position 9,935 of record DATBHX010000060.1, read on the forward strand.
TCTTTGCCAGGCGTAGCTACTACGTTACTGCGGTGATCGATCTGGAAGGAGGAACGCAGCGCTGTGGCGGGCCTATTCTTGTGGATCCGCAGAAGGTCAACACGGTGTCGATTACGATCGAACACCCGATCGGGAATTGTATGGCGTATCTGAACCCGGAGTTCAAAGGGCCACGATAAACATGCGTGAATGCGCATCCCGGTTGCGAGGCCGCGGAAACGTTACTTCCAATTCTTCTCCGCTCCGGCCAGGATTCCGGCGAAGACCTCAATACCGTCCCACAAATTCTGCAGTCGCAGGTTTTCATTGGCGCCATGCTGATTGTTGTCGTGATTGACGATGGGCACGCCGACCACCGGGGTTTTGAGCAGATCGGTGAATAGATACATGGGCACGCTGCCGCCGAGCAGCGGCATTTTGATGACCGGTGTACCGAGCGTCTGTTCAATGGAGCGGACGACGGGCAGTACGGCGGGATCGTCGAGCGAAGTTCGAGCGGCTTTGTACCCTGCGCCCCAGTTCACCTGGATGACCTTGGCGTGCTGGCGGCGGGTTTCGATGTCCGGCGGCTGATGGACGATATAGAAGCCTTGTTGAGCAATGAATTTTTCCACCAGCTCATGCACGTGTTCGGGCGTCTGGTTGGGAACGAGGCGGAAATCGATGGAGGCTTTGGCCGTGGTGGAAATAGCGTTCTGGGCCTTATCGCCAACATGGCCGGCTTCGATACCGCGAATATTGAGCGAGGGCTGCGTGATCGCCAGCGGTAACGCCGCGCTACTGCTCTCGGTCCATGCGAGGCCCAGCTCCTGTTTGAGTTGCGCGTCGACGGGCGGGCTTTGTGCGATGGCATCACGCTCGGCGGCGGTGAGAGCGCGTACATCATCGTAAAAACCGGGAATCAAGATGTGCGAGCCGGCATCGCGCATGTGGGCCAGCAAATCAACAAGCACGGCAGCGGGATTGGGCGCCCAGTTGCCATAGTGTCCGTCATGCAGGACACGCGCCGGCCCATAGACGGTGAGTTCGAGATCGGTGACGCCGCGTGCGCCAAAGTAAAGCTGCATACGGCGCGTCTGGTGGACCGGGCCGTCGCTCAGCAACCATAGATCGCCCTTCAGGAGGTCGGCGTTCTCGCGAAAGATTTTTTCCAAGTGCGGCGAGCCGGCCTCTTCCTCGCCTTCAAAAAACACTTTGAGGTTCACGCTCAGCGGCACGTTGGCGGCCTTGAGCGCGTCAATAGCGGTGAGCAGCGCCTGGATGGGAGCTTTATCGTCGCTGGCGGCGCGAGCGTAGATGCGCCATTCGGGATTGAGCGGAGGCTTGAGAGAGTCGAGCGCGATGGTTTTTCCGTCGACCGGCCCTTCGCGCAGCACGGGCTGCCAAGGATCGGCGGCCCACTGGGATTTGTCAACGGGCTGGCCGTCATAATGGGCATACCAGAGCAACGTGTGCGTGGCGCCGGGCGTCTTGAGCTCGCCATAGACCGCGGGCGGTGCGCCGGCAATGTTGAGCGCCAGCGCGCTGAAGCCGCGCTGCTCCAGCAGGTCCATGATGAATGACGCATTGGTGCGGATGTTCGGCGTATCACTGGCGACATTGGGCAGCGCCAGCAGCCTGGCGTAGTCGCGGACGATCTGCGCTTCATTCATCTGGCGGTATTCGCGGACGAGATCGCGGACGTGCTGAGGCGAGCGGGCGTTATCTTGTGCGAAAGCGAAGAGGCTGCAGAGAGAGAGGATCGCAGGAAGGATAACTCTTGGTTGAGGCATGGGGTAATAATAACCGGAACAGGATTTACCTCAGCGGCTAAACCCGGTAACCATACTGGTCGTGAACGCAGGCCTCCGCTCCAACAAGCCAAAATCGGGCTTGTTGGGGACCCCTACAGGCCTGCTCCACCCCGTGGAAAAGAGGTTTAGCGAGAGACAACTCCAAAAGGCCTGCTCCACCCCGCAGGGGACAGGCTAGTTGTTGGGTTTGTGCGGCAAACCAGATTCTGGCGAGGTCATCGCCCAGATCCCAGCTCTTCACCGGCGCCGGAGAGGTGTCCGTGTCCATATTGGAAAGCACCACTATGACCAGACCTGCTTCTGGATAGCGTTGAAGAACGGAGTTAAAACCAACAATGCCGCCGCCGTGATATTCGAGCTTGCGGCCAAAACGTTCGCCCAGGACGATTCCATAGCCGTAATGCATGCCGTAGGCCGCGGTTTCCGGATAGATAGCAAACATTCGCTGGGTTGAGTCGGGATTTAACAACGTGCCGTGCGCCAGAGCTTCAGACCATAGGGTGAAGTCGTGCACCGTGGTATAGAAGCCGCCCGCCGCCCAGGCTGATCTGGGGTTGATCAGTTTGGCATTCTGCAGTTGAACGCCGGCTAGAGCATAGCCGCGAGCGCGGCGAGGGACGATTTTCTCTACATCGTCAAATCCGGAGTCTTTCATTCCCAGTTGATCGAAGATTCGCTGTTGAATGAAATCTTCATATTTCATGCCGGAAAGCTTTTCAATCACCATGCCCAAAACAAAGTAACCGGTGTTGTTGTAGGTGAACTTTGTGCCGTGCGGATACATGAGCGGCTTGTCGCGTACCAGATCGAGCCAGTCTTGCGGGGTTACGCCCGAAGCTGAGTATTTTTCCCAAGCCATCCCCTTGTAGTCGGGCATCGGCAGGCCAGAGGTGTGAGTAAGCAGTTGGTGGATGGTCGCGGAACGCCATGACTCAGGCAGTTCGGGCAGATATTTTCCTACCGGATCAGAGAGCGTCAACTTTCCCTGTTCATGCAGCAGCAGGATGCCGGCAGCAGTAAAGCCTTTGGCAATCGATCCGGTGCGGAAACGGGTATCGATGGTGTTTTCAATGTTCCACTCCACATCGGCCCATCCGCATGCGTCTGTGAACCGGGCTTCGCCGTTCACGCTGATGGAGACAGCTCCCATGAAGTGGCCGGCCTGGCAGGCTTGTTGAAAATGTTGGTGAAGTTCTGCTTTGAGATCGGCCGCTGAAGCCATGCGCGCCGACATCAGCATGAAGAAAAACAGCCACCGGATCATCGGCAAATTATAGGCGTTCTGTAACCGTGCTGGCTGAGATTCGCCTTAATAAAGGCTTAACGCCCGGCCTGCGCCGCTTTGCAACAGGTCTTACTTTCTTCCTGCACTACCTTACGCGTCTGCCCCAGAGCGCGATTGAGTGACGCCTTCGGAATGGCGGTGACTAAAGGTTTGAGCAGCCAGCCCAGGCCGGTCGGCATGTCGCGGGTGAGAGAGAGCGCTTCACACTGCAAGTAAACGCCACCGTCTTTTTCTTCGAAGCGCCAGTAGGTATTCAATCGCCAGAGATAGCCGTGGCCTGTGCCGACGGGAAGTTCTTCGCCGTCGGGCTTCTCTGGGTCTTTGACCTCGGCGATGCGCGTGCTGATGGAGTTGGAAAAGACCTGGTTGGGCGAAACCTTGCCCCAGTGCACGGCATAGTCGGTGTTGAAGACGACGGTAGTGAATTTCTTCTGGTGCAGGCGAAGGAACATGGTGAAGTCATCGCCGTGGTGCGAGGTGGTGCGCGAGGCGATCACGTCGGGCTTGTAGAGCTCGGCGCGGCGATCGTAGTCCTTGACCACCGGCAGGGTCTGGGCCAGGGTGACGCCAGGAATAAAGATGAGACCGACCCAGTGATGGACCATGCCATCGGGGATGTCAGTGCTAACGCCGGGAGCTTTGGTTTCCAGTTTTTCTACCAGGACTTCGCCCTGCTTGAGCTGGCTATAGGCCGCGCTCCGCTGCTCGGGGTTGAGTGCGTCTATATAAAGGAAATTCCCGCCGGGACGGAGCTCGCCGGCAAAGCGGGCTTCGGTGGCCGCGACGTAGCGATCGAAGGCAGAAGTGGTCTTCTGCTTGAGCTCGGCGGCAGCAGCAAAGTGGCAGCCAAGACCGAAGATAAGCAGGGTCGCCAGAAGCGTGGTTTTAGAAGAACGCTTCATAGAAAAATCGTTCTTTATTAGGATGCACGCTTCGAATCCCCGCGGCAAGAGAGGTTATCTATAGATGATGCAGTTGATGAGAAATTTACCTCGTATTTTCAGGGAATTAGAGGAGGGATGGCAGGATGAAGAAGATCGGGCTTGTAGGCGGAATTGCGCCGGAATCAACCATCGACTATTACCGACGGCTGCTTGCCGGATACCGGGAGCTCCGGCCCGACGACGGCCAGCCGGCGATCATTATTAACAGCATTGATCTAAATAAGATGTTGGGGCTGGTGGGGGCCGGTCAATTGGAGGAGATGACGGAATATCTGGCCCATGAGGTTGGGAGGCTGGCTAAGGCGGGAGTCGAGGTAGGAGCGTTGGCGTCGAACACGCCGCACATCGTCTTTGACGGGGTTGCGCGGCGGTCGCCGATCCCGCTGGTGAGCATTGTTGAAGCCACGGTCGCGAAGGCCAGGGCGCTGGGAGTCAAGCGGCTGGGATTGTTTGGCACCCGCTTTACCATGCAGGGCAGGTTTTATCCCGAAGCGTTCAGTCGCGAGGGGCTGGCGATTGTGGTCCCGCAAGGGGAAGAGCTGGATTTTGTCCACGACAAATACATCAATGAGCTGGCCGCCGCGAAGTTCCTTCCGGAAACCCGGGAGAGCTTGCTGGCGATCGCCAAGCGCATGAAAGAGCGAGATGGGATTGAGGCGCTGATTCTGGGTGGAACGGAGCTGCCCCTGCTCCTGACCGATAGCTCGCCCGTGGGAATACCATTTTTGGATACCACGCAAATCCATGTAGCGGCGATTCTGGAGCGGGCGTTGGGGTGAAGGACACCTCCAGGGCTGGAGTCTTTTGCGTTCATCCGGAAAACAAGAATGGCGGGAAATCAGAGGCATTCCGCCACGTAAACTAGCCTGCTTCACTTGATAGCAAAGAAGACATCATAGGCCCAACGCCCCACTTCTCCATCGTGTTGCCGTTCGTCACTGAAATCCGCAGGCCCATTGGAGTTTACTTTCGCCCTGTATCGGAATTCATTACCAAACTCGTCAATTCTGTGCGATGCGACATAGTCCAGGGCGAGGGAATGGATGCCAAACTCAGATAATGTGTGGAGTTCACTGGGCTGACAAATACCGTCATGGTTTTCATCGATCCACAACCGCAATTGTGAGAACACTGTATCGCTTTCGTCAATCACGCCGTTCCCATTGCCTCCATTCTCCAGCTTGTCATACTGTGCGAGCGCGATAAACCCATTGGGGTTGTTGGATGAGGGCTGAGGCGTGAAATTGCCAAACAGTTGCTTGCCGTTATGGACCAGGCCATCAGGTCCAGGAAGAGCCAGGAAGGCGTTGTGATAGTGGGAGTCGGTCCAGGCCATCTGGAGTGGAGTACCATTCCCCGCGATGTCGAACTGAACACCATTATCGGTGGATGTTAGATGGAAGCCCTCGCCTTCAACGTCAATGACAATAGGCGATGGATTGCAACCGCCATCCTGAGTGGGCGGACGTCCCTTTGGACAAAACCCAGTTCCGCCGCCTGCTCCGCCACCTGTTCCGCCGCCGCCCCCACTTGGCGTACCGTATGCTCCTTTACTGTTCCTGTTTACATATTGCTGGTCGCAGGCAGTTGGCCCCTTATCCGTAGGATCAGTTTCAGGGCTGGCCATTATTGTTTGGGTATTAGTACAACCGTCGCAATCGTCAAGCCCGAAAGCGCCGTGCCCAAGCTCATGATCAAAACCTTCCTGAAAGAACAAATTCGATGTGGTGTTTGCAGGGTTCAACTCGACTTGCGTGATAACGACGTGGCCGTCGGCATCGGTTGAGGAGGTCTGCGTGCACATCAAACCACCGACGCATTTACCACCTTCAGCAAAGTCACTGGCGGGTCCAATTTGAAAGATGATAACGGGATTGCTCGCACTCGCATTGCCGCTAGGCACGGAGTCTACATTCTGAACGGTGAAGGTGAATGTAGCGCCTTGAATAGTGGCTGCCCAATCGTTCGCCGCATTCTGGACCATTGTATCGCCAGCCTGCAACGTAGACCCGACGACATCGATTGTGACGTGGGCGCCGTTGAGCAACCCGGCATTTGGTTGACCATTGAGTCCATTAAGTTGGGCTACCGGCGGACAGGTTTGTGCAGTTGCAACCACTACAGCGCAAACTAGGTAAAACGATACAATGGCAGGAACTACGATGACAGATCTTGCTTTGGTCATCCTTATCTATTTCTTTCCGGTATAGTAGTCTTCGAATTTCTTGTCCAGGAGACGGATCAGGGCATCTATGCTTAAACCATTAATCTCAGATCTTCCACTCTCGGCTCGATACTTTTGTAGGGAATTTCCCGGCTTCACAATGCCATCAGTCAAGTCCCATAATTGAATAGTTGTAATACTGGCGGCAAGGTAGCAATTTCCAGAGGGGTCATACCCGAGGCGAATAAGATACGCATGCCCTGGCTGAAGGCCCATTTGCTCCGGGCGGAGTCCAACTGACAGAGTGCCGCCCCACGGCGCGATGATGGTGCCTCCCGCCCGATCAATATCTATTAGCTCTCCTGCTTGAGCAGGCGCATTGGGATGGCCGAAAACGTGTTGTACGCGAAATTGAATCTCTGTGTAGAGCGAGCGCCTGCTTTTGGATAAGACAGTCCGATAGGATTCAAATTTGCCGAGAACAAGAACGCCTTGGCCCAAATCGCCGAGCTCTGGCGCCCAAGGGTCGGGATCAGCCATCGGCTGCTGCTGGAGCCTGGCAGTCGGGTCGGACAAAGGCATAGAGGCGCCAATCCGCTTGTCCCAGTAAGCGTCACGCGCCTGCCTGTCTCCGGAAGATATAGAATCAGTTTGACTACTGACTGCCTCGACAGGAGTTTTCATCCAGCGATTGGCTGCAGTTTGAAACTCTTTGGCGTCGCTGGCTTGTTGCTGGTCTACTACTCTTAGCGTTAGTTGCAAACCAGAACTCAGTCCGCAAGCTAACCATGCAAATATCACGACTGGTGATAGAAGCCGTACCCAATGAAAGCGTATCTTCATAGGTCTATCTCCTCGTCAAGCGTTCTGACTGCGTGATCTTTGAGACCCTATCCTCGTTGATAGACTCTCGCTATCAACAAGGTGTACAGAGATAGTAGAAGTAGCTAAGAAAATGCTTTTCGCCCAAAGACTTACAATGGCAAGCATAGAAGTTTTAACCTTGCAGACAAAAGTAACAGATTCTGAAGCACCACAGGAGTTAAAGCCGATAAAATATAACGACGGACAAAGATAGTCAACTTAAAAGAAACTTAGTTTTTTGGACTGAATATGTTTCATTGTGAAACTACAGGCCCAAAATAGGCCTCGAGCACTTTCGGACGAGTACTAGCGTAACTCTCGTTGCCCGGTTTGTGCAAACTCCTGCACCCAGCGGTTCTGATTCGACGCCTGATGCGGGTGTACCATTTTCTTTTGGAGGGGCCATCATGTCGATTCGTCCGGTAAAGAAGGTGATCAAGTCCAAACCCACGCTGGAAGGCGCCGGGGTTCATCTGAGAAGGGCGTTCGGCTTCGGCAACACGGGTGATTTTGATCCGTTTCTGTTGCTGGACGATTTCCGCAATGAAGTTCCGGAAGATTATCTGGCCGGATTTCCCTGGCACCCGCATCGAGGCATTGAGACCATTACATATGTTCTGGCAGGCACGGTGGAGCACGGGGACAGCATGGGCAACAAAGGCGCCATCGCCGCCGGCGACGTACAGTGGATGACGGCCGGCAGCGGCATTATCCATCAGGAGATGCCCAAAGGCGACAACACCGGACGCATGCATGGCTTCCAGTTGTGGGCCAATCTTCCTGCCGACCTTAAGATGACCCCGCCGCGCTATCAGGAGGTGAAGGCCGCAGAGATACCGGCAATCACCGACGATGACGGTACACACGTGCGGCTGGTGTGCGGAAGTTTCTGGGGCAAGAAGGGCCCGGTGGACGGCATTGCAGCCGATCCTATTTACATCGATGTCTCGGTAGCGCCCGGCCGAAAAAAGAGCTTACCGGTTGAGGTCACGCGGCATGCTTTTGCCTACGTGTTTGGCGGGTCGGGGAAGTTCTGCAATGCCTCAGAGCCGCTGGCTGTACCGACTGAACCTGTCGGCTGGCTGGATACGGCTCCGCCGTCGGAGGCGGAGAACCGCTCGCTGATCCTGTTTGATCGCGGCGATGAGGTGGTTGTGCAGGGCGGCGAAAACGGTATTCGTTTCCTGCTGTGCTCGGGCAAGCCGCTCGAGGAACCGGTGGCTTGGTACGGCCCCATCGTGATGAATACCCAGGAGCAGCTGAAGCAGGCTTTTACTGAGCTGGAAAAGGGAACGTTCCTCAAGACCAAGAATGTTTAAGGCAGGCGGCAGCTAGTTGAGCCGCAGGAAAAAGACAGGTAAATTCTTCCCGGCGGAATTTTTTGCATCGCAAAACATCCAGAATTACTGCGTTATTTTGCATCTAAGTAGCTCAGTGGACCACTGACAACTGCGCGATTCGTAAGTGTGCCCGGGTGAATCTTTCGATGCAAACGAAGGCGTGGCGTCTTTGCGGCCGGTTACGAGTTTCTGCCGTTGTGGTCCTGGTTTGGTTTTTCTGCAGTCAATCTCTTCACGCGGATGTCGGCTTGCTGCTGAGCGAGACGCCGGCAGAAGGTCTTTGGCAATGGGTCAACTTAGGCCACTCTGCCATCTATCTATCCCGGTTGTGTCCGGAGACGCCGGTAAAGCTGCGCCTTTGTGCCGCGGGCGAGTCCGGCTCGGTCATCAGCGTGTATAAGGGGCTTGAGGAGGACCAGGATTTGAATGGAACGCAGTGCCTCTTTCACTGTTCCTCTATGGCGTTGAAGATGAACGCGACCGTCCGTTGCTTGCCTGGCCGGCGCTGTACGGCCTTCTCCAGGACCATGCCCGCAAGAGCTACCTGGCCGGCGTTTGCCAGACCGCGCCTTGCAGCGCCAACCAGCATGGCAACTGGCGTTATTTGTTTGCCGCCACGTTCATCAGGAACGCTTACATTTTCCAGGTGAAGACCACTCTGCAACAGGACGTGGCATTCATGATCCATTGGAACGCCCGACCGAACGTGAACCACTACAACGGCGTGACCAACAACTGCGCCGACTTCGCGGCGGAGGTGCTCAATTTCTACTTCCCCGGCTCGGCCCGGCCCGATCATATCAATGATTTTGGCATGACCAGCCCCAAGGCCATCTCCAAGTCTCTTACCCACTATGCGCGCCGGCATCCCGAGCTCGAGCTTGGTGTCTTTCGATTCGCGCAGGTTCCCGGCACGTACAAGAAAAGCGGTGACGCGCGCAAAGGCACTGAGGTGTTCTTCAGATCCAAGAAATTCCTGTTGCCGATGCTTCTACGTCCGCATGAGCTGGGGGTGTTTGTCGGCAGTTACGCTTTGACCGGGCGCTTCAATCCCGAGCACGAATTGCGGCGCCATCCCGGGGCTGACAATGTCTTTCCGTCGTATCAGGCGGAGCTGGAGGAGGAGAAAATGCAGCCGGCGCATCTCCAGCCGGTTGTGCTGGCGGACTCTGTGGATCTGGTCATCGCGCCCAGGCAGGAGCGTCCGCGAGACAAATTTCTGGGAACCAATGCGCAGTGGAAGTCTTACCGTAAGGCCATGCGGGAGCTGACGGGTGAGGCCGTGAACAAGAAACTGATTGCCAGCGAAAATGCCCTGCACAAGCTGGTGAAGGAGTTGGGCGGGCGCGGGCAGACCATTCTCGATGCAAACGGGACAGCATGGCTGGAGATCACCGGGGATGGGGTAGTGCGCCGCGTCGGGGTCGCGGCCAGCAACATTACGGCACCGGGCTCCGATCCGGAGCTGGCATATCTGATCATGCTGGCACGCGTGGATGAGATGCTGCATCGATCGGTCAAGAATCGCGAGCTGCTGCCTTACTTCGAACGCGATTGGGCGCTGCTGATGGAAGCACGGCAGCGGCTGTGGCCGGAGACGATGCGCGCTGCAGGGACCGGAGCCGTGATGACGAACGGAGCGGAAAGCATTGCACCGCGATGAGTGCAGACTGATTCGTTAAAGTGCTAATAGATCTTAGAAAGCATCGCATTCGTGAGCAAGCCGATTGAGAGAGACCTCTTAAGTCGAAGGCCTGCGTTGCAGTAAACTCTTAGCGCATGCATCCGCTTGATAACCCTACGTGGACAGCGCTTACGACCAAGCAGGCACAGCTGGCGCACAGCTCCGCGCTGGCGCGAAGGTATCCGCCGGATATGACCCTGCTGGGCGCGCTGGCAGCGAACACGGCGATGGCGTTTGATTCGCTGGCGCAGCTCATTCAGCGTGATCCGGTAACGCTCTACTTTTCCACTCCTCCGACGCTGCCGGGGGGCTGGAATGTGGTGCGCGCCGTGGAGTTGCACCAGATGGTGAAAGAAGACGCGGCTCTTGCGGATGAAACGGCACGTCGCGCGGCGGAGCAGCACCAGATCATCGAACTTACGCCGGCCGATGTGCCGGAGATGAGCGTAGTCTATGCGGCAACGAGGGCGAACCGGACGCTATGTCCCAAGATCCAGAAGCTGGGGACTTTTCTGGGCATTCGCAGCGAAGGGAAGCTGGTGGCGATAGGCGGCATGCGACTGCATATTGCCGGTTATCGCGAGATCACGACCGTGGCCACGCAGCCGGAATATGAAGGTCGGGGCTATGGCACGGCGATCGTGCTGGCGTTAATGCATCGCATACAGACAAAAGGAGAGCGGCCCTTTTTGACCGTGCGCACTGACAACGAGCGTGCGGTGGCAATCTATCGGCGTCTGGGATTCAACCCGCGGACGACTCTTTATTCGCAGACGATCCGGCGCTAGTTCGTCCGATTTCTGTGAGGCTTTCCTCAGCGGCTAAAGCCGAAAACCGTTGTCCTCTTGGCCGCAGGCATAAATGCCTGCTCCACCCTGTTACTGCAGGCTGGCTTGAACAGGTAAGATGTTGGCGAATTCCACGAGGGGAGGAACTGGGATGAAATGCATGAAGATTTTGATTGGGTTTGCCGCTGTGATTGCTATGGCCATGAGCGTGACTGCCATGCAGAAGGATGATCCTACGAAAAATCTCGGAGCATTCCTGGGCAAGTGGAAGACCGAAGGCGCATTTACCAACGGAGGAAAGACGAGCACGACGCTCGAGTGCCGCTGGTCGCCGATGGGCACTTTCTTAGTGTGTGATCAACTGGTCAACCTCGGCGGCGCCGAACATCAGCAGTTTACGGTGTACTCCTACGACGCGAAGGCCGGAACATATAGCTACACTACCCTGTCCGATCCGGGGGCGAAGCCGACCAGCGGGGCGGTCGAGATCAAAGGCAATCTGTGGACGTACAACTCGAGCTATGAAAATCAGGGCAAGAAGACGCTGATCGTCACCACCAATGAATTTACCGATCCCAAAACGGAGATCTTCAAAGTGAAGACATCCGACGATAGCGGCGTGACGTGGAAGACGATGCTTGAGGGGAAAGCGACGAAGGTGGGGGATTGAGGAAGCGAATGCGGTACAAATCGTAGAATCATGGCCGGCATTACAGAAGGAGAGCTGCTCGAATTCCTGAAGGCGATTGAGGAAGGCACAATCGCTTTGCAGGCGGAGGAGTGCATCCCCCAGGACATCTATGCCGGCCACGTGCCCTATAGGGCGAGCAATGGCTGGCGCATCACGATCTTCAATGACTGCAACGAATGGGATTACATGGAGCATGTGATCACCCCGGATGACCGTTCGCTGAGTTTTGACGAGATTGACGATCTCATGTCCGTCGCCCGGGAATATACGCCCGATGTCGAGGTGGCGTGGCGCCGCTATGGCATTCCGGGGTACATGCGATTTCGTTGCGCCAACTGCGGTGTCGATATCGACCCCAAGGTACTCACCAAGGGCGAGTACGTGTGCGATCGGTGCAGGGGTTCGTCGCCGGCTCGACAAGAGGAATGATCAGCGCGCTGGTTGGGGCGCATTGGCAAGATGCGCCTAAATCCAGCACTGATTAGAGGCTCATCGCGGGCTCGCGCCCGCAAAGGCAGGAACGAGAAAGCTATTCGTAGCGCAGAGCTTCGATGGGATCGAGACGGGAAGCTTTGATCGCCGGCAGCATACCGCTGACCAGGCCAACAAAAATCAGAATGATGGTTGAGACCAGCAGGTGCATGGGCGAAATGGTGAGATAGATGTCACCGGCTTCAGCGTTTTTGGCCATGACGCTGTAAACCGGAATGCGGCCGATGACCCAGGAGATGATGTAAGCGACGATCACACCGAGCAGTCCGCCGGCAAAGGTGATGGCCATGGCTTCAGCCAGAAATTGTGTAAGGATGTCACGGCGGCGCGCGCCCAGGGCTTTTTCTACGCCGATTTCGCGCGTGCGCTGGGTAACGGAAACCAGCATGATGTTCATCAAGCCAACGCCGCCGATGCCGAGGGTAAGAGTGCCGATAAAGGTAAGAAGGACCTGCAAGGCCATGGTGATGATCTGCCAGTTGTTCAGGTTCTTCATGGTGTTCCAGATAAAGACGGCGCGCGGATCTTTGGGATTGAAGCCGTGCGAAGTACCGAGCACGCCGCGGATGTTGCCTTCAACTTTGTCGTAGTCGAGGCCTTCGTAGTCAAGCCAGATGCCGTCAAGGTAGCGAGTGTCGCGGATATCGGACATGACGGAGAAGGGAATGTAGGCGATTTTGTTGACGTTGTCATCGCCTTCCTGCATTTTGGGCTCGAGCACGCCGATTATTTCAAAGCTGATGCCGCTGATGCGAACGCTCTGGCCGAGCGCGGGCTGGCCGGAGAAAAGTTTGTCCCTGGCGTCTGAGCCAAGCACGACGACGCGTGCGCGCTGCATTTCGTCGGCTTCGTTGTAGAAGCGGCCTTCAGCCACGTTGAGAGCGCGGACAGGGACGATGTCCGGCGTGAAACCGCTGACACCGAATTGAAGTGTGCGGTTCTCATGCTGGACGTTGGCATTGAACGAGGCTTCCGGCGTGATATGGCGCACGACGGGGAGTTGCTCTTGCAGACGCTGCACGTCGTCGATCATGAAACGAACCTGGGTTCCTGCTTTGGAGCCGCCTGCCTGCAACGAGGTGCGGCCGGGAAAGACACCCATCATCTGCATGCCAAAGTTGGAAAAAATGGCGGTGATGGCGCGACCGAAACCGGCGCCGTAGGCGAGCAGAATGACCACGGTCGCGATGCCCCAGGCCATGCCCAGCATAGTGAGTGCGGTGCGTCGACGATTGTGTTTGATGGACTGATATGCCTGTCCAAATAAGTCGTGGACCATCGCGTTACTCCCTTCTGAGCGCTTCCACCGGCTGCAACAGCGAAGCTTTGCGCGCCGGATAAAGTCCGGCAATGATTCCGGCGATCGAAAGCGAGATTACGGCTGCCGCCGCTGAGCCGGGCACGATGTGCGGCAAGTCGAAGCCAGGAGGCGTTGGTATTTTGGCCAGCAGGGCCATGATGCCCATGGTAATCGCAATACCGGTGCCGCCGCTCAGCGCGGTGAGGAATACGCCTTCCAGAAAAAACTGCGCCAGAATGCGGCGGTTGGTGGCGCCCAGCGCTTTCATCAAGCCAATTTCCTGCGTCCGCTCCGTGACGCTGACCAGCATGATATTGATAATTCCGATGGCTCCCAGGATCAGAGTCACCAGGCCCACGCCGCCAAGAAACAGATCCATGCCGTCAAAAATTTTGCCGACGGTATCCTGCGTCTGTACGCTGTCCCAGCCTTCAAACGCTTCTTTATTCTCCGGATCAAACCCGTGGTTCCGTGCGATCACCCTACGTGCCTGGTCGACCGCCGCCTGGTGCTGCGCGCGGCTCTTCGGATTCATCGCCAGGTTGCCGATATCGTCCGGCGTGTGCGTCCCCGCCAGCGGAAAATATTCATGCATTACGCTGAACGGGATATAAATCCTCACGTTGTTCAGATTATTTTCCTGCCGCCCGATATTGGCCAGCACGCCCACCACTTCAAACCTCATACCGCGCAACAGCACGGTGCTGCCGATCGCCGGCCGTCCGGGAAAAAGGTTGCGCATCATCTGGAAGCCCAGCACGCATACCTGGCGTTTCTGCGCTTCGTCTTCCCAGTTCAGCCAGCGGCCTTCGCCCTGGGGCAGGAAGCGTATCTGATTGAAGCTCGGCCACTGGCCTGACGTGCTGCCACTCACTGTGGCAAACTCGCTCTGTATCCGGATATCGCCACGCCCAATCACCGGCGATATTTCTCTTACCGCGGTGGCTTCGGCCTTGATGTCCTCCACGTCCTTGACCGTCAGAAAGTAGCGGCGCCTCTGTTGCGTCTGGCCGTTCACCGCCGGCACCTGCCCGCTCCACATAAAGATGATGTCTTCGCCGATGTTGGCCATGTTTTTCCTCTGACCGGACCGAAAGCCTTCGCCCACGCCAATCAGAAACAGCAGCGACCCCACGCCCCAGGCGATGCCAAACATCGTCAGGAATGAGCGCAGCTTGTGCGCCCACAGTATGCTTAACACCTGCCGGATTGTATCCAGGGCCATTCTCATCGATGGATTGCTGCTCGCCTTCTATTTGCGACCGGAAGTCTTGCGTCGTATGAATGCCACATTTGGCCCGGAATTGCCAAAATCGCCGGAATTGCCAAAATTGTCGATCGAACCGCGGCCTTTCCGATTCCGTGCGATCACGTGCGATGACGGCGATCTCGCGCGATTCCTTATCACTGCAGTGTAATACGTCGCGGAACGGCTCGTGGTTCCATGGATTTAGACGGGACGAAAGGGGAAAAGTCCTTAGTTTTCCCGACGTTGCGGCCTTAGCGTCTCTAGGATGGAGCGCAGGCGCCTCCTCTGCAAGCGTTGGCGACCTTAGCGTTGGAGCGCAGGCGCCCTCGCCTGCGAACGTTGGCGACCCAGCGTCCTCTGCGGTGAATCCCAGTCTTCCGATCCCGCGCGGTTTTCGCGTGCTGGGGTGAGATTGCGCGATTCCGCGCGATTTCCAGCGATTCCGGCGATGCCTCACTGCATTTTTATCGTGGCCAAAAACCTGAGAACAGATTAGCCTTGGGAGCGCCCGGCACGGCCGGACCATGATCGATGATCGATGATCGATTCTATTGCGGATGATTCTTGACGGAGGTTTTGTATGGGAAACCAGGTGTTCACGGCTCCCGGATTGAAGATGGAACTGGAGGAAGGGCCGGTTGAAACCATCGTACGCTGCACCGGGAAGATCACCGCGGAGTCAGCGGAAAAGTTTCAGAGTGAGATCCGCGACCGTGTGATACCCGCCAGCCGCGGCAAGGGCGTTGATGTGACGCAACGGGTGCTGGTGGATTTGTCGGGCGTGTCCTACATCGACAGCACCGGCCTGGGAGCACTGCTGGGCATCTGGACGGCCGGACAAAGAAGAGGTTGCGATCTGGAGATCATTAACCTGAGCCCGCGAGTGGAAAAGCTGGTCAGCGTAACCAAGCTCGACCAGGTATTCAACAGGATGAAAAACATGTTTGGCGGCGCGAAGTAGCGCGCCGCATTGAACCCTCGGAAGCCGGAATTTGGACTCACCCTTCGCAAAAGGCGCGAAGGATGGGGCAGCCCGGCGACAATCGCGTACGATCAAGCCTCTAACCTCAAAAGGAGTCCATCATGGCACCCAAAATCAATGCACGCGAACAGACGCGTAACAAGTCGCAAGCCAAGAAGCGGGAAAGAATCCGCCTTCTGCGAGCCAGCCTTACGGCTCCGGCCAAGTCCACCAGCAAGAGCAAACCAGCCGCCACCAAGTAACGGCCCACCGCAATCACCCACATGCCATTTGCTACCGAGCGCGAAGCCAAGGAGTTCCTGGCGGATAGAATCCGCCATCAGGCGGAGCTTGAGGGCGCACCGGTTTCAGATGTGGACCGGCGCTTATTGCTGTTCAGCGAACAGGACCCGGGATCAGAAGAGGGCATTCCTGAAGACGTGCTCTCTGGCGATCCCGATCTCGACTGGGAGCAGCAGATGACCGAACTGCTCCGTCAGGCCTGGCGGCGGGACAAGGCGAACCCAGCGCAGCGCCAACATTATCTCGACGCCATCGAGCGACTCAAGGCGGGTGATCACTACATCCAGGTCATCGCCGAGCCGGTCTTTGGCGGGTTATTTCTGGGAAGCACCGGCGTGTCGGGTTTGCCGATGATCTCCCGGGGCCGAATCGCCCTGTGGTGCGCGGTGGGAGTGGGGGTCTTCGTGATCATCGCGCTGATCTGGGTGGCGCTGACTCGTTAGCGGGCTTTATTTCCCACCCTTCGCAAAGAGCGCGAAGGATGGGGCACCCGGCGATGTCGGCGATCCCGGCGATTCTTAGGGCAGCGTCTCCATCAAAAACCGCACCACGTTCTCGCCCATGATCTTCCTGATCTCCGCTTCGGAGAATCCTTCCTTCATCAGAGCCTCGGTCACCAGCACCCAGCCGCTCGAATCGAACGGCGTGGTCGTGCCGCCGTCGAAATCGGACCCCAGCGCCACGTGCTCCACGCCTACAACCTTCACCGCATAGCGGATCGCCCTCGCTGTCGCCTGTGCGTCTGAGCCGCAGGTCGCCGTGTCCCACACGCCAATGCCGCTCACGCCACCCGTCCGCGCCACCGCCCTTAACTCGTCGTCGGACAAATTGCGCGGATTATCGCAGGTGCCCTTCACCCCGGTATGTGAAACCAGCAGCGGGCGCGTCGCCATGGCCGTCACATCGCGCAGGGTCGCCGGCGACGCATGCGCCAGATCAATGATCATCTTGTGCGCCTCCATCGCCCGTACCCACTCGCGGCCCAGCGGGGTGAGGCCGCCCTTGTTCACCCCGGCGGCCGATCCGCCCATTGTCGTGTCGGTAAAATGCGTGGGCGCCATCATGCGGAAACCGGCGGCGTAAAGGTCGTCCAGGTTTTTGAGATCGCCTTCCAGCGGCTGCGCGCCTTCACTGCCCAGAAAGCCCGCGACCGCGTCGGCTCCTGATCTCGAGATCCACTTGGCCGCGTCGCGCGCAGCCAAAAACTCCTCCAGATCTTTGCGCGAGCGGATCAGAACCAGCTCGCCCTTCGAGTGCCGGACAAAATTCCTCAGCCGCTCCGCCTGGTAAAGCGCACGCTGCTTGGGGCTGTTCCAGGTTCGCGGCGGCCAGCCCTCAAACATCGCGATCAACTTGATGTTGTCTGTGGCTTCAGAGTTCTTATAGATGTTGAGCCCGCGTGGCGAGGTCGTAACCACGGTAAACGCCTGGATCGCCACGTTGCCCTCGGCAAGGCGCGGCAAATCGACGTGCCCGGCGCTGCTGCGACCGAGCAGGTTGCGTCCCCAGAGCAGGCTGTCGGCGTGCAGGTCGGCGACAACCAGCCGCCGATGCAACTCCCGCGCCTCCACCGGCACCGGATACGGCCCCGCATGAAGCGTCTTGTTGAACCGGTGTTCCACGATCCCCGGCAACGCAAACCAGGCGATTAGCGCAACCAGCAGCAGAAGAAGAATGACCCAGCGGAGACGTTTCATCGAGGAAGGATAGCATCGTATGGAATGTCCCAGTCATGGCTCCCGGTTAGCTCGCCACCTGCGCCACTTGGCGATCAGTTTTTCCAATGGGGACTGCACCTGCGCGGATAGCGGTACCGGTCCATAGTCCGGCCGTGACGGCTTGTTCTCCATCACCATACGGCACGCTGTTTTCAAGGTCAGCCCTGCCCGCGAAAGGTATTCAGCGGCATCACAGGCCGGTTCGGCCAATATGCCAAGCAGCAGGTGCTCCGTATCGATCCAGTAATCGTTTAAAGTACCAGCTTCCATGGCAGTCCTGGCCAGGATGCGTTTGCAAGCATTGTCGAGCGCCAGTGTTGGATTGGGTACGTCTTTAGGGCTTGCGAACTTGTGCGGGTCGCCTCGGTACAACGGAAAGTGCTCCCGCAGCCGGAAGATTGTATTACCCCGGGAATCGTCGTCCCACATTGTCCCGCGCAGCAGATGCACTGAATTGATCGCCGGGGCCTCCTCGAGTCTTGCGCACCAGACTGCGAAAAAGACGGCCCGGCGAGCGGGATCTGCATATCGTTCGTACACGGCGGTCTATTGTTGCACGAACAGCCACTGTTTTCTGCGATCTCTGCTCAATCCTAGCCTTCGCAAGGAGCATGAAGGATGGGTATCTGACTATCAGGCACGATATAACAGCCCGAAGGGCGGAATTATTGAGCCCACCCCGACCGGGGTCCCCAGCACGCGCGGTTTTCGCGTGTTGGGGCGGGTAAGGGGTGGGTATTCAAGAGAGAAAAATCGAGCCCCGTAGGGGCGACATTCGCGCAAACACATTTTTCTCATCAACTTCCACCCCATGTTTCTTGAGCAACGCCAGATATTCTTCCTCAAACGTCATCCTTCTGTGGTGCTGCTGCTGGTCGCGGATGTATTTTGCCACTGCCGCCGTATTGGAAACGCTAACGCTGAACGCGCCGTATCCATCTTGCCAGGCAAACCTTCGTCCATGCTCATTCATCCATTTGGACGAATTTGTTTTGATCAACTGTATGGCTTTGGCCAATGCCATCACTGGCGGTAGGTGAAACAGCAGGTGAACGTGGTCGTCCATTCCATTAATCGCGATGGCTGCCATTCCTTGGTTGCGGCAAATTCCCGCCAGATACGACCATAACTCCGGCTGAACTTCCTTGGCGATATTCGCTCTCCTGTCCTTTGTGCCGAACACGAGATGGATATGGTTTTTTACGAACGAATGAGACATGTTTTATGTCGCCCTTTCAGGGCTTCACATTCTAATCTCAGCTACCCACCGCTTACGCGGTGGGCTCAATAATTTTGCCCCTGCGGGGCTGGAGTTTATAAGGGAAGTAGATCCGAGCCCGCGTAGCTATCCTCGGCGTCTCTTCATTCGCCCCCATCGCATGCGGTTTTCTCGGTCCAGCCCGAAGGGCGAAACTATTGAGCCCAGGGCGTCAGCCCTGGGAGGTGATTGGAGAAAAACCCACTGATGTTGGGTCCCCATCGCATGCGGTTTTCTCGGTCCAGCCCGAAGGGCGAAATTATTGAGCCCAGGCCGAGGCCTGGGTAAGCAGGTTAGAAAACACGCCGACGTACCGCGTAGCCGCAGGCGAGGGAGGCCGGAGGCGCTAAAATTGCTAGCGTTCCTTATCCGAGGCCGCTGAATGGTATCGGTGCGCAAAATCGTTGGGCTGTGCTTCATTTTGGCCGGGTTGGCCATCTCATTCGTACGCGTGTTAACGCTGCCGAAACCAGACTTCTGGATAGGCCTGTTCATCCTGGTAGCCGTTTCAGTGCCATTGTTTCTTCCGGCAGCAATTTTTGGAGCTTCAATCGAACCCAGAGAGACAAGCGTTAGGGTGACGCAATATCGAAGTGTAGAGCTGGATTACTCGGAAATCCGCTCGTGCCATCGCTACGTTTTTCCTCCTTTTGAAGGGCGATTGTCATCACGCAGCGACCATTTCCGCTCTGCGTTCTGTTCATGATCGACGGGCCACTCGGGAAACCACGCGGGCTCTTGACGGCTCTGCGCAGTCACATGGCGACCGTAAAAGACTAGCTGCCTTTGGTTTCTTCGGTGCTCTAACGCGCGCCAAGGTACAAGGGCAGCCATTTGCAGCCATGTTCTAGTTCAGCCGTCCCCTAAAGGGGACTCTCATCGCTGATTGCACGTGTTCCCGCCGTTAAAACGGCGGGCTATTTTCAACCGTCCCGCTAAAGCGGGACTAACCCGAAGTGATTTGTCGCAGTACAGGGGTATCTTTCAATTGGATGAGTGTTGGATGAGTCTCACCTTCCCACCTTCTCCTTCCATCCCTCCAACACCTTCCTCAACTCGATGACTTCGAGCGGACAGGCGTCCCAGTTGTGACGCCAGCAGACGATGATGTCGGCGCCCTTGATGGGATGGAGATGGCGGAGGAAGTTCAGGCTTTCATATTCGAACTCGATACGGACGCGGCGGAGACGGCCGGGAGAGACTTCGCGCATGGCCTCGCAATCGGGGAAACCGGGCTGGATACGCAGCACGGCGAAGCCGAGACGCTCAGCCAGAGCGCCGAAGAGGAAGAGCACGCCATCCTCATTGCAGGGCGCGAAGGCGAGCGGAGTGAGGCTGAGAGAGACGCCGTAGGTGGGCGGCTGCTCGACGGGTCGGGGACGGGAACGCAAAGGAGCTCGAGAAGGCAAAGCAGGACGGGAGCGCAAAGCAGGACGCTCGGGCACAGGAGGACGGGCGTCAGAACGGCGCGAGCGCGAAGGCGATCCGGATTTCTTCGGGCTGGCGGCGGGCGGCTGGGAAGCGGCGAGGTGCTGCTGGATGATTTGGACCACGTCTTTCCAATCACGGGCGAGACGTTCTTTACGGGCGAAGTCAAGCATGCGCGCGGGGACGGCGCTCCAGACGCCGCATCGGCGGATGAGGGGACGGATGCTGTAGGAGCTTTGCAGGTCATATTCACCGACGGTGGGAATACGGCCGAGAGCGCGCACGAGCGCAGCCCAGTCAAGAAAGAGGCGGCGCATGCCGGCGGGAACGCCGGCGCCTCGATGCTCAAAGCCCGCGGCGGCGAGGGCGTTGCGGTAGCTGCCGAACTTGTTGTGAACGGTGTTTCTGTTGATGAGCGGGTTGTTGATGTACTTTTGCAGCTGGGGAAGGCTGGGGACACGGCCGGTGCGGGCGACGTAGTCGCGAATGGCGGCAACGATTTCTGCTTTGGTGATCTGTTCGGTCCAGGGCATGGAAACCTCGAATCGGGAGATCGGGAGATCGGACATCGCCGGGATCGCCGTAATCGCGCGGAATCGCCGTAATCGGAAAGGCAAAAGGCTTACCACGGAGACACGGAGGCACGGAGAAAGTTGGAGATCGGAAAAGCAAAGGCTTTCAACCGCAACGGAAGCAAAGGGAATCGGGACATCGGGACATCGGGTGATCGGAAAAGCAAAGGCTTACTACGGAGACAGCTGCCCCAACGAGCAGGGGCGAGCTCGGTCGGGGGGCCCGCACACCGGGGCAGGGAGAGAATCGGGAACCACGCACCGGCAGGAGTGCCGGTGCCACAAAACGATCCAGGGACTCGCCGGGATACACACTTCTACTTTGAGTGGTTTGTCAGGCAGGCGGATTGAAGATATCCGCGGACCATGACGAGGATTGCAGGCCTTTCGGGCTCCCTATTCTTCCTACTAACTACTAAGAACTGGGCTTCAGCCCCCGACGCCGCTCTCGGTGGAAACTCACTCTACTTTTAGCAAATATTAGGCGAATTTGTCAACTACTTTCTTTCGCCATCAGCAGATTTCTTCGCCCTGAATGTTATTCTTCAGAATTACTACGCCGGAAGGAATCCCAATGTCCAAACTCACTACCATGCAGCGGGCGATCGCCGAGCAGGTGCCGGACGGCGCGAGCGTTGCCCTGGGTCTGCAGATGGAGCAGATGATCCCGTTTGCCGCGGGGCATGAGATCCTGCGGCAGAAGAAGCGCGAGCTGCGGCTGATTGGGCCGATCTCCGACATTCTGTTTGACCAGCTGATTGGCGGCGGCTCGGTAAAGGACGTGGTAGCGGCGTGGGTGGGGAACGTGATGATGGGGTCGGCGTACAACTTTCGCCACGCCACGGAGATGGAGAACCCGGGCACTCCGGGGGAAAAGCTGCGCGTCTTTAATATGACGAATTTCACGCTGGCGCTGGCGCTGCAGGCGGGCGCCATGGGCGTTCCGTTTCTGCCGACACGCACGGCCATGGGCAGCGACGTGCCCAAAGGGAATCATTTTTTCTACCAGATCATCTCGCCGTTTGAGCCGAAGGAGACGCTGCTGGCGGTGCGGGCGCTGGCGCCGGATCTGGCGATTGTCCACGTGCAGCGGGCGGACCGGCAGGGCAATGCGCACTGCTGGGGCAATTTTGGGGTGATGCTGGAAGGCGTGCGGTCGGCGAAGAAGGTGATTCTCTGCGCGGAGGAGATTGTGGACGAAGCCGTGATTGCGAGCGATCCTAACCGCACGGTGATTCCGGGCTTTCTGGTGACGGCGGTGGTGGAGTGCAGGCTGGGCGCGCATCCTTCACCGGTACAGGGGTACTACAAGAGAGATGATGCGTTCTTCCAGCAGTATCATGCAGAGACCAGGACTGCGGCCGACTTCGCTGCGTGGGCCGGGAAGTGGGTGCATGGCGTGGCCGATCGCGCGGCGTATGCGCGGCTGTTGGGTGAAGATCGCGTGGCCGAGCTGGGCGTGAAGCAGCACGCGTATGCCGCGCCGGCGGATTTCGGGTATTAAGCCATGGGCAAGCAAAAGAGAAAGATGGTCCGGCAGGGAACGGTCGTGAATGACAAGCCTGAGCCGATAGTCGAAGGGTATATCGCAGCCGCGCATGCGCACAGCTGTAAGAACCGGTGTGAGATCGAGCGAAGCAAGCTCTGTGGCTGCTTCTATTGCCTTCTGATATTTCCGGCGACGGAGGTGGGAAATAACTATCTTGCAGTTGAGGATACGGCGATGTGTCCGCGTTGCGGCATCGATTCGGTGATTGGTTCGGCTTCCGGTATTGATCTCACGCCGGAGTTCCTGCGCAAGATGCACGATTTCTGGTTTTGACTCTCAGCCAACCAGATCAGACAAGGGTTCGCAGAAGAGGGTTGGATCGAAGATCGCTTACGTTGTATCCTGTTTGAGGAGATTAACGAACGTCCGTTCGGGAAAATCGTGGTGTAAGTGTTGCCAGGGATGAAATGGTTGAATTTTGCGGGGACTGAGGTCCTTGTTCTGGCCGATAGCTGATAGCTGATAGCTGATAGCTTTTTATGAAAAAAGAACTCATCGAACTTCGGGTGAACGGCCGCAGGCACGAACTGGCGATTGAGCCGAGCGAACTGCTGCTCGACGTCCTGCGCCAGGAGCTGCAGCTTACCGGCTCCAAGCGGGGCTGTGACGACTCTTCCTGCGGCGCATGCACGGTGCTGGTCGATGGCGTTCCCACGCTCAGCTGCACGGCGCTGGCCATGAGCCACGCCGCAGATGAGCAGTCAGCCCCGGAGATCACGACGGTCGAGGGCATTGCCGACCACGGCGCGCTGGCGGCCATCCAGAAAGCGTACGGCGACTGGGGCGGCGCACAATGCGGCTACTGTACTCCGGGCTTTATGATCACCGTGAAAGCGTTGCTCGATCGCAACTCGGATCCCAGCGAAGACGATATCCGCCACGCGCTCTCCGGCAATCTATGCAGGTGCACTGGCTATTCACAAATGTATGCCGCGATCAAAGCAGCGATCGCGGCGGAGGTTGCATCGTCCCGAACGAAGTGAGGCAACCCCGTTGCAACGATGAGTCAGTTTGGAAGCAGTTCACGTGGTGAAAACTTGGAAGGGGATTAGTGATCCCTCACTGCAAAAAGCAGCGGGTTCGGGATTATCGAAAAATGTCTGACTTCTCCATCATCGGTAAACGCGTTGCCCTGGTTGACTCCGCCGGCAAGACCACCGGCCAAGGCAAATACGCAGACGATCTTTCGCTCCCTGGCATGCTCACCGGCAAGATCCTGCACTCGCCCTACCCGCATGCGCGCATCAAACGCATCGATGCCTCGCAAGCCGAAGCCCTCGACGGCGTCATCTGCATCGTTACCGGCCCCGATGCGCCCAACAAATACGGCATTCTTCCCGTCGGCCACGATGAGACCGCCCTCGCCGTGGAAAAAGTCCGTTACGTTGGCGACAACGTCGCCTGCGTCGTCGCCACCTCTGAATCCATCGCTGAACGCGCTCTTGATCTGATCGAAGTTGAATACGAACCGCTGCCCGCGTGGTTTGATCCCGAAGACTCCATGAAGGCCGAGCGTGACTGGATCCATCCGCAACGCCCCAACAATATCGAGAAGGAATACCACCACGTCTTTGGCGACCCCGACAAAGGTTTCGCCGAAGCCGAGGCCGTCACCGACCATCGCTACATCGCCGGCGAGGTCACGCATGCCGCCATGGAGCCGCACTCCACGCTCGCCTCGTTTGAAATCGACTCGCTTACCGGCCAGCCCGGACGCCTCACCGTGTGGTCTTCCACACAAGTCCCCTATTACCTCCAGCACAAGCTCTCGATCGTACTGGAAATGCCCATGCAGCAGATTCGCGTGATCAAGCCGCTGGTCGGCGGCGGCTTCGGCGGCAAGAGTGAAGTCATTCCACTGGAAATCATCGCTGCCGTCGCGGCGCGCAAAGCCAAGGCCCCGGTGAAGATTACCTATACGCGCGAAGAAGTTTTCTGGGCGCACCGCGGCCGCCCGCGCACCATTATCGATCTCAAAATCGGCGCAAAAAAAGACGGCCATCTCACTTCGGTCGCCGCCAAAGTCATTCAGGATGGCGGTGCGTACTGCTCCTACGGCGTCGTCACGATTCTCTATTCCGGCGCGCTGCTCGGCGCGCTTTATGACATTCCCAACATCCGTTATGACGGATATCGCGTGCTCACCAACAAACCGGCCTGCGGCGCCATGCGCGGACACGGCACCGTCAACGTGCGCTTTGCCTTTGAGTCGCAACTCGACGAGATGGCGGCACAGCTCAACCTCGATCCCGCCGAGATGCGCCGCATCAACCTGCTCAAACCCCCCTGCATCACCGTGAACAACCTTCGTGTGCAGAGCTACGGCTTGCCTGAATGCATTGATCAGGTCATCGATCGCTCCGGCTGGTATGAGCGCCGCAACCATCTCGCTCCGGGCCGCGGCCTGGGCATGGCGTGCAGTCACTACGTGAGCGGCGCGGCCAATAGCATCATCCGGTCTGACATGCCGCACTCCACCGTCAACATCAAGATTGATCGTGATGGCGGTGTCGTCGTCTATACCGGCGCCTCCGATATCGGCCAGGGCTCAGACACCATGGTGGCGCAGATCGTTGCCGAGGTCCTCGGCATCAGCCTCGGCCGCATCCGCGTCATCGCCGCTGACACCGACCTCACTCCCATCGACATCGGCTCGTACTCCAGCCGCGTGACCTTCATGAACGGCAACGCATCTCTCCGGGCCGCTGAAGACGTAAAGAAGAAGATCGTCGCTGCAGCCGCGCAAAAAATGAACTGCGCGCCGGAAGACGTTCTCATGCGCGATGATCGAGTCTGGAAACGCGGCGCGGCACTCACTGCTTCCACCAACGGCGCCGGACCACAGCGCGACCGTGACTCCGCCGAAACCCCGCGCAGCAACGTGAAGGAAGTCTCCGGCCGCGTCGAAGGCCAGACTCTTCGCGGATCACTGCAGCAGAAGCGCAAAGAAGAAGGTCCCAAAGACCAGATGAGTTTTGAAGAAGCCGTGGTCTCCGCCATTGACTTCACCGGCGCGCTCTCCGGCACCGGCTCCTACGCTCCGCCCAAAGACGCACGCGGCGGCCAGTTCAAAGGCGCCGGCGTCGGCCCTTCGCCCGCTTACTCCTACTCAGCGCAGGTCGCCGAAGTAAGCGTCGACGAAGAGACCGGCGAGGTCAAAGTCCACAAGGTCTGGGCTGCCCATGACTGCGGCCGCGCGCTCAATCCCGTCTCCGTCGAAGGCCAGGTGATCGGCTCCGTCTGGATGGGCATGGGCCAGGCCCTGCAGGAAGAAATGGTCTGGAAGGACGGCTTGCTGATCAACCCCGGCATGCTCGAATACAAATCACCTTCCGCTACCGAATCGCCTGAAGTTGAAGTCATTATCGTCGAGTCGGTCGATCCCGAAGGCCCGTTCGGCGCGAAAGAAGCCAGTGAAGGTTCTTTGGCTGCGACTATTCCCGCCATCGCCAACGCTATCTACAACGCTGTCGGTGTCCGACTACGCGAAGCGCCGTTCACGCCGGAGCGCGTGCTCGCAGCTCTGAAAGCGAAGAAGGCCGAGAAGAAGGCGCTGGAAATCACACGCGGCGCCGATCCTTCGGCCCCTACCACCTTCCGCGAGCACGGCGGCTCGCTGTGGTTCAAAGGCAAAGGCCCTGAGCGGCATGCAATCGATCCCGCGCGTCGCGCCAATCAGGCTGACACTATGGCAGGTGACGATTGAAAGAAGAGCCGAAGGACGCCAACATTGCAGTCCCAGCAAACGTCAAGGATCACGAAGATCCCATGCGATCAATGCTTGCCGAGAGCCGTGGCAAACCCTATCGATCCTATCCGACATTATCGGAAGCAAGGGCAAATAATGCTCTTGTCGTACTGCAAGGGGACGATGGGGGGCAAATATATCTGACTTGTCCAGCTATTAAGGTGAAATGTTCCGAAATCGAACTAAAACTATTGCTGAGATTTCTGGATGATATGGCGTGGAGAGACCCGTCCATGGCCGCAATCTACTTTGAGGACGTCCCCCAAAACTCCGGAGTGCCTGGAGGAATGGGGGGAGGCCGTGCTACAGGCGACATTTGGCTCCATCCAAAATTAGCAGAGCTCGGCATTGAACAACGTGTGCGATCTTTTATTTGCGGATTGACCCAGGTCCCATGAGCTTACCTTCCTTCAAACTTCTCCGCCCGCGCTCCGTGCGCCATGCCGTCGACTACCTCGCCCGCCACGGCGACGATCTTATGGTCCTCGCCGGCGGCACCGATCTACTGCCCTCGATGAAGCAGAAGCTCTTCACGCCCGCGTACCTCATGGACATTCGCGGCATTGACGGGATCCGCGGCATTCACGTTCGCCCCGGCGCCGGCGTTGAGATCGGCGCGCTTACGCCGCTTTCCGTCATCGAAGACTCAGAGTTTATCCGCCGCAACTATCGTGTGCTGCATGAAGCCGCCATGACCGTGGCTTCGCCCATCCTGCGCAACATGGGAACGCTCGGCGGCAACATCTGTCTCGATACGCGCTGCGTCTGGTACAACCAGTCGCTCCAGTGGCGGCGCTCCTGCGGTTTCTGCATCAAGAAGGATGGCGATCTCTGCCACGTCGCGCCCGGCGGCAAGTTCTGCTGGGCCGCTTTCTCCGGTGACACGCCGCCCGCGCTGCTCTGCCTGGGCGCGGAACTCGAGATCGCCGGACCCACCGGCATGCGCCGCGTTGCGCTCAAAGATTTCTACACCAAATCCGGGGACGCGCGCATGCGCCTGGAACGCAATGAGATGCTTACCCGCGTCTATCTACCCGAAGCCTCATCGGGCTGGAAGGGAAGTTATCTCAAGCTGCGCATCCGCGGATCCATTGACTATCCACTCGCGGGCGTAGCCGTAGCGCTCAAGAAAAACGGCGGCCCCATCGAAGCCGTGCGCGTTGCCATTACCGCCGTCAATCCCGCGCCGCTGCTCGTCAGCGGCGTAGACACTGCGCTCGTTGGCAAGCAGATTGATGATCATCTCGCCACGGTCGTGGCTGAACTCGCCGCCAAAACCGCCAAGCCGCTGACGACTTCAGCCCTCACGCCTGAGTATCGCCGGGAAATTGTGAAGGTGTATGCGAAGAGGGCCGTGCTGGCGGCTTGCCAATCGTGAAACCGGTCGCACGCATTCCGCTTGCCTTGGTCGCCCTGTTGTCAGGCATTTATCTATTGCTGATCATGTTGCTCGGCGCGCCTAGTTTTTGGTACGGCATTGCAGCTGTTGAGATCCTGATTGCTGGTGTTGCGGGGTTCGTGAGTTCACGGGCACTCGGCGCAATTGCGCTCCCGCCAATGGCCGTACTGACGGTCTTTCTCCTTTCTGCTAACGTGTGGAATAGAGAATCTGCCATCCTGTTGGCTGCTTTGGCCTGCCTGTGGCTTTGTATTGCTGTTTCGCTGCTTGGTTCGGGTAGGCGAACTCCTGGCTTGCTTAAGAAATGCCTGGTTCTTTCCACCACCGCACTTGCACTCGGGTTCGCAGTTGACCGCCTTTTTACCAATAAACTTCAAATACATGACGATGTTATGAAGTGGTCCGTAGGCGGCAACGATGTCCTAGACACTGGGCCCGAGAAATTCCAGGACCAGACAAAAGTTGTCATTTATCGCCAGGATCATGATGCCACTTGTTACGACGCGCTCTACTCAAATGAACTGGCAAGCTATCTTGCGAGTCTCAAGAAAACAGAAATTCATGTCCAGTACGAGGTGTTCTACGATTTCGGCAAGAGCAGGGCATACAATGTCAGGTCGATTGAGGGAATGATCATTACCAGGAATATGCGTCCCGTTTTGAACGTGGCTTACAGTGAGGGTGGAACGATTCAAGGTCCAAACGCAACAGCTCAATGCGAGCGTTGAGGCACCACTTTCCCGTGCGTCACCAGATCACTTGCACTCCCTTGTATACCCTGAACATTTCATCTGACGTTACAACGGAAATATCCTCTGCCAAGGCCTGCGCGATGATCTGCCGGTCAAATGGATCGCGATGGTGCTGTGGGAGGGTGAATAACTGAAACGCATGATCCGCCGTGTACGGCAGGATCCGCAACTTCAAATCCTCAGTTCCAATTTTTACTTCAACCTCGCTGAAGTTTAATTTTCCCAATGCCTGCTTGATCGCAATTTCAGAGAGGGAAATGGCACTCAGCTCTAGTCGCGCCTGGCTGCTCTGCATCGCACGCATGGCTTTGGAGGAGATTTGATCTGGGGAGGCAACAGCCCAGATGAACGTGACCGTGTCGAGCAGAAGCCGCATTTAGGAGCGACCCTCCACAAATGCTTCAACCTCTTCTTCACTCATCGGCTTCCACCAGTCAGGATCGTGGATGACGACCCGCCCC
Organism: Candidatus Angelobacter sp.; assembly: GCA_036557225.1. Lineage (GTDB taxonomy): Bacteria > Acidobacteriota > Terriglobia > Terriglobales > Acidobacteriaceae > Angelobacter. Next base: position 38,678 of record DATBHX010000060.1, read on the forward strand.
TTTAACGTGCCGAACTTAGGCTTCTCGCCCCGGCTTGCCTTAGTTGGCACCAGGTCCACTACCGGCACACCGCGACGGCAAATCGTCACATTTTCCCCGTCTTCAGCCGCTTTGATCAGCTCGGGCAACTTGTTCTTGGCGTCAGCCACGCTAACTTTCATGTGATTATAATAGCTATCTTAGATAGCTATGTCAAGAATGATCTGTTCAGCTACAATAGCTCGTGCCAAGCGTTGCCCACTGTTTTGCTAATCGGATTTCGCTAATTGCCAATTGCCATTTGCTAATTTCTAACTACTAAGTACTAACTACTGTCTACTGCATGCTCATCACCGACTGCCACATCCACATCCAGCCCGTCGACATGTTCAAGGCCGGTCCGCTTGAGGTCATGAAGAAGGCCCGCGGCCGCTATGATGACATTCTGGAATACTGCTCCTCGCCCAAAGCCCTGCTCAAATATCTCGATTCCATCGGCGTCGAGCGAGCCGTGCTCATTAATTATGTTGCGCCGGAAACCATGGGCTTCAGCCACGAAGTCAACCAGTGGGTCGCCAACTATTGCAAGGAAGATCCCAGTCGCCTGATCTCCTGCGGCAGCGTCCATCCCCGGCACACGCTCAACGTGCAGGCGGAGATGGACAACCTGGTCCGCCTCGGGATTCGCCTCATCAAGATCCATCCACCCCACCAGCTGCTCTACGCCAATGACTACCTCAATGGAGTGAAGGAGCTTGAGATCATCTATCGCGGCGCTGAAGCCAACGGAATTCCCGTGATGGTCCATACCGGCACCTCGATCTTTCCTGCGGCGCGCAACAAATACGGCGATCCTATTTATCTCGATGACGTAGCCGTCGATTTCCCCAAACTCAAAATCCTCATGGCCCACGGCGGCAGGCCCATCTGGATGCAGACTGCCTTCTTCCTTCTGCGCCGCCACCGGAACATGCATCTCGATATCAGCGGTATCCCGCCCAAAATCCTGCTCAAATATTTTCCGCGCCTGGAAGAGATCGCCCACAAAACGCTCTTCGGTACAGATTTTCCCAGCCCCGGTATCCCCACCATCGAGCAGAACCTGGAACAGTTCCGCGATCTTGTGCTGCCGGGCCCGGTCAAAGAGCAGATCCTCAGCAAAACAGCACTCGAAATCTGGCCCGCGTAAGGCATAATGACCGAACTCAATCGCTAATTCATGACAAAGATAGCTCTGTTGTTGATCGCCGCTGTCGTAGCAAGTCCGCAGGACAAGCCCGCTTCTCGTCCACCCAGGCAGGCGCCCTCAATCTATGTGAGCCAGAAATTTGGGTTGACGATCAAGGTCCCGTCCGGTTTGAGCTACTGTCCGCTGCCGAAAAAGTGGTCTGGGACGGACGAAGGGACGGTGCTTTTCCTTGAGCCGCCATCGGCCTGCCTCGACCATGGAGCCACTTCTTCCGCGACTCGTCTGATCGCGGGATTTGTTCCCTCAGTCACGGTCTACTACCGCGCCAACACCGGACGCTATGACAATTTTGATGGCGACATTCCGCCGCTCCGTTCGACGGAAGAACTGGCCCATCAATTCTGTCCCAGGCCCTTGCGTTCGGAACTCACACTGCTCGGACAGCCGGCCTTCACTTGCCGCGTTGATTTGTCTGGCAACAAAGTAAGAACAATCCTGGCCACCCTGGATGGCTCAGCTGAAAAAATCGTGGTAGTGACCTTGCTCACCACGCAGGATCGCCTTGCCGGCGACCAGCGGGTATTTGAGAATGTCGTTGCCGCAGTGACTGCCTGCAGGCCTGCATCGGGCAATAAGCAAGCCGCAACGCCTCTCTGCCCGAAAGGGACAGCGTGGTAGCCGTAGGTTCCTCATCCCTGGTGATACAGAAGTGATGCGATTTGTTGCGCCCGCTGTAAGGTAATCCCGTTCCGCTGCTCTAGAGCCAGAGGGTGCTCAGGTTCGTCTACGATGAAAAGCGGACGAACACCCACGCGCTGCACCTTGATGCTGCACCTCAGGTTCAGCGTTGTTGGATCGTACCCCATAAGGTTATTGCCAAGCCTTCCCTTGTATGGTCCGGTCGTCGTCTCCCTGCCTTCATCGTGGTAATGATCGGCGAAGTCCTCATAGTCCTCTTGCCAGACGCGTGCCCATGCGCTCCAGAGAAAAACCTCATCCAGGCCAAGAATCGGCAACTCGATCACGCCGCGCAGGTAATATTCGTCGTCAATCACGCAATCGTCAGTTCCCAGGAAAGCGCTTTCTTTCCCAGCGTCGTCGAGCGCCGCATATGGCTCAGGGGTGTCAAAGCCAATGCTGATGTATTGTCCGGCATGAAACTGCCCGCAGATTTCACACCGATAACCGTCAAAGAAGGTTTCGGATGGCATGGTCGCCCACCCGAATTCTACTGCAAGCCAAAACAAAAACCGGCCCGGAAAAATCCGGGCCAGAGCCTTGCGAACGTCAAGCCGGTTTCAGACCGTAGCTCGTCTTCCCGCCACGAGGTGCCAGATGATTGAGATCACGGCAAGAACCAACAGCAGGTGGATAAGGCCGCTTCCGACATGAAATGCTACGAAGCCCAAAATCCATAGAACGAACAGGACAATTGCTATCAACAAAAGCATCTTTGTCTCCCCCCAAGTAATTTCACGTTCTTATCAGATAGGATTCAGGTGCTCTTTACACCGTTGCATTCGAAGACGCCGGCAAAAAAATTTTGAGCGGACAACCCTCGCACCGTGCCGTGCTGCGGCAGTAATGATTTCCCACGCGTACGATCAGCGCATGCAGCTCGTTGTAATGCTGAGACAGATGGCTGCGTTGTGCCTGGCTCATCCTTGAAATCTTGTGCCGCGGGTCGGCGCCGCGTTCCGCCGCATTCAGTTCCTTCGCACTCGCGCCGCCGATCTCACCCTCCACCAGCGCCCGAATCTCCTCATACCCCGCTTTCGCCGCAATCACCCGATGCCGCCCCAGCACACGCCGCGTGTAAGCATCCACCACAAATACCGGATGGTTCCCCGCATACAGCAAAATCGAATCAGCCGTCTCCGGGCCAACACCGTTCAGCGCCAGAAGCTCGGGGCGCAGCTTCTCTGTTGACTGGGAAAACATACGCGTCAGCGAACCGGAATATTTCTTATCAAGAAATGCGATAAACGCCTTCAGCTTGCGCGCTTTCTGGCGAAAGAAGCCTGAAGGCCTGACCAGGGTTTCCAGCCTGCGCAGCGGCATCTCACGCATGGCGCTCAAACTAAGCGCTCGCTCGCGTCGCAGGTTGGCGATCGCCTTCTCCACATTGCCCCAGTTTGTATTCTGCGTGAGATACGCGCCGACAATCACCTCAAACCGCGACCGTGCCGGCCACCAGTTCTGTGGACCGTAGTGTGAGAACAAAGCCGTGTAGTACTTTGTGATTTCACCGCGGAGGCGCGGAGACGCGGAGCGATTGGGTAATTGAGTAATTTGGTAATCGGGTAATTTCTGTAACCGCATAACGCATCTCAACTACCAAATTACCAAATTTCCCAATTAGCAAATGGAAAGAATCGATCTCTCGACGCTCATCGCCGATCCCGGCGATCTCGGGGCCCCCGGCAAGCCCGGTTTTGGCTTGCTGGGGTTGGATCACGCGCGATGTCGGCGATCCCGACGATGCCCTCACTCCGCCATCTTATATTGTGCCTGCAGATCGCAGGCTTCGCGGCAGGGACGGCAGTAGTACATGCCGTCTTCACACAAGCGGACCTCATAAAGGCTCTGGCACAGCCCGCAGTATTTGTTGCAGCTGCAGCTTCGCTCGCTCTGTTCGCACACCATGCAGATGAATTCCTTGGCCATACGCGGGAGATTATCGCGAATTCGCTCTACAGGCAACAGGCCGGCGGTTGTTGGCCCGCCCGGAGTACCTAAGTAACCGGGGGCATTTCTCTGCAGCCCGAACTCATTTCCCCACGGTCCCTAAAATCTCTTCAGGGATTTTCTGAAAGTTTGGATCTTCCAGGCCCAGGGCCAAAAAGGCTTCCTCTCTGGTGCGCACGACACGTAACTCAGGTCGCGTTACTTCCCCGGCGATCTGGTACATCCGCGCCATGCCGTAGGTGAGGTCCTCCGGCGCCACAATGAACCTCGGCCGGGTCACATCCGGCATGGGCGGGTCAGAACGGGCCAGCGACCGTATCGTGCCGCTGGTTACATAGAATTCCGTTACACGGCAGAAACTGACGATTGCGGCTTGCGGGTCAGTGCGCTCGACCATGCGCGCCGCATCGCGATGAAACTGGCGCAGCTCATCGTCGGTAACGCGCCCCTGGAACGTACAGCACAGCACGTGGTGGCTAGACTCGAAGGCGAAGCGATAGGGCATTGTACGGATCTTCCCGGCCGGCTATCACTACGCCTCGAACCGGACATAAACACAGACGCTGTTGCGGCCAGCGAAGTTGGCTGCCGCCTTCATTGACCCCTGCAAAACGCGAATGTTACCCTTGAGGGTTCGTCATGGCCCGGCGGCGGGTTATGTCTCCCGGCCCAAAGATTTGAAAGGGTTATCAGCTTGTCTTCAACCGCAGAAAGCCAGACTCTCAGGAAAACCGCGCTCAACGCGCTGCACCGGCGGCTCGGGGCCAAAATGGTCGATTTTGGCGGCTGGGACATGCCGGTCGAATATCCTTCGAGCGGCGGCCTGGTCAAAGAACACATGGCAGTTCGCACCGGCGTGGGCATGTTTGACGTCTCCCACATGGGCGACATCCTCATCCGCGGCCCGCAGGCCCTCGACGCCGTGCAATGGATCAGCATGAACGATGCTTCCAAACTTCAGGAAAACCAGGCGCACTATTCCGCGCTGCTCTATCCCGAAGGAACGTTTGTCGATGACGTGATCGTCCACAAGATGGGCCCGAACGACTATCTTCTGGTCATCAATGCCGGTACGCGCGAAAAAGACCATAGCTGGGTGCGCAAGAACGTCAGCCGCTTCCGCTGCCATGCCGACGATGTCGGCGACTACTACACCCAGATTGCCATTCAAGGGCCCAGGGCCGAAGCCACGCTGCAGAAGCTCACCAACGTCGATCTCTCCCAGATCAAGAATTACTGGTTCAGGCACGGCACGGTTTGCGGCCTGCCGAATACGCTGATCGCCCGTACCGGCTACACCGCCGAAGACGGCTTTGAAATCTATGTTCCTTCTGACGTCGCCACCAGCGAGCGTGTATGGAACGAGGTAACCGAAGCGGGCAAGGAGTTCGGCATTGTGCCCTGCGGCCTGGGTGCGCGCAACACGTTGCGCCTGGAAGGCAAGATGGCGCTCTACGGCCACGAGATCTCAGACACCATCAACGTCTGGGAGGCCGCGCTTGACCGCTTCTGCAAGATGGAGAAGCCCGATTTCATCGGCCGGGCCGCGCTGGAGAAAGCCAAGGCCGCCGGTCTCAAGCGCATTCTGGTTGGACTTGAAGCCGTCGATCGCGGCATTCCCCGAGACGGCTACAAGGTTTTCAACCAACATGACCACGAAATCGGTTATGTCACCAGCGGATCGCCGGGGCCTTTTCTCAAGAAAAACATTGCGCTGGCCTATGTGCCGCTGGCGCATTCCGAAGTCGGCCATGAAGTTTTTGTCGAGATTCGCGGTCAGAAGATCAAGTGCAAGGTTGTGCCCACGCCGTTTTACAAACGGGCGAAAAAATCTTGAATTAGCAGTGAAGCTTTAAAGCATTGGAAGAAAAAATAAGCGGGTGAAATGGCGAAATGAGCGCTGACCCGCGCGAATGGAGCATGAGGGCAGCAACAGCGTAGCGTTGTTGCGCCCTTAAAAAAAAAGACACATGCCATATCCGAAAGATTACAGATACACCAAAGAACATGAGTGGATCCAGGTGAAGGGCAACACAGCGCTGGTCGGCATCACCGACCATGCGCAGGAATCGCTGGGCGATATCGTCTTCGTCGAGCTGCCCAAAGCCAGCGGACAACTGCAGATGGGCAAGAGCTTCGGCACCGTGGAGTCGGTGAAAGCGGTTTCGGAACTGTATGCGCCCGCTTCCGGCAAAGTAGTCGAGATCAACGAAAGCCTGAACCAGGCGCCGGAAGCTATTAATAAGGATGCGCACAGCGCCTGGATGATCAAACTCGAGCTCTCCAACCCGAAGGAAGTGGATGCTCTGATGTCGGCCGATGATTACGAGAAGTACATCGCGGAAGAGAAGTAGCTTTTTCTGAAATCCCGAACCCGCGTATTCTGCGGGTGAGGGAGCCCTATAACCGCGGAAGATTTTGGGGCAACGACGATAGACGTTAAGAGTTTGGGACACGGTAGGAATTCCAAACACAAGGTCCCTCACCCCTACTCGCGCGCTGATGACTGCGCGCGCTCGTTGACGGGGTTCGGGATGACGAATCAAAAAGAACATGTTGAGTGCAATCAGCGTTGGAGGGAATAGTGGTCCCTCGCTACGCTCGGGACTTCGGAGACACATGCGCTACTTACCCAAATCCCCTGCTGATCGGGCGCAGATGCTGCGCGAGATCGGCTGCAAATCCATCGATGATCTGTTCGCACCCATTCCGGCGGAATATCGCCTCACCCGCGACGTCAAAGTCCCGCGGCAGATGGCCGAATCCGAGATCATCGACTACTTCCAGCAACGCGCCTCCGGCAGCGCAGCCGGCTACGCCATGTTTCTCGGTGCCGGCGCTTACCATCACTACCGGCCCGTGGTGATTGACGCCATGGTTTCGCGCGGCGAGTTCCTTACCTCGTACACGCCCTACCAGGCCGAGATCGCGCAGGGCACGCTCCAGGCCATCTTTGAATTCCAGACCATGGTTTGCGAGCTTACCGGCATGGAGGTCGCCAACGCCAGCATGTATGACGGTTCAACCGGAGCAGCCGAAGCCATGCTGATGGCCGTCCGCGTCACCGGACGAACCGGCGCCGTGGTCGCGCGTACCGTGCATCCGGAATACCGCGAGGTGATGCACACCTACACGCAGCACCAGGGATTGCCCATCACCGAATGCGGCTTCCTCGAGAATGGCCGCGTCGATATGGCCGACCTCGATAAGAAGATTACCGCCGACACCGCCTGTGTCCTCATCCAATCCCCCAACTTCTTCGGCACGATTGAAGACGTTGCCGCGGTTGCCGATCTCGCTCACAAAAAAGGCGCGCTGCTGATTGTCTCGATTGCCGAAGCGCTCTCGCTCGGCATCGTCAAGCCTCCGGTGGAAGCCGATATCGTTTCCATGGAGACTCAATCCTTCGGCGTACCGCTCGGCTACGGTGGTCCTTACGCCGGTGTGATGGCGACCAAGGAAAAATACGTCCGCCAGATGCCCGGCCGTCTTGTCGGCGAGACCAAAGATAAAGACGGCAAACGCGGCTTTGTGTTGACGCTCTCCACGCGCGAGCAGCACATTCGCCGTGAGAAGGCGACCTCCAATATCTGCACCAACCAGGCGCTCATCGCTACCATGGCCACCATTTATATGACCATCTACGGCCGTGAAGGCCTGAAGGAACTGGCTGCGCAGAACCTTGCCAAAGCCACCTACGCGGCCAACGAGTTCTCCCGGAAGAGCAAAGTCCTCTTCGCCGGCGCGCCGCGCTTCAACGAATTTGTCGTGCAGAGCAAAGATGATCCCTTCAAGATCAACGAACGCCTGCTGAAACAGGAGGCCATCGGCGGCTTCCCGCTCAGTTTCCATTACCCCGAGCTGGGCAACGCGGCGGTCTGGTGTTGCACGGAACTCAACTCCAAAGAACAAATCGACGCGGCAGCGCAGGCGGTGGGCCAATGAGCGATAAATACATCAAGAAAGCAACGCGTCATGTCAACCAGAATGAAGGGCTGATCTTTGAGCGCTCGTCGCCGGGCAAGAAAGGCTACCGGCTCGCGCCGCTTGACGTTCCGGAAGTCGACTACAAAAAAGCCCTCGGCTCCTCCGCGCGCGCCGATCTCGGCAGCATGCCTGAGGTGAGCGAGATGGAGATCATCCGCCACTTCACGCGGCTGTCAACGTGGAACTACGCCATCGATCTTGGCATGTATCCGCTGGGCTCCTGCACCATGAAGTACAACGCGCGCGTGAATGAAGTTGTCGCGCGCTTTCCCGGACTTGCGAATGCCCACCCGTATCAACCAGCTGAGGCCTCGCAGGGCGCCATGCGTGTGATGAAGACGCTCTCGGACTGCCTGCTCGACATCACCGGCATGGACGCCATCACGCTTCAGCCCGCGGCCGGCGCGCACGGCGAGATGACCGGCATCCTGTTGATGCATGCCTATCTGCAATCGAAAGGCAATCCGCGCAAAAAAATCCTGATCCCTGACTCCGCCCACGGCACCAATCCGGCCACGGCCGCCATCTGCGGCTACGCCGTCGAAAATCTCAAATCGAATGCGCACGGCATGGTTGATGTAAGCGCGCTGGCGGCGCAGATGAATGAAGATGTCGCCGGCCTGATGCTTACGAATCCCAATACGCTGGGCATCTTTGAGCAGGAGATCCACAAGATCGCCGAGATCCTGCACAGCAAGGGCGGCCTCCTGTACATGGACGGCGCCAACATGAACGCGCTGGTCGGCAAGACCCGTCCCGGTGATTTCGGCGTTGACGTGATGCACCTGAACCTGCATAAGACTTTTTCCACTCCCCATGGCGGCGGTGGCCCGGGATCAGGGCCCGTGGCTTGCAAAAAGATTCTCGAGCCCTTCCTGCCCAAGCCGGTGATTGTGGAACGCCCGGATGGCACGCTGGTCTGGGACTATGATCGCCCTCACTCCGTTGGCCGCGTGCGCATGTTTTATGGCAATTACGGCATGCATGTGCGTGCCCTGGCTTACATCATGGCCAACGGTCCGGACGGCCTGCGCCAGACCACGGAAGATGCTGTGCTCAACGCCAACTACATCCGCAAAAAACTGGAAGGCGACTACCATCTGCCCTATCCCAGCCCGTCGATGCACGAGGTGGTCTTCAGTGACGAAATGCAGGAGCAGAAAGGCGTCAAGACCGGCGATATCGCCAAGCGCCTGATCGATTACGGCTTCCATCCTTATACGGTGTCATTCCCGCTGGTGGTGCACGGCGCCATCATGATTGAGCCGACAGAGAGCGAGTCAGTCGAAGAGCTTGACCTGCTCATCGACGCGATGAAATCGATTGCCCGCGAAGCCGAAGAAGATCCCGAAATGGTGAAGAACGCCCCGCACACCACACGGGTCAAACGGCTGGACGAAACCGCCGCTGCCCGCAAGCCGGTGTTGCGGTGGAAGCCCGCCGCGGCCAAGAGCGCGGGGGAATAACAGATCGAAGGATGGATATCACCGCAGAGAACGCAGAGGACGCTAAGAAGCGAGAGAATCAGATCAGCGGGGTTGTCCTTGATGCTGCGATTGCGGTCCACAATGCGCTTGGTCCCGGTCTGCTGGAGAGCGCCTACCAGGCATGTTTGGCGTACGAATTGCGCAGCCGGGGCCTTAGGGTCGAGACACAGGTTCCGCTGCCAATCAAGTATCGCGAGGTCTTCGTGGATGCCCCATATCGGTTGGATATCCTGATTGAAGACCTCGTGGTGATCGAAATAAAGGCAGCGGAGCGATTGTTACCGGTCCATGAGGCTCAGCTGCTGTCCTACCTAAAGCTCAGCGGAAAGCGCTTAGGCCTACTCATCAACTTTCATGTAGTTCGTCTCAAGGATGGGTATAAGCGAATCGTGAATGGTCTCTAGTGCTTAATTCTCAGCGTTCTCTGCGCACTCTGCGGTGAATGCCCTATTGAGGGCCATCCTACCCCCAAGTAACATTTCCGGTGTCTAAAGCTTGAGGTACACTCTTCTATACCTATATGTCATCCAAGAAGTTGCTATTCTTCTGTCTTATTAGCCTGGTCCTGGCCGGCCCGGCGCTGCCGGCACAGACGGCCACGAACAGCGCGACTGACTCGGTCCTGTTGCACACCATGCAACAGGAACTGGACCGGGCCATGACGTCGCTCAGCAAGGCTGATCCTGCGCCGTACTTCATCAGTTATTCGGTCAATGAAGAATCGGGTGCGGTCATTATGGCCAGCAGTGGCGCGCTGGTGGCCAACGTCAAGCGGCGTGATCGCACGGCAGACATCTCTGTACGCGTAGGCAGCCGTGATCTGGACAACACGCATGGTGAGAACCGCTTCAACGCCATCACCACCGCCTCGCTGCCGCTGGATGACAAATCGGACGCGATTGCCCGCGTGCTCTGGCTGAATACCGACCGCATGTACAAGAAGGCCGCCCAGGGCTTCATGGAAGTGAAGACCAACACCAAGGTGCGCGCCGAGGAAGAAGATTCGTCCCCGGATTTTTCCGTTGAGAAGCCGCAGATCTTCATCGGCAAGGGCATTACGCCGGAAAAATTTGATCGCAAAGACTGGGAAGACCGCATCCGCCGCTACTCCGCCATCTTCACCAAGTATCCGGATATCGAGACCTCCTGGGTGGTCCTGCAGGTTGAGGATTCAACCCGCTATTTCGTCTCCAGTGAAGGCTCCAGGCTGATGGATTCACGCCCGCTGATCCGCATTCTGGCCCTGGGCAGTACCCGTTCCAATGACGGCATGGAACTGGCCCGCTCGGAAACCTTTGATGCTTCGTCGTTTGACAAGCTGGCAACGGACCAGGTGATCACCGCCAAGATTGAAAAGATTGCCCAGGACCTGCAGAAGCTGAAGAAGGCGCCGATTGTCGAACCTTTCAACGGCCCGGCATTGCTCTCCGGACGCGCCGCTGCGGTCTTCTTCCATGAAGTTGTCGGCCATCGCCTGGAAGGCCAGCGCCAGCGCGGCGAAAATGAAGGCCAGACCTTTACCAAGATGATCGGCCAGCCCGTGCTGCCCAGGTTCCTGAGCGTGGAAGATGATCCAACGCTCTCCACCCTTGGCGGTGTGGAGCTGAGCGGCAATTACGAGTACGACCAGGAAGGCGAGAAGGCCCGTAAAGTTGAGCTGATTACCAGCGGCGTACTCAAGCAGTTCCTGATGTCGCGTATGCCGGTCAAAGGATTTATGCAGTCCAACGGCCACGGGCGTGGCCAAACGGGACTGATGCCCGTCGGGCGCCAGGGCAACCTGATCGTGCGCTCCAGCAAGACCGTGCCGGATGCGGATCTGCGCAAAGAGCTGATCAACGAGATCAAAAAACAGAAGAAGCCCTTCGGCCTGTACTTTGAAGATATCGCCGGCGGCTTCACTCTCACCATGCGCAACATGCCGCAGGCATTCCAGGTCATGCCGTTGATGGTTTGGAAGGTTTATCCCGATGGACGGCCCGACGAGCTGGTGCGCGGTGTGGATATTATCGGCACACCGCTGAACGCGCTCAACCGGATTGTGCTTACCGGCCAGAAGATTGATGTCTTCAACGGCGAATGCGGGGCTGAATCGGGCTCCGTTCCGGTCTCTGCAGCGGCCCCGGCCATGCTGTTCTCTGAGATTGAAGTACAGAAGGTGGCGCAGGGCCATGAGCGTCCGCCGGTGCTGCCGCCGCCGGGGATAGAAAAACCGGAAGTAGCCAGCCAGCAGCCGGCCGCCAATCCAGGAGGACGATAATGCAACGCTTTATTTCAACCATCTTTCTCCTGCTGGCCCTTGCCGCGTTTGCTGCAGCGGCTGACACCGCACCGGCGCCTTCGGCCATCGCCACCGACGATCACGGGGATCCCGTACTTAAAGCAATGATCGCCGAGCTCAAGCGCTCACAGGAAAAGTTGCAGCTGGGGCAGCTGCAGCGTCCGTACTACATTGAGTACCAGGTGAGCGAGCTCCAGGACGCAACCGCCGACGCTACGCTGGGCGCCATTCGCGCTGACCAGGTCAACAGCGGACGCCTGGTGCGCGTGGTCGTTCGCATCGGCGACTACAAGCAGGACAGCTATTTCGGTGAAGGCATGGGCGCGGTTGAGATGATGCCCGTTGACAATCAGGAGCTTGCCCTGCGCCGCCAGCTCTGGCTGGCCACAGACAAAGCTTACAAACAGGCGCTGACCGGCTATACCGAGAAAGAAGCCGCGCTCAAGAACGTGCAGATTGAAAACGATCTGGTGGATTTTTCTCAGGAGAAGCCCACCCAGTCCGTCCGCGATCTGGCCAAAGCCAACGTGGACATGGAAAAGTGGAAGCAGATGCTGCGCTCCACTTCGGATATCTTCCGTGCAGATTCTACGCTTGAAAGCTCCAGCGCCTATCTGGGCTTTCGTGTGTTGAACCGCTATTACGTGAACACTGAGGGCACCATCACCCGCAGCGGCCGGTCCGTTTATACGTATGTTTTTTCCGGTGCGGCGCAGGCCGATGACGGCATGTGGATTGAGCGTAGCCACGGCTGGGTTGTCACCCGCCCTGACGAGCTGCCCAAGCCCGATGAGATCCAGAAAGAGGCGAACACGCTGATCGGCACCTTCAAGGCGCTCGAGAAAGCGCCGCTGGTGGAAGATGATTATCGCGGCCCCGTGCTTTTCTCGGCCGATGCCTCGACCTCATTGTTTGAACGCCTCATCGTACCCAACATCCTCGGGATCCGTCCTGACCTGGGGAACCCGGCGCGCACCAACGGCGAATTTGCCTCTTATTACAAGGCCCGCGTGCTTCCGGAGATGTTCACCGTGGTCGACGATCCCATGTTGAAAGAGATTGACCACCAGACGCTGGCTGGAAGTTACAGTGTGGACGATGAAGGCGTGGAGGCGCAGAAGGTCACCGTGATTGACAAGGGTGTTCTGGCCAACTATCTGCTCGGCCGCCAGCCTATCCGCGACTTTCCCCACTCCAATGGCCACGGCCGCACCGCGCTGGCCGGAGCGCCGCGTCCGAGTATTTCCAACCTGATCTTCAAAGCGTCGGATGGCGTTCCGTTTGAAGCGTTGAAGAAAAAGCTGATCGACATGTGCAAAGACCAGGGCCGCCCCTACGGCTATTACGTGGAGACCACGGGTCCTCAGCTCTCGCCGCGCCTCTTGTGGCGCGTCTACGTAAATGACGGCCACATGGAACTGGTCCGCGGAGCGGTCTTCAAACAGCTTGACACCCGCGCTCTGCGCAGTGACATTATCGCCGCCGGCAATGATTCGTATGTCTATAACCGTACGGAACCGCTGCCCAGCGCCATCGTCGCCCCGTCAGTGCTGTTTGGCGAGCTGGAAATTCAGCGCGCCAACCGCACACGCGAGAAGCTGCCGCAGTATCCGGCGCCGGCATTAGGCACGGTGACGGCCTCGAATTGATATTCCGAGCGTAGCGAGGAATCCCTCTAGCCGCGATTCTCCTCATGGAGGACCGCGGCTTCTTCTTGTTAACGTGGCTTTGACAAACCATTTACCATAGGGATTCCTCGCACCTTGGTGCTCGGAACAAGAGAACCCATGGGCCGCATTCACGTCCTTCCCGAACACGTTGCCAACAAGATCGCCGCCGGCGAGGTGGTGGAGCGCCCCGCCTCCGTTCTCAAGGAGCTGCTGGAAAACTCGCTCGATGCCGGCGCCTCGCGCATTCGCGTGCAGATAGAGGGCGGCGGCAAGAAGCTGATCCAGGTTACCGACAATGGCTGCGGCATGGTGCGGGACGACGCGCTGCTGGCCTTCGAACGCCACGCGACTTCAAAAATCCAGAACGCCGACGACCTGCTGAACATTCACACCCTGGGCTTTCGCGGTGAAGCGCTGCCTTCAATCGCTTCGGTCGCCCGCGTGCTGCTGGAAACGCGCGCCCCTGACGAGCCCGGCGGAACCGTGGTCGAGATCGCGGGCGGCAAGATTCTCCGCGTGGAAGAAGCCGGCCTGCCGCAAGGAACCTCTCTGGCCGTGCGCGATCTCTTCTTCAACACCCCGGCGCGAAAGAAATTCCTTAAGGCCGAATCCACCGAGCTTTCACACATCGCCTCGCTGGTCACACACTACGCGTTGGCGCATCCGGAAAAACATTTTGAGCTGCACTCGGCCACCGAGGCCATGTTGATTGCCGCGCCTGTAGCCTCGCACTCGGACCGCATCTACCAGATCTTCGGCCGCGAAACGCTCGACCAGCTCGTTCCGCTGGCAGCGACCATGAAGCTTGATCGCGTCGGCATCCCTGAGCCTCCGCCCTGGCGGCGCGATGAAGACTACGCGCCGCGCACGCCCGGTGACATCCGCGTGCATGGCTTTATCTCCAAGCCCGAGCTGCAGAAGCTGAACCGCAACTCGATTTTTGTCTTCGTCAACGGCCGCCTCATCCGTGACCGCCTGGTACAGCACGCGCTCACGGAAGGCTATCGCAACATCCTTCCGCCCACGGTCTTTCCTGTGGTTCTGCTCTTCATCGAGCTGCCGCATGAGGAAGTCGATGCCAACGTGCATCCATCCAAGACCGAAGTCCGTTTCCGGCAGCACTCGCTGGTGCATGACTTCGTGCGCGAATCCGTTCGTGCCGCGCTGATGAAGGCGCGTCCGGTGCCGGAGTTCACGCGCGAGATCACCGCCCAGCCAACGGCTTCTCCTGGTCTGAGCCCCGGCGCCGCCATGGCCGCAGCCCAAGGCGACTTTGCTCTGCAGCCGCAAACGCAGCCGCCGGTCAACGAGCGCCTGCAATTTGCCGGCGCGCCAATCGCGCTGGAAGGGAACATGACGATCAGCGGGTTTGGTCCAGTGCCTGCTCCCACTATGGCCCAGCCTGTGACAGTCAACGGCCACGCCGACGCGTGCGGCAACATCTTACCGGACGAGCCGCAGGAAATCGTCGACCAGCTTGCGCTTGCCAGCCTGAAACCGCTGGGCCAGGTGCGCGACTCATTCATCCTCGCCGTTAATCCTGATGGATTGTGGATCATCGACCAGCACGTGGCGCATGAGCGTGTGCTGTTTGAACGGATCCTGCGCGAGCGCGCGCAGAACAGCCCATCGCACGAGGGCCAGCGCCTGCTCATGCCGCTCATCGTAGAGCTGACTCCCGGCCAGCAGGCGGTATTCACGGAGATCTCTGAAGAGCTCCAGCGCAACGGGTTTGAAGTTGATCTCTTCGGCACGCGCACCATCGCCGTGAAGACGGCGCCCGGCGGCGTCCGTCCGGCCGAGGTGGAAAAAATGCTGATCGAGTTGCTCGATCAGTTTCAGCAGGAAGAACAAGCGCTCAACCTGGATAAGATCCGCGCCCGGATCGCCGCCAGCATCGCCTGCCATGCCGCCATCAAGATCAACATGCCGCTGGAACAGAACAAGATGGAGTGGCTGCTGCAGGAGCTGGCGAAGACCGAGTGTCCCATGAGCTGTCCACACGGGCGGCCGGTGGTGCTGCGGTATTCTGTCAAGGAGATACAGAAGGCGTTCAAGCGGATCTAGCCGCCTGGAAAGTTCCTGCGGTGCGCGCTCTAAGATCCTGGTTTTGTTTTGGAAGGCGTCTGATTGACGCGATGTTCAGGCTGCGGAATAGATAGACCGTTGGCAAGTTCGCTGGCAACGGGATAAAGGCCGGTGTTATTGTAGAGCCATTTCAGGTCAGCAAGACGCTCAGGACAAGCAGCCGGCGGATCGCCGGTGGATTTTGCAAACAGGATAGTGCTTCCACTGCTTGCAAAGAACTGCTTTCCATTCCTTGCCACTGCTCTGATATCGTACGCGGCCACATCTTTCTCGACCGGCGCTTCTTGTGTCCGCAGGGTGATGAGCACGCTGATATCCGCCGGGCCAGATTGCTCCACGCTGAAACCGGACTTCTTCAACGCAGATGGAAGCTCCTCAGCAAACCGGCTGGACGCGGCCATATCGCTCTTCGGGTCAAGACGCACGGTCCGTACGTCGGGATATTTTGCGCGTATCTGGGACGCTACATTGGCCGCGGATTGGGTGAAAAGATCGTCGAAAAGATCGAGGTTCGCGCCAGTGGTGAGGGATGCGCATGAACTGATCTCTTGCCGCCCGGCTGGGCTTGTGACGCGCGTTTGCAACACGCCCAGACTAAGGTTTGTGCGTTCGCGCTGAGTGTGGATTTCTCCATGGACTACCGCGTCCGCTTCCGGGGCGCTGCCCGATTCCGCGATGCCATTGTTCTCCAGTTCAGCGTGGAGGAGGCCAGAAAAATGGCGAACGAGTTTGGGGTCTCCCTTGAGGTCCAGAAAAACCCGGGAGACTTGAGATGGGTGGTTGGAGTACTTGGAATAGTCGATAAGATTAGATGTGATTTGTAACGCCTTGAGATACTCGAGCGCTGCGCCCCTGCGCGCCTGAGCCACCACGGCGAAAATAACGACCAGTGCCGCCGCGGAATTTCGCAGTACCCGGTATTGCCTGCCGGCTTGCTCCGTAGGCGCTCGGAAAGTGGGGGCTAACAGCGCCCCGATCACGAGACCGCCCAGTATCCCACCGATATGACCGGCGTAGTCTGTATGCTTTGACAAAGGACTCCAGAGCAATTCAATCGGCATTAAGAAAATAATCCATAGCAGCATGTTTCGGATATCGCGCCGGGAAAGAGTGAGCCTGCCGAAGCACAGCAGGGCGATCAGCACTCCGGCTTGACCGTAGATTGCGCCGGATGCGCCTGCCGAATTGAGTATTGGGCGCCAGCCCAGGCTGAAGATGTCGCATGCCGCGCCTGTGAGGAGATAGATGGCAAATGCTTGCGTACGAGTAAAAAGGCGGTCGATATACCTGCCGAGCCCCCACAGGAACAGCATATTCATGGCGAGGTGAAGAAAATTCAAATGCACGAACATGGATGTAATGACGCGCCAGAACTGGCCGCTCAACGTCAAGGGACCGAAGTTGCTTCCCCACGTTCGTAACAGCTCTGAATCAAAGTTCTCAAAGATGCGAGTATTGAGGAATTGTTCTGTTCCGGTCGTGTAGATGCTATGGGCCAGCATTGCGTAGAAAACCAGCGTGTTGGCGATGATCAAAAGAGATGTAGTCGAAATCTGCTTTCTGCCTGGAGGAGTCGCCGGGACGGAAGCTCCCGGTAGTTCGGGTGGCGCGGGCATTTCCGGGGACGATGCACCTGATTCTTGCGGAGCAGGAGAGGGCGCAGCGGCGGCTGGGCCGTTGAAGTTCTCTGGGATGGACATGGCTGGCTATTGTAAAGCGAGGACCCCCTGTATCGGCATAAAAGTCCGATGCTTTCGTTTCTGGTGGGTTATCGTGTAAAAGATTAAAGAGCGTTGAGATTGCAATAAAGTTGCGGCAACAGATTCCGAGTAAGCACAAAGTCTCCTTCCATCGCACATGACTGAACAGGAACTTACCGATCAACGAACAGCGAACTGGCGCACCGGCGGCAACGCAATGGTCACCATTGAAGACGCGCGCAGCTTCATCGAATCCGTCGGTCTCTGCCCCATGTATCCGGAACGCACGCTGCCCGTGATGCCAAGTTTCATCGGCGCCTTTTCCGGTTCTGCCACCGGACTACCCGACGCAAAGCGTGCCTTCTCCGATCCGCGGGCGCAGCAGGCCACCGATCTGCTGGTCCGGTTGCTGCGCGAAAAATCGGCCTATGAGTTGAAACTGGCTGGCGATGTCACGCTGATCAGCTCGGCTCCCCTGTTTCCATTCTTTTATGCCTTAATCAGCGATCGCACTCCGAAAGCTCCGCCTAAAACCAAGGCCCATGGCGCAGCGGTTTCAGAACTTGCCGCCCGTGTCTTTGCCGCCCTGCAGGAACATGGGCCTCTCAGCAAAGGGCACCTGCAGAGGCGCGTTGGAGGCGAACCCAGCCTGACGGCCCTGGATCGGGCGCTGGAAGAACTTTGGTCCATTCTCAAGATCACGCGCGTCGATTACAACGCCAACGACGGAGCGCAGTGGGATGTCCTCTATCGCTGGGCGCCGCAGCCGGTCAAGGAGGGCATACAGATTTCGCAGCCTGAGGCCATTTCCGCGCTGGTCAGCAAATATCTTGAAGCGGTGGTTGCAGCCGACCAGGAAGAGATTGAGCAACTCTTCTCCCATTTTTCCTCGCGTTCCAAGATCCGCGAAGCCGTCAATGCGCTGTTGCAGGCGCGTGAACTGAGCTTCGTGACCATTGGCAGCCGGACGCTGATTCGCATGACCCCTCCACCCGAGCCGCAGCGGAGACGCAGCCATGGATGATGGTATGGGCCGCGCGCAGGCCGCTCCCAGCCACGCCGAGTCTGGCCGGACAAAAATCGTGATTGCCATCGATGGCCCTGCCGGATCGGGCAAAAGCACGCTGGCTTCTCTGCTGGCGCGCAGATACAGCTATATCAACATCGAAACCGGCGCCATGTATCGCGCGCTGGCGCTCAAAGCGATCGAGAGTGGCGTCCCGTTCGGCGATGCCGTGACGCTGGCAGCGCTGGCGCAGCAGTCGCAGATCGAACTGGTTCCCACCGCGGAGGGCAATCGCGTGCGGCTCGATGGCGTGGATGTTACCGAGCGCCTGCGCAGCCAGGAAGTGACGGAAGCAGCTTCCAAAGTTTCTATTCATCCTCCGGTGCGGGAATGGATGGTGGCCAGCCAGCGCAAATTGGGCGCGGGCGGCGGCATTGTGATGGAAGGCCGCGATATCGGCACCAAAGTTTTTCCCGACGCCGAAATCAAAATCTTTCTCGACGCGGCGCCGGAGGTTCGCGGTACCCGGCGATTCCTGCAGAGCCCCGTATCGGAGGAGCACGCGGTGGCGGTGCTGGCGGAGCTGCGCGCGCGTGACCAGCGCGACCGCGAGCGCGCCAATTCACCTCTTGTGCCTGCGCCAGACGCGGTGCAAATCGACTCCACCTACCTCACGCTCGATCAGGTGCTGGCCCGCGCCATTGAATTGATTGACGCGAAACTGTCAGCAATCTCCACGAAATGAGACAGGCACAGCGAACAGACTGTGCCTGAGGTTTAACCCTGCAATCGCCTGCGATCAGCCAGGGCTACTGTTTGCGAATCTGAATCGTTCCGCGGTCGGCGCGCAGGCGGATATCCGGGCCGCCCTTGCCCACGGTCCCGCGCGCTGTGCCATCGCGGCCGCTGTTGTCAACTTTTAAGCTGAAGTCGCTCACGTCAATGTTGCCGTTGGTGCTTTGGGCATCCAGCCGGAAGTTCGCACTCTCGGGAAGATCAAGCTCGATTCCACCATGAACGTTGCTGATATCGATGGCGCCCAGCGGCGCTTTGGTTTTCAGTTCCACTACGCCATTGCGGTTCTCGACGGAAACCTCTCCGGAAACGTCTTCCAGATGGACCTCATTGGAACGCGTATTCAGTTTCACCGGGCCGGAGAGGGAAGTGGCGCGTACATCGCCGTGGCCCATGTTGATTTCGCCATCGAGCTTGGCGAGTTGCAGGTCAGTGCGGACTGATTTCAAGTGCAGGCGCTGGCTGATGTGAGCAAGCTGAAGGTTGCCATTGTATCCGGCGTTGAAGTCAAGGGTGCCGCTGATGTCGGAAATATTGCCGTCGTCTACAGAGCCCTCCACCTGAACGTTGCCGGTAATATTTTTGGCCGTCACATCGCCGTCCAGCCGCAGTGTGGCGTTGCCCTTGATCTGCTCGACGCTGGCGTTGCCGTGGTCGGTTGCCAGATCAACGTTGCCTTCGCGCTCGGTCACGCTGAGATTGCCGCGGCGCGTCGCCAGGGAGAGCGCGGCCTGTTTGGGCAATTGCAGGTCCAGATCAAAGCGGGCGCGTTCAAAATCGCCGCCTGTAAGGTCCAGAAGCCATATGTCACCCTGCTGTGTAAATTTCGGACGGGTGGATTCATTCAAACGGTCGGCGCTGCCCTGGGAATCGGTGCGCAGGGTCTTGTGGACCACAGCATGGGCCTGGCCATCTTCGCTGGCTGTGACGCTGATGTCGCCCTGGTTGCAGAGGATTTTGATCTGGCTGCCTCCGGTCAGTGGCTGGGCAAAATTGTCAGTGAACTCGTAGCGATTGTCGAAGGGATCCCAGTTCCAATTCCAATCGTTGCCGAGGTTGCCCATGTCCAAGTCTTTCGTTTTGCTGAAACCCATCCCAATGATGATGAAGAATACAAGAAAGACAATGCCGCCACCGCCCAGACGTGGCGTGGGTTCGCCACGTTGGCGGGCCCACAAATATTCGCCCAGCTTGATAACCCCCCAGAGGATCAGCAACAGCGGCCAGTAATGCGCAAACCACAAGCGCAAACCCTGCGCCGGAATGACGCCGGTGGTGCGCAACAGAAAAAGCACACCAAGAGTGATCAGTACCAACGGGCCGAAAATGGAGCGCGGTCGCGGTTGATAGTACGAAGGCGGTGGCGGCGGTACAGGACTGGGTGTGCTCATGGCTTCACCTGCGGATCATTGGAATTGGAATCGGGTGGCGGTGGCGGCGTCGGCGATGCTGGACCGGGGCCGCTCGTCCACTGCTGCGGGTTTTGGTACTGTTGGGGCGGTGGTATCTGCCCCGTTTGCCATTGGGGATCAATGTGGCCTTCTGTCGAGCCGGTGCGCTGGATCAACAACATGCAGCCAATTACCAAGAGCAGCACAGCAGGAAGCAGATTTCCGCTGCGGCCGAAGTGAAATCGGTCGAACATGAAGACAACTCCCAGCGTGATGAGGATCACCGCACCCATCAGCGAGTGCGCGCGGCAGCGTACACACGGGCAATTACGATTTCTGATGTAGCCGTTCATGGCCTGCCTCCCTGCGTCGGACGGCCGATTCGCTTATAGGCGATCCACAACCCGATGCCGATCAGGAACAGCGGCCACAGCTGGTCACCATTGAACATCCCAAAATTCGAGAGCAAAAATGCTACGCCCAGGGCGATGAGAATAATGGCCCCAGTTGGCGCATTGTCGCGCGCGGGCGGCGGTGGCGGAGGCACCTGCAATGGTAGCGGCGCTGCTGCAGGCGGATTCGGAGCGACGCCTGACGTGGTTGAAGCCGGCGTTGAATGGTGCGCGGTCGTTTCCTGGACTCCGAACAATTTGTCCAGGCCAAGCGGATCAGGCGGCGGCACGCCCATACGATGAGCTTCAGCCGTCTTATAGGCCTCAAACGCCATGTAGAGAACGAAGAAGCCGATCAGCACCCCAAATACGCCAGAGATGCTGTTGGTCGCCAGAATCAGCAGGACAAAGATCACGACATGCGCGAAGGCCTTCATGAACTGGCCGTTGTACATCGCTCCTACGCCGGGAATAAAGCCTAGGATGCCTGCCATCACCGGGTTTGGCGCTGTAGTTGGAGCGCTCTGAGCCGCCGGCATCGGTGCTCCGATTGGCTGTTGTCCATGCAGACGTGCTGCAATGCACGGCTCGCAATAGATAGCGCCCATCACATCGCGCTTGCACTCTTCACAGAGCGCTTTGCCGCAGGTACGACAGTACGCTACTGCCTGGTTTTGTGGATGCACGGCGCAGTTCATATTTGGGCTCCTTGATGCTTGGCAGGGAATTGTGCGATCTGCGTTCCATCCATTTCCCGGCTGTAATTTTCCTGCTGCTGCGGACGCCCGCCATCGTCGGGAGCGGCGTTCCGGTTTTGCTGCTTATTCTCATTGCTCGGTTCGGGCGCCGGCGTTGTTTTCTTCTTCAACTCCTGTACGCGCGCCTGGACTTCATATACCACCCGCAGATTCTCGTAATAACTGGTCACTTTGGCTTCCACCTGGGTAAATCCCAGCACCACGCTCTTGCGCAGCGCGCTGGGATGCCAATCAATATTCTTGATCTCTGAGACCTTCACCCCCGCCAGTGTCAAAGTAAGGCTGAGCGAGAAAAACGCCATGGCAAACGACGTGGCAAAACGCGAATGCATCAATCCGGCGAACGAAGGACGCCGCAGCCGATCCAGCCAGCCACGCTTCACCGGCACGGTCGCCGCCGACTCTGCCCTCGCTTCCTTCATGGTGGTCGCTGCCAGGATGTTGTGCACCAGGTTCTTCGGCGGCTCCAACTCGCCCAACGACCGCATCAGCTCCATGCCTTCCTGCGCCTCAGCCCACATCGGACTGCATACCCGGCAGCTTCGGCCATGGCTCTCAAAGCTTTCGCGATCTTCGGTGCTCAGGGCGCCGTCAAGCGCTTCTGCCAGCAACGCTTCAAACTCGCTGCACTCCAGTCGCTTTGGATTGTCGTTATTCATTGCTCGCCTGCCTTTTATTACGAGAAAGTAATCTCGCAAGTTCCATTCTTCCGCGGTTTATACGAGACTTTACAGTTCCTTCAGGCACCCGCAGCACCACCGCGATCTCCTTGTAGTCCATATCCTGTAAGTCCCTTAGAATCAATGCCTCTCGCAGGTCCGGACTGATCCTCGCCAGCGCCAGCTGCACCATTTTCTGGGTTTCCTTGCTGGCCAGCCGGTCATCGGGCGTTGGCCGGGTGTCCTCCAGCCGGTCGGCCAGTGACAGGGAATCCTCTTCTTCCCGCAAACCAGCGTCAAGCGAATCAGTTATCCGTTCCTGCTTGCTGCGACGGAAATGGTCCACCAGAAGGTTGCGGGCCAGGGTAGTCAGCCAGGTGTTAAATGCCCCTTTTTCAATGTTATAGCTGCCCATGGTCCTGTACACCCTGATGAAGACCTCCTGCGTCAGGTCCTGCGCGTCGTCCGGAGAGTTGGTAAAGCGATAACACAGGTTGTAAATCCTGCGGTTATACAGGCGCACAAGGTCCTCCCATGCCGTGGCGTCGCCCGCCAGGCATCGGCGTACAAGTGCCCCTGTTTGTTGCTCTTCCAAGCAGTCTCCCCGAAGAGAAGATACGTAGTCGCTGGGCTGTCAGTTCAATGGTTTACAGGAAATGCGCGCGAGGTGCAAATGCGTGATCGGAGTCCCGCACCTGCGGGACGTTTGAAATGCTTTTGTGGCACAGGCACTCTTGCCTGCCCGTGGTTGACTTTGGTTTTGGCCTTTCCGATCCCGGCGATTCCGCGCGATTCCGGCGATCACCGGGGTCCCCGGCAAGCCCGGTTTTGGCTTGCAGGGGTGGGATCTCGGCGATTTCCTGATCCGCGTTCATCCGCGCAAATCCGCGGTAGGTCTTGCCTTTCGATCTCGGCGATTCTCCACCATCTTCCTCAGCTCCACGACTTCAATCGGACACTCCGGCCAATTGTGCTCCCAGCACACAATCAAGTCGCATCCATTCACATCGTGCAGATGCTTCACAAAATTGCGGCTCTCCAGTTCAAACTCAATCAGCACCCGTTGCCACCGGTCCTTATCCACCAACCGCATCGCTTCGCAGTCAGGAAATTCTTTTTGTATCCGCGTCACCACGTAGCCCAGCCGTTCCGCCATCGTGCCAAACAGATAGATCACGCCCGCTTCATTCATCGGCCCATGCATCAGCGGTAGCGGAGGATACGTCCTCACCAGCGGCCCATACACCGGCCGATTCGCAATCAGCTGGTTCGTGATCGGTTGGTTCACAATCAACTTGGCTTTGCCCGTGTCAAATTCCTGGAATGATCCCAACGACACATCCCAACCGTCCGGCCCCCGTCCCCAATCGCGCCCCTGCCGTCCTTGCTCATAAGCATCGATAATCTCCAACAGGTCTCTGCATTCCTCCATCTTGCCCTGGTCTGCGATGTAGCGTTTCAAGCTTGCCGGCACCTGTCCCCAGTTTCCAAACCGAGACTTCAACGGCGTGGTGCTGTGCTTCGCCATGTGCTCAAATTCCGCCTTGCTGGGAATTTTCTTGAGCGCTCGTACCACCATCGCCCAGTCGGCAAATAATTCTTCCATCTTCAATTTGCTCCCGCCGCAATGCCTCTCCAGGTTGCACGCCCGTATCGCCCGCATGTACGTGCCAAACTGCCTCACAATCAGGCGCTGGCTTACCTTGGTGTTCTTCAGCAGCTCGGTCAGGCTCGGCGCATGCCCCAGCTTTTCCGCGCACTCCACAATCGCCGCCATAATTTCCTGCCTGCTCATCGGATAGGTCATTGGTCTGCTCATCTTTCTCGCTCCTGTCTTTTTCGCTACAAATAAAAAAGCCACCAGATTTGGTGGCTCTTGATCTTGGTTTTGATTTTGACTTTCCGATCACGCGCGATCTCCCGATCACGGCGATCACCCGATACCTACGGACACACTTATCTCAGGGAAGGTGAAAGCACAGGCAGAGCTGATGGCTCGCGGATGCTCTCGAGGGGTGCAGGCCGTTTGGGGTTTTTTTCCTAAAAACTAACTACTAAATTCTAAGTACTGGGTCTTCCCCCCGACGCCGCTCTCGGGTCTTACTCAAAAAGTTTGGCATAAATCGCCAATAATGTCAATAGACATTTGTGCAATACGGTTCGTGCGCCGAAACTGCCAAGCCGGCGGGTTCAGCCACCCCCTACGACGTGTCATCCCGAGGCCGAGCCTGCTTCGCCGCCAACCCCCTCCGGAAATTCTCCGCAAGGCCGAGGGACCTGCTCCGCCCAGGTCTCGGGACAAGAAAACCTGCCGGAAAATGCACAAATTCGCCACGTGTAGTCGGCCTCAATCTCTCAGGTTAGACCAGTCCCGCGCCAGTGGGACGATTGGCAATAGCCCGGTACGTTTCCGAGGCGAGCAACGCGAGCCAAGGAATGAGTGCCGGGAAAGCAAAGAAAAGGATCTTTCCCCACTGCCGCAGGCCCGCGCGCAGCGCAGCGGAGCGTTGACCTAGCGGTTTACCAGATTGGCAGTTGTGCGATTCGCATCGAATTTGCTAGGCCAGATTCTACCAATTAGCAGGCGCTGAACATCTACGCCTAAAATAAGCTACGGAGCGATTAAGCGTGGATGATCCAGAAATTTCATTTCACAGGTATTTCCGCACATTGACAAATCCCGAGCACCGGGCAATCTACAGAGGTAAGGCGGATCTTGATGTCCTTGAACCTGATCTGAGCTCTCTGCTTTTGAAAGTCCAGCAGTCTTATAACTCAGCTTTAAAGGAAAGGGGCAGCGTGTTTGAGCGTGGCGCATGCTCAGACTTTCATCTCGACTACGTTGACGCAACTATAGCCTCTGCTTTCAGTTTCGAATACGAAGGCCGCGCTTTTTTAGCGTTGTCTATCCCGTTAATTGCCGCTATGTGGCGGTCGGCAGGACAACTTTGTCAATCGAAATCAGTGATGAGTTATTTTCAGGATGGTACTGGCGTTGACCTCAGAAACGTGCACGCGATCTTTTTCCTGGCGCAGATCAGTTTCCTGGTGTCCCACGAGTTTGCTCACCATGATCGTGGTCATTTCTCTAGTCGGTCGAGAGCTGGTGATTTGGATAATGACCTAGAAGCAAACCACAAGTTCGGATCAATGGCAGAACAAGCTAAGGAGATCGATGCAGATGGATGGGCTGTGATGTTAAATGTCGATAACTGGTTTGACAGAGCAGGACGCGGGAGTTTCTTGCACGCATTTGGACAAGAGCGCGCTGAAAGCCATCAAGCCGACAATCAGCTGCTCGTTTGTCTTGTCATGTCGGTGTGCGCTGCACTTTTACTCTGGCAACCAATGGAACTTACTGAAGCCAATGTGTATGAATTGTCGCATCCACCCCAAGCGGCACGGATGGAGAGAATACTGCTCACCATCGACATGTGGGCGCGCAATTCGCGTCCGTGGATAGCCATGGATGCGACTCAGCACATATTTCCTGATTTAATCAGCGCCGTCGAGGATGCACTCGCGCCTGTCACTGGCGCTCACAATTGGGAACAGCAAGTAAACTTTCTGAGAACATCAGCCGGCCAGCAATACATGCACGCGCTGATCGAGCAAAGCGAGTCAATTCGTCGTCAGTAACAAATGATTCTCTGAAGCTTCGATACGCTATAATCGGGGGCGTTTCCAAAGGAAATTTCTGTGATCGCGCGTTTTTCTGTACTACTCCCGGCACTCATAAACGTTGTTCCATCAGAGAATATGACGCCTATCGATTACGATTCTGATGGTGTCATCGCAAAGATTTATCCGCCCGTGCGAGCAGTAGCGTCTGACGGGAAACGACCGTTATCTGAGCTGGCTCCCGCTAAAGAACAAACGACTACGAACCAGGTTATTGTGAATGGTACTCCAACTGTACCTGCCAATCTGCTGAGAGTTGAGATCAGAAGAGATGACTTCGATCGACGAGCGGGAAAGGATGTTAAATACGATCCACCTACTGCGCTCTTCTTTCAGATAGTCAATTGGTGGCTGGAACGTTTGCGGGTAGTTTCGAACGCGGCATATCTGCGCCCGCTGATGGAAGCCGAGCCGCATCGCATTGAGTATCTGAATGATGACGGTACACCCGTACCGAATGAAATGCCAGAGAAGTACCGACAGAGATTTGGCAAACAACACAGGCTAGACGTTACAGCTATTGATGTGGATCTTTGGAATCGGATCAAGGCTTTAGGCCCAAAATATGAGCCCCCTCGCTACCAAACTTTGATACTTGATGCCTACGCCGTTCTCCCTGATGTGGGATCAGCAATTGTGCTCGCTGCGACTGCTTTGGAAACAGTGATTGGACCAGTACTGGAAGTGCTCGCACAACGTGAAGGCGGTAAATTCGAGAAGCTTTGGAACTGGGTTTCGGACAGGAATGCATACTGGCAGGAGCCATCTCTTGCGGATTTGTTCGGCGATATTCTTGCGATTTCGTCCGGCAAGAGTCTGGCGGACGATAACGCGCTCTGGGAAGCGTTTAAGAACCTCAAGGAAGCCCGCAACAACTTCGTGCACGAGGGCCATGCCATGATTGGTGACCGATCTGTGACATCCGAGCGGGCGGCTAAGTTAATCGAAAAGGCAGATGCGATCATTAAGTGGATGGCACAGATGCTTCCGGAGGAGATGAGGCCGCAGGAACCTTCAAAACACTACGAGATTCAAGGAGAATTTTTTTTGACGTTTTGAGAAGAGGTGGGTTCACCCGCGATACCGGCAATGATCTTGCGCTTCGATACGCTGCGTGCCCCATCCTTTGCGAGAGCGCTCTTACTTCGAGAGCACAGCTTCAGCCGAGCCAAAAACAGAATAGAAATACTCCGGCACAGCAGGCTTGCGCGCAGCAGACCGGAGGGCGCTTGAAAAGACTAACTTCTTGTTTCACTTCCTTTGTTTTTTTAATTGATTGCTGAATTCGCTTGACACTCCAATCTATCTCCGATAATTTCAGGCAAATGAAGCGATACTCTACCAACCAGGCAGCAAAGAAGCTTGGGGTTCACACAGACACTCTTGCCCACTATGTTGCTGTTGGAAAGGTCCCGGCTCCCGAGGTAATCATCGTTGGGAAGGGCAAACGCGTGGTTCACGCCTGGACCGACGCCGAGATCGAACACGTCCGCCAACTCCTGCCCAAAATCGCCAACGGCAGGAAAACGCGATGGCAAAAACAAAAGGCACTGCCCAAAAAGGGTGTGCCTCACAAAATCAAAAAGAGGAACTAATCGATTGGCTATTTGCCAATCGCTCAAAAACCAGTCGGGCAACGTTCAGTGCTTACGACACCGAACGCGCCCTAACCAACACTCGCCTACCCAAAGGAGGCAAATGATGGCTGTTCGTAAAG
>DATBHX010000061.1:0-13906 GCA_036557225.1 Candidatus Angelobacter sp.
TGACATAGCCTCAGACGCCGCGGTCTGCGCAGGCTGAGGCGGCCATGTGGGCTTCGAAGCTCTGGGCGCTTCGGCAACTGCAGGCATGGCTGCAGCTGCGGATGTTTGCGGCGCGCGCAAGGCATAGCGCTTTGAAGCTTCAAGATATTTCGCCGACTCGCTGGGATGCCCCAGCTCTTTATAGATATCGCTCAGATTCTGGTAGAGCCTGGCGGCGTCGGCATAACGCTCCGCCCGGACATAAAGACTGGCCAAGCGCTGGTTCAGGTTTACGTCCTGCGGCGCCAGAGGCAGAGCCGCTTCCAGCGGCGGAATCGCCTTGGAGGGAACGTTGTAAGAAACGTAGAGCTCGGCGTCTGTCAACGCGGACTCAATGGCTTTTTCCGTCGGTGGATCGTAGGCCTGGTGGACCGGCGGCGCGGTCTCATCCATCTCCTCCACCATGAAGGCCTGGGCTGCTTCTTCGGGAGTGAGGATGCGGGTGGCGGAATCTTCGCCCAGCTTCACCAGCATCTGCTTGTAGTTCTGAGCGTGATGGGCATTCTCCGGCTCCATCTCGGAGAGCCTCTTGTAGAGATCGCGGGCCTCGGCGAAATCGCCCTTTTGCGCGGCGGCGTTGGCACGCTGTTCAATCAGCTCTGCGGTCTGGGCATGGTCTACCGGTGCCTGGTTGAGAAGCCGGTTCAGAATCGTCAGCGCGGCCGGATTCCCCTGGGCGCGGCCTGCCAGCGGTGAAACTGCTTCCTGCAATGCTGCCTGATTGCCGGCGAACATGCGGTCAGCATAGTTCTCATAGAGACGGAGCGCGCTTTCAATGTGATTGTTGGTTGCGTACCACTGCGCCGCCGTGGCGACACCGCTGGCGTCGTTGTGTCGGGTCAGCAGCTTGCCGGCAATGCTATCGACTCCGTCTGAACTCCCGGTTTGCAGTTTGGCGCGCAGCAATCCCCGCAAGGCGTCGGGGCGGGCATCCAAATCAGAAATTTGCTCGAGATAGCGGATGGCTGCTTCACTGTCTCCTGCGTCAACGGCGATCATGCCGCGCAGCAGGAGAGCGCCGCTATTCTCAGGATTGAGCGCCAGTACCTTCTCCAACGCCTCTTCGGCTGCGGCATGGGAGCCGCGCGCGTACAGCGACTCGGCAGCGGTGTAATAGATGTTGAGCGCCTCGTCCCGTTTGCCCAGCTTGGTGTAGAGATCGGCGAGCTTGGCCTGGGTATGCGCGTTTTCCGGATCCAGTTCCAGGATTTTCTGGAAGATCCGCGCTGCCTGGTTATTGTCACCCGTCTTCAGCAGCTGGTCAGCCACCATCATGTAGTGCACGCGCGCGTCATTGAACAGGCCCTGCTGGCTGTATAGCTCGGCCAGCTTGGTGGTGTTCTCAGCGTTGTATGAGCTCATCTTGGTCAGCTTCTTGTAAATGGCAATCGCCTTTACCGTGAAGCCGTTCTGAGCGTACTGGTCGCCCACGCGCTTGAAGTAATACGTGGCTTGATCGTTGTTGCCGGTGCGAACGCAAAGATCGCCTACGGTGTTCAGCACCGTGAGATCTTTGGGATCTTCCTTGATGATCTTTTCGTATTCCGTGATCGCGTTGGAAAGCTTCCCCTGCTGGACAAACTTCTCCGCCTGCGCCAGAACCTTTGCTTTATTGAAGCCAAACCCAAGTGCCATAAGAAATCAGTGCGTCCGAAGGGCAGTCCTTCCAAGTGCCGTGGGAAACCGGAAATAGGTGCAATTGGGGCTAAAGTACCACAGAAAAACGGCGAAACCCAAGCCACAGGGGGTAATCGATAGTGCATGTCGGTTATTTACCTTAAAGGTTCGTCCGTTTTACCCCGCTGAAATGCTCAATCACGATGCCTGTTTGATCGGTGTCGCCAGTGAAGCCACCACCAGCCATTTCCCCTGCTTTTGCATAAGAATGTCGGTTGAAAGAAATGTGGTCTTGACGGTCTTTCCCTGCAATGAGACGGTAACCACTGCTGTGCCCGTGGCCATTGCGACGTCATCTTTGAGAAAGCGTATCTGAACATTGTAGAGCTTTGCGGACTGGGGTGATGCCTTGAGGTTCTTGAGACCTGCAAGGATGGTGGGCTTGTCCCACTGCCGGCCAAACTGATCAATGCAGGTCCACTCCGGTGCAACCGTCTGGTCCCAGAAACGCCAGTCATTCGTGGCTGCAGCGGTGACCAGGTCCTGCTCCAGTTGACGCAGCGTCAATTCAGTTTCCGCGCGGTTGGCCTGTGCGTAGGCGGCGGGCGCAAGGAGCGCCAGAAGGACCACTAATGCCATTGAAATTCGAGTAGCGCGCAATTTCGATCTCCGATCTCCTACCTATATTGGGCCCGGCTGCGGAACTCCCTGACCATTAACTCGAGAAAGTTTTCATTGTCCGGCGGCCGCGCTTCCGGCGGGATATTCAGTCGTGCAGCGACCATCTCTGCAATGCGCTGTCCATTGAACCTTCTTACTTCCGGAGGAATCTCCAGCCGCCGGGCCAGGAAAGTCTCTATCAATTCGGCTTCCTGCAGGGTCAATCCGGCGGCTTGGTGCAAGGTGAAGTCGGCGCGAGTCGGAGTATTGAAGAAGAGGCTGGATTCGCGATCGGAGGTCTCATGCACCACAATCGTTCCGGCGACGAAGTCTCCCAGCCGCCGGCTTTTGGCATTCAGCAGCATGGTGACCACGCCAACGCCGTAAAACCCCGGAAAGAAATCCACTACACGCACCAGGTTGCGCGAGATTGCCTCAAAGGCGTTGATGGGGCGGCCAGTGTCCTTGATGACGCGAATTCCCGCCCAGCGCTTTCCCGGCGTCTGACCCTTCCATAGGGCCTCAAATATCGCGTAGTAACCCCAGTAGATACAGAAGATAACCAGGGTCATCAAGGCAATCCACCAGATCGATCTGTTGGCGTTGAAAAAGCCGCTGAATCCCAAACTCAAACTGATCCCGATCAGCACCGCATAGAGAACTAACTCGATCAGTGCATCGAGAAAGATCGCCATAAAGCGGCTGCCGATTCCGGCCAGAACAAACTCCAGATGCACCTGCTCCGGAGTATCGATGATAAGCTTGTCGCTCGGCACTATGATTTCTACCTACTGGCTGGAAAAGCGTCAAAGTCACTGGAAACGCCTGGAACTGTTGCTGGACCAGGTCAAGAACAACGGTCTGCGATCGTTAACGCGGGCGGAGCTGCAGGAACTTGGATTGCTTTACCGGCAGGCTGCCGCCGACCTTTCCACCTTGCGCGAAGACGTAACCGGCAAGTCTTATGCGCGCACTCTGAACGTTCTCCTTTCCCGCGCTCACAATACCATCTATGCCGGGGAAAAATCGAGTGCGCGAGGGGTCCTGCACTTCTATCGTCATACCTATCCTCGGGTTTTTCGTGACAACCTGAGACTTATCACGGTGGCATTTCTGCTTTTTGCCGCCGGTGCAGCCGTAGGGACGTTGCTGACGTTTACCCGCCCGGAGTACATGCGGTACTTCCTGGGGCCGGGAATGATGGAGACCATCGAGCGGCACAAGATGTGGACTGACTCGGTGGTCGCCGTGTCGCCAGCGGCTTCCAGCGGAATCATGACCAACAACATCGCGGTTTCATTCATGATGTTTGCCTGGGGCATCACCGCCGGCGCAGGTACGGTGCTTTCATTGTTTTACAACGGCTTGTTGATTGGCGTAATCGGCACAGCCTGCGGCCTCAATGATATGAGCCTCTCTCTCTGGAGTTTTGTGGCGCCGCATGGCGTGCTGGAACTTCCGGCCATCTTCATTGCTGGTGGCTCCGGACTCCGCCTGGCCCAGGGAATCCTCTTTCCCGGGCTGCTCTCACGCCATGATTCCCTGGCCAAAGCCGGCGAAGAGGCGGTTCGCCTGCTGGTAGGGGTAATTCCAATCCTGATTGTTGCCGGTTTGATTGAAGGATTTATCTCCCCTTCGGCGCTGGGTTGGCAATGGAAGTTTGCCATGGCCGGGTCGGTCGGAGTGATCTTCTTCAGTTATCTCTTCTTCTGTGCGCGAGGCGGCGCAGCCCCAAACCTGCCGAGAAGCTTTCTGGACGATCCGGTGCGATCAGCTGCAGCCGGCAGCGCGCAGTGACAATCACTTATCCGCGCGTACGAACAGAGAATATGCCCAAACCGTAAAGCCTCGATTTTTGTCGAGGCTTTCGATTTCTTGCTGATTGATGTTCGCTGATAGCTGATTGCTACTGCGGTGGAGTGAACGGGACACCCAACGTTCCTGAAGCCGCGCCCGGGTTGCAGACCAGCGTTGTCGGCTGTGCCGGGGCCGGAGGCGGATTCAGGTTGGGAACATTCACAAAGTCAAAGAACTCGTCCATGGGCGGTTGGATGGCATCGCGTGCGTTCAAGCTCGGCAGATTGAACCGCTCTTCCACGAATTTAAGCACCGCGGTGTAATCCATGGGCGTGTGAGAGACGTAATGTGGCTTGGCGAAGGGTGACACGATGATCAGCGGTACGCGAAAGCCGGTGCGGATAAAATCGTCCGGCGGATCGCCCGTACGCAGATCACGCGGCTTGATCCCGTCAGGGCTGGGAACATGCATCGTAACGGCGTCGCTCGGATATTTACCCGGACCCACTGCCTGTCCGCCGGCGCCTATGCTCAGCTCCTGAATCGGCCGCCCATCGATCATCGGCCCCACGTGATCAAACAAGCCACCGCCTTCGTCAAAGGTCTCAATGAAGATGGAGTCCTTCCAGGACGGGCTGTTGATGAACTGCGTGAGCAGCGTGTTCATGAACTTTGATCCTGCTTGAATCTTGCCTGTCTTGGCAGGATGCTCGTCGGTTCCAGAGACGAATCCAGGTTCAATATAAGAAAACGCCGGCAACGTGCCGTTGGCCATATCACTCATGAACTGCTCGATGGGAAAAATGTGGTCTTGCACGCTAAAGATATAAGGTTGGAAAACGCGCAGAGAGGTGATCAGTTGTCCGTTGGCTTGCCGGTTCACCGAGTAGATCTTCCAGGAAATTCCGGCGGCATCCAGAAGCTGAAAAATCGTCTTGGCATTCAGCGTGGCGTTGGTATCCGCCGGCGGATGGACCAGCCCCTGCGAGGTTGCCGCCATCGAATAAAGACGGACGTCTTCGGTTTGCAGTGGCGCCGGTGAATACCAGCGGTCTGAAGTCGCAAACTGGGTGGCAAAGAAGTAGGGTGAAGGCAGATCATTCTGATCGTAAAACCCCATCACGCGCACGCCTTTGGTGTCCGGGTCGCCGTCAAAGATTGCCAATCCGCCCCCGGTATGGACGAACCCATCGAGCAGCAAGGGAGCGCTATCGCTGGTATCAAAGCGGTTGGCGTCGCCATGCGACTCAAGCCAGGCCGCCGTCGTATTAAAGAGGCAGCTGGTGGTGAGGTGAAAATTGGTGATGAGGTCGCCGTCATCGGCGGGGTTGGTAAAGAGTGATTCCAGGTCGTCGGTGTCCCGCCCCAGGCCCTGGCTGGCGCGGAAATCGTTGATCTTGCCAAAGTAGGCGTCAAAGGAGCGGTTCTCCTGCATCATGAAGATAATGTGGTTTACGCTCTGCAGACTGCCGGGAGTCGGCGTGGGAGTAGGAGCAATGTTGCCGGGGACCCCCAACCCCTGACAGCCGGTCATGACACCCAGAACAATGAAGGCAAACACGCATATGAAGAAGATTCTGGTCATGGCATAAGTCCTAATCTGTTCAAAAAAAAATGGAAATTGCCGGATTTGGATTTGAAACGAAGGGCCCAAAAACAGCAATTTCACCTAAGCCTGTGATGGGTTTTCCCTCTGGAATGTTGGCCGCCGCTTTTACTTAGGCATGACATCCTCGGCAGGAATTCTCACATCGAAGCCATTTAGCAGCTCTCCTGCTCTGCATGAGCGTGCGAGAGCGCTATTTCGTTTTGGTCTGGGGACAAAAAAGGATGAGAATTGCTGTAGTTGGATCAGGGTACGTAGGTCTTGTTGCGGGCGCATGCTTCGCTGAACTTGGACATCAGGTCCTTCTGGTCGATAACGACGAGCACAAAATTACGGCCCTCCAGCGGGGCGAGTGCCCGATCCATGAAAAGTTCCTGCCTGAGCTTCTGGAACGGCACCGTGGCCGCCGTCTTGATTTCACCGGCGATCTGACGGAAGCGGTGCGGCGCAGCCAGTTGATCTTCATCGCCGTCGGCACACCGCCAAAAGATGATGGCGACGCTGATCTCTCCTATGTCGAGTCCGTGGCCCAGGGAATTGCCTGCGCCATCGACGACTACAAGGTCGTGGTGGAGAAGAGCACGGTTCCGGTGTACACCAATAGCTGGGTGCGTAAGATCATGCTGTTGAACGGCGCTCCGGCTGAGTTGTTTGATGTGGCTTCCAATCCGGAGTTCCTGCGAGAAGGCACCGCGGTCTCTGACTTCCTATACCCTGACCGCATCGTAGTAGGAGCTGACAGCGAGCGCTGCTCAGCGATGGTAGCTCAGGCTTATGGCCCCATGGTCGATGGCACCTATTACAAGAACCCTGACGCCATCCCTGGCCCAGTCCTGGGTCCGTTTCAGGCGCGTTTGCTCCACACCAGCGCAAAGAGCGCCGAGCTGATCAAGCACGCTTCCAACGCCTTTCTGGCGATGAAAATATCCTTTATTAACGCTGTGGCCAGCGTCTGTGAGGCCGTCGGCGCCGACGTGGAGCAGGTGCGTGAAGGCATTGGCACCGACTCCAGAATCGGCGGGCGCTTTCTCTCACCGGGGATCGGCTATGGCGGATCCTGCTTCCCCAAAGACCTTCTGGCATTTCGCTCCGTGGCGCGTGAGAACGGTTGCCACTTTGGCCTGCTGGATGAGACCGTCAGGGTCAATGAAGAGCAGCGGAACCGCTTCATGCGCAAAGTTAGAAAAGCGCTCTGGACTCTGAAAGGCAAGAAGCTGGCGGTGCTTGGACTGGCCTTCAAGAATGGCACTGACGATCTGCGCGAGTCGCCGGCCGTGGCGATCATCAAGGCGCTGCTGAAAGAGGGCTGCTCGGTCACGGCGTACGATCCGGCAGCAGTCGAGCGAGCGGCCGAGGAATTCGGGTCCACCAGCGCTATCCAGTACGCTGGCGGACCGTATGACGCGCTCGACGGCGCCGATGCCTGCCTGATTCTCACCGAATGGGAAGACTTTGCGGCACTCGATCTGGCGCAGGTCAAGAAGCGTTTGCGCTATCCCATCGTGGTAGACGGACGCAACTTGTTCGAACCGTCCCTGATGGAGGCAGCTGGAATCAATTATTACAGTGTGGGACGCCCGGACGTTGTCAGCGAGCGCCAAGCCACTATCAAAGCGGCCCTCAAGCAGGCCGCGAACAATGAAGCAGCTTAAAGCTGGAATTTTGAGTTGACGCTCTGCGATTGGGATCATCGAACCGGGGTTAGGAATGTATTCCGTTGTTGTACCTATTTATAACGAGGAAGAAAATATTGGAGCCTTCCATACGACTGTGTCCAAAGTCATGGACACCATCAATGATCCCTGGGAAATCGTTTACGTGAATGATGGGAGCAGGGACGCCTCCCTTTCTCTGCTGCTCGACATACAGAAACGCGATCCACGCGTCACCGTGGTGGAATTTTCCCGCAACTTTGGCCACCAGGCTGCGCTGACGGCCGGCCTTCAGACCGCCAAGGGTGACGCCATCATGCTCATGGATGGTGATTTTCAAGATCCACCGGAAGTCCTGCCGCGGCTGGTGGACGCGTGGAAGAACGGCGCCAAAGTGGTGATCGCGGAACGGACCAGCCGGGCGGAAAAAGGGATACGCGGCCGCCTGTTTCCCCTCTTCTACAAAATTATGGGGCTGATTTCAGATTTTCCCATCCCCCTCAATGCAGGCATTTTCGGCCTCCTGGACCGCCAGGCCGCCGACTCCATCATTAACTTGCAAGAGGGAAACCGTTATCTCCCGGGACTTCGCGCCTGGGTGGGCTATGCGACGGCCTTTGTCTATTATGAGCGCGCCAATCGCGCCGCCGGCGAACCCAAGCAGACCCTGGTCAAACTCTTCAAATACGCCATGGACGCCATCTTTAGCTTTAGTTACAAGCCCCTGCGGCTGGGCATGGTGCTGGGCGGAATCGTGTTGGCAGTGAGCTTGTTTCTCAGCCTGGTGGCTTTCGGCAATGTTGTGTTCGATGCCAAATTCTTTGGCATCATTCCCGGCGCGGGACATATCGGGACCATGCTGGCCATCCTTTTCCTGGGTGGCGTTCAGCTGATCTGCATGGGATTGCTGGGCGAATACATTGGACGGATCTACGATGAAGTCCGGCGGCGCCCGCTCTACCTTGTCCACAAGATTCATCGCCAGCAAGCGGCTGTAGAGAGACGCTACAAACAGGACAAAATACTGGCTACCGTCGAAGACTCCGTGGCCTGACCAAGCTTCTTTTGCACAGTCTCTTCAGGACTCGCCTGACTTATTTCTTGCGGCGATCACCCTAGTCCTCTCAGGCAAACTTTCATTTTCAATCGCAAATATAGGGCTGCGGCTCATTTTCACGCCGTAACACCGGCTAGGGGTCAAAACCTGAACGAACTAAGAGCTCTCCTGATACATCCAGAGTAGATCAACTCGTAACCTCGCCTCCTCGCAGCACAAGAACCCTAGCTCTGAAGGAGTACAGGAGTGAAAACTGCAATTCGGTTACTGTTCACGACTCTGATTTTTGGCGCCGCATCCTTCGCGGGAGTCACAGTAAGTTCCCCTACCCCCGGATCAACCTCCGGTTCCCCCGTCCACTTCGTCGCGTCAGCAAGTTCCACCCACCCCATCACTGGAATAAGAATTTATGTGGACAACGTCAGCGTTTTTCTGACTTCAGCTAGCAAGCTTGATACGTCACTGGCCATGACGGCAGGCACGCACAGCGTGGTCGTGCAGGCATGGGATTCAACCGGAGCTTTCTTCAAGACGCCCTTGACCCTCATCGTCAGCAAATCTTCTCCGACGCCCACACCTACGCCTACTCCAACTCCAGCCCCAGGTTTGCCAAATCCCCCCGCAAACGCAATTACCAAGAGCAATATCGATCAGATGCCGGGCTGGGCAAGCTGCACCGTGTGTGCAGGCGCAGGCGCCAACGGTCCCGTTGCGGTCTTCTCTATGGTCGAGAATCAGGCTTCGCCCTCAATGGACGGCAAGTCGGCAAAGTTCAGCATCAGCGGTACGCATCCATACTCTGACGCACTGTGGTGGAAGCAGTTGGGCGCCGCAGACAGTGCAACCAACCTGAAGTATGACGTATTTTTCTACATCACCAATCCAGGGGTGGCGCAGGCGCTGGAGTTTGACAACAATCAGTCGAATGGCTCGAAGAAATTCATCTTCGGCACGCAGTGCAACATCAAGACCGGT
This sequence comes from Candidatus Angelobacter sp., assembly GCA_036557225.1. GTDB lineage: Bacteria > Acidobacteriota > Terriglobia > Terriglobales > Acidobacteriaceae > Angelobacter. Next base: position 9,404 of record DATBHX010000061.1, read on the forward strand.
GGCGCCGGCCACTGGGACGTATGGGGGAACGCGGCCGGGAACTGGATCTCCACCGGGATCGCCTGCTCCGCGCCTGCAGCCTTCACCTGGCACCATCTGACGTGGGAATTCAAGCGCACGGCGACCAGTGTGATCTATGTCGGCTTCACTTATGACGGTGTGACGCACTACGTGAACCGCACGTATCCGGCCCGCGCAGCCGGCGCGCATGAGCTGAATGTGGCCTTCCAGATGGACGGCGATTCGGCCATGCACTCCTATTCAACCTGGCTGGACAAGGTGAGTCTCACGTACTGGTAGAACTAGGGCGGTTTTGCGCACGGACGGCGCAGCGCTTCCCGGCTCATTGGGTTCGAATGCGTTCGATATGAAAACAAAAGACAAGAGCGGCGCATGCGCCGCTCTTGTTGCTTGCAGTACTACATGTTTGCCTTAGTCACCTAGTAGTTCGTGGTTTTGAGTTTTCTCGCGTGGCGTTTGAAAACTCTTGTACCAGAGTAGATGCATCGTTACTCTCCAACTTCGTCGCGATGATCGCGGCCGAAACAAGAAAGCAAAAAAACAAATCATCCCCTGGAGTTAAGTAGTGATGGTAAAAAACAAGACTAAAATTCTGTCGATTTTCATGGTCGCCCTGTTCCTTCTGTGCGTTGTTTCCCTTCGTTCGTCCGCGCAGACAGTGAAATCGCAAATCCAGAGAATGTCCGGCTGGGAAAACTGTACGGCCTGCGCTGGCGCAGGTGGCGCCGGCCCTGGGGCCTCGATCAGTACCGCTGCCGGTGTGAAGAGCCCGAGCATGACTGGTAATTCCAGAGTCTTCTCCATTGCCAGCAGCCACCCGTACGCGGACGCTCTGTGGTGGAAACAGCTGGGCGCGGTGAATACTGCCAAGAATTTTGTCTACGATGTGTGGTTCTACCTGAAGTCTCCCCAGAACTCCCAGGCTCTTGAGTTTGACGCCAACCAGGCCAATGGCTCAATGCGCTGGATCTTTGGCACGCAGTGCAACATCGGCGGCGGCCACTGGGACGTGTGGGGCAACAAGCAGGGCAACTGGCTCTCCACGGGTATCCCGTGCAAGATGCCGTCGGCCTTCAAATGGCACCATCTGACCTGGGAGTTTAAGCGCACGGCCAGCACGCTCACTTACATCGCCTTCACCCTTGATGGCGTGAAGCACTATGTAAATCGCACCTACACCGGCAGAGCCAACAGCGGGCACGAGTTGAACGTGGCCATCCAGCTGGACCTGAAGGGCAACCACCAGGCCTACAGCGAGTGGACGGACAACATTTCACTCAAATACTGGTAAAGCAAGTCTTGTTTCCATCGGCTCAGCTCCCGGGCCTAATCGCCCGGGAGCATTTTTGTGGGGGCAAATTTTCGATTCCCCTTTTATTCGCCGTGTGATAGAAATATAGAAAGCGGCTGATAAAAGCAGAATTCAGCAGGGCCAAAGGCAGAGAATCCTTCCTGGGGAACCGGCGCCGCATGGAGAAAATAATGGTTGATGAAAGACAGGAAAAGACCAGAGCAATCGATCTGGCGCTCTCACAAATTGAGAAGCAGTTTGGCAAAGGCTCCATCATGCGGCTGGGGAGCAAAGAGGCGATTGTTCCGATCGCGGTCATTTCCACCGGGTCGATTTCCTTTGACGCGGCGCTGGGCGTGGGCGGCTTTCCCCGCGGTCGCGTGGTAGAAATCTTTGGGCCGGAATCAAGCGGCAAGACTACGGTTGCGCTGCAGGTCATCGCGGAAGCGCAGAAGACGGGCGGAATGGCGGCCTTCGTCGATGCCGAGCATGCGCTCGATCCCATCTATGCCAAGAAGCTCGGCGTGGATGTGGACAACCTGCTGGTGGCCCAGCCGGATTACGGCGAGCAGGCGCTGGAGATTGCCGAAGCCCTGGTTCGTTCCAATGCCATCGACGTGCTGGTAGTGGATTCAGTGGCCGCACTTGTGCCCAAGGCGGAACTGGAAGGCGAGATGGGCGATAGCCATATGGGCCTGCAGGCGCGTCTGATGTCGCAGGCATTACGCAAGCTGACCGGCATTGTCTCCAAGTCGCGCACCTGCCTGATCTTCATTAACCAGATTCGTGAGAAGATCGGCGTGATGTTCGGCAATCCGGAGACCACTACAGGCGGCCGTGCCCTCAAGTTTTATTCCTCCGTACGCGTCGATATCCGCCGCATTGCCGCCATCAAAGATGGCGACATGGTGGTGGGCTCTCGTACCAAAGTCAAAGTGGTCAAGAACAAGACAGCTGCGCCTTTCCGCGAAGCCGAATTTGACATCATGTATGGCGAGGGCATTTCCCGCGAAGGCGATCTGCTTGATCTGGGCGTGATCAAGGAAATCGTCGAGAAGTCCGGCGCCTGGTTCAGCTACAAGAATGAGCGCATCGGCCAGGGGCGCGAGAATGTGAAACAGTTCCTCAAAGAGAACAAAGACATTGCTGCCCGGCTGGAGGCGGAGTTGCGCCGTGAACTGGGGCTAAAGACCCTCGCGGCCGAACCCCCTGCTCCAACACAGGAGCAAAAGCAGGCCGCAGCGGTCCATGCCAAGATGTCGGTGGCGAAGAGATAGGGTTTCCGCTCAAGACAGACGTCGTGGCAGCGCCTTGCCGGGCGTTTTTCTCTTCACAGCTCAGCCATCGCCGCTGCTAAGGCAGCAGTCCGTAAACATCCAACTCCTTGGACGTGCCCACATATACGTGGCCGTTGGCAATCGTCGGCGAGGTGAATTTGATTGCGTTACCCGCCTTGTCCCGGGTGCCGGCCTGCGTGCTGTTGTACAGCTCATGCAGCGTAGCGCCGTCATAGGCATGCAATACCGCCGGCCCGGGCGTGTTGACTCCACCTTCCGGAGTGCCGCCCACATACGCATGTAGATCAAGCGTCCAGACAATGGAACTGCTTCCGTTGGTGGAGATCATGGGCGACGTTCCCGGATAGAGAAAGACATGGCTGGTGGAAGCCGCCGGCGCAGTCGAGAGCAATCCGCTGGAAAAGATGAAGCGCTCCAACGGCTCATTGATCTCACCGATGTAGAGCGAGGTTCCCAACGCCGCCGGGGTTGCGAACAAGCCATTAGTTGGCTCGGGATTGCCCAGTTGCAGCGTTTGCACATCATTATTGGCGCTGGGGTTGAATTTCCCCATGTTGTTCCGGTTGATTACATAAAGCTTGCCATCTTTTCCACCCACAATCACCAGGCTGGGCGCTGCCGCTCCGGACTGCGTAGCCGGCAGGATCGGTCCGCCGGCGCCCAGGTCGAGATCGTCAGTGGTTAGCGCACCGGTGTTGAACGGGGTGAAATAATCCAGCCGTACCAGGGCTCCCGACTGCAGCGCCAACTTGAGGACTGTATTTCCCGCGTCCGGTCCTCCGGTGTTGAGATCAAACGGACCATTACCAGTGGCGAAATAGATATTCCCTGCTGGATCGGCCGCCGGGCCATCGCCGCTTTGCCAGATTGCGCTCGCGCCTTTGTTGGGGCTGGTGGAGAACACCGCAACCTGGTGCAGCACGCCGGTGCCTTGTGCGCTGTAAACGAAGAGCCAGCCGTTGTAAGGCAGCTGATCGCCATTGGAGCCATAGGCGATGTAGACGTTGCCGTTCAACAAAAGCAGTGCCGGACGCTGCAGATGCTGCTTCGGCACAAACGGTACGCGTCCATTCACCGCCAGCGGAGGATAGCTGCCGGGGACTGAGCCCTGAATCTTAGTGGGTCCGCCGAACTTTTCCGCGCCTGTGGTGAGGCTAAGCGCATGCAGCCGATGCACAATGCTTCCATGCTCGTCCGTAGATACCGACACGTAGATCGTATTCGTCGCAACGTCGATTACGGGCGTGCTGCTGATGCTTATCTCCGGCGCGATCAACGCATTGGCCGGCTTGGCGATCGTGGTAACGCCGGCTGCGGAATTGACAAAGCTATGCTGCCAGAACGGAGCAGCAAGCTTACCGTCGGCGTCGAAGGCGTAGACGCTTGAGTGCTCGGTCGCCACATAAACCACGTTATGTTTCGCGCCGGCGATGGTAAGGTTGGCGACATACAACGGTTGCGCATAGATCTGGCCATTGACCGCCCGCGAGAAGAGCTTGCCAAAGGTGCTCGACTTTACCGTAGTCGATGTAAGCGCGAACTCCTGCAGATTGACACCGCTGCGAAACTTGTCCGCATGGTAGGTGAACATGCCGGGATAGTCCGTAACCCAGACCGTCGCAGAACCTGTTGCAGTAGATTGGGCCTTGCTCTTGGCTGTGATCTTGTGAGTGCTGCGTTTCGCCGGCGGATGATAGAGGCCTGAAGTGGAAATCGTACCGACTGTCGCATTCCCACCGACGATGCCATCCACCTCCCAGACAACGGCGTGATTGGTTGTATTCACCACCGTCGCGGTGAACTGCTGCGGTTGAGTCAAGGTAAGCCCAACTCGCGCTGGATGCACGGTCACACCTACCGCAGCCAACGCATTGAGAGAAGAGAAGCAAAGCA
>DATBHX010000062.1:0-14313 GCA_036557225.1 Candidatus Angelobacter sp.
GAGCACTCCTACCGTTACTTCTTGCCGCTCGAGCAAGGCGAGCAAGCCTGGCCCCGGCAGCAACTCTTCGCGCGAACCCAGCACCAGCCGGGCGCCGGCACACAGGGCCATCATCGTGGCAAAGACAGAAACATCAAAGCTGAAGGAGAAGAACTGCAGCACTTTGTCGGTCTCGTTGACGGCAAATGCTTCCCGCTGCGCCACCACCATGTTGATGACGTTGCGGTGCTCAATCACCACGCCTTTCGGGCGGCCTGTAGAGCCCGACGTATAGATGACATAAGCCGCATTCTCCGGCCGCGCAGAATAAGGCGGTGGCTCTGTGCTTTCTCGGGAAATAGCTTCCTGATCCTCATCGATCGCAATGGTGGGAATCTGCAGGGGCAAGATCGTGCGCAGCTTTGTTTCGGTCAGCAAGACGCTGCATGCTGCGTCCTCCACCATGTAAGCAAGCCGCTCGGCGGGGAAATCCGTATCGAGCGGTACATACGTTCCCCCTGCTTTCAGGATCGCGAGCAACGCGATGACCATCTCAGGCCCACGCTCAAAGCATGCACCTACGCGGGTCTCAGGTCCTACGCCTGAACTGTTCAGGTATCGCGCCAGCCGGTTCGACTGGCGGTGCAACTCAGCGTAGGTCAACGATTGACCTGCGAATGTCAGCGCCCGGGCATCAGGCCTTCGCGATACATGCTCCTGGAACAACTCAACCACGGTCCGCACCGGCCCCGATGCCGCAGACTTGCCCCTCCACTCGACGAGCACCTGCTTCTTCTCCTCGGCGGAAAGCGGATCAAACTGGCTGAGCGGCCAGTCAGGATTAGCCAGCACAAGATCCAGCAGGCGAACATAGTGACGCGACATCTGCTCAATGCGCCAGCGATCAAAGAGATCTCGTTTGTACAGCCAGAAAAGCACAATCTTTCCGGAACGCTCGAAGGCGTGTACTTCCAGATCAGTGCGAACGGTCGTGTTGCCGCCGCGCACCGGCTCCAGCGCCAGCTTCTTGAGGCGCTGCATATCAACCGGGGCGTTCTGCAGCGCAAAGAGCACCTGGAAGATCGGTGTGATGTTCAGGCTGCGTTGCGGCGAAAGCTCATCGACGAGCCTCTCAAACGGGACGTCCAGATGCAGGTAGGCTTCCAGCGCTGATCGACGCACATCGGCGAGAAATTCCCTGAACGTCTCCTCCTTATTTATACGCATGCGCATGACCAGCGAATTCACGAACAGGCCCATCAACTGCTCAAGCCACGAATCCTGGCGATTGGCAACTGGCGAACCGACAACAATGTCATCCTGTCCGCTGTAGCGATGCAGCAACAAGCCAAAGACTGAGAGCAGCGTCATATAGAGCGTTGCCTGGTTGCCCTGGCCCAGTTGTTTCAAGGCCGACACGGTTTCAATCGGCAAGGTCACCTGGGCCATGTCGGCGGCAAAGGTTTGTCGCGGAGGGCGAGGCCGGTCGAGCGGCAACGCTAGTTGTTCCGGGATCCCCGTCAACTTTTGCTTCCAGTATTCCAATTCAAGGTCTACTGCTTCGTCATCGATGGACTGGCGCTGCCACTGGGCAAAATCCGCATATTGCAGAGCAAGTGGCGGCAGTGGGCTCTCCCGTCCTTCCTCGAAGGCTTCATAGAGCACCATGAATTCCTGGGTGAAAATGCCATGGGACCATGCATCGGAGACGATGTGATGAAAGGTTCGCAATAAAACGTGGTCTTGTTCGCCCAGTTTCAGCAGCTTTACCCGCAGTAACGGTCCCGTCGACAGGTTGAAAGGTTGTGCCAGTTCCTGGCGCATGGCGTCAGCTATCTTTTCTTGCTGCGCTCCTTCATCCAGGCTGCTTAAATCCTCGACTGGCAGAGCAATTCGCAACTCCGGCTCGACGATCTGCACCGGCTCGCCATCAACGTCAGCAAAATGCGTACGCAACACCTCATGCCGGGCGACGATGGCATTGATGGCGCGCTCCAACGCTTCGCGGTCAAGCTCTCCGCGCAGGCGCAGCGCTTCAGGCATGTTGTATTCGGTGCTGGTTCCCTCCAGTTGGTTGATAAACCACAGCCGCTGTTGCGCATGGGAGAGCAACAATCGCTGCGGACGCTCCTGCAGCGTAAACGGCTTCCTGGCCTTCGGCGCCTGATCCTGATTCTTAAGATACGGAACCAGATCTGCGATGGTGGGCGCTTCAAAGAGTGCGCGGATGGGCAACTCCATTCCCATCATGGTGCGTACGCGGCTTACCAGGCGCATTGCCAGAAGCGAATGGCCCCCGAGGGAGAAAAAGTTGTCATCAATTCCCACCCGCTCAAGCGATAAGACACCGGCGACAATCTCGCACAGCATTTGCTCTTGCGGTCCGCGCGGCCCGCGATAATTTTCCGGTTGCTGCTCGGGTGCAGGTAAAGCAAACCGGTCAATCTTTCCATTTGCAGTAAGCGGCCATGACGGAACCACAATCACATCCGACGGAACCATGTAAGCCGGCAGGAATTTCCGCAGGTGCGTTTGGAGATCCCTGGCCAGAGGACCATTGCCGGTCGCTTGCGCTGCGTCGTCGCGAACGATGACGTAGGCCAGCAATTGTTTTTGCCCAGAATTATCGCGCACGGTGACAAGGGAATCGCGTACCTGTGGGTGGTCGCGGAGCGCCGTCTCGATCTCGCCCAGTTCTATGCGATATCCGCGGACCTTCACCTGATGATCTGCGCGGCCGTCAAATTCCAGCTTTCCATCCCGCGACCAGCGGACTACGTCTCCAGTCCGATACAGGCGCTCACCAGGTTGCGGCGCGAACGGGTTGGGCACGAACCTTTCTGCCGTCAACTCCGGACGCATCCAGTATCCGCGCGCCACTCCTGCGCCGCCAATATAGAGTTCTCCGGCTACGCCGACGGGCACCGGTTCCATCCACCGGTCCAATACATATGCTTGCGTATTCGCAACCGGAACACCGATCGGCACTGACCGCTCTGCTTCCACACACGGCGTGAAGGTCGCCTGCACTGTGGCTTCAGTAGGACCGTACGTGTTCCACAGCGTCGCGCCGGGCAATGCGCGATAGAACGCTTTCACTAATTCCGGCTTGAGCACCTCGGCTCCGCTGCTCATCACCCGCAGAGAGATCCAACCGCTGATCGCCGGATGCTCAAGCAGGCCTTCCAGCAGTGAAGGAACCAGGTCAACATAAGTGACTGCTTTTTCGATCGCGAGGCGAACCAGGTAGTCAGCATCCTGCTCGCCGCCGGGCCTGGCCACAACGATTCCTGCGCCCCACGCAAGTGGAAGGAAAATTTCCAGGATGGATGCATCGAAGCTGAAGGAAGCTTTCTGCAGCACGCGGTCTGCCGTGTTTAACCGGAGTTCTTCCCCGGCCCACATTAACTGATTGCAAACCTGGCGGTGCTCGACCGTGACTCCCTTCGGCTTTCCCGTGGAGCCGGAGGTATAAATCACGTAGGCCGTGTTCTCGGCATGGATCTTGATGCGCGGAGAACCGCTGTCTTCCTGCGAAATCTGAGCTGCGTCATTGTCCAGTTCAACGATCGAGCCTTGAAAGCCGGCCAGGCGGTCACGCAGCTCTGTGTGCGTCAGCACGACTCTCATCCCGGAATCCTGCGCCATGTAAGCAAGGCGATCGCTGGGATATGCCGGATCAAGCGGCACATAAGCGCCGCCGGCTTTCAGCACGCCGAGTAACGACACAATCATCTCCGGCCCGCGCTGCAAACAAACTCCAACTTTTGATTCCTGCGTCACGCCCAGTTTCTTGAGGAAATGTGCCAGCTGGTTGGCGCGTCGATCCAGCTCAGCATAGCTCAGCCGCGCATCTTCACAGTCAAGGGCCACCGTATCAGGATTCTTTGCCGCCAGATCTTCAAACATCTGATGGACCAGTTTCCCCTGCGGCAATTCTCTGGCCGTCTGGTTCCAATCTTCGAGCAACTGCTTTCGCTCCGCTCTGGACAAAATGCTGATCTGGTTCAGCGGCACATCCGGCGCGGCTATGACGGCCTCCAGCAGTGTCTGGTACTGGCGGGACATCTGCTCCATCCGCCAGCGATCAAACAGATCGCGGTTATAGAGCCAGCAGAGCTCAAGGTCCTCAGCCACACTGGAGAAGACCGCTTCCAGGTCAAAGCGGACCTGAAGCATGGCGGCCTTCATAGGCTCCACGTCGAGCCCTTCCATGTGGTGCCCGGTTGTAGGCACATTCTGATGGGCAAACATGACCTGGAACACCGGTGGAGTATTCAAGCTGCGTTGCGGAGGCAGAATTTCTCTGAGTTGTTCAAATGGGATGTCGCGATGGCGATAGCCGTCCAACGCCGTAGCCCGTACAGTCGCCAGCAACTCATGGAAGCTCTGCTCCGGCGTGACTCGCGTCCTCATGACAAGGGCGTTGACGAAGTACCCGATCAGGCCTTCCAGTTGCGGGTCTTGCCGGTTGGCGATAGGCGTGCCAACAACAATATCGTCCTGGCCGCTGTAACGGTGCAGCAGCACGGCAAACGCGGACAGCAACGTCATATATAAGGTTGCTTTGCTGGAATTGCTCAGCCGTTGCAGGGCCTCCACCAATGCGGTAGGCATTTCAAACCGGCACATATCTGCCGCGAAGCTCTGCCGCTCTCCTCGCGGATGGTCCGTCGGTAGATTCAGGACATCCGGAATGCCCAAGAGCTGTTCTTTCCAGTATTGAAGATGACGCTCCTGCGCCTCACTGTCCATTACCTGCCGCTGCCACAATGCGAAGTCGGCATATTGCACAGGCAGTGGATCCAGAGGATTTGTCTTTTTCAGGTGGAACGCTTCATACAGCGTGGCAAATTCCTGATTGAAAATGCCTTGCGACCAGCCATCAGAAATAATGTGATGGAAGTTGCGTAACAGGACATATTCCTCCTCGCTCAGCTTGAGAAGCCTCATTCGCAGCAGCGGCCCGTGAGCCAGATCAAAAAGATGCTCAGACTCCTTGCGCTGTGCCGCTACGACGCGAGCTTGCTGCTCAGCGGGGTCGAACATGGCCAGGTCTTCAACAGGAACATGAATCGGAAATGGAGGATCGATGACCTGCTCCGGCTCACCATCCACTTCGGCGAAACGGGTGCGCAGGATCTCATGCCGCTCCACAATAGCAGTGACCGTCTGGTGCAACGCTTCGCGATCCAACTTGCCGCGAAGCCGTGTTGCTTCCGGCAGGTTGTACTGTGGTGTCGCTCCTTCTAATTGATTGATGAACCACAGCCGCTGCTGGGTAAATGACAGCGGCAAATGCCCATTGCGCGATTGTGGAACCAGCGGCAATTGGACCTTTTCTTTTGCCGCCTCTTCCAGTCGGATGACCGGCTCGGCGACGACCGGTGGCGGAGCGACAGAAGTCGGCTTTTCTGCTGCCGCCTGTTCCCTGGCCGCAGCGGCACGCTTATAGGCAATCAACGCCTTGGCGAGCTGGCCAATCGTTGAGTTGTCAAAGACAGTCTCGAGCGGAATCGCCATATGGAAGACTTGCCGCAGCCGGGAAAGCAACTGCGTGGCCATCAGCGAGTTTCCACCCATCTCAAAAAAGTTGTCGTGGATGCCGATTTGCCCAATCCCCAGCAGCTCTTGCCAGATCTTGCTGATCTGGATTTCTGTCTCGCTGGCGGGGGCTACGTAGGCGGTCGTGAGAGCGGGGCGGGAGTGCAGCGAATCGGAATCACTGGCGTGCGCCAGTTCCGGATGCTCCAACGCCTGGCTTTCGTTGCGCTCTTTCAGTCGCGCATTCAAATCTCCGGTCGAAACCAGAACCTGGGAGAGAGGATGGTCCATGCTCAGAATGCGATGGAATGCCTCCACACCTTTTGAGGGCGCCATGCTCCACGGATATCCACTATCCGGAGGAGCAAATGTGCTTTCCGTTTCTTCGGTGAAATTCCAGCCATCCCAATTCACGCTGCTCCAAGTCAATGCGGAATGATGTTGCCGGCATTGCGCCAGAGAGTCCATGAAGTGGTTGGCGCCGGAGTAGGAGCAATACCCCAGACCGCCGAGAACAGACGAAAGCGACGAAAACAGCACGCAAAATTCCAGAGGCTCCTGCCGAAGGACCTGTTCCAGCACCAGCGGTCCACGTGTCTTGGCTTGAAAATGGATTTCACAATCGGCCGGCTCTGTATCCTGCATCATGCGCATGCGATCCACGTAGCCGGCGGCATGGACGACGCCCTGAATCGGACCAAACCTTGCGCGCGCCGCGTTCACGCCCTTCTGCATCTGCTGCTGGTTGCCAACATCGGCCTGAACGATCAGGACCTCTGCGCCGCGTTCCCGCAGCGATTGCAGCTTTTTGATCTTGCAGCTTACTTTGTCCTGAGCGTCATGGTTCGCGAGCCATTGCTCCCACTGGTCTTCTTGAGGGAAAGCCGATAGTCCGACCAGGACCAGCTGCGCGCGCACGCTGCGCGTCAGATACTCGGCGAGTTCCAATCCAACATGCCCCAGTCCGCCGGTGATGAGATATACGCCGCGATCCCGTAGTCTCGGTGGCCGGCCTTCGTTCCTTTCCAGCTTGGTTGGCTCAAAGTGTTTCGCCCATCGCGTCTGGCCACGATAAGCAATCATGGAATCATCCGACTCAGAGACGAGTTCGGCCATCAACTGTTTCAGTACCCGCTCTCCCTGCCACGTTCCCGACGGTGCGGGAGTGAAGTCCACACTGCGGCAGCTCACGTTCGGGTATTCATACGGTATGGTGAGGCATGGGCCAAGCAGCGTGGATTTTTCCGGCGATACCTGCTCACCTCCGGTGACGGTCTGTAGGTTGTTCGAGACAACCATGATCTCCACCGGTTCCGTCACACTTTGCTTGCGCAAGGCCTTGGCCAGGAACAGCAGGCTATAAAAACCCGCGTACTGTGACTGATTGGTAAAACGCCAATAGCCTGGAGCTGTGGATTCTGCATTTACGTTCCAAAGATGGACAATGCGCTGCGGCAATCGCCCCTGCGCCTGCAAACTGGCCAGCAGCTCTTCATAGTCAGCCTGTTGTTGCGGTCGAACGTTGTAGGTGGTTTCGTCCAGTTCCACGAACCGCTCGCCCGCCTGCACGGTAATAACATTTTGTCCCTGCGCCGCCAGTTCCCGTACCAGATCAAGCCCCAACCCATCTTCACCGGCGAAGACCAGCCAATTCTGGTTTTCTTTCAGTTTGCGCGAGCCGTTGGCCGGCACCGAAGGCTTCCAGAATGGAAGATAGAACCAATCACCAAGGTCGGCCCTTTTGCCGGACTCCTCGGTCTTCTCGGCAGCTCCGTTCTGTTGCTGTGTGGGATTGACCCAATAACGCTGGTGCTCGAAAGGATAAGTCGGCAGCGGCACCCGACGACGTTTTCCCTTTGCATGTAGCCCGCGCCAATCCACCGTCGCCCCCGCCAGCCACAGCTTGCCCAGGGTGTCGAACACGAAGACTCGCTCGTTCTGCTCTTTCCTTGGCGCCGGCAAGGAAGCGAGCACTCTGGTGGCGGCTTTCGCGTCCAGAATTCTTCGCGTCAGCCCGCCCAAAGCTTGTCCGGGCCCAACCTCAAGAAATACCCGCTCGCCCGTGGCCTTCGCAATCTCCTGTATTCCCGGGCCGAAGCGAACAGCTTCACGCAGATGCTTCACCCAGTATTCAGAATCGACCGCTTCAGCCGCCGTGATCCAGGTACCGGTCAAATTTGAGATGTATGGTATTTGGGGCGGCTGCAGCTTGATCTTGCTGACTTCGCGGAAGAAATGCGCCAGCATGGGATCCATCATGTGCGAGTGAAACGCGTGCGATGTCTGCAACCGCCGGCAAACGATTCCTTCAGAAGCAAGTTGCTTTTCCAGCACATCTACAGCTGATGTGGGTCCGGATACCACCGATTGATTGGGACCATTGATTCCTGCCAGGCATAATTCGGCACTCAGCCGCGGACGGATCGCTGCTTCGGGCAGCTCGACGGCCAGCATGCTGCCGCCAGACATTTTTTGCATGAGTTGTCCACGCACGGCGACCAGGCGTAGGGCGTCATCTTCCGAGAGGACTCCGGCAATGCAAGCGGCTACGTACTCGCCCAGGCTATGGCCGATCATCGCCTGCGGCCGAATTCCCCACTTCATCCACAGCCTGGCCAGCGCATACTCAATCACGAACAATGCCGGTTGCGTGATCGCGGTTTGCTGGAGTTGCTCTTTAGCTTTCTCTTCCTGACCAGCGGCAGGATAGATAATGTCCCGCAGATCGAGCCCCACGACTGGCTTCAGTCGCTCGCTGCATTCGTCGACGACTTTCCGGAATAACGCCTCTGACTCGTAGAGCTGCCATCCCATCAGAACGAACTGCGATCCCTGCCCAGGAAACATGAAGACCACACCGCATTCACATTGCGGTGCTATGGCGCTCCGCACAATTTCAGCATCCACTCCCTCAAGCGCGCGGATGGCTTCTTCACGGCTTGCGCAGACGATCGTCTGGCGATAGCCAAAACTCTTTCTACCTACCTGCAAGGTATAGGCGATGTTAGCAAGGGACGCGTCTTCGTTCTTTTTGATATGCTTCGCCAGGTTCATGCTGGCGTTCTTCAACGCATTCGGAGTCCTGGCGGAAAGCACGAGCAAAGCCGGGCCAGATTCGGTTCGAGAGTCTACTTCCGGAGCTTCTTCCAGGACTACGTGCGCGTTGGTTCCGCCCATGCCGAATGAGCTCACGCCTGCACGCAGCGGAAGCGGTCCCTCCCACTCCTTGAGGTGCCGGTTCACATAGACCGGGCTTCCTTCGAAATCGATCTTGGGATTTGGATTTTCAAAATGCAGGCTGGGCGGAATCTGCCGGTGCTCCAGGGCAAGAATTGTCTTGATCAGGCCGACAACGCCCGCCGCTGTATTTAAATGACCCAGGTTGGTCTTCACCGAACCAATGGCACAGAAGGCCTTCTTCTCAGTGCTCGCGCGGAACGCTTCGGTAAGCGCCGCAATTTCAATGGGATCCCCGATCGACGTTCCTGTTCCGTGCGCCTCGACGTAGCTGATGCTCTCCGCTTCGACTTCCGCCAGCGCGTGGGCCGCCTGGATCACCCTGACCTGGCCCTCAACGCTGGGCGCGGTATAACCAACCTTGGCAGATCCATCATTATTAATAGCGGAGCCGCGGATCACAGCGTGGATATGGTCGCCATCAGCCAGGGCGTCTTCCAGCCTCTTTAACAACACCACGCCCATGCCGCTGCTGGGAACGGTCCCCTGCGCCTTGGCATCAAAGGCGCGGCAGTGGCCGTCGGGAGAAAGAATGTCACCTTCTTTATGCAGGTAGCCGCCTTTTTGGGGGACATCAATCGACACGCCGCCTGCCACTGCCATGTCGCATTCGCCGGAAAAGATGCCCTGGCAGGCCATGTGGACCGCAACCAGCGAGGTTGAACATGCGGTCTGTACGGTGACGCTCGGTCCTCTTAAGTTGAGCTTGTAAGAAATGTTGGTGGCCAGAAAATCTTTGTCATTGGCCATGGAGATGGAAAAGCGCCCCAGCGACTCCGCCAGGCCGTTATTGGATAGAACTCCGGCAACGTAGTTGTTGGTTCCAATACCGGCGTAGACGCCGACCAATTCTTCCTGGACCGTCGTGCCATAACCAGCCCGTTCCATGAGCTCCCATACGCATTCCAGAAAGAGGCGATGCTGCGGATCGAGCGACTCAGCTTCTCTCGGGCTGAAGCCAAAGAAGGCTGCGTCAAACAAGTCAATGTTATCGAGCGTCGCCCGCGCCTTTACATAATTCGGATCGTAGAGGTTCTCTTGCCGAACCCCAGCCGCACGGAGTTCATCGTCGCCAAAAAATGCAACAGATTCTGTGCCCGCTTTCAGGTTCTGCCAGAATTCCTCGACATTCTTTGCCCCCGGAACACGGCAATTCATGCCGATGATGGCAACATCTGAGCTGCGTATTTCCCGTTCTCCCGAATGACTCATAGCTCCTCATGCACTGACTGTGGCGCGCGCGTCCGCTTACGGGAGCGCATTTCAATCCGCGCTTTACCCAGCTGGAGCTTTCTCAGCTCGGGGTTGTCCTTCGCGTCGTTGGACTGACGCTCATTCCCTTGCGCCAGATGTTTGGCCATCGCGGCGACGGTCGGGTACTTAAACAAGTCGGTCAGCAACAAAGGTTGGCCGGTCAGCTCACGCAAAGCAGCGTGGACGCGCACGGCCAGCAACGAATGCCCGCCCAGATCAAAAAAGTTGTCGAAGAGGCCCACCTTGTCCAGATGGAGCAACTCTTGCCATAGTGTGGCGATTGATCTTTCCGTTTCGCTTTGCGGAGCAACAAAAGCAGATCCTCGATCCGCCATTCCCGGAATGGGAAGCGCCTTGCGGTCCACCTTGCCATTCGCATTCAACGGCCACGTCGCCAACACCGTGATGCTGGCAGGCACCATGTACTCCGGAAGGTTCTCGCGCAATCTGCTGCGGAGCTCTGCTCCATCAACGGCAGCGCCGGCCGCACCCACTACATATCCGGCCAGGCTCTGGTTGCCCGATGCATCTTCGCGGGCTGTCACCAGGCTATCTTCGACACCTTCATGGCGCTTCAGGGCTGCTTCAATCTCGCCCAGCTCAATGCGGAAGCCGCGAATCTTTACCTGATGGTCGCGGCGGCCGAGGAACTCCAGTTGTCCATCGGCGCCGTAGCGCGCGAGATCCCCCGTGGTGTAGAGACGCGCTCCAGACCTGCCGCTGAAAGGATCTGGAATGAAGCGCTCTGCCGTAAGCTCAGGGCGGCTGAGATATCCGCGTGCCAGGCCGTCGCCGCCGATGTAAAGCTCGCCGACAACGCCCACCGGCGCCAGCCCCATTGCGCTATCCAGAACGTATATCTGGGTGTTCGCAATGGGCCTGCCGATTGACGCAATGCCGTCCGGGCAATCATTGCGGAGGATCGCATAGGTTGAATACGTTGTATCCTCGGACGGGCCATAAAGGTTGAATACGCGCTCGACATTTGGTTGTTGATAAACCTGGCGCACCAGGTCGCCGGGCAGCGCCTCACCAGCCAGGTTGACGGTGCGTACCGTTTCCGGGATCGCGTTTGTGTGCAGCAATTCCCGGGCAGCGGAAGGCACGGTGTTCAGCAGTGTCACGCCGTCGCTCGCGCTCAGTGTCGCCAGTTCCAGAGCGTTTTTGACCAGGATCACTCGTCCACCACAGCTGAGCGGGGCAAAGATTTCGAAGATCGAGATATCGAAGCAAATGGACGTGGACGCCAGCATTCCCTTCAGTTCGTCGCCGCTGAACATCTCATGCGCCCAGTGCAGGAAGACCACGGCGCTATGGTGAGAAATGGCAACGCCCTTGGGCCTGCCGGTTGATCCCGAGGTATAGATAACGTAAGCAAGGTTCCGTTGGTCAATTTTGACGCTGGGATTTTCGCTGTTCTGGTTCGTGGCCGGCCGCCACTCATCGTCAAGCAAGACCGTCCTGCCGGAGAATGACCGGCTCAGTTCAACGAACTTGCTTTCCGTGATCAGCAGAGACGCAGCGGAGTCGCGCATCAAGTAGTTGAGGCGCTCGTGCGGATAAGCGGGATCCAAAGGCACGTAGACAGCTCCGGCCTTCAAGACACCCAGCATCGCCACCACCATTTGCAGCGACCGATCCAGGCAGATCGCAACGCGTTTCTCGTTCCCCGCTCCAAGGCTCCTTAAATAATGAGCGAGCTGATTGGCTTGCCGGTTCAGCTCGGCATAGGTAAGCTGCTGCCGGCCAAAGCTCACCGCGATCCTCTCCGGTGTGCGTGAGACCTGCTCTTCCACCAGATGATGCATGCATCGATCGTGGGCATAGCGGGCCTCGGTCGCATTCCACACCACCTGCAGCTGGCGCTTCTCGTCGTCAGCCAGCATTTCCAGGTCCTGAATGCGCATGTCCGGCGCGGCAAGCACTGCCTGCAGGAGCCGGTTGTAATGGCGCGCCATTTGCTCAATGCGCCATGAGTCAAACAAATCCGGGTTATACACCCAATGCAGTTCAAGACGTCCATTCCGCTCCCAGGCATGGAGTTCAAGATCAAAATGCAGAAGCAGACCACCGACCTTGAGCGGCTCCACCTCAAGACCCTTCAGTTGCTGCGCGCCGATGGGAGCGTTCTGCAAAGCAAACATCACCTGGAAGATCGGCGACACATTCAGACTGCGTCGCGGCGAGAGCTTTTCCACCAGCCGCTCGAAGGGAAAGTCCTGGTGTGCGTAGGCTTCGAGCGTAGTGCTTCTGACCGCCCGGACCAATTGCTGAAAACTCTCATCGGCCTTGACTCGTACGCGCATGACCAGCGAGTTCACAAAGAAGCCGATCAGCTGCTCCAGCTGAACGTCCTGGCGATTGGCGATGGGCGAACCGACGACAATGTCATCCTGGCCGCTGTAGCGCTGCATCAGCACCGCGAACGCACTCAGGAGCGTCATGTAGAGAGTCGCCTGATTGTTCTGGCTCAGCCGTTTCAGCGCTGCAAGCGATTCTGAAGGCAGGTTCACGCGGCATAATTCCGCGGTGAAGGTCTGCATCGGCGGCCGCGGACGGTCGCGCGGCAGTGACAGCTGTTCGGGGATATCAGCAAGCTGGTTCTTCCAATAGTCCAGATGTGTGTTCAGGACATCTTCCTTGAGCCAATTGCGCTGCCACACCGCAAAGTCCGCATATTGAATGGGCAGTGCTTCCAGGCCTGCTTCCCTGCCTTCAAGAAATGCTTCATAGAGAGAAAAGAATTCGCGATTAAAGACACCTTGCGACCATCCGTCGCACACAATGTGGTGGAATGAGCGGAGCAGGACGTGCTCTTGCTCGCCCATCTTGAGCAGTTTCATGCGCACCAGTGGCCCGCGCGCGAGATCAAATACCTGCTCGCGTTCCTGCCGCATGGCGGCCGTTAGCTGCTCATTGCGCGAAGTGGCGTCCATATGGCTGAGATCCTCAACTGGCAGATTCAGCTCCAGGGAAGGCTCGATCATCTGCACAGGCTCGCCGTTGAACTCGCCGAAGTGCGTGCGCAAACTTTCGTGCCGGTCAATCACGCCGGCGATGGTCTTCCTGAGAGCCGCCAGATCCAGCTTGCCGTGCAGGCGGAGCGCTTCGCACAGGTTGTATTCGGCGCTGGAGCCTTCGAGCTTATCCAGGAACCACAGGCGCTGCTGGGCATAGGAGAGAGGCAGCCGGTCCGGCCGCGGGTGCACAGCGGAGAGCGGTGGGCGGGACTTGGCCGCGGTATCCAAATGCGGGACTAGCTGAGTGACAGTGGGGCACTCGAAGAGCGTGCGCAGAGTGAGTTCCACACCTATGGTGTCGCGCACGCGGCTGACCAGGCGTGTGGCCATCAGCGAATGCCCGCCGAGATCGAAGAAGTTGTCGGTGATTCCTACGCGCTCCAGGGCCAGCACGTCAGCAAAGATGTCGCAGAGGATTTCTTCCTGCGGCGTGCGTGGAGCACGATAGTCCTCCGCACCGCGTTCCGGCGCCGGCAGGGCTTTGCGATCGATTTTTCCATTTTCATTCAGCGGCCAGGAAGGCAGCACCATGATGGCCGACGGCACCATGTAGGAAGGCAGGCGTTGCCGCAGATAGTCCTGCAGCGTCTTGCCCAACTTGGCAATCTCCGCCGCCTGGGCCGGAGCGTTGGCGTATCGCCGGTAGTGGCTGGGCGGCAGATTTTCGATCGCCGCAACCGGCTCCCATCGGGGATTGAAAACTACGTCATAGATTCCGTCATTGCCAAAGCCGCGCCAGCAATAGTCAATCTTGAGATTCCGCGCGAGTTCGACCACGGCCTCCGGACCTTCGCCCGGACGAGCGCTCGCTGTTCTTAACTGATCAACACTCGAGATGCCGGAATGGTCTTCGTGCAGCAGCTGAACTGCTTCAACCGCGGCTGCAATCCTTCCATTGCGCAATCCGCGCAAAGCGACTGCGGTGTCTGGCCGCTGCGCGAGTCTTTTTTCTAATTCCTGCTGCCACGCACCCGCCTCATCCCACATGATCCAGTTTTCCGGCTCGGCCAGGCTCTCTTTAGGACCAAGGCGCAGAGTTACGTCATAGCGGAATCTGCTTAACTCATTGTCATAAGCGCCCGGTTTGAGCGCGGCGACCGCTCTGCCGATCTTTGGCCTGCGCTGTGCCAGCTCGGTGAAGAGCGCTGGGTCAATGAGCAGCTCGTCTTCAGAATTGATTTCCTGAACAATGCGCCGCCGCAGGTCTGCCAGATGCGTCTCTTCTCCCGCTTTATGCAACTGCACAGAGGTGTGATACGCCTCTAACAGGGGGAAGCTG
>DATBHX010000063.1:0-126991 GCA_036557225.1 Candidatus Angelobacter sp.
CTGGCTGGCACGTAAGCCTCCGGCATGAAACGGCCGATATCGGGCAATGATCCTCTTCAAGCTCAGAGGAAGCACCAGCAAAAGACCGATTGGTGGGATCAGGGCACTTAGGACCCCGGTAATGATGGCCAGCGGTGAGGCTGTCCTAAAAAGCAGGTTCCATTGAATCCGGCCAACCGGGGGTGCGGGCGGAGGAATGCCGTCAGGAGGCGGAATCTGGATTTGAGGATTTTCGTGCTCTCCGGGATTCACCGTATTTGCTCCGTGGTCTCGCAGTAAGCTCTCCCAAGCACCCAGATAAGGTAAAACTCTGATGTTCAGGGATCCGCGAACGCTGCCTGCCCAAACTTCCACGTTATAAGAATCACGCATTCGAGTGCAAACGCTTGCACCCATTGGGACGAAAGACATTCTGCGCCGGGGCAAGAATTCAATCATTGTCCAAAGATGTGATCTTGTTTGCATGCTGGCGCAGCGGAATGCGGAAACGTACGAAAAAAAATCGCTCCGATATATCAAATCAACAAATCGCGGACTCTATTGGGCAAGAAACCAAAACAACCTTTCAGGTCTTCCGGGAGAAGGAAGAACTCCAATGAAAAAGACCAGCTTGTGGGTCTTGTTGTTTCTGACCCTTTTCTCAGCGTGCGCGGTTACACCCGTTTTGTCGGAAGGTGGCCCGAAACCGACATGCTATCCTCCGCTCAATTGTTCGGTGAGGTAAGGCTTTCGTTGCTTATGCCCATTGCGGGCCCTGTAAATCTGCGGCCAGCTAGAGTAAGCTGAGGCCTTCCATGTGGCTGCCCACTTTACTCTGGCTGGCTCCGGTCGCGCTGCAGTGCTGCCTTGCTGCGTTGATGTTTCGCCGTCGTGTTTACCGTCGATATCCCTTTTTCTTCGCCTACACAATTTTTGCGATACTGACGGAGGCGGTCAAATTTTCTCTCTATCATCCCGATCGAAACACCTGGACGTATTTCTGGGTTTCCTGGGGCAGTGAGGCCCTTTATGCGGTCTTGGGGTACATGGCGATCGTTGAAGTCTTTCGTCACGTATTTGCGGCGTTCAACCACTTCGTGTGGTTCAGGTTTCTCCTGCCGGTGACCGGCGCCATTATGCTCTGCATTTCGGTGCTGATTCCAATTGTTCGTCCGGCAGTGGATACGGTGCCGCTTCTGACTGGAATTCTCTCTCTACAGATTGCGGTACGGTGTCTGCAACTGGGGGCTTTCTTTCTCATCTTTTTTCTGGCGCGAGTTTTCGATCTCGATTACCGCCAATATGCCTTCGGCATTGTTGCGGGCTTTGGCATTGCTGTAGCAGGGATTCTGTTGGGTACTTTGGTAAGGACGGGCGGCGGATTAAAGTTTCTAATCTTCTTTCAATATGCGCAAAGTGTGTCATACTTTTTGGCAGTAACGGTTTGGCTGGCTTCTTTTGTACGTCCTGAGCCAGATGATCCCTTCCGTGACTTCAGGCACCTGTTTACGCCGGAATCGTTCCTGGCGGAATTGCAAAGGTATAAACAGGAAGTAAAGGGGATCTTTAGGTCATGAGTGTCTATGCAATCCTGTTGACTACTCTAGCCTTGCTCTGCGCAAGCGCGCTGTACTTCTTTTTAGGCCGCCTGTCACGGTTCCCTTGCCGTACCATTCGCGATGTTCCAGGCTTCCTGCAGCCGGTGGATTCTGCCAATATCTTTCAGCTCCTGAACCCCCAGACGGAAGACTATCTGCGCTCAGCCATGACCGGGCTGGCCCTGCGCCTGGAGCAGCGCCGCAGCCTGCACTTCCTGCGCGAGCACCTGCTGCGGATGTCGCACAACGCACACATTCTGCTGGAGTGGTCGAACGCCGAATTGAAGCGGGAGATTATCGGCCAGGCCGACGAAGACAGCGAGTGCTACCGCGACTGCGCGCGCAGATTGCATTCAGCGGCCATCGAGTTCCGACTTTACGCCGTGCTGTCCCTGATCAAAATCAAATTCTGGATGATCTTCCGGACCCAATCATGGATGCCCTTTGCTCCTCCAAGCCTGGACAGGCTCTCAGAAGTTTGCGGGCTTCGGTTTTTCACCCTGTATTCCAACCTGACGCGCGCCGTAACCGACCTGGGCCGCCACTACGGCACTGAGTTCCGCGATGAGTTGTTGCATGCCTGGGCACAACCTCCTGATCTCCACGCGGTTGCGACCTAAAAGCCCTCTAGCAAATCCTTCAGTGTACCGATCAGGGCCTGGGGATCGTTTTCCGGCACAACTGCATCAACGCCCTCCGGCATTTTGTCGCCCATGATCTTGCCGTGCACCACCAGAACCACGCATAGCTTGTTGCGGATCATCTTGAGCGACTGGGCTACTGACCATCCTTCCGTCTGGACGAAGTGGTCCTGGTCCAGGATTACTGCATCCACGGGGTTGTTCACGCAGATGGCGACGGCGTGGTCGGGCGTAAAAGTCATCATCAACCGATAGCCTGAGGTCTTCAGGGCTTTGGCGGTTTGGCTATGACGACGATCAGCCAGAAGCAAGACCATCCCGGAGTTTGGTTTCGCAGACATGCTGCTAGCGCCAACCTCCTGCGGGGCGAAGATCAAGGCCGACCAATACGCGTTCCGTGTTGGAAAGATCGCCGATAATTTTCTTTACCGGCGTGGGCAGGCGACGGATCAGCCAGGTGTTCATAAGTGATGAGATGCCGACTGCGGCCTCTTCAATGTCCTAGCCCCTCCAAAACCACGGCCACTTTCTCCAGGGCCAGTGAGGACACACTAGGCAGAGATGAGAGCTTCTTTTTGATGGTCGTAAGGGAAGCCATATTTTCAGGTCGACTCGTAAGTCAAAGTTTTTTGTCAGATACCAAGAGTCATGGTTATGGTCCGTGGCTGTCGCGGGGCAGGAGGCGCAGCAGTGCCTCAAGCAGCAGGCGCGGATCGCCCAGCGACTCCAGTTGTTCATCCACCAGCCACGTGGGTATCTGCGTGCCGGAAGTCTTGCTCAGTGCCACGATCGGCACGGAGGGGTTGAGTTGTTTAAAGACCCGAGCGAGTTCGAGCCGCTGTTCTGTTTGCAATGAGTCTCCCAGCACGACAGCGTGTACTACCGAATGAGTGAAGAGCGAAGTCGCCTCGGCCGCGTCGCGGGCAGCAACCACTCGATAGCCGGCGCGCTCCAGGATCAGATTGCGAGTAACCTGGGCAGACGAAGCTTTGCTCACACATAGGAGTGTCCATCTCATGAGAGAACGTTCTTAATATCCTCTAAATTTATGTTTGCTTGAGGGCGTTCGACCTGCGGCGCATCAGCTGTTTTCTTTTTTGACGGCTTTTCACCGGCTCAAACATGCGTGATCGGGCCTCACCAAACGCTGCGAGAAGAGTTGCAACGGCCCGATACTGACCGTAAACGGAAGCTAGGATGCAGGAGACGGTGAATTTGGATGCTTTTTGCCAGTAAAACCAGCAAAGGTAGGTTTCAGAAAGCCCATGGCAGGCACTGAAACCGTATTCGATCTTCGAATTCTGCAGATTTTTGCGGGACCGGAGACAAAGAGGGTTACATCGTGTCTTTGCCTTCCCATGCCCTGACGTAGACCAGTGCAAAGACGGATCCGTTTCCCGATGGTTTGATGGCCATGATCCGCTGGTTATTCTCGGTTCCGACTTTCAGCTCTTGCTTGTATTCGTGATCGCTGTCGCCCGCTCCGCAGGTTACCTCATCGTCTTTGTCGCGGCGATGGAAGTTCATGCTGAAGCCGCCCGTGCAATCGATGACCTTGCCATATTTGCCCATGTCTTTCCGGTAAAAGGCCAGCACCTTGTCGGGGGAATCGTCGCTTTCAAATTTCAGAGCGACGACTTTCAGTCCGAAGAGGGAGCTGGAGATATTTACATTGGCGCTGTGGTGCTCATCGCCAGAATCTTTCTTGAGCTGCGCGCCTGGATACTGCGTCAATCCTGTGTCTTTTATATCTGTTTGGCCTTCCCGGACACTCAGAGAGCCAAAGGGAGTGCGAACGTCAACATCATTGTTCTTCTTGCCGTCCCCTTTGTCGTGCGTGGTAACAGACGCCGGCCAGCGCGCCCAGACAAATCAGGGCCGCTAATGTGAGAGCAAAATGTGGCTTACGCATATTAATCCTCCTGGCTTTCGGTGCAAGTCCGAGTCGATTCCCCTCATCTCTGTCTTGTAATACGCGGTTACCTGTGCCGAAGTTCCGTAATTCAAGCGGTGCTCGACGTCAGACAATGGGTTCATAATAGCGTTCGCCGGCGCAGGCCCGGCACAGGATTTTGGCCCCTCGCCGAACTTCGCGCTTGAAATTGATCCCTT
The DNA here is from genome assembly GCA_036557225.1 of Candidatus Angelobacter sp. Classification (GTDB taxonomy): domain Bacteria; phylum Acidobacteriota; class Terriglobia; order Terriglobales; family Acidobacteriaceae; genus Angelobacter. The sequence continues at coordinate 4,331 of DATBHX010000063.1, forward strand.
CACCGCACTGTGCGCACACGATCCGCTCACCCTTGTATCCAGGAAACTCCTCCGGAGGCAACTCCACGTGGACCCATTGGGACTGGAAGAGCTGCTCGTCAGAGATTTCCCGGTAGGCCGCCATCTGCTGCTGGTTCTTGTTCTCGATCTCCGGGTGCATGCTCCTGGCCAGTGCCTTAGACGATTCCCTGGCCGCTACGCGTACGGCTTTGCCGGTCTCGACGTCAACAAACGTAGCCGCCACCTTGCCCCAATCGCGGAACTTGAGCGCGCGCTTGCCCAGCCGACATCCGGTTACGACCATCACAGCATCGGTAGCGCAACGGTCGATTTCGACGAAGGTCACAATCCGCTTGCGGTCCTTGCCTTGCGGGTCTTCCAGGCCAAGCTTTTTCAGGCCAAACATGGCCATGCGCACACCCAACACCTGCCCTGCGCAAAGGTGCCCGTGTGCTACTTCGGCATCGGCAAGATATTCGTCCAGCGTTTTCATTTAGGGGCCCTCTTCTTCTGCGGTTTCGGGTTGCAGGTCAGCGCCATGCCCGCGGATTGCGAAGGTGGTTTTTTCGCCGGCAATCACAAACGTCACGCGGCTGGGTGTGCGCTCCCAGTGCGGCGCCATACACGCAGGCGCCGTAGTTTCTTTTTTCAGGATCGGCTTGCGTTTGCCCAGTTGCGCCACCATCATGTAGGTTTTTGATCCATCGTCCGATGTGCCGCAATAGGCGGCGTAATCACGGTACCAGCTGGCTTCAGAGACTTCACCATCGAATGCCGGGAGGCTCAACTGAGCGACGTGTCCGCTCTGACGGTCGACGCTGATCCAGCCGCCCAGACGCCAGATCCATTGCGGCGGCTTACCGGTATCCTCCGGCAGGGCGTCATTCATGCGGTACGCACGACGGACCACGAAAAGTGTTTCCGTGATCTCATGCAAAGGACCGTTTACGTAGTCGCGCAGGCGGCCATCAATCAACAGCTCGCGAACCTTCATAGTTTGGGCAGCGGTGGAATCGGAACGAACTTCAACGCTGCGCCACTTGCCCAGCACAATGGTGTGCTGTCGCGGAGCACATATTCCACTGCTCGTGAAGAGCAGGAATAAAGCACCCAACAGAGCTGATCGGATGGTTACGCTCATGAATGGTTGCGCTCATTATATGACTCCCGCCGTCGGGCTGTCGGTTCGAGGGCTGCGGTTTGCGATGTTGGTTCCGGGCCTTCTCTTCACTGTAGGGCACTGATCAGTTTATAAAGCCATAAGCATCATAGACTTACTATCGCTGCGCTAAACGTTATCCAGGGCTAAAAAAGCCACGTTCGGGGAAATGAATTCTTTCAATTCGGGAAAGATTTCCGTAAACTAAATGGATTCTCCCCGACTTTCAACGCTAAGGGCCTGCCCCCGTGGACTTGTAAGTTTGGCGGCTGCTGCGGTGTAGCTTGCTTTTCAAAGATAAAAAACAACTCATATTGGGAGAGTTGCTCGATACAACCCTCGACCCCACTCTGTCCTCTCATTTCTCGATGGCACCGATTTCGGAGAGGGCTAGGGAGGAGTATGGGCGGCTCAGGCAGAGAGCTCCAAAGATCCTGGTTGTCGACGACAAGGTGGACACTCTCCTTCTCCTGCGTGAACTCCTAAGCTCGCGTGGTTACGAGATCATTACTGCTACTGAAGCGGAAGAAGCCAAGCAGATTGTTCACCAAGAACGTCCTGAGCTGGTACTGCTCGACGTAGTGATGCCCGGCAAGTCGGGCTACGAGCTTTGCCGCGAGCTGAAGGACGATCCCGTCACCCGCCTCATCCCTGTGGTAATGATTACCGGGCTATCCGATCGCGACGATCGTGTGCGCGGCATTGAAGCCGGCGCCGACGATTTCCTCAGTAAACCCCTTTATCCTGAAGAGCTTTTTGCCCGCGTCAAATCACTGCTCAAGCTCAAAGAGTTTACGGATGAATTGGAGAATGCCGAAGCGGTGTTGGTAGCTTTGGCGCTGGGCATTGAATCGCGAGATCCCTATACCGGGAACCACTGCGAGCGGCTGGCGCAATACGCCGCCGACCTGGGACATTACATAGGGCTGGACGGCGACAGCATTACCGCTCTGAAACGCGGCGGCTATCTGCACGACCTGGGCAAAGTTTCTATCCCTGACGATATTCTCAAAAAAGGCACGCGTCTGACGGCGGAAGAGTGGCGGATTATGAAACAACATCCGGTGATCGGCGAAGCCATCTGCCGTCCGCTCAAATCCTTCCGCGACGTGCTGCCGATCATCCGCCATCATCACGAACACTGGGATGGCAGCGGCTATCCGGACCATCTCCAGGGCTACGACATTCCGTTGCTGGCGCGCGTGCTTCAGGTAGTGGACGTTTATGACGCACTGCGCACCGCTCGTCCTTATAAGCCGGCGCTGACTCACGAAGAAGCCGAGCGCACCATGCTCGACGAAGCCAACCGTGGCCTGTGGGACCCCAATCTCGTGCCGGAGTTCTTTGCCATGCTTAAAAAGAAAGAACAGGCTGCATGAGCCTTGTGGCTGATTTCCCCGTAGATCGTTCTGGACTGCGGGCTCCTGAACCGCATTACAGCATTATTGTCCCGGCCTACAATGAGAGGGCGCGCATCGGAGGCACGCTGGAGCGAGTCCTTGAGCATTTGAAGGGACAGCAGTGGAATGCTGAAATCGTGGTGGTGAATGATGGTTCGCGCGACGATACCACGGAAGTCGTAAGCCAGTTTGCTGCCGGCCATCCGCAGGTACGGCTCATCGAAAACCCCGGCAACCAGGGCAAGGGCTACGCTGTGCGCAACGGAATGCTCAACGCCCGCGGCAAAGTCCTGTTGTTCACGGATGCAGATCTGTCATCGCCGATCTCGGAAGCCACCAAGCTCTTTGCCGCTCTGGAAAAGGGCGCCGACGTCGCGATGGGCTCGCGCTGGCTTGATCCTTCATTGCAATTTCAGCGGCAATCATTGAAGCGCCAGCTCATGTCGCGCACCTACAACCTGTTCATCCGCGCCATGCTGACTTTCCCTTATCGCGACACCCAGTGCGGGTTCAAAGCCTTTACGCGCCGCGCCGCAGAGATGATCTTTCCCTTGCAGCGCATCAAGCGCTGGGGCTTTGATGCCGAGATTATCTACCTGGCCCATCACATGAAGTTGACGGTGGCAGAAGTGCCGGTGGCCTGGGGTCACGATGAGCGCTCCAAACTCCATCCCTGGCGCGATGGCTTTTACATGGGCCTGGATACGCTGAAGGTCCGCTGGTACTCGCTGTCCGGCGGCTACAAATCCAAGCCGGGCGAAAGCAAAGCCAGCGCGTAAGCCGTAACGTCTATTCCGGCACAAAGTAAAAGGCGACCGCAACAATCGCGTAGACTGCCAGCAGTTGTGCTCCTTCAAACCAGTTCGTCTCTCCGTCAGACGAGATCATCTCCACGATCACAACCGAAAGCACGATGGCTGCGATTTCAAAGCCATTGAAGACCAGCGTCATGGGATGGCCAATGGCGAAGGAGAGAAAAACGAGCACGGGCGCGACAAAGAGCGCAATCTGCGTGCTGGCGCCAGTGGCAATCGCCATGGAGAGGTCAAGCTTGTTACGGCGGGCCATGATGATGGCCGTTGAATTCTCTGCAGCGTTTCCGACTAAAGCCACCACAATCACGCCGACAAAGAGCTCGGTCATGCCCAGCGCCTTCGTAACTGGCGCAATTTGATCGACCAGGATCTCACTCATGATGGCAATCAGCACGGTTGCCAATCCCAGAGCAAGGAACGCCTGGCCGCGGCTGATTTCAGGTGCTTCCTGATGCTCCGCTGCCTGGAATTTTGTTCGATGAGTACGAAACACGAAGAGCAGATTGAGCAGGTACAGGAGGATCAGCACGGCGCTGGTCCACAGGCTCAGGTGCTCCAGGTTGACGTCATGGTGCTGCAGAGTGCCGAAGAGCGTGAGGTTGAAGACCGCAGGCATGACCAATGCCGCCACGGCGATCATCAGCATGGTGCTGTTCATCCCGGAAGTCGTGCGGGAAAAGCGCTGAATGGGATGTCCCGCACCGCCAACCACCAGGCTTAGTCCCAGCACTAAAAGCAGATTTCCAATGATGCTTCCGGAAAGGGAGGCCTTTACTACGTTGATATGGCCTGCATGCAGGGCAAAAAATGCGATGATCATTTCTGTGGCATTGCCCATCGTGGCGCTCAGAATACCGCCAACGGCCGGGCCGGAATAAGCGGCCAGAGCGCCAGTGGATTCACCCAGAACGCTGGCCAAGGGCGCAATGGCCAGAGCCGACGCCGCGAAAATCAGCAGCGGAGAGGCGTGCAGCAAATCGAGAACGATGGCTGCCGGCACAAACAGCAATAGCCAGTTCAGCCAGCCATGGCCGGTTTTCAGCGGGAACCTGCTCCACAGTCCGGCGCCGGATTTAGAGCTGGGCATCAGAAGAGATTGTAAAAGATCGGGCCCGGTCAGGACGCCGCGGCCCGAAGCACGCCAAACTTCTTCGGCACAATCTGCACGCCGCTCTGGCGATCATAAGCCAGAGTCATCTCCGCGGAGCAGGGCCCGCAGAGCCAGAAGTGCTCAATACGGCCCGGTCCTTTCGGTAGCTGCGTGACTGGCGCAGCTTCAGCCGGTCGTGATGGGGCCACCATCATGAAAATCTTGCCTTCGCGCAAATACACCAGTGGAGTTGAACATGAAGGGTTGGCACATTTCGATAGCATCCGCTCATTCCTCCTGTTCCTCGCAAATACTTAGTCTCCCAGTTGGAAAGTAGATGCAACTTCCTGGTTTCGGGTTCGGTGGAAATGCTCTTTTCACCCATTATTAAAGCCCGCTGAGGGGTGGAAAATGCCATACGCTCAGTTGCCGGCCAAAGCCGGCAGCAGCACCATCAGGGCGGCGATCCAAAATGCTCCCCAGATCAGGAGATTCCTGGCTTCCATGAGGTTGGTATTCATCAGCACTCCTTTAGACTCCGCTGGTGACGGAAGAGAGTGCAAACCATGACCCACGTAGCTATGTCGTTTAATATCAACGGATTGATGCGTTTCTGAAGGTGCGATGGCGTGTCAATTTGCTCCCGGGTGCGTCTGGGCAAACACACTCATGAAGACGAAGCTGGCCCCGGCGTTTGTAAGATTTCTCTTAGCTTGGCAGAAAGCGTCTTCATGCTGAAAGGCTTCTGTACCAGGGCCATGCCGGGCTTGAGAATTGTGTCCCAGGCAAATGAGCCGTCAGCAAAACCAGAGACAAAAACCACTTTCATTGCCGGACGGCTTTGTAACAGCTTTTGCGCCAGTTCTGGACCGGGAAGGTCGTCCATGACCACGTCAGTCAGCAGGAGATCGATCTGGCCGGAATACTCATTCGCGATGTTGATAGCCTGTTCTCCGCTTCCGGCGGACAAAACGTGATAGCCGAGCTGGCTGAGGAGATCAACTACGACGGTACGCAATGACTCTTCGTCGTCGACGAGTAGAACGGTCTCTGTTCCGCGCTGATAGTTCAAAAGATGGCTTCTCGTTTTCGGCTGGTACACCGAGGTCTAAGGGGGTTGATTTTGATTGTCAACCTTTCCCGGGGGATTTTTCAACCCGAAAGGTTACGTAGTCCATTTCAAAGACAAATCTTTACAGAGAGAAATTGGTGTCGAAATTTTCGCAGGAATTCTGAAGAGGATTTCTAACGTCGAAGTTGCGGAATGGGAATTCGTTCGCCGGAGCGAACGCTACAAGCGTGCTCCGGCGAAAATGAGAACTGTCTGAGACTAGGGCAGCGTTCCGGAAAGGAATGTGTTTCCGCCATTCGCGCCCCGGCCCGTGTGCACCAGGAAGACAACATCCTGGCCGCTCTTAAGTTGTGAGACGATCTTGCGGAAATCTTCTTCGTTGTTTACGGGTTGCCGGTTCACTTTGAGAATGATCATGCCTGGTTGCAGCTGCAGATCATCGCCGAAGGAGTCGGGCCGCACCTCAATCACCTGTACGCCTTTGCCCTCCGGTGTGCCCATGCGTTCGGCCATCTCAGGAGAAACCGGTTTCACTGTGACGCCAAGCTTGGTTGGCTTGGGCTGATCATCCGATTCTGGAGTATCGTCTCCGCCCGGCTCTGCGCGATCAACAAAGAGCCTGGCACGGTCAGCGACTGTAACAGTTGCTTCCTTCTGTTGGCCGTTGCGAATGTAGGTAACGTTGATCTTGTTACCGGGCCTGGTGGAGGAAATCAGGTTTACCAGTTCATCGCCATTCTTGATTGGCTTACCGTTGACGGCCGTGATGGTGTCTTCACCCTGCAAGCCGGCTTTGGCTGCTGGGCTGTCGGGCCGCACATTGGAGATGGTTACACCATTCTTGACGCCGTAGACGCGCAAGATTTCGGGTCTGGGCAGAGCACTGAACTCCACGCCAATGGAGCCGCGCGAAACACGATGATCGCCTGTAGTCAATTGATCGTAAACATCGCGCACTACGTTCGACGGCATGGCAAAGCCCACGCCCTGATAGCCGAATGACTGGGTGTAGATCGCCGTGTTGATGCCGATCACTTCGCCGTTCATGTTCACCAGCGGGCCGCCCGAGTTGCCGGGATTGATAGCAGCGTCAGTCTGGATAAAGGATTGGAATTGGCGGCCACCGGGAAGACTGCGGCCTTTGGCCGAGACAATGCCGGCCGTGACCGTTGCTTCCAGGTCAAACGGGCTTCCGATTGCCAGCACCCAGTCACCCACGGTCATCTTCTCCGAATCGCCCAGCCGGGCCACGGTGAGCTGGTGATCTTTCGGAGGCTCGATTTTGATGACTGCCAGATCAGTTTCACGATCCACGCCTACGATTTTCGCGTCGTGCAGGACGCCAACGGGCTCGTCAAAGAGCTTTACCCGGATGCGATCAGCTTTATCCACCACATGGAAGTTGGTCATGATGTAGCCGTTGGTATTCAGAATCACGCCTGACCCCAACGAACGCTGCCTGCCGCTGCCGCCTCCTGGTCCATCAAACGGGTTCGCCGGGCCCTGATCATCATCGCCACCGCCGCCCTGGCCGCCTTGGCCGCCCTGACCTTGTCCACCAAAGAAGCGGTCAAAGAAATCCTGGAACGGATCGTCGCCGCCATTGTCCTGGCCGCGGTTGGGCGTGCGCCCTTGTGCGCGACGGCGCGGCTTGGGGTTGGATTCCGTGCTTACGTTGACCACCGCCGGCTCAATATTCTTGGCCACCTGGCCGAAGGTGTTGCTGAGCTGCTGTGGTGTCTGCATCGGCGGGAGTAACGTAGCATCTGAAGGCGTTGAGGAATATCCCCTTACGCCGCTCCGGCTCAACACTGTTCCGATCAAAATGCCCACCGCCAGTGTAAGCAGGACCACCAGCGCGGAGAGCATCCGCTGGGTGCGTAAACGCATAACCAGCGCGGCAAAACGCGAGTTCATCAGAGTCTTCCTCCGGATCTTGTCTCCAAGATTATAAATCGAACAGTTCTGCAAGGGCAGGCGGCCATCGGTTGGTGTCCTGGAGTGCAAAGGGTTAGACGCGAAAATGCAGGCTGGCGTTATCCGTGCGAGCTGGTTGCCGCGCCGTCCAGAACGGTTTTTTCGTCCAACTGGCCAACCTGTCCCAGCAGTTCTGACACCAGCACGCCGGCCAGGATCAGCAGGGCCCCCGCCCCGGCGCGGACACCGAGCCGTTCACGCAGATAGATAAAAGAAGTCAGCCAGGCGAATACCGGTTCCAGATTGAAAATAAGTGCAGTATGGGTGGCTGGGGTGAACTGCTGCGCCCAGGCCTGAACGGTAAATGCCACGGCGGTACCTAAGATACCGGTGACCAGGACCGTGGCAATTACGACTGTGGAAGCCTGAAATCGCGGATGCTCAAGCAACGGCGTGGTCAATGCCGTGAGTACGGTTCCTGTCGCAATTTGCAAGACGGCGATTTGCTCAAACGGGAAGCGTTCGGTCGCGCGACCGAGAAAGATGATCTGCAGGGCGAATGCGAAAGCACATCCGATGCTCAGGATATCCCCGCGATTGACGTTGGCGAAATCGGCCAGTCCCGCCCGGCCGGTCGGGACGGTCATCAGGAAGAGCCCGACAAAGGCTAGCCCGATTCCCACGACGCGCCACACGTGAATCCGCGTTCTCCAGAACGTCACCAGGATCAGTGGCACCAGCACCGTGGAGCTTCCGGTGAGGAACGCCGATTTCGACGGCGTTGTCAGCTTTAGTCCCGAAGTCTGAAATGCGTATCCGAGATATAAAAAGACTCCGACCAACATCCCCGCGATTAATGAGGGCCGGGTCCACGTGGTGAGATGCTTGCGGTAATACAGCGCCAGAAGCACCGCAGCCAGGCCCATGCGGACCGCGTTCAGCAGCAGCGGAGAAGAGTCTTTCAGTGCTGCTTTGATCAAGACGAACGTGCTACCCCAAATCAGGGTAATCAGCACCAACAGCAGATGCGCTTTGAGGGAACGGGACACTTGAGGTTCTAGTGTACGGTCTGGTCTTCATTTTTTGTAAACCAGGATTTTTACAAGCGAAATTTTGTAAACCAGTTTTGGGATCTGATCAAGCCGCGGAACGCGATTTTTTAGTTTTCGATTTCTTGCGTGCCGTACTCCGGGTGCCGGTTTGAGTGGGTTTTGTTTTCCGGGCTGGCTGCTTGCTGTCTTTGAAGAGCCACTCCGCTCCTTTGAGAACTGGCTTTGACTCCTGGCGATCGCTCTCCCATTCTGCCGAATCTTTAGCGCCCGTAATTTCGGCGAGGGTCTGGTTGGTCAGCGCGGAGAAGTCGAGTTTGTCAATGTTGAATCCTCGCTGTACAGCTTCATCTTTCTTTTTGATCAGCAGCCACTCTGTGCCCTTTGATCCTGGACGTCGTGAACGCATCTTGGCCAGCACGAATTCGCCGTTTAATTTTTTTCCACGCAAACGAAACTTCAAATCGCCTTTGGCCAACATCTCACCGGCATTGCCCAGCGGCTCCCATGTGCCGATGTCCCACACCATCACCGTGCCGGCGCCGTAGTTGCCCTCGGGGATCTTTCCCTGAAACTTGAAGTAGGAGACAGGATGGTCTTCCACCTGCATCGCCAGACGCTTCTGGCTGGGATCGAGCGATGGGCCCTTGGGCACGGCCCACGACTTCAATACGCCATCCATCTCCAGGCGGAAATCGTAATGCAGGTGCGATGCACGGTGCTTCTGCACCACAAAGCGATGCTGCTCGCGGCGTTCCAGCTTGCCCTCAGGCTCGGGCGTCTGATCAAAGCGGCGTTTCCGGTTGTATTGTTCCAGGGCCATAAAGGTAGGATGCGATCAGTTTATCCGTGTTCTGGCCACACTTGAATCCTCTGTGAAACAATTGCGCTCTAACTCTACGGGAGTGAACCATTTCAACGGGGGTGAATCATGGCGAAAGTCGCAGCAGAAAAACCGTTGAGCCAGGCCGTAAAGGAACGCAGGGCCACCGCCAGCTTTGAAGATGTGCCCATCCACAGCGCCGATCTGGAGAAAATCATCCGCGCCGGATTGGAAGCCCCCAGCGGCTACAACATGCAGCCATGGCGCTTTGTTGTGGTGCGTGATCGCGAGCAAAGGCAAAAGCTGCGCCAGGCTGCTTTCGGACAGCCGAAGGTCGGTGAGGCCGGCGCAGTGATTGTGGCCTGCGGTGATCCGCAGGGCTGGAAAAGCGGCGACCTGGATGAAATGCTGCGCGTCGGCACTGAGCATGGATTTACCGATCCCGCAGCGCAGCAGCGCACTCGCCAGGCCGTCACGGGGTTGCTGGGCAATCCTCCAGGCAAGGCTGGCGGCCTGGAACCTGACCTTGGCGTGTGGGTGAATCGCCAGACCATGATTGCCTTCACCACCATGATGTGGACGGCGGAGACGCTGGGATACGACACCGCGCCCATGGAAGGTTTTATGGAAGACCAGGTGAAGGCGCTGCTGAGAATTCCGGAGCGCGTTCGGGTGGTCGCGTTGCTGGCGATCGGACGCGGTAAAGGGCCGGACAAAGCGTATGGCGGAAGGTTTGATCCGGCGCGCACCGTCTTTGCCGAACAATGGGGCGAGAGTATTGAGTTCTGAAGCAGTAGAATCGAACCGCAGGTGAATGCGCACAGACACGAACTCAAATTCAAGAGAGTGAGCTAGAGAGCAAATATGGAATTCTCTGCGGCACGGATCATCAAGCTGACCGACGCGCAAAACGCCATTCCCACGCGCGACGGCAAGCTCTACGCCGAGCTTTTCCAGCACGGCACCCTTGACGTTGAGATCTATGCCCCTAAGGGCACCGATCTGCAGCAACCCCACACCCGCGACGAACTTTATGTGGTTGTCTCCGGTCGGGGCTGGTTTTATGTGGAAGGTAAACGATTCGCCTTTGCGCCGGGAGACGCCCTGTTCGCCGCGGCCGGCGAGATCCATCGCTTTGAAGACTTCACGGAAGACCTCCTGGTCTGGGTGGTTTTCTATGGCCCAGAAGGCGGTGAGCGTGGGCGTTAGATTCCGTTGTTCTTTGCTGTGTCTGGCGCTGATCCTGCCGGGTGGCGGAATGTGCGCAGAACAAACACTGCGGTCACAAGCAGCGACTCCAGCGGCCTTCACGGAGAAGACCGCCTCCGACTTGCTTCTTCGCCTGAGTGAGGCTCTCCAGGGCCACAGCCAAAAAAAAATGCTGGCGCTTTTTGATTTACCCCAGATGAAGGGCGGAGGATCTTTCAAGGAACAGATCAACCTGTTCTTCGCGCAGACGGAATCCATCCGCGTGCACCTGAACCTGATTGAAACAGCGGTGGCGGGTGAGAGGCCCAGCTTTACCGTTGACGCCGAAATGGATGCCCAACCCAGCAACGGCGGCCAGGCATGGCGACGGAACGAGCGGCTGACCCTGACGGCGGCCAACGTGAGCGGATCGTGGAAGCTGGTCGAGATCCAGCCGCGGTCTTTCTTCTCTCTCCCATGAGCCCCGGACCCGTCCGGCGCGACTATCCTGACCGCCCGATCGTGGGCGTAGGCGCGGTGATCGTCGACCGCGGCCGCGTAGTGCTGGTCAAACGCGGCAGCCCGCCGCTGCTGGGCGAATGGTCGCTTCCTGGGGGCGTAGTAGAACTGGGTGAAACGCTACGCGCAGCTGCTGAGCGCGAAGCGCGCGAGGAGACGGGATTGATCGTCAGCGCGGGCGAAGTGATTGAAGTCCTGGACCGCATTATTCCCGGCGAAAAAGGCGCGCCGCAATATCACTACGTACTGATCGATTTTCTTTGCACCGTGCAGGGCGGAGAATTGAAAGCCGGAGGCGACGCGGCGGAGGTAGCCTGGGCGGACAAAACCGAATTTGCCAATTATCGACTGGAAAAGCCCGCCATCGATGTCATTGAGAAAGCTTTCGGGAAAGCCACTGCATAGACCGCGGACGCGAACACGCGGAGTTTACGAAAAAAACAGCCTTCATTTGCTTTTCTCCGTGTCTCCGCGTCTCCGTGGTGGATTCCCAACTCCCCATTGATAAGCATCCTTCTGCGGCAGGCCGACAAACTGCAGCACGCGGCAGGCAAACTGATGCGCCATTTCGTCAAAACTTTTTGGATGGTTATAAAACGCTGGGATCAGCGGATAGATGGTCGCCCCTGCATCTGCAGCCCACTCCATGTTGCGAATATGCACGCGATTGAGCGGTGTTTCGCGCGTACATAGAACCAACGGGCGTTTTTCTTTCAGACAGACATCGGCGGCGCGGTCGATCAGATTTCCCGCGAGGCCATGAGCGATCCGGGCCAGCGTGCCCATGCTGCAGGGAATCACGATCATCGCCGTGGTTGGATACGAACCGCTGGCCACATTGCCGCCGATATCGTCATTGTTCTGTTGCTGGATCTTCTTTGACTCGCTACCGATCAGCTGCGCCACCAGGTTGTTGCGGCCTTTGATGGCGAGTTCTTCAGCAAAAACGCGGAGCGCATTATCAGAGGCGATGAAGTTTACAGTCTTGATGCGGCCATCATGCTCCATGGCAAGCAAAAGCGCGCGTGTAAACAGCGCGCCGCTCGCTCCCGTGGCGGCCACCGTGAGTACATGGGCTGACGGATGTAACAGATTTGGCATCTAACGGTGTAAGTTCTGAGTTACAGATTCCCCGAGAACTGAGAATAGGGAGACGCCTGCGCACAAGTCAAGCAGGAGATCCCTTTCGCGTCAGTTTAGCGTAGCTCGGTTGACGCAAAGGCCGGGTTTTCTTCATGGGCAGTGGTTTTGCAATTCGGGCGCGACGTCGAACAGCGGCACAGCAGCTTGCACTGTTGCAGGTGAAGCGCGAGATTCGCGCCACCGACCCGCATGGCCGGCTGAAATATGTCCGCGACTTCAGCGAGGCTTTCCGCGACTACCGGTGTACGCTCAGCGGTGAAGAACTCAGACAACACTATTCCGCGGCCGACATTCTTCTGGTCGGCGATTATCATGCGCTCACGGCTTCGCAGGAGTTTGCAGCGGAGACGGTCGAACGGCTGACGGAGAGCGATCGTCCGCTGGTGCTGGCGCTGGAAATGGTCTTCTCCCGCGACCAGTATGTGCTGGACGAATGGCTGCGCGGCGAAATCAGTGATGACGAGTTGCGGGCCGGCATCCGCTATGAGGATGAGTGGGGCTATGAGTGGGAGCCGGTGGCCCGCGTGTTGCGTCAGGCAAGGAAATCCGGCTGTCATATTTACGGTATTGATTTGAAGCCGCGCGGCAATATGCGTCGTATCGGCGCGCGCGACCGGCATGCTGCCGTGCAGATCGCTCAGATTCGCCGCGCCCATCCCGGCGCGCAGGTGCTCACGCTGTTTGGCGAAGCGCATCTGGCGCCCAGCCACCTGCCGCAGTGGCTGCGCATGTTGCGCCCGCGAGACCGCGTTCTTACCGTCCTGCAAAATGTTGACGAGCTTTACTGGAAGGCCGCGGGCGAACTGACGGAGAGCGTCAATGCGGTCCAGGTAGCGGACGACGTGATCTGCGTGTTCAACTCCACGCCGCTGGAAAAATATGAGAGCTATCGGATTTATATAGGCCGCTGGCGTACACAGCCGAGCGAGCCTGACCTTGCGCCTACTTTTTACAACCTGGTGGATACGTTTCTGCGGTCGATGGGTCTGGAGCAATATTCGCCCGCGGCAGGCAGCCATGCCAGTGCGCTGGCAGAAGATTATCCTGAGGTTTGCGCGGCCAGAGGAAGGCGGGAGTTTGAAAAAATGCTGGCGCGCAGGGCTGTGCCGGCAGCGGAACGCAGATCGGTGCTGGACAGCCTTCGCCATCGCGGTTGCGTCTATTCCTCGAAACATCATCTGTTCCTGGTAAAGCGGTTCCAGATCGCGCAGGCGGCGGAAGAGGCAGTGCGCTTCGTGCAGAGCGAGTGTCGTGGCGCGTCGTGCGCGAAAGGACCCTGGAAGGGCAGTTCACATCAAGACCAGTTTTATTTTGACGTAATGGATCGCGCGTTCATCGCCTTCGGCGCGCGGGTGCTGCTGCCACACTGTCCGGTGTTGCGACCGCCGGATTTCCGCTCGCCGGCAGGCCTGGCACAAGCGGTCAACGACCGGCATGCGCCATTTTCGGAAAAAGAACGCCGCCAGATCACTGAGTTCCTGGTGTTGCACAAGGAGTCTGAGGGGCATGCGCGCTTGCACGCCGATTTGTCGCGTGTGATCGCCACCGGCATTGCATCCGCGGGCCAGAAGCGTGAGTTTCTGGTGCGCAATCTGGGATCAATGCTGGGGGCGGAGATGCATGAAGCGTATGTGGCCGGCCTGCTCAGCAAGAGCTATCTGCGATCACTCTTCTTCCGCAAGATTCATCTCCCAGGGATGGCGAAGAAGACCTACTTTGAACTGGCGCGGAAGGTCAATCCTGCGCAAGGCAAGCTGTTCTCTTGATAACCGCAAAGGGCGCAAAGCGTTCTGAAATCCCGAGCGCAGCGAGGGATCCACATCATCTGAGAGAATCATCAGTCATAGAAATGCAGGGGCAGAGCATGTAAGCTCATATGGATCCCTCACCCGCGAACTGCGCGGGGTTCGGGATTTCAGAAAACATGAATCCTTCTTCTCTTCGCAAACTGCTGCAGGAAGTGCGCAGTGGCGCAGTCTCGCCTGACGAGGCGGTTGCGCGTCTTCGGCATCTACCGTTTGAAGACCTGGGCTTTGCCCGTGTTGACCACCATCGCCGTGTGCGCTCCGGCATGCCCGAGGTGATTTTCTCCCAGGGCAAGAGTCCCGTGCAGGTAGCCAGGATTTTCAAGAGCATGGCTGCGCAGGGGGGGAACGTGCTCGCCACTAAGGCCGCAGAAGAGCATTTTCGCGCGGTCAGGAAGGTTGTGCGGAAAGCAGAGTACCGCAAGCTGGCGCGTGCCATCACATTGCAGCAGGATTCCACAGTCTACGGCAAAGGGACCGTCGTGGTGATCTCCGCCGGGACCAGCGATATTCCTGTGGCGGAAGAAGCTTTGGTCACGGCAGAAATCATGGGGAACACGGTAGCGCATCTATACGATGTGGGAGTGGCGGGCATTCATCGCCTGCTGGCGGAGAGAGAAACATTCGACAAGGCGCGAGTGATCATCGTCTGCGCCGGAATGGAAGGCGCACTGCCCAGCGTGGTGGGCGGCCTGGCGCGAGTGCCGGTGATCGCCGTGCCTACGAGTGTTGGCTACGGCGCGTCATTCAATGGCCTGGCAGCGTTGCTGGGCATGCTGAACTCGTGCGCATCGAATGTGAGCGTAGTAAATATCGATAACGGGTTTGGCGCCGGTTATGTTGCTTCGATGATCAACCGCCTTTAAAACACCTCCGCAAGCGACGGCATCACACCCTGAATGTGATTTTCCTGCTGTTTCATCAGCAGCCCCGTTCACAGAATCCTGCGCAAGACAAGAATTATTTTTGTGGAAATGGGCATTGACATTTACAAGACAAAACTTTTTCGCAAGCAACTGATAAATTTTCAATCGCGTCTCATTGGCAGGTGTAAAATCTGCGATTAACGAGGGCCCGCGGACCTTCTGTACGGGACGTTTTCCCATCCGAGGCGCACATGAACGCTCACGTCAGTTACAAAGCCGGCAAGACGCCCGACGTAGAACGCGAATTCCATCATCAGGTACAAAAGCTCCAGCGCCGGCTGCACGTCTTCAAGCCGGACCTGGTACACCTGCGCGCTATTGTGGAGCAGGAGAACAGCCGGACGGCAAGCACATCACTGAATTTGCGCCTGCCTTCAGGTCAGATGGCCGCGCAGCGTTCGGGCGAGAACGCGCTGGCCGCGGTGAAACTGGCGTTTGCCGACCTTTTTGCCCAGGTCACCAAGCATAAAGAGCTGCTGCGGGGAAACTGGACGCGAAAATCTGTGCGCCGCGCCGGCCGTGGAGCAGTGCTGCCGGTTGAGTCTGCGCCGTCAAGAACCACTTCACTGACGGGAAAAGAGCAGACGGCCGTCGTCAAGACGGATGCGGCTGCGGTCAGCAACATGGAAACCTGGCTCAGCGCCAATCTGCGGCAGCTGGAGGAATTTGTCGATCGCGAGCTGGAATTTCAGGTGGAAGCGGAGCGCATCCGGGAAGGGCAGATCACCCGGGAAGAGGTCATTGACGAGGTCATCGTGAGCGCGCTCTCCCAGGAAGACGGAAAGGCGCAGTTGCTTTCGCTAGAGAGCTGGTTCCACCGGCTGGCTGTGCGCGCCATCAGCCAGTTGATCACAGCCAACGCGGATACGGGCAATCTCTCGCTGGATGCTCCGGCAGGCATACAGAATGTGACCGGAAGCGATGAGAACGTGCTGCAATATCACCAGCCCGATGACAGCCTGCAGGGAGAGAGTGTGATTCGCGACCAGAGCGTGCGTACGCCGGAAGAGATCATGGCCGGAGATGAAATGGTGGCGCAACTCGACCTGGTGCTGCGCGGCGTCCAGGCGCATGAACGCGAAGCGTTTGTCCTCTATACGCTGGAAGGATTTACGGTGGATGAGATCAGCCGTCTCGTCGGCCATACGGCAGAGCAGGTGCGCGAGTCGATTCGCCATGCGCGGACGCATATCCAGCAGAAATTACCGTCACAGAACCAGCTTAGGCACAGCCTGCTCCATCATTCTCGCGTCGCCTAGATTTTCCCCTGCCGGCATAAGGAGATTGCCAATGATTACGCGTGAGGAAATTCGCCAGCTTGCCCAAGTCGAGTCGCCCAGCGGATGCGCCGTTAGTTTTTATTTTCAGCCGGAGACGCCGCAGAACAAGTCGCACCGGGAAGAAGCCATCCTGGTGAAAGACCTGGTGCGGGAGACCTTGCGCCGCAATGAGCGCAACGGCAGTCATGCCACGCTGCGCGAAGACCTGGCCAAAGTGCTGCAGGTGGCCGAAGGGCTGCATGGCAATCATTCGCGCGGAAAGGTCATTTTTGCCTGCCGGGAGCAGGGAATCTGGCGCGAGCTTGACGTGCCGCCGCGGCTCGGCCGTTCGCGGATCGCGGTGAGCAGCCGCTTCCACCTGCGCCCGCTGGTGGAGGCGCACGCGGGCGTGCCGCGCACTTGCATAGCCCTGGTGAATCGCAAGAGATCGCGTATCTTTGAACTGCATGAAGCCGAGATAACGCAACGGCCTGACCTTGAATTCGGCCCCTCGCCGCACGTGCCGCGCAGCGACGGTTATCAGGGGTATGACGCCGGGCACCGTGAACGCCACGTAGAGAAACAAGTGTCGCAACACTTCAAGATGTTTGCCGAATCACTGCTCTCACTCTATAACCGGGAGAGATTTGATGCGCTGCTCATCGGCTGCCAGGATGAAAACTGGCCTGAAATTGAACCACATCTGAACACAAACCTTAAACAGCGCCTTCGGGGCCGATTCCCCGTAGATGTTGCCGCGGCGACGGCCGATGAGATCCATCAGCAGGCCAACCGCATCCTTTTTCAGGACATGATCACTCTGCAGAGAGACCTGGTGCGCGAGGTGATTGGCGAGGCGCAACGTAACGCCCGCGGCGCGCTTGGCCTGCGCCGCGTACTCAACGCTCTGGAGCGCCAGGAGGTGCAGACGCTTTTGATTGGCCGCGACTTCAGGGCAGAAGCGGTCGAGTGCGGCAATTGCCGCCATCTGGACACACGCATGGTAAAAAGTTGTGCGGTCTGCGGGCAGGAAACGCGGGAGATGAGCGACGTTTCCGACTCTCTGGTGGACCTGGCCCTGCGCAATGGCGCCGACATACATTTTGTCGACGGCGATCCTGAATTGGAAAAGGCCGGACGGCTGGGTGCGTTGTTGCGATTCCGTGCTGACCAGAATTCGGCGGAGCGGATGGCAGTGTAGGCTCTTTTATCCCGAGTGTAGCGAGGGAACCCTATCTCCACAAGACGTGTTTACGCATTTTCACGAGTTTGGTCCGGTGTCTTCTTTGGAGCCCACTCTTAATCGGCCATAGGGATTCCTGGTACTGTCCTGAATCCACATTTAGGCCAGTACCGGATTCCTCGCTTTTGCTCGGAATGGGAAAAAATCTGATATCCTTCTGCGTTTCATCACTACTCAAAAGTGAGGCCCCATGAAGCGCAGAGATTTCCTCTCCGGACTAGCGGTCACGTCGGCCACGCTGGCTGCAGGCCAGTCCGCCACAGGCGACGCGCAACAGAGCAAAGACAACCTTCAGGTTCCCCGGCGATATCCGCCCAAGAACATCATGATCTCCGCCGCGAACGGCATTACGTCGCGGGGGAACCATCTTGAGGCCGGATACCAGAAGCTAAAATCTGGTGCGGACACGCTGGAGGCTGCCATCACGACGGTTACCGAGGTGGAAAACGATCCTGAAGATGACAGCGTAGGGCTGGGCGGATTGCCGAACGAAGATTGCGTGGTAGAGCTGGATGCCTGCTGTATGCACGGCCCATCGCGCCGTGCAGGATCGGTGGGCGGCGTGCGCGATATCAAGAACGTCGCCTCTCTGGCGCGGACCGTGATGGAGCACACCGGCCACGTGATGCTGGTGGGTCAGGGCGCAACGCATTTCGCCGAGCTCATGGGCTTTCCTAAAGAGAACCTGCTGACCGAGCACTCACGCAAGATCTGGCAGCTGTGGAAGGAGTACCACTCCGATCGCGACTGGTGGGGGCCCGGCCTGGCCGATCCGAATTTTAAATTCCCGGCAAACCTGGAGACCAGCTCCATCGAAGAGCAGCCACAGGCGATCAGGAAGCTGTACGCGCTGGCGGCTGAGATCGGCATTGCTGAAGATCGCCGCATGGATGCGATCCAGAAGGTGCTCTATCCACCAACCGGGACGATCAATTGCTCGGCTTTGAACGAGAAAGGCGAGATGTCGAGCGTGACGACGACCAGCGGCCTTGCCTGGAAGCTGGCCGGACGTTGCGGCGATTCGCCGATCATCGGCGCGGGCTGCTACTGTGACCAGGACGTGGGCGCCGCGGGAGCCACCGGTAGCGGCGAAGAAAACATCAAGGTTTGTGGAGCGCATACGATCGTTGAGAACATGCGGCGCGGCATGTCACCGGAAGAAGCCGGCATGGATGCGCTCAAGCGCGTTGCCCGCAATTTCAACAATGACATGGCGAAGCTGATCTACGTCAGCATGCACTACTACATTCTGCGCAAAGATGGCGCATACGCAGGCGTTACGTTGTGGTCTGGCCCGTCTGACCGGCCGTATCGCTTTGCCATCGCAGATGGCAATGGCGTAGCGCGGCATGAAGTGGCGAAGGCGCTCTTCCAGGGCAATCCCAAGGACTGGCCGCCGATGCCGAAGGGGCGGCGATAACTGCCGCCTCGCGGGAATTGACAGAAAAAGGCCGCCTGCAAGGGCGGCCTTCTAATTGGCGATACCAACGCTGGAGCAATATTATGAGGTTGGCGCCGAACTGATGGCAACGTTAACATCGATTGACTGGCTTCCGTTGGGGCCGGTGGCGGTAACTGTGATTGTCGCAGTCTCGTCCAGGAGATCGGCGTCGGTCGAAACGCCCACTTGGTAAAATCCCGGACCTGTTCCAGCCGGCTTGAAAACCGCTCCAGTGACACCAGCATGATCTGTGGTTACGGTAAATGTGAGTGGTGGAATCGTGCCTCCCGGCGCATTTATATTGATGTTGAAGAGCGCACCCTGCCCCGCAATGACGAACTGATTAATCGGCGCGGCCGATAAAAAGAAGCCTGCTGCTGGATTTCCCGGCACAATGATCGTTTGGATTCTGGTTCGGTTCGTCCCGCTGGCATCCACACCGTCAATGTTAAAAATGTAGCCGTTCGGCAGAATTGAGCCGTCGGTTGCGATGGTTACGGTTGACACTCCCACGCCTGTTACCACTGCTGGATTAAACGTGACAGTCATCCCGGGCGGCACTCCACTGGCGCTTAGGTTTACTGCTCCTGGCGTGCCCTGGAGTCCGCTGACGCCGACAGTCGCGGTGATAGTTCCGCCGGCGTTCATTTCCACAGGCCCGTCAATGGATGTATCCAGAGCAAAGTCTGCGGGAACAATATCGAACTCAAACGGCGCGCTGATCGTTCCCGCACTGTCTGAGGCGACCACATGCATATGTGTGAAGGAAGTAGTGAGATCGGGGCCCGCCGTGACGGTAAGGACGGCTGTTCCTGAGGCTGTAAGTGAGTTGTGATCGAAGGCGGCGGTAGCTCCAAAAGGCAGGCCGGTGGCGCTCAGATTGACTGTGTTGGTTGCATTTCCAGTGAATGTGACATTCACCGTGTAGTTGGCAGATGCTCCGGGTTTGACTGATTGCACACTAGGCGTGACCGACATGGTGAAGTCTGCGGCAGGAGTAATGGTCAGGTTTACCGTTGCGGAATGTACCCGGCCATTGTCACTCACGCTGATGGTGAGTTGGGAATTGCCCGGCGGTGTATTGATGCTGGTAGATATATTCAGTGCCTTGGTCCCGGAGTTGGGCGGGAACCCGTCGACAAATGAGGCCTGCGCGCCTGGCGGCAGGCCGCTCACGCTGAAGTTGCCAAAGGCAGCTACATCCGGTGGATTTAGGGCAAGAATAATGCTCGCGGCCCTTCCGGCGACCACCGTCTGCGATCCAGGCGAGGCCGACATAGTGAAATCCGGCGCCACTTCGGTAAGAGGCGCGAAAGCGCCATTGCAGCCTGCAAGCAGTAATAATGCCAGCAGGACCAGCGTAAAATACGCGGGAAATTGAATAGATTTGTGGCTGTCCAGGAGTTGGGTTTCTGATTTGCTGATCACGGTCTTCCCCACCAGATACGTAAATGTGTTTACCTAACACTGGATTAAAACACTTTCGAGATGCCTCTTATTCGTTTCGAATTGCAAAGTCTTGTGAGTTCTTAGCGAAGATATGTAAGTGGCGTGTGGCGTGGCTCTTCTAAATTTCCAGGTGAACGATGAAAGGAACCGTTCATGTAATTCTCTATGTCTTTTTTGCTGGTTCGCGTTAGCCTTTCTCGTCTGCGATTGAAGATGTACCCTGTGAGAACCGCAGCTTCTCAATCCCGCCCTTGCCCCAGTAGATCAGCCGCAACCCGGCGAGGATCATATTGAGGCCGATGACCATCGGTACGACCAACGTGCCATGCCAGTGCCACTCGATCCAGAAGAGCAGCCCGCTTCCAACGATCAGCGCCCATCCCCAATAAGCCCGCCGATTCGCGGCTTTGAGATGGATTTTGTTCACATAGCTCAGCATCGGGGGGCGGAATTTGCCGGTATGATCGTAGAGGTCACAGCGCAGGTTGGGTATGCTCTCAACCTTTGCTTCACTGTAGGCCTCGGCTTCCAGCAGGGAATCAAAGACAATGCAACGCTGTCTTCGCCAGGTTTCAGATATTGGCCGTCAGGCGTCTTTTCCACGTCGGTCGCAATGTCAGAATGAAAAACAGTAAATTGGCCTGGATGTACGAGGCCTGTCCAATCTGCGGGCTTGCGCGCGGGATCGTAGAGTTTGAAAATCTGCATGAAAACTTTACCGCGGATGAACGCGGATGGTCGCGGATGAAAATCGCAGAATGATCTGATTTCCCAAATCCGCGGTGATCCGCGCAAATCCGCGGCAAAGACTTACATGAACCTGACTTTCACATCCGCACGCTTGGCCAGGTGAATGCTCTCGACAAAGCGCACCTTGCCGCTGCGGCGCGTCATCACAATGGAGGATGTGCGGGTGCCTTCGCCAAAGAAGCGTACCCCCTTCATCAGCGCGCCGTCGGTTACGCCTGTAGCGGCAAAGACGATATGTTTGCCCGGAGCAAGATCTTTTGCCGTATAGACTTTATTCTTGTCTTTGATGCCCATCTTTTCGATGCGTGCTTCCAGCTCCGGCGTGTTTACCACCAGGCGAGCCAGGATTTCGCCGTTCAGGCAGCGCATGGCGGCGGCGGTGATCACGCCCTCAGGAGCGCCGCCGCTGCCCATGACAGCATGAACGCCGGTGCCGATAACCGCGGCGGCTATGCCGGCGGAAAGATCGCCGTCAGTGATCAGCCGGATGCGCGCGCCGGTAGCGCGAATATCGGCAATCAGCCTTTCGTGCCGCGGGCGATCGAGCACGACCACTACCAGATCGGCGACATCGCGGCTGAGCGCGCGGGCAATGGCTTTCAGATTCTCTTTCACCGAAGCATCCAGGTCCACGACACCCTTGCAGGAAGGGCCGACCACCAGTTTTTCCATGTAGCAATCCGGAGCGTTGAGCAGGCCGCCTTTCTCTGAAGCCGCCAGCACGGTGATGGCGCCGGGAGCACCGGTGGCGCACAGGTTTGTGCCTTCAAGAGGATCAACGGCAATATCGACCTGCGGAAACTTGGCGCCGTCATGCCAGCCTGCGCCGACTTGCTCACCGATATAGAGCATGGGTGCTTCGTCGCGCTCGCCTTCGCCGATCACGATGGTGCCGCGCATGGGAACGGTGTCCATGGTAGCGCGCATGGCTTCGGTGGCGACCTTGTCTGCTCTATGGCGGTCGCCGGTGCCCATGGTATGCGCAGAAGCGATGGCCGCATCTTCCACAACGCGGGCGAACTCCAGCGCCAGTTCGAACTCCATTGCATTTTCCGTGCGTGTGGCCGGATGCTTGTCCGCAACTTGGGTCGCCATGGGGTGCCTCCTCATTTTCCGCGTGGATCATTAACAGAGTAGATCCTTCGCTACGCTCAGGATTTCGCCTGCAGGCTCCCGCTCTCCCGCTTTGCGGGATCGCTCACGCCTGCATAACAGCTCAAAAAGCGCTGATGCCGGTAACGTGTTCGCCCAAAATCAGCGCGTGAATATCGTGCGTGCCTTCGTAAGTCTTGACCGACTCAAGATTCATCATGTGGCGCATGACCGGATAATCGTCGGCAATGCCGTTCGCGCCCAGGATATCGCGGGCCATGCGTGCGCACTCCAGGGCCATCCATACGTTGTTGCGCTTGGCCATGGAAATGTGTTGGTGGCCTGCTTTGCCGGCGTCTTTGAGACGGCCAACCTGCAGAGCCAGAAGCTGCGCTTTGGTGATCTCACTGATCATCCAGGCCAGCTTTTCCTGGACCAGCTGATGAGATGCAATCGGCTGATCGCGGAATTGCTTCCGTACCTGGGAATATTGCAGCGCTGTGTCATAGCATGACATGGCTGCGCCGATCGCGCCCCAACCGATGCCGTAGCGCGCCTGGTTCAGGCAGCCCAGCGGCGACTTCAGGCCGTCCGATCCGGGCAGAAGATTTTCCGCGGGAATATGAACGTCCTGCAGGGAGAGGCCGGAGGTCACAGAGGCACGCAGTGACCACTTGCCGTGAACATCGTCAGCTTTGAAGCCGGGGCGGTTGGTTTCGACAAGGAAGCCGCGGACACGGTTATTGTGTTCTTCTGATTTGGCCCAGATCACAGCGACGTCGGCAATGGAGCCGGAGGTAATCCACATTTTCTCGCCGTTGAGAATGTATTCGTTGCCTGACTTTACGGCGCGGGTGCGCATGCCGCCGGGATTCGAGCCGAAATCGGGTTCAGTCAGGCCGAAGCAGCCGATCTTCTCTCCCTTGGCCATGGCCGGCAGCCATTTCTCTTTTTGGGCGTCGCTGCCGTAAGCGTAAATCGGATACATGACCAGCGCAGATTGCACGCTGACAAAAGAGCGCACGCCGCTATCGCCGCGTTCCAGCTCCTGCATGACCAGGCCATATTCCACATTGCCCATGCCAGCGCAGCCATAGCTTTTCAGGCTGGCGCCAAAAAAGCCGAGATCGGCCATGGGCTTGACCAGTTCGCGGGGAAAACGGCCATCGCGGTTGCACTGCTCGATGATGGGCACCAGGTTGTCTTCAATGAAGCGGCGCGCGGTGTCGCGCACCAGGCGCTCATCGTCGGTGAGCAGGGAATCATACTCAATGAAGTCCACGCCCTTGAACTTAAAGACGGGCATAATCTCCTCTTCGGGGCCGGATCAGAATTTCCGCTGGGCAGAGAGCAAAAACACTGCGCAAGCCCCACCCAGGGCAGTCGTTCCAAGCTAGCAGAGGGCGAAGGCAGGGTCAAACGCGCTTCCAAATTGCGATGTTTGTGGTTTGTAAACCCGTGCTATGCTGAGAAAAATTTCTGGAGACTTTCAGGGTGAACCGGTTGATTCTGGCGGCGATTCTGGCCGTGTTCGTGTGGCCGGCGCTGTCACAGGCGCAGGTAAAAGTGGCTGAAGGCGAATACCACATGCGTGGCAGTTCGGACGGAGGCGGTAAACGCGCCATGGATCACTGGATCCTTTACACCCGCAAACAGGGCGGGTACCGACTTGAATCTGAGGTTACTGCGTCGGCCGAAACCGGAGTGATCGTGATTCAGACCGAGGAGCTTGACGACCGGCTCAATCCAACCGCGATCAATCTCAGGCTTTACACGCACGAAAACACCAAGAAGCCGTTCTCGGCGCTGGCTTGCCTGCTTACTGCGGAGCACATTGCGTGCAAGGCCGGCGGTCTGGATCTGCCGCTATCAGGCGATGTCGACCAGAAAAGCCCGGTTCTATTGGCCGTCAACAGCCTGGACCGCGTGGATCTCATGTGGATGATCGCCGGCGCGATCCAACGGGCGCATTTTGACGATGGCAAAGCCAGTGTACCGACCCTGGTGCTGCGCGATGGTGAAGACGGTCCGGAACTGGCCCAGACTGAAATCGACGGACTGCGTGACGAGGGCAACGATAAAGATGCGCTGGCAATCGCCAGCGCCAGGGTGCCGGTGCGTCGTTACAGTACAAGCAATAGCAAACTCAAATGCTGGGTCGCCGGATCAGGTCTGTTGCTCAAAATGGAGAATGAAGATGGTGAGGTGATAGAGCTCGAAAACTTTAAGCAGTACCGAAAGCTGGTTCCCGAACTCCCTGTGACACAGTAAGTCAACCCAGTCTGTCGCCAGTCCGCCTCAGTCCATATCAAAAAAATCAGGCCACGCGCCTGCGTGGCCCGAAAACTGAGTGCAAGTCCCGTTCCCTGCAGCTACTGCAACTCGATCTTGTTGACTGCGATGGTGTCCCCTTTCACCGTGCCGGTGACGTTGACCCGGATGTCTTTGGTCTTCTTCAGGTCATCGATAAACTTCTTTGCCTGCGCATTGCTGGCCTGATCGAACTTGATTACTTTTTTGTCGTCGGTCAGGATGCCGTACCCGCTCTTGGCGCAATCCTCCATCTGCAGGCAGTCTTTTGTGTGCTTGGCCCCGAAGCCCGGTTTCTGGCCTTCCTCGGCGGCGCACGCCAGGTCAACCAGATAGCCCTTCACAACGGTGTCAGCGGCAAACGAACTGACCGCCAGGGCTGCGAACAATACCAGAATCAGTTTCTTCATGAATCTCCTCTGAGCGTATATATTGACCAAATTTGTTGAATGTATTGATTGATAAACGAGAAAAGGGTTACATGTCTAATGAATTTTTTATTGAGACATGCCTGCAGAGGTTCCATTTTGTCTAAATCCAGCACTGTTGGCTTAAGAAAATGCAAACAATTGCATCTCCTGATGTTAAGCCAGCCCGCTTCCCGATACTTTCCTGATCGCGGGTCTACCGCCCGGAGCCGACTGCCCGGTGAAAAGACAAAGTTCCCCACTACCGTGTAAAATTACAGTTTGCGGGTTGGGACCAGGTTATTCGGCGCGCCGTCCCTGATTTTCCACTCACCGCATTTCATTATCCCCAGACATCAGGAGACGACTCATACCATGGCCAAGATTGCCAAGACGGCAGATCGCAAAAAGATGATGGACACATCCAAGAGCACGGATTGCCCCAAGTGCGGCAAGCCGACCCGCATCGTAAAGCGGGTCAAGGACCGCGAACGCAACGTGCCCGGCGGCATCTTTATTTCCTGCTCCGGCTGCGAATTCTTCGAAAAACTCTAACCCCTAAGTTTTTTCACGGCCGCCTGCTTATCCAGGCGGCCTTGATTTTGCAACTCTCTTGCGGACGCCATCCACCAAAGGTATCCGGCTAATCCCCCCGGCTATTTCTTCGGCTTCTGCGGCGGTGCCTGTGCCGGCGCCACGTTGGTTTGCGCCGGCGCTTCCGGCTGTTTGCTGAGCGCGGCCATCGTTGCGGGCGAAAGCTTGTCGGCGTTCTTGAGCATCTGGCTCACCTGCCAGATTTGGGTGTCGGAAAGCAGTTCGGTAAAGCCCGGCATACCGGTCAGGCGGATTCCGTTCGCTACTTTCCAGTATGTCACTCCGACGGGATCGTCCGTAACCATCTCATCCTTGCTCAGCAGCTGTGGGGGGAGCGGGAACATGCCTTTGGCTGCGTTGCTGGCTTTCTGTCCGGGGAACCCGTGGCAGAAGGCGCAGTTCTCGACGTAGACATGCGCTCCCTGAGTCAGGTTCGCCTCATCCGCCGCCACTGGGGAGGTCTTGTCGGCGCTTTTCGCGGTCGCCGCCTTCAGCGACATGTGCGCGATCTTCTCTTCCATCGGCAGCGGTGTGGCCCCCGAAGCCGCCATCGGCATCATCCCCATCTTGATAAACAGATACCCGCCGACGGCCGGAATCAGCAGGCCAACAATAAGTCCAAGAATGAATTTCTTCACGCGCTCCCCCTTCGCTCGATTACAGAGTGATGGTTGCTTTCCGAGTTACACTCGGAAGGCCACACCGCAGAACTAAAGTCTCACCATTTAAAACAACCAAGACTACACTAAATTCCCGTGCAATATTCAGGAACAATGCGCAAGATCGTGCCTGGCATCAAACTTGAATATGCGTAGCCCTGCAAAGCGTTTGAGCAAAAATCTCGCCTCCATTCGCTCAGCCGCTCTTCCTGCCGCGGCACTCAATGAAGGCCAATCTTTTGCAAAGCTTTCACTTCCGCTGCAGCCGCCATATCCGCCGGCGGAAGCCAGGTCGGTGAAAGAGCTGCCGCGCGAGACTGGATGGCTCTACGAGCCGAAGTGGGATGGCTTCCGCTGCCTGGCCTTTCGCGGCGATGAGATCGTGCTGCAGTCAAAAGCCGGCCAGCCGCTGACGCGCTATTTTCCGGAAATCGTAGAGGCGCTTCGCACAGTGAGGGCGCAAAAATTCGTGCTCGACGGAGAGATCGTCGTCGCCGGCCATGGCCACGGTGCAGCCGCGCTGGATTTTGACGCTCTGCTGCAACGCATACATCCTGCCGCCAGTCGCGTTCAGCGTCTCGCGCATGAAACGCCGGCCATGTACATGCTCTTTGATCTGCTGGTGAATGAGAAAGGCGAGTCGATCACCAGCCAGCCGCTCTCTGCCCGGCGCATGAAACTCGAGAAGTTCGTCGAGAAATTTCTTCTGCCATCGAGCAATGCGCTGCAAAAAATTGCCGGCACAAGCAGTAAGGCCACTTCTCGCTTTGCTTCGAAGCAACGCATTCAGCTATCAGCCGCGACCGCAAATTTTTCTGCCGCTGAAAAATGGATGCGCGAGGGCGCCACGCACGGCTGGGATGGCGTGGTTGCCAAGCGGCTGGACTGCGAATACACCTCTGGCGAGCGGACGGGCATGGTGAAGGTCAAGCGCATACGCACCGCTGACTGCGTTGTAGGCGGTTTTCGCTGGGCCCGAGGCGCAGCCGGAAAAGCCCATGCGAAAAAGCCAGGCGAGCAGGTAGGATCTCTGCTTCTCGGTCTTTATAACGCTCGCGGCGAGCTTGACCACATCGGCTTTAGCTCAAGTTTTACTCGCGACGAGCGCAAGAAGCTCAGATCGATGCTCAAGCCGCTCATCGCCGGTCCGGCAAGAAACTCCGGCGAGCATGTGGCAGGAGACAAAGGCGGCTTTACCGGCAAAGCTCCCGGCGGCCCCAGCCGGTGGACACGCGACGAACGCGATACCGAATGGGTCCCGCTCAAACCTGAGCTCGTCGGCGAATTTCAGTATGACCATTTCTCCGGCGGCCGCTTTCGCCACGGAACAAAATTTCTCCGCTGGCGTCCGGACAAAAAGCCACGGCAATGCACCATGGAGCAGGTAAAGCCGGGTAGGAAGAGCAACATGAGTCGCAGTAAAGCCGAACGAGGCTAAGATTTTAGACATTAGGACGCGGGATTTTCCGTAGTAGAATCCGCCGCATGAGTTACGGCTATGCACCTACGCCTCTGCCGCCTCCGCCGATGGCCAGACCAAACTGGTTTTCACGCAACTGGAAGTGGTTCATCCCTACGGTTGTGCTCGGGCCGATTCTGCTGCTGGCGCTGTTCGTTGGCGGCGTGCTCAGCCTGGTCTCCAGCATGATGAAGTCAAGTGAGCCTTATCAGCATGCCATGGCTGTAGCTACGCATGACGCGCGTGTAACCGCACAATTGGGCGTGCCGCTTAGACCTGGGTGGTTTGTCACCGGTTCCATCAACGAATCCGGACCGTCGGGCAGCGCCGACCTTTCCATTCCCCTGCGTGGCCAGCTGCGGCACAGTATGGTATACGTTGTGGCCAATAGGTCGGGGGGAATCTGGAGCTATCAGACTTTGGAAGTCGAGATTGAGGGCGAGCCGGAGCGCATCAATCTCCTGCCGACGGGCGGGACGCCGCAAGAACCGGCAGAGGAAAAATAATGCAGCCGGAACCGAATCCAAATCAGCCGAATACGACTCAAGGAGATGGGCCGTCAATCGCCAGTCAGAAAGGCGAGCCCACCTTCGCCGGCTACGAAGATTTCTTTACGTTTTATCTGCATGAGCATAGCGATCCTCGTAACCGCGCCATGCACGCCGCCGGTACGGTGCTTGGGCTATGCACGCTGATTGTTCCTTTTGTCGTCGGGCATCCGTGGTACGCGTTGCTCTGGCCAGTGGTGGCTTACGGCTTCGCATGGACTGGCCACTTCCTGATTGAAGGCAATAAGCCGGCCACGTTTGGCCATCCGGTATGGTCTTTTATCAGCGATTTCAAAATGCTTGGGCTGATGGTTACGGGAAAGCTGCAAGGGCGCATGCAGGCCGGCGCAGCAAAAACGCCGCGTGCGATTTAGAAGTGTGAATGCCGTGCGTACGCCCGAACTATATAGGCAAGGGCAATAGCGATAAAGCAGATGCCCAGCGCGGCGTTCACTCTGCGCTGACGGCTGCTTGCGGCAGGAAGTTGGTCGCTGAGGCTTTCTACTCTGGCGGCGCGCGTATTGCCCGTAATCGCGCGATAGAGGAACAGCAGCCCAAGGACAACGAAGATAATGGCCGTATAGCTCTGTAAGCTCACAGCGATGAGTTATACCACAGGAATCCTAACAATCAATTTATTGAAGCTGGCTGGTTGTGCCCGCCGCCTTCGTCTGGAAAGACGATTGGCTGGTCTCCGCGCGCGTTCCGGTCCCCTGGCCCTCACCTGACTCAGCCTTGAAGTAATAGGTGGTGTTCGGCCGCAGGTCTTTCAGGGTCACCCGATGCGTGAGCCCGCCCCACGGCATGCCGGCGCTCTGGTCGAGGTGGCTGGGATCGATGCCATAACGCAGGGTGGTTCCGCAATTCACGTTGGTCGACCATGCGATCTGCGCACTGGTGTCCGTCACAACCTCAACCACCGGGCCGTTCGTGATCTGGACCGCATTTTCCGCTGTGCCGATCGGTGTGACTGGCGTGGGTAGTTGCTGAATCAATCGTCCATCTGCTGGCGCTTGAGTGCTGGAGGGGTTGGAAGCTCGCGCGGTTTCCTGTCCGGTGTTCCATGTCATCCAGCTACTGAGCGCGAGAACAACTGCGAGCGGAGCAATCGAGTTCATCGGGGATTCTCCCTGTATCGCTCGATTAGATGGTATGTAGCGGAAAAGGGCTGTGTCGCTGTTTTCTGAAACTAGTGGAAGGCGCGCATAACGATCGAGCTACCGTACCACGTGCGGAATCACCAGGACCGCCGTCCCGATAGCAATGAGCACCAGGGCGATCAGGACTCCGATCCAGAGAAAAAGGATCTTGCGCTCATCCTCGGGCTTGGGCGTGGTGATTCCTACCACGTAGTGAAAGACCCGCATGATCTCAAGAAGGTATTTCATAGCCGACGGGGAGGGCTGGCAGAGTGCCACTTGGTCAAGGATAGCACTCCGGAAGCTCCAGTAGCAGCAGGCTTGCGATCACGGCGCAACACACGTTGTGATTGCGCAATACCCGCCGGTTAGGCAGAATAGCCAGCACGCAACAAAAGCATTTTGCACCCATAAAGCGGAGATTCTGCATGAGATTGGGCAAGGTTCTGCTCTGGATCGCGGTAGCGGTGGTGGGAGCGCTGGCACTGGCGACGCTCGCCTGGCATCGCGGGGAGGCCATCAGCGCCATGTGGCTTGTAGTGGCCGCGCTGTGCAGCTACGCGTTGGGTTACCGGTTTTATTCCAAGTTTGTCGCGGCCCGCGTACTTGCACTGGATGCACTCCGCGCTACGCCCGCCGAGCGACTGGAAAACGGCCGTGACTTTGTCCGCACCAACAAGTGGGTTGTCTTCGGCCATCACTTCGCCGCTATCGCGGGTCCCGGGCCGCTGGTTGGCCCGGTGCTGGCGGCGCAGTTCGGCTATCTCCCAGGAACACTCTGGATACTCGTCGGTGCTGTCTTTGGCGGTTGTGTGCAGGACTTTGTGATCCTGCTTTTCTCTGTCCGCCGCGACGGCAAGTCTCTGGGCCAGATGGCGCGCGACGAGATCAGCAAAACTGCCGGGACCGTGGCCTTCATCTCGGTGATCAGCATTCTGGTGATTTTGCTGGCGGTTGTAGCGCTCATCATCGTCAATGCGCTCAAAGACAGCCCGTGGGGCGCTTTCACCATTGGCATGACCATTCCGATCGCTTTGTTGATGGGCGTTTATCTGCGCTATTTGCGCCCGGGCCGTGTACTGGAAGCGTCAATTCTTGGCTTCCTGTGCGTCATGCTGGCAATCTTCGGCGGCAAATGGATCTCCGTGTCTTCTCACGCGGCTGCATTCACTCTGACCGGAACCACGCTGGCTGCGCTGATCATCGCGTATGGCTTTGCTGCTTCCGCTCTGCCGGTCTGGCTCTTGCTTGCGCCGCGTGACTACCTGAGCACCTTCGTCAAGCTGGGGACCATCGCCATCCTCGCGCTGGGAATTGTTCTGGTGCGCCCCACTTTACAGATGCCCGGGCTCACGCGCTTCATCGACGGCAGCGGCCCGGTCTTTGCGGGCAATCTTTTTCCCTTCGCGTTTATCACCATCGCCTGCGGCGCGATCAGTGGCTTCCACTCGCTGATCTCCAGCGGCACCACGCCCAAGATGATCGCCCGCGAACCGCAGACACGCATGGTCGGCTACGGAGCGATGATGGCCGAATCATTTGTCGGCATCATGGCGATGATCGCCGCCTGCACCCTTCAGCCCGGGACTTACCTGGCCGTCAATAGCGGCGCGGGGATGGTTGGCGGGGCGCCGAGCGCCGCCGTAGAGATGATCACGAACTGGGGCTTCCCCGTCACCGCAGATCAGATGGCAACACTGGCGCAAAACGTCGGCGAGAAGACTTTATTTTTCCGTACCGGTGGAGCGCCGGCCTTTGCCCTGGGCATGGCCAAGATTTTCTCTGACAGCCTGGGCGGCACCGCCGTGATGGCCATCTGGTACCACTTTGCCATCATGTTTGAGGCGCTCTTTATATTAACGGTGCTCGACGCCGGCACTCGCGTCGGGCGCTTCATGCTGCAGGACGCGCTCGGCCACCTGTGGAAGCCGCTGGGGCGTACCAGTTGGTATCCCAGCATCATTGTTACCAGCGCGCTCATGGTCGGGGCCTGGGGATATTTTCTCTGGCAGGGGGTGCGCGACCCCCTCGGCGGCATCAACTCGCTGTGGCCGATCTTCGGCATCTGCAATCAGCTGCTGGCGGCCGTAGCGTTATGCGTGGCGACAACGATCATCGTCAAGATGGGCCGCGCGCGATACATGTGGGTCACGCTGGCGCCGCTGGCCTGGCTGGTGGCGGTGACGTTCTCCGCGGCGTGGCACAAGGTTTTCGATCCCAATCCGCTGATCGGCCTGCTCGCCCACGCCAACCAGCTCACACTCACGCCGGGAATCACCGGCTTGCACCGCCGGATCCTCAACGATCAACTGGATGCCGCGGTTTGCGGCATGCTGGTGGTCCTGGTCAGCGTAATCGTGCTGGAGTCGGCGTGGCAATGGATCAGCGTGCTTTCCGGGCGCAAGCAGGCAGCAACTCAGGAAGCGCCGTTTGTGGCGACGGCCTATGCGGAGGAAGCATGAAGGCATCGGTAGATCGGGCGATCGGAAAAACAGAGGAACTGCTCACCACGGAGGCACGGAGGCACGGAGAGGGAACAGATTGGGTGGGCCGCCTCAAAAGCGCCTGGGGCATTGTTCATGCTGTCATTGACGAAATCTTTGACGAATCGGCCTACGACCGCTTCCTGCAGCGGACGCAAGTTCCACATTCTGTAGAAGCCTATCGCGCGTTCCAGCGCGAACGCGAATCGGCGGTGTCACGCAAGCCACGCTGCTGCTGATCGCGAGGCCGCCTTGCTCGCCGCACGCCAGTCACAAGAGCAGAGAAATTTTGCTCAGGAAGAAACGTCAGGCGGTTTGGATCAAAGCGACACAGAAATTGGTAGTACACTGCTCGCATGCGGGTCCTGGGCATCGATTGCGGCAGCGAGTATACCGGCTACGGCGTCGTAGAAGAATTGACTGAAGGCCGGCTCACTTGTCTTGCCACCGGCGCCATCCAACTCAAGAAGGGATCGCCCATGGCTGAGCGCCTGCAAAAGATCTTTTCCGGCCTGACGGCCATCATCTCTGAGCACCGGCCGGACACCGTAGCGATTGAAGATGTTTTTTATGGCGTGAACGTAAAGACCGCGCTCAAGTTGGGACAGGTGCGCGGCGTGGCCATGCTGGCCGCATCATCGTCAGGGCTGCCGGTTGCGGAATACTCGCCTTTGTCGATCAAGTCGGCCGTAGTCGGCTACGGCAAGGCGGAAAAAGAGCAGGTGCAAACCATGGTCACGCGGCTCTTGCATCTGGAACTTCCGCCTGAACCCATGGACGCCTCTGACGCGCTGGCCATCGCCATTTGCCACATTCATACAGCTTCCACCAACCATCGCTATCAGGCAGCGACACGATGAAATTTCGAGCTACGAACCTGTTTTGCTGCGGTCTGGCGTTGCTGGCCGTGCTGGCGTTGCGCGCGCAACATCCGAACCCGCAGCCCCCGCCGCCGGATCCCAACCTGAACCCGCCGGTTCCGACGATTACCTATGACCGCACGTGGGAACCTGCGACACCGCAAAATGTCGATATCAGGGTGCAGGCCACCGGCCCGGCAAACTATGTTTCACGCAATTTGCTGTCGCCGCCGGACCAAAAAGGAGCAGACCCGGACTACATCCTCAAATTCACCATGTCTGAGCGGAACCGTGACAAATTGTTTCGCAACGCCCAGGCTGCCAATTACTTTCGTGGCGATTTCGCTTTCAAGAAGCACGCCGTCGCTTCGACCGGCAAGAAGACGCTGACTTACGGCGATCGCGACCGTCATTTTGAAACGGCGTACGACTACTCCGAGAACAATGCCATCCAGGAAATAACCAGCATCTTTGAGGGTATCTCCCACACCATTGAGCACGGACGCAAGCTGCAGTTCCTGCGGCGCTTTGACAGGTTAGGCCTCGAAGATGAGTTGAAAGGCATGGAGAGTGCCCTCGAGAGCCACAATCTGGCCGAGCTGCAGATCATCGCCCCGACGCTGGAAAGCATCGCCAATGATCCCGCCATCCTGAACATCGCCCGCCAGCGAGCGAAAAGGCTGCTGGCCAAAGCGGGAGCTGAATAGGGTTGTAAGTCAAAGATAACCTATGCCATCCCCCCTCGATTTTATTGGCCATTCTGCGCACAACGGTTAAGCTGGATCAATAACACTTAACATTTAGTAACTAAGTATCCCGCGCACCATCTAATACGATGTGGCCAACAAGGAGGGTTTATGCGGCGCTCATCGATGCCCGATAAACACTGGCTGCTCCTCACAATTTTGATGGCACTCATGGCCGTGACGCTTTCGTATGCCCAGGCGCAAGCGTCGCGTACGCAGGGCCAATCTTCTGATCAGGTCTCTGCTTCCGACCAGAGCCAGGATGCGATTCAAGATAAGATTCAGGAACAAGACCGCATTCCGGAAACGCCGGCTTACGATCCTAATAGCGAAGAGCACTATTCACATGCGCGGATCGTCCGCATCAGCTACGTCGATGGCGAGGTGCGGATTGACCATGGCCAGGGCTATGAAAGCGCCACCATGAATGTCCCCGTAGCTGAGCGCAACTGGATGGAAACCCGCTCTGACGGTTGGGCTGAAGTTCAATTTGAAGATGGCAGCATGCTGCGCCTTGCGCCGGATACCGTTGTGGCTTTTACCGAATTAGGCCGCTCGTCTTCAGGCAGCACAGTGACCACCGTTGATCTCGATCAGGGTGAGGCCGAATTCAAAATCCTGCAAGCGGATGGCGGTCAGTTTCAAGTTACGGTGAAAAACAAGACCCTCATGCTGGAGCGGGCTGCTTCGTTTCGCGTGATCAGCACCAATGCCGACCCACTGGAAGTTGTGGTGTGGAAGGGCGAGGTCACCGTCCGCGATTCTGAAAGCGGCGGCGAGGTGGCCGTTAAAAAGAACGAGACGTTTGTTCTTGATCCCACTGATGTGGGGCAGTACGCGCTCGATAAAGGCGCAGAGGCCGATGCGCTTGACCAATGGAGCCAGCAGCGCGACGAATATCTGAGCACATATGCTTCACGCGGCCGTTATTCGCAGTCCCCCTATCAATACGGTTCGGGCGACCTGAATTATTACGGCGACTACTTCGACGATCCGAGCTACGGCACTGTATGGCAGCCCAGCGGCGTGAACATCAGCTGGGACCCATTTGGCAACGGTTATTGGGCCTACGAGCCGGGCTTCGGTTATACATGGGTTTCCGCATATCCGTGGGGATGGCTGCCGTATCGTTACGGCCACTGGGTGTTCATCGGCGGACGCGGATGGTGCTGGGTTCCGGGCAACTGGCATAGATGGCATACCGGGCCAACCTGGGTGAATGCGCCTCCGGGCTTTCGTGCTCCTGCACCTCCGCCAGTCAACCGAATCGTGATCAATACTCCACCGGGCGGCCGCGTGCAGCGCACGAATACGCCGAATGAGAATGCCGGTGATCGGGCGCGCAAGCCTGGTGTTGGCGCTGGAAACTCAGGTGGCAGCGGCGGAAGGTCATTCAACCACGATGGCGATGGCGGATCGAGAGGCAATCGGCGCGTCTTTACCAACGATGACGTTGCCAGAGTTCCGCGGAGAGATGTTCCGAAGGATGATTCTCCTGCTCAGCCCGCTCCAGGTGTGATAGGTGCTGATCGCAAGCCCAAGCAAGTCGATCGCCCGCCGGTGAGCGACGTTCAGCGCCAGCCTGGCGTCGATCGTTTCCACGGTGACCGTCAGCCGCCGGCGAGTCGTTTGCCGGATGATGGCGGGTTGCGCCCGCAGCGTTCACGGACCGCCGATGCGCCGCCGTCTTCTGCTCCTGTGAGTTCGGGGCCGGTGCGCCAGCCTGCTCCGCCGGTTCGTGAATACACGCAACCAGCACAGCCTGCACGGCAATCAGCGCCTGCGCAGGCTCCGGCTCCAGCACCTGCGTCCGCTCCGGCAAGGCAGTCATCGCCACCGGCAGCAGCCAGCTCGAAATCGGATGATGGCTCGCGGAGCAGCAACAAGCCAAAATGAATTGGTAAATCAGTAATTAGTAAATTGGTAAGTTGGTAAATTGGTAAAGGAACAACTTTCCCAACTCCAACTTACCAAATTACCACCTGCGGTTCAGCCTGCGAAACACCTCTGCGCTTCGCTCCAGAGGCAGGGCTTCGGCGCGGATGTCGGCGCGAATCCCCGCTTCTTTCAGCGCAGCGCGGACCTTCTCGTCACCGTATTTCTCCCTCAGGTTATTCAGCAGCGTCTTGCGTTTCATGGCGAACGCGGACCTGAGGAAGTCGATGAACTCCGCCGGCTTCACCTGCAGCTCGGCAAATCGTGGCGCCACGGTCAGGCGGAGCACCGACGAATAGACCTTTGGCGGCGGCGCAAACGCTCCAGGCGGCAAGGTAAACAGGTTTTCTACGCTGGCGTAAAGCTGTGCTGTGGCGGAGAGCAGGCCGTAGTCGCGCGAACCTGGCTTTGCGGCGATGCGGTCAGCCACCTCGCGCTGTACCATGATCACGATCACCTCAAACTGGTCATGAAATTCAAAGAGCCGCAACAAAATGTCAGAGGTAATGTAATAGGGCAGGTTGCCCACTACGCGGGCTCGGGCCGGCTTGAGCGGGCGAAGGTCGTTGAGCGGCCCGATGGTGCGATTCAGCACCGTGCGAAAATCCAGTTTTAAAACGTCAGCCTCAATAATTTCCACGTGCGGATAACGTGAGTAGTTGAAACGCAGATGGGTGGCCAGAATGCGATCCAGTTCAACGGCGATCAGTCGCCCGGCGCGGCGCGCCAATATCTGCGTGAGCGCCCCTTTACCCGGCCCGATCTCAACGGCAATCGTCTGTGAGGTGTCACCCAAAGCATCAACAATCTTTCCCGCCGCGCTGGAATCGGCAAGGAAGTTTTGTCCTAACGGCGGTCGTTTGGCAGTCCGCAGGGTGGCCCTTTTTGTTGTTGCCATTTAGAATTTTCTCAATCGGTTGTTCCGCGCCTGGTTTTTGTACGGAGGCCCAATGAACATCGTTTTTGCTGCTTCTGAATGCGTGCCTTTCGCCAAAACCGGCGGCCTGGCCGATGTTGTCGGAGCACTGCCGCAGGCGCTGGCGGACCTGGGTCACACCGTCTCTGTCTATCTTCCTAAATATAAACAGACCAAGCTGCCTGACGCCAAGGTGCTCCTGCGCAGCGTTACCATCCCGTTTGATGACGAATACCGGTTCTGCTCCGTGTTGGATGGCGGAAAACGCTCCGGGGTGCAATTCTATTTTGTTGACTACCCGCCGTTCTTCGACCGCGACGCCCTCTACGGCACTCCTGCGGGCGACTATCCTGATAACGCCGAGCGTTTTGCCCTGTATTGCCGCGCCGTGCTCGAGGCCTCCAAGGTCCTGGGAGTGCCTGATATCTTTCACTGCCATGACTGGCAATCCGCGCTGGTTCCTGTACTGCTCCGCACCAGCTATCACGATGATCCGGTCTTTCGCGGAACGCGCACGGTTTTTACCATCCACAACATCGGCTACCAGGGACTGTTCGCGCCGGACACGCTCCCGCTGCTCATGCTGCCCTGGGACCTTTTTACCATCGACAAGATGGAGTTCTGGGGCAAAGCCAACTTTCTGAAGAGCGCGCTGGCCTTTTCCGACCATATCACGACGGTAAGCCGCAAGTATGCGCAGGAGATCCAGACCAGCGAATACGGTTTTGGCCTGGAGGGCGTACTGCATTCCCGTGCCGGATCGCTCAGCGGAATCCTGAACGGCGTGGATTACAAC
Source organism: Candidatus Angelobacter sp. (assembly GCA_036557225.1). Taxonomy (GTDB): domain Bacteria; phylum Acidobacteriota; class Terriglobia; order Terriglobales; family Acidobacteriaceae; genus Angelobacter. The sequence continues at coordinate 41,323 of DATBHX010000063.1, forward strand.
GAGTGGGACCCGGCTAAAGACAAATACATTGTCCGGCAGTATTCTCCGGAAAGCCTCGCCGGCAAGAGGGAGTGCAAATACGATCTGCTGCGCCAGTTCGGTCTGGAGAGCGTTTCCATCGAACTGCCGGTAATTGGAATAGTCTCCCGCTTTGCTGCACAAAAAGGTTTTGACCTGATTGAGGAGATCATTCACGACCTGGCGCGGCTGCCGCTGGTGCTGGTTGTGCTCGGCAGCGGCGACAAGGAATACCAGGACATGTTTCTCAAGCTGAGCCGGCAGTTCCCGGACAAACTGGCGGTCAAGATCGCTTATGACAATGCGCTGGCGCACAAGATTGAGGCCGGCGCCGACATGTTCCTGATGCCCTCGCGCTACGAACCCAGCGGTTTGAATCAGATGTACAGCCTCAAGTATGGGACCGTCCCCATCGTACGCGCGACCGGCGGTCTTGACGACACCATTGAGCCCTGGGACGCCGCCGGCGGCAAAGGCACAGGCTTCAAGTTCAGCGCATATTCCGGCGTGGCGCTACTCAACTGCGTACATGAGGCGCTGCGTGCCTTCAAAGATCAGGAGAGCTGGAAGAAGCTGATGCTCAACGGCATGAGCAAGGATTTTTCCTGGATGGCGTCAGCGCGCGAGTATGTAAAGGTGTATGAGCGCCTGGTGCCGCCGAAGCAGGCACCGACAACAGAGAAGGTCATAGAGTTCAGCAGAGCGTGATTCTTGTAATTATTTATTGCCCGGCTGCTTCTTGATAGTCGGACGGTCATCGTTTTGGTCGGCCGGTTTATCGCCCACGGTACGGCGCAACTGCGGATCTTCCTCTTTGTTGTCTTTGCCGTTTTTCAGCTTGCGGAATTTCATAATCAGAGCCAGCCTTTTCTTGGCTAGCTCGAAGTCCGAGCTGCTTACGATGTACTGCTCCCGCGGAGGCAGGATGGTGCCGATCTCCTGCTGCGATTTCGCGATCCGGTCCGGCGTCTGCGGATGGTCGCCGTAAAGCTTCATGGCAAATCCCGGGCGCTTCTTCTCCAGGGCCTGGATCTTTTCGAAAAAGTTGATCATGCCGTTGGGATCGTAGCCGGATTTGTAGGCGTACTGTACGCCCAGGTAATCCGCCTGGGCTTCAAAGTTACGGCCAAACTTGCTGAAGACCGCCGGTATGCCGAAGTTCGCAGCTTCATTCACGCCAATCCCCGCCAGGCCTCCGGTCAGGATGATGACCGGGATCATCGCCAGCTGGGCCATGGCTCCGCGCGTGGATTCGCGCGCTGCATGGCAGGCGGCGACGTGACCGATCTCATGCGCCATCACACCCGCCAACTCAGACTCGTCGTCAGCCATCAGGATGGTACCTGCGTTCACGAACATGTAGCCGCCGGGAAGCGCGAATGCGTTGGGCTCTTCCACGTCAAGGATCTTGATGGTGAAGGGCAGGTGTGTATCAGAGTTGCGCTGCAGATTTTGCCCCAGGCGGTTCACGTACTCGTTCACCATGGGGTCGGTAATCAGGTGTGATGTCTGTTCCACCTGCGCGGCAAATTCCCGGCCCATTTTGACCTGCGAATCCAGCGTGTACCAGTTTCCCAGACCGCGATTGCAGCCCACGTTGCGATTGCCGATGGCATTCAGGTCATTGATGCCGGTGCCATGGTAGAACTTGTCATCGTCTCCGCTTCCCTTGTCCTGGTCTTTCTTGTCCTGTGGCGACGCCAGGGCAAACGTCGTGGAAAGCAGGAGCGCCCAAACTAGGAGAAACATTCTGCGCAGCACAAATTACCTCCGGCGGCAAACTGTGGAGAAGATGATTATACCTTGAAGAGACCTCGCGGCGTCCCAGGGCACGGGCCGAAAATCCTGAACGACTCTGAGGCTTGCCGAAGGGCGTCGAAGGATCTCCCCCGTATTTGATGCGTTAGTTTTGGGCGGCAGCCCTCTTTTTGCCGGCAAAATAGAGATAGACCGGGACGCCGGCCAGAATTACCAGCGTTCCGGCAATCGAATTCCGCAGATTGTCAGTAAATGTGTAGAAAAGCAGGACTGCAGCCGCGACAATGAATAACGCCGGTACCACCGGATATCCCCAGGTTCGGTAGGGACGAGGCGTATCCGGCTCGCGCTTGCGAAAAACGAAGATGGTGCTGGCGGCGATCATGTAAAAAAGCCATTCGGCGAAGATCGCCAGCGAAAACAGGTCTTTGAAGGCACCGCCTACTAGAAGAAGCACGACAGCCAAAACTGCTTGCACCACCAGCGCCAGCCCCGGGGTGTGAAAGCGTGGATGGACCTCCGCCAGGGCTTTGAAGAAATACCCATCGCGCGCCACGGCAAAGGGCAAGCGTCCGCCGCTCATGATGGTGCCGTTCAGCGTCACGAACATCGAGAAAGCCATGCCGGCGGTGACCAGCGCTGCGCCCAGCGAGCCAATGGCCACCTGCGTCGCCAATGAAGCGGGGACTTTTGCTCCGGCAATCGCGTTCGCCGGCAGCACATACTGCACCGCGGCGTTGATGCCCATATAAAGGAAAGCCACAACGGCTACGCCGGCGATCAAAGCAATGGGAATGGTTCGTCCGGGATCTTTGATCTCGCCGCTGACCATGTTCAAGTCATTCCAGCCGTCGTAAGCCCAGAGCGCCGCCACCAGCGCGGCCATGAAACCGGCCATTCCGCCTTTTGCGCCGAGGAACGTAGTGTGGAAGTTGCTCCAACTGCCTTGTGAAGCCGTAAAGCCAACAAACATGATGGCTACGATCATTCCGACCTTAAGGACGGTCAACACCAGCTGAAAGCTTCCGGCTTTGCGAACCCCAATGTAATTCAGCGCAGAAATCACGATGGTCGCGCCGATGGCGACCAATGTTCCGTAGGTCACCTCGAAGGCGTTGGTGCTGGTGAGGTGAAGGGTAAAGATGTGGCTGCCTAAAAAGCTGAGTGCCGGAAAGGTGCTCAGCACATCGACGATGCCAGTTGTCACCGTGGCGATCGATGCAGGTTTGGCGATCAGGAACCAGGTCCACGCGTAGAGAAAGCCCATGAGCGATCCGTAGGCGTCGCGGACGTAGACGTATTCGCCGCCGGCCCAGGGCTTGATGGCCCCAAGCTCGGCGTAAGTGATCGCGCCGGCAAATGACAGCAGCCCGCCCACAACCCATACCAGATACACCAGCCCGGCGGAGCCTACATCTTTCATCATCTCGCCCTGAACGCGGAAAATACCGCTGCCGATGATGGTCCCGGCCACAATGGCAATTGCGTGCCAGAGGTTCAGTTCGCGCAGCAGGTCAGGCGCCGGTTTGGGCGCGGCTTGCATCGCCATGTGCCTCCATCATGAGACTCGCGAGATAACCTACAACAAAGGTGGTGATCGAGCCCAGCGTTACGTACCAGGTCCAGGCAATGTGCGCTGTAGCCCAGATCCAAATGTAAACGTTCAAGGCCAATCCACAGAGCATACCAATAATCGCCCCACGCTCACTCGTGCGTTTGGTGAGGAGGCCCAGCAGAAAAACACCTAACAACCCTCCATAAGCCACCGATGCGATGCTCAGCCCCTTTTCCAGAACGCTGCCGCCGTAGCGCGAGGCCAGCGCCAGCGCAAAGAGAATCAGTCCCCAAACGATGGTTGCCACGCGCGAAAGCCGTAAACGCTTCTGGTCAGAGGTTTCAGGCCGTCTCCGCAGATAGAAATCAACCATGCTGGTGGAAGAGAGCGAGTTCAGCGCGGCGCTCAGGTTTGACATGGCAGCAGCCAGAATTGCGGCGATCAGAATCCCGCAAACGCCAACCGGCATGTGGTCGACGATGAACGTGGGAAAGATGTAATCCGTCTTGGTGAACGCTGCGGTGGGCGGATAGGCACGGTAGAAGACCCACAGTGCTGCTCCCATCATCAGGAAGAGCGTGAACTGCGCCAGGATGATCAGGCCGCTTGAAAGCAGCGCTGTCTGTGAATCACGCTGGTTGCGCGCGGCGAGCAGGCGCTGGACCATCAGCTGATCGGTGCCGTGCGTCGCGGTGTTCAGGAACATGCCGCCGATGAGCCCTCCCCAGAAGGTAAAGGCCTTTGACAGTGTGAACGAGAAGTCGAAAACCTGCAGCTTACCTGCTGCTGCCGCAGAAGAGTGGATTGCCGGCCATCCGCCGGGAACCAGATGCACAAGCATAAAGAAGCCCACGATCGTGCCCCCGACATAAATCAGCAGTTGCACCACGTCGGTCCAGATTACCGCAGCTAAGCCGCCTTCAAAGGTGTAAATCAGCGTAAGCACCAGGACAATGGCGACAGATGCCACTTCGCCGGTTCCCAAAACCACGCCGACGACAATCGCGACAGCCCAGACACGTACGCCTTCCGCAGCAGCGCGTGTGATGAGAAAGACTGCGGCGGTGATCTTGTGCAATCGCGGACCGAAGCGGCGGTCGATGAGCTGGTAAGCGGTGAACAGCTCGCCGCGAAAATATTGTGGGATAAAGAGCACGCTGATGACCACGCGGCCGACTAAATATCCCAAGACCACTTGCAGGAAGCCGAAGTTGCCGCCGTAGGCCATGCCTGGCGTGCTGATGACGGTGAGCGTGCTGGTTTCTGCGCCGACGATGGAGAGGGCAATGGCCCACCAGGGAATATTGCGATCGGCCAGAAAATAGTCGCGCAATGACCTTTGGGACTTACGGAACCTGAGACCAAACAGCGTGATGCCGATCAGGTAGGCAACGATGATGGTCCCGTCTACAATGTGCAGTCGCATGAATGGAGAATCTAGTCCGCTAAGCCATTATTCGAGAAAAATGGTGCAATGCAAAAACAAAAGTTGTGGGAAGATAAACTAAATATCAGCCCATGCCCCTGTACCTCGGAATTGATGCCGGAGGAACGAAGACTGACTGTGCTGTGAGCAACGGTGCGGAGCTTCTCGGCCAGGCCACGGGCGCAAGCTGCAAGCTGGCGCGCGTAGGCAAGGAACGGGGCCGGGAAAACCTGCAGTCGGTAATTCACCAGGCCTGCGATCTGGCGCACGTAGCGCCGAATGAAGTCCAGCACGTGTGCATTGGGATGGCCGGTGCTTCGTTGGCGGAAGCCGTTCACTGGGCGCAGCAGACCATCCGCGAACTGACTCCCGATTCAACCATCTATGTCGCGGGCGATCATGTGATCGCTCATCGTGCTGCCTTTGGCACGTCGCCCGGGGTGCTGGTGATCGCCGGGACAGGTTCCATCGCCTTTGGGCGCAACCAGAACGGCGAAACGGCGCGCGCCGGCGGCTGGGGACCGAATATCTCTGACGAAGGCTCGGCCTTCTGGGTGGGTAGGGAAGCCGTGGCGGCAGCGCTACGCGCTTTTGACTTCGGCAACACGCAGGGCCTGCTTGCCACCATCGCCGGTCATTGGAAAGTCGCGCCGGAAGAGGTAATCCGTCTGGCCAACTCCTCGGAGCCGCGATTTGCGGAGCTTGCCGGACCGGTAGCCCTCGCCGCCGAACAGGGCGATCCGCAAGCGCGCGAGATTGCTGATCGCGCGGGGAAAGCGCTGGCCGGGCTGGCAAGCGCGGTGATTCAGAAATTATGGCCGCAGGGCGGCACGGTTCCGGTAGCGCTCTCGGGTGGCGTGTTGCAGGGATCGGCGCTGGTGCGCCAGACCTTCAAGGAAACCATGCGAGTGCAGCAACCACAAGCTGCGGTCAGCTTTGCTTATGTGCGTCCGGTGCTGGGGGCACTGGAGATCGCGGCGCAACGCGGAGTCCGGCGATGAACCCTTCTGACGAACACGATGGTTTTGACGAAGCTCCGGAGCAGCCTGAGCCTCCGCGAGTCCGGACCGAAATAGCGCTGAAGAAGACAGTGTTGCCGCCTGATGCCGATCTGGAGCGGCTGATCCATGATTCTTCCGCGGAGATTTTGACCGCTGTTGCAGCTGATTCTCGCCTGACCGAAGACCTGGCATTGGCATTGCTCAATCGCCGTGAGCTGCCGCGCGAAGCCCTGGAAGCTCTGGGAAAGAACGGACAGGTAGCCAAGCAGCGCAAGGTCCGGCTGGCGCTGGTGACTCATCCGCGAACGCCGCGCCATGTTTCGGTGCCGACCATTCGTTACATCTATACGTTCGAACTGATGCAGGTGGCGCTGCTGCCAGGAGTTCCGCCCGATGTGAAGCGCGCCGCAGAGGAGGTGCTGATTGGCCGATTGTCCACGATCGCCTCGGGCGAGCGCCTCACGCTGGCCAAACAAGGCTCCGGCCGGGTAGCGGCGGCATTGCTCCTCGATAAAGAAGACCGCATCATGCAGGCAGCTCTGGCCAATCCGCAGATGACCGAAGTGTGGATTGTGAAAGCTTTGAAAGCTGAAGCAGGCACTGAGCTACTGGCGCCGGCGGTTTCACGCCATCAGAAATGGTCGTTTCGCAACGAGGTCAAGGCTGCACTCCTGGGAAATAAATTCACGCCGGCAGCCCGCATGATCCAACTGGCAAGCGAGCTTCCTGTCAATTTGGTCAAAGATGTTTTGCGCAACGGACGCCTGAGCCCGCAAGCGAAGAATAGTTTGTTGGCAGTGCTGGAAAAGCGGACGGTCTAAATCTGCGAAACTACGTGTACATCGAATAGCCGTCATCCCGGCCAGGCACGATCAGCTCATCGAGTTTCAGAAACTCCTGCACCACGTCTTCATGGGCCCGCTCCATCTCGTGCACGCTGCCCACAAAGATGGCCCGCGCCTCGTGCAGAAAGACGATGCGATCAGCCAGCTTCTTGGCCAGCCGCATGTCATGCGTTACGACAATGCTGGTAAGTTTGAGCTGTTGTTTCAGCTTCTGGATCAGGTCGCCGAGAAGCTGCGCCATGAGCGGGTCGACCATGGTGGTTGGCTCGTCGTAGAGAATGCATTCCGGCTGCGCGGAGAGAGCGCGCGCAATGGCCACACTGCGCTTCATCCCGGTGGAGAGGTCTGAGGGAAGCATGTCGCGCATGGCTTTTACGCCCACCATGTCCAACAGGCCGTCGACGATTTGAAGGATCTGCTCTTCGTCCAGATCGTGGCGCTCGCGCAGGGGGAAGGCCACGTTTTCGCCGACGGAAAGCGAATCGAACAGGGCGCCGTTCTGGAAGACCATAGTGACTTTTTTGCGGATTTGCTCCAGTTGCGCTTCGTTGTAGTCTGTGATGTCTTCAAAAGCCACAATCACACGGCCTGAGTCGGGCTTGAGAAAGCCCATGATGTGATGCAGGGAAACAGATTTGCCCACGCCGCTGCGGCCCAGAATGCAGAGCGTCTCTCCCGGATACACCTGGAAGCTCACATCTTCCAGCACCCGATGGTCGCCGAAAGCCTTGCAAACGTGTTGAAATTCAATATAGGGTGCGTTGCGCTCGGGTTGCGGGAGATGGTTCATGTGTCAACGGAGAAACGACGCCGGGCGCGTTCCATGTCATCCGGCGTATTCAGATTCTCAAACATCTCAGCGCCGAAGGCAAACCGGCGCAGCTCTGATTCCTTGATCACCAGGGTCTGGTTACGCGGGAAGAGCGGCACGATCTTGTAGTTGCCGACCTTGATGGCCCTCTCCGCGATGGGCAAAAAATCCAGGGAGTAGACCGTGCAGAGCGGCTGCGTGTAGTCATCAATTTCCGGTGTGGTGACAACCATGCCGGAAGCGACCGCGCGTTCAGCCAGGTAGGAGAGGAATTCGGGCGCGAGAAACGGCGTATCGACAGCGATGACCAGGTTGAACTGGGTTTGTGAATTGGAAAGCGCGGCATGAATCCCGCCCAGCGGTCCGCACCCGGGATGAATGTCTTCGTACGCGGGGGCCAGCGCGCCGTAGCGCTCATATCGGCCCAAAATTGCCACGTCGCGACACACCTGGCGTACCGCCGCCAACGCGTGCTCCAGCAGCGTTCGTCCATTCAGTGTTAGAGCTGCTTTGTCCTGCCCCATACGCGTACTCTTGCCGCCCGCAAGGACAAAGCCAGAGACCTGGGAATGGGTCATTTGGCCTGATTGTAGCTCGAATGAACAGGCATGAAAAGGTGGGAAAAATACAAAGACATGCCTAAGCCGAGCTCCGGCCTTGGCATGTCCTGGTTTTGGAGATGTTGCGTTGATGTCGTGTCTTTACTGCACTGTAATCGTCTTAGCAGCCTTATACACGTTGCCTTTGCTGTCCCAGGCCTGGAAAATCATGTTGTGCGTGCCCTTGGACATCGTCAGCGTTGTGTCAATATGACTGGCGCTTACTGAAGCTTTGCCGACGCTATCCACGTAGATGCGCATGAAGGTGATGGGATTGGCTGCGCTCGCGCTGGCCGCAGCATGTACGCTGGTGCCGGTTACGGTGCTGGTTGTGGGAGCGGAGATGGTGACTTTGCCGAGAGTTCCGGTGTCAGCCGTGGTGTTTCCTTTGAAGAACTCACGCATATCCGGAGCCGTGTTGGAGGCGGCGGGGAAATGTGACGTGGTCCCCATGGCTGCCAGCATAGTGCGGAGCACGCTCTCCTGATGATAGGTCGTTGTGGATTTGAAACCGGCTTTTACCTGCGGGCCGATCATCGCCACCAAAATGCGTCCACCGCAGCCGGAGGACACTGTAGCACTGCAGCGATTGTCACCACTTAGATCGGCTTCGTCGGACCAGATGATCAGTAAGCCGTCGCCGCCCGGCTGGAAGGGCGCAGTGGCCAGCAGCGGCGCAATATTGGCTTTGAGCCAGCTATCAGCGGTTTGCAGGCACGCGGTCAACCCGTTGGGGCAATCGTGCATATCATGGTTAGCGTCCGGGGTGATGAAGGCAAAATTCGGCAGGGCATCATTGGCAATGTCTTTCGCCAGTTGGGTGCTGGAATCGTGGTTCTTGATCAGGCTGCTGTTGGCCATGTCAGTGTAGTAAGGCAGCGGCGCATGCCGTTTCAGGTAGGCGCCGGAGGTAAGCCCGGTAAATCCGGCAAAGGGCAGTGACTGTGCGTACGACTTGAAAGTCATGCCGTTGGTCAGCAGGTGGCGTTCAATGTTGTCGACGTCGAAGACTGCCAGGGTCGAATTGTTGTGCGTCAGGTACTGTCCTGAGGTCACGATCAGGTAGTTTTCGAGGGAACCGTGCATGTTGGCATAAAACTGTGTGGCCACCCCGCCTTTGGCGAGCAGGCTGTTGAGGTAGGGCATGGAAGCGCTGCCGACCAGCCGCTCATAGCTGTGGTTTTCTTCAGCCACAATGTAAACGTGTTTGGAACGGGGGACCTGGCCGATGGCAGAGATGCCCATCAACAGCGCCAGCACGATGAACGACTTTCCTGCGATGGAGATTGCCTGTGATCGAGTCATGGAGACAGAAACTATCCGCAATGCCACAGGCGAGGAATCGGTGGTGACTCTTAGCGCCCTAGGAGGTCTTACCCCAAGAAAATAAGCAGAGTAGCTGAATCGCAACCCTGTTTTGCGGGATAAGTTGCTGACTCTCCGGCAGATACGTGACAAAAAGCGCTGGTATTAGGCGGGGTTAAGGCACTGTGGGAATCCAGAGCTGGATTCTACTTGGATGACCCGCATTCAGAGCTGGATTTCTTTTTTGGGGCCGCCACCGTTTGTGGCTAAGGCTCGGAAAGTCGTCAGTTGATCTCCAAACCCATGATTCTGCCGGCGGAGTCGATTTCAAGGCTGCCTTTTCCTTGAATCACGGAATCGCCGTTGAGACCGGGCACGGTGACGAAGACCTTTTCCTCCACCAGGTTGGCAGAGCTTGTCCGCGAGAGATACTCCAGGCAGCGGCGGTTGACGAGCGGCTCCGGCAAGCTGAAGGCCAGGTCGGCTAGCTCGCCGTTTTCAGTGATGGAGAGCGCCACCTCCACGGGATAACTCCGCTCCACGGCCCGCTCTTCCTCCGTAGGATCGAGCGTAGGCTTGAAAGAGACGTAGTAGTGGAAGCGCTCTTTTTCCGGGTTGTAGACACCGCGTGCGACTCGCAGAGACATAAACAGAACTGAAGTTTTTATCACATTTCCGAGTGAATGGGCCAACGCGATAGCTGCTTTCTCGAAATTCCGGACTCCAGAAAAGCCGGCACCGCAGCACGATTTAGAATCAACCACATGAAGGTCTTCCTCACCGGCGCTACCGGCTTTGTCGGGCGGAACATGCTGAGACGCCTGCTGAGCGAAGGCCACGCCGTCCGCGCCCTGGTGCGTGATCCGCAGGCAGCGAGCCAGCTTGCGCAAAAAGGAGTTGAATTCGTCGCCGGAGACGTGGTCGCGGGAAATGGACTTGAAGAAGGCCTGCGCGGCTGCGATGCCGCGATCCATCTCGTAGGCATCATCGTGGAGAAAGGGAAGAACACGTTTGCGGCCGTGCACCATATTGGAACGCGGAACGTGGTTCAAGCAGGGAAGCAAGCGGGCATCAAGCGCTTTGTGCAGATGTCGGCGCTTGGTGCACGTGCAGACGGCCCGGCTGTCTACCAAGTCACCAAGTGGCGCGGCGAAGAAGAGGTCCGCACGAGCGAGATTCCTTATTGCATCCTGCGTCCGTCGCTCATCTTTGGTCCGGGCGATGGTTTTGTTACCCAGATGATGGAGACCATGCGCTCGGCGCCGATCTTTCGGCCTGTACCGGGCAACGGCATGCCCAGGTTTCGGCCAATCTTCATCGATGACGTGACTGCCTGCTTCGCCATGGCGCTTACGGCGGAAGCAGCGACCAACCAGACCATCGAACTCGGCGGCGCAGACGAGCTTTCACTCAACCAGGTGTTGGAGGAGATCGCCCGTTGCGCCGGTGTTCGTAAGCCGGCCGTCCACATTCCCATGCCCCTGATGTTGGCCGGTGCATTCTTCGCCCAGACGCTTCTCAAGAATCCGCCGGTCACGGTGGACCAGTTGCGCATGCTTCGTGAAGGTTCCAGCTGTGACATCGGGCCAATGCAGCAGGTTCTGGGCGTGAAGCCGCGCGGGTTCAGCGGTTGCGGCCGCAGCTAAAGGGTTAAGCGATTACCACTACGCAACTCGTCAACATGGAGCTAGGGGTGGAATTCAGCAACTCTGGTCCGCAGGCGGGGTTAGAATTGTTCCAAGCAGGTACTGGCCGCGCGGGAATGATTTGCGATGAACGGGATTCACGCAAATCGCTGATAAACAAAAATTTACCTGGGGATGCAGTCATTCAGAGCAGCTCTGCATCTAATGAGCTATACGCCACCAAAACAGGAGCATAGTTATGAAGAGAAATCTTTGGGTGGTTCTGATGGCCCTCGCGTTGTTCGCGGTGGGATGCTCGCGTGTCGGAAGCCATTCGGATGCACAGGTCGCGTCCGATGTACAGAACAAGATTAACGGGGACAACAATGTCCCTGACAAGCAGGTCATTGTCAGTGCCACAAATGGTGTAGTGACACTCAGCGGAACGGTCAGCAGCGATGCGGTTCGCAATGCCGCAGCCAATGACGCCGCTCAAGTGGACGGTGTAAAGACCGTAGTGAACAACCTGCAGGTTGCGTCCACAACAGCGTCTGACCAAAGCACTCAGCCGCAGGAGCAGGCCAGCAACAATCCCCCGCCGCCGGTCCGGGAATCGCGTCCGTCGCCGCGTACGCGTGAGCGTAGCTCCAGTTCGCGCGCCACCAGCACTCCTGGCAACAATAGTGGCGACAACGGTTTGCGCACCACGGTGCCCTCTACCAGTAGCAATGATGTAGCGCAGAATACGCCTCCGCCTGCTCCCACGCCGACGCCCAAGGTTACGGTGCCTGCGGGAACGCAGATCAGCATTCGCCTGAATGACGAAGTGAATTCAGAGAAGGCGCAAGTGGGCGATATATTTCATGGATCCATTTCTGCTCCAATCACGATTGATGAGCAGACCATCATCCCCACGACAGCGGACGTAGAAGGCCGCGTGGTGGATGTGAAGTCGGCCGGCCGCTTTGCCGGACAGTCTGTGCTCACACTGGAGCTCACCAAGCTCACGATGAACGGTCGCAGCTACAATCTGCAGACCAGCCAATGGAGCAAGTCCGGCAACGGGCGCGGTAAATCCACGGCGGCGAAAGTTGGCGGCGGTGCGGCCGTCGGGGCGGTTCTGGGTGGAATCTTTGGCGGTGGCAAGGGCGCCGCCATCGGAGCAGCTGCCGGCGCCGGCGCAGGAACCGGCGTTTCCGCGGCCACCAAGGGACAGCAAATCATCCTGCATCCTGAGGGCATCATCGCCTTCCAGTTGCAGAGCCCAATCACGGTTACACCGGGCGCTTCCAGCCGTCCGGCAATGAACCAGTAAGCCTTTTTTGGATGTAAGATGAAGCGCCGCTGCGGCGGCGCTTTGTTTTTGCATCCAACATCAATACCTGAGAACGTCGAATCCGAATGGCCAAGACCAAGATTACTGCACTGATTCACGCCACTGACAATGAGCCGTCGCTCGGCCGAGCCCTGGACTCGTTGCGTCCATGTGATGAGGTCATCCTCGTGGACCATGGCTCGCGTGACGAGTCGGTCAAGATCGCACGTGAGCATGGCGCGAAGGTGATTACGGGCGTCCCTGGCGTCGATCGCGGGGCCTATGCCCAGAATGCACGCAATCCCTGGATCCTATGCCTGTTGCCCCAGGAAGCCCTCGCGGAAGAGCTTGAGGCTGCGCTCTTTGAATGGAGCGAAGAGGAGCATAAGGATGAAGCCATGGGCTTCAATGTCGCGATCCGGGAGCAGAATGGCGCCGGCTGGAAGTCATTGCCGCCTGAGATGCGGCTGGTCAATCGCGACCAGATCAACTGGACCGGGGACCTTCCGCCCGAAAATCCCAAAGCGCCAGTGCTCAGCGGACACATTCTGCGCATTCCGGAAGGCGATTGAACGCCTGGTGGAAATTGGTAAATGGGTAAAAATGGGTAAATTGGTAAGTTGGTAAAGTGAAGCGAAACGCCTGCGCTCGTTACAAAGAAGGATTGAATTTTCCCAAGACGCTTTTGGCGACAGGCTTTCATTTACCAACTTACCAATTTACTCAATTACCAATTCTCACCCACTCGGTATAATCTCCCTCAAGTCACCTGACCCTGGAGCGCGACCTGAACCTACTTGATTTTGCCGGGCACAGTCTTTTTTTTGCTGCAGCGTTTTTTCTTTTTGGGCTGGTATTTGGCAGCTTTCTGAACGTCTGTATTTATCGTATGCCGCGCGAGCTCTCCGTAGTGAGCCCGGGCTCGGCCTGTCCCCAGTGTGAAGCGCCCATTGCGCCTTACGACAACATTCCCGTCGTAAGCTGGCTGATTCTGCGCGGCAAGTGCCGTCGCTGCAAAGCTCCCATTTCGCCGCGCTATGCCATCGTTGAGCTGATAACGGGACTGGCGTTTGTGCTGGCCTATTTCGCCGGCGTCGGATTCCTGCCGGGAGCAGTCGCCAATCCTGATCCTCTATGCGACGTTGTCGGCGGGCCGCTGGCGGCTGCGCTGAAGCTTTGCGTCTTGTGCCTCCTTCTGATCGGGTTGATCTTTACCGATGCGGAGACCCAGCTTCTTCCTGACCTGCTTACCAAGCCGGGGATCGCGCTCGGCTTGGCCTTCAGTCTCGTGGTGCCGGTGGATGGTCCGACGCGCTACTTCCTTTCCAGTCTGGAGAGTTGCCGGCTGCTCTCCCTTGTGAACTCTCTCGCGGGAGCGATTCTGGGCGCGGCTTTTATCCTGGGCGCGGCTTTGCTTTATGAAGCGGTGCGCGGCGTAGAAGGCATGGGCCGCGGCGACGTAAAGCTTATGGCATTGATCGGCGCCTTTGTTGGCGTTGAACTGACGCTGCTGGTGCTGCTGCTGGGATCGATGATCGGAAGCTTCTTTGGCATCTTTCTGATCCTCGGTGTCTGGCTCAAACGGCTGGCGCGCAGAAGAAGACGCAATCCATCTGAGCCGGCTAAAGTGGCGCGTGCGCGTGCCTGGCAGTCGGCACGGCTGATTCCGCGCTACTTTCCCATTCCGTTCGGCGTTTTTCTCGGGATAGGAGCGCTGATCGCCGCATTCTGGGGCCATACGCTCATCGATTGGTATAAAAACATCTCGGGTCTCAGCCATCCACATATGACCATGCTGAACGTGCGTGAATTTCTTTCGGACAGGGTTCTCTGATTTGCGCCCGCAAGACGTCACAGCAAGCTCATTTCCAGGCATTACTTCAGGCCGATAGAGCGTTTACCCTATCGTTTCCGCTTGCGGAATACAGGAGAATGTAAGTTGATGACGGCTGTAGAATAATGGAACCAACAGGTTCGCCGGATCTCTTTATGAAAAAGCTTTTTTTGCTTACGGTAATGTGTCTTTTCGCTGCCGCGGCAGTAGCGCAGCAACAGCAATCTTTAGGCGATATAGCCCGCGCCAATCGCAACAAGAAGCACACCGCTGCCAATACCAAGCTTGACGACGATAATTTCGCCCGCAGCTCCGCGCCGGAGCAGACGCCTGCAGCCAAAGACGATGCGGACGCGAAAAAGACTGACGACAAGAGCACCGACGCCAAAGACACCAAAAAGGATGCGGCTGACGCACAAAAGCAGAAGAACGACGGGCTGAAGAAGCAAATCGAAGATCAGCAAAAAGAAATCGCTTCATTGCAGCGGGAACTGGATGTCGCGCAGCGCGAAGCGCGTTTGCGCGCCGCCGCGTACTATGCCGATGCCGGCACCATGCTGCGCGATCAGGGCAAGTTTGCGGAAGACAGCCGCAAAGAGCAAGAGGAAATCAATACCAAGAAACAAGCTCTCGATACAGCCCAGCAAAAGCTCGCCGACCTGCAGGAGCAGGCGCGCAAAGCCGGACTTCCCAGCGAATAGAGCGCGTTAACTTTTCGGATAGGCTCGAGGGTTTACCTTCCGAGTTTACTACCGGGGTTTACTTCCGAAAGACATGCACCTTGGTACATCGTGCCGGGCTCTGCTCTCATCTAGAATGAATGACGTGATCTCATCACCCAAAACCATCCATTTAACGAAAACGGCACTCGCTGCTGTGACAGTATTGTTGCTGGTTGCCGTCGGCTGCGATTCCACCCCAAGCACTCCTGCCGCCAAGGCAACTCCAGCCCCCAGCCAGATCGAAACCGGGCGTTTCGCTCTGCAAAAGATGCTGGCGCCGGCGCGCTTCTGGGCGGCCGACGCGCAGCCTATTCGCCTGGAATCCACCAATATCAAAGACAGCAATGGACACGATGGCAAAGCCAACTTCTGGCGCGCGCAGTTCGGATCGGTATCGCGGCAGAAGTCTGAGCCATTCAGTTGGTCGGGCGTAGCTTCGTCCGATGTTGCCCGCGGCGTAGACCACGGCGTGGAAGATTCCTACAATCCCGCCAATCGCTCCGCCCGTACCTTTGACCTGAACTTCCTCAAGGCCGATACCGACAAAGCTTTTGAGGTAGCGCAGCAACACGGCGGCAAGCAATTGCTGGAAAAGGATCCTAAAACCGCCTTGACCTACATGCTTGACTGGGACGCACAGTCATCTCAGCTGCGCTGGCACGTGATGTACGGCGGAGATACCATCAGCAAGCTTACGGTCCTGGTGGACGCCAGCTCGGGCGAATACATCCGCAAAGAATAGCTACTTGCCCAGTATCCAGTTGATGTCGTCGATCGCTTTCTTGGCGGTCTTGACAAATTTGCCTTTGGGCTCAAGCTCCAGGTATTTGCGATAGTACATACGCGCGGGGTCGAGCCTCTGCATGCCCTGCAGGCTCTGCGCCAGACGGAAGCAGGCCAGCGGGTTTTCCGGGTTTAGCCGCAACGCTTCTTCAAAACGCTCACGCGCAGCGTCATAGTTGTTGGCTGAAAGATAAGTCTCGCCGACGTTGATATCATGCGCGGCCTCTTTGGCGGCATCGGCGGAAGAGCCTGCCGGTTTAAGCGATGCCTCTTGTGGCTCCAGCCGGCCGATGGCCTCCCTGGCTTCCTTTGATTTGGGACCGTCCGGCAAGAGCTCAAGGTACTTGCTGTAATTCTTCCCGGCCAGGGAAAGCAGGCCCAGCTTTTCCTGCGTGACCGCCAACCCATAGGTCGCTTCCGCGTCATTGGGCTTGTATTCCAGCGCATGGTTAAAGCGCTCAAGAGCAGCGCGATAGTTTTTCAGCTTCAAATAGTAGTTGCCAACCTCTACGTCTTTGGCCGCTTTGTGCGGGTCCCAGGGCTTCAACTCGTCGACATCGTCCGGCGCGGGCGCAGCCTCCTCCTTCCGGCGTACGTTCAAATCGATCTGTGAGTCGCTGCTGGAACTTTCGCCGGTCGCAGCGCTGCCGGTTGTCGGATTCGTTCCCGGCGCGTCTCCGGGAAATGGTGGACGCTCATAGCCATCCGGCGTCTTCGATGCCGGTGGTGGCTCTGCAGGTCTGGTTCCTGGCGCATCGCCGGGGAAGGGCGGGCGTTCATATTGTTCCGGTTTTTGTTGTGCCGGACTGGCCTTCGGCGTCGGAGACGGCGTGGGTGTGGCGCGTGGCTGAATATGCGGACTATTGTCTTGATTGTCCTGCGCCGCGGCCCGCTGCGCTCCATGAAGAGTGAATCCGATCAGGATAGCGGCCAGAATATGAAAGCGGTATTTCATGTGTCTCTATTCTAGAAGATCGAATCTTTTGCAGCATCTTGCAGGCATGAGCAAAAATTAAAGGCCGCCAGAAATCTGGCGGCCTCTTTTCTGCGCAACTGTCCCGGGGGAGGAGAGACTACCGGCTCGGGTTGGGAGCGGTACTCTGCGCAGAGCTTGGGGTTTCCTGACCGGTCACGTTCGTCATCAAACGGACATCCACGCGGCGGTTCTTGGCGCGGCCGTCAGCCGTACTGTTCTCAGCGACGTATTTATCCTTGCCCAGCCCGATGAGATAGATCTTGTGCGCGGGAATGTTCTTTGATGAGAGATACTGCACCACGGCATCAGCGCGGCGCTCGCTCAGCTTGTAGTTATAAGCTGCCGAGCCCACCGAGTCCGTGTCGCCCTCCACCACCACCAGGTATCCTTTGGTGTTGGGGACTTCCGCCAGAAGCTGGTCCAGAGCGGTCTTCGCCTTCGCCGTCAGATCCGCTTTATTGAAGGCAAAGTGCACCGAGGTCTCAGCCACGGGGCGATAGTTGTCCAAATTCGCAACCGTATTGGCCAGCGCATCAGCGCGCGTGTTGGCCTGGGTCGCCAGGGTCTGGGCCTGGTCCGCGCGTCCGCGGGCATCCAGGGCCTTCTGGTCGGCCTGGGTGGCCTTGTCATTCACGCCGGCAATACCCTGCTGTGCGCGGGTATCAACGTCATGAATCGCCGCGTTGTTCTTGGCCGTTCTGGCGTCAAGTTCGTTGGATTTTTCGACGATAGGCTGGGTCTGCTTGCGCACGTAGTTCTTCGTCGTGCAGCCAGTGCCGATCATCAGCGACGAACCGGCCAGCAGAACCAAAAGACTCGATTTCAAGTTCATGGGGAAAGCTCCTTAAGACCCAAGCGGCGCAGGGTGAGTGCCGCACATAAAAGTCACTGATAACAGAGCAACTGGAATGCCATTAGGTTGTGCAACTCGCATCGCATGTAAACTGTCTAGAATCAATCTGTTGAGGGACGATTGGCCTTCCTGCCGCCTGTCCACTAAGCTGCTACTATAGAATTTTTACGTACTGGGAAGCGGGTCAGGTGAAAACCTGACCGAAATGCACTTATCAGACGCGGCCCAGAACTCCCTCGCATGGACTTGCTTGCCAAAATCCGTACTCTGCCGCTCCAGCCTGGAGTGTATCTCTACAAGAATGCTGAAGGCGAGGTCATCTATGTCGGCAAAGCCAAGAACCTGCGTGCCCGGGTCCGCTCCTATTTCCAGGAAGGCGTGGGCG
Organism: Candidatus Angelobacter sp.; assembly: GCA_036557225.1. Lineage (GTDB taxonomy): Bacteria > Acidobacteriota > Terriglobia > Terriglobales > Acidobacteriaceae > Angelobacter. The sequence goes on from DATBHX010000063.1 coordinate 59,134, forward strand.
AGGCCAATGCCAAAACGGGTACCCTGCTGCGTGAGGCCGTCGATGTCGACTACATCGTGGTCGCGAACAATAAAGAGGCGCTGGCGCTTGAAAATAACCTCATCAAGCAGAAAAAGCCGCGCTTCAATATCCTTCTGCGCGACGACAAGACCTATCCTTACATCAAGCTGACCCTGGGCGAACGCTATCCGCGCGTCTACGTCACGCGTCGCCTGCGCAAAGACGGCAGCGTCTATTACGGCCCTTATTTTCCCGGCAACCTGGCCTATCGTATTGTCGACCTGATCCATCGCAGCTTTCTTGTTCCCTCCTGCAAAGTCGATCTCACCCGCTACCACCTGCGGCCCTGCCTGCAGTACTACATCAAGCGCTGCCTGGGCCCGTGCGTGCAGGACCTGACCACGCCGCAGGCATATCAGGAGGCCGTGCGTGATGTGCAGCTTCTGCTCGAAGGCCGCCAGACCGATCTCTCCAAGTCTCTGCGCGTACGCATGGAGCACGCCGCGCAGGCCCAGGAATACGAACGCGCTGCTCGCTATCGCGACATGATCTCTACCGTCTCGCAGCTGCAGGAAAAGCAGCGTATTGCGGCGGTCGAAGGCGACGATATGGATGTCTTCGGCTACCACTATGAAAATGACATGCTCGCCGTGAACGTCTTTCATATGCGCGGCGGAAAAATTCTCGATCGCCGAGAGTTCTTCTGGGAAGAGCTACCGGAGATCGCGCAGCCATTTGAGGATGGTGGACCGCTGCCGGCTGCGGAGAAGAACTCTTCGCTCGCAGGCGAGGGCGCCTGCGCTCCACAGTCTTCGGTTGATGAAAACTCTTCCTTCTCTCCCGGCGAATTCTTCTCCGCCCTGATGAAGCAGGTCTATATCGACCAGCAATACGTCCCCCGCGATATCCTTTCTCCGGTCGACTTTGAAGACCGCACCGAACTCGAAGAGCTGCTCACTGAAAAACGCGGCAGCAAGACCGAGATCCTCGTCCCCCAGCGCGGCGAAAAGCGCTCGCTGATCGACCTGGCTGCGCAGAACGCAAAGCAGTCCTTTGACCAGCGCTTCCGCGTGATGAAGCCCCAGGCCAAGGCCGTGCAGGAAGCCCTGCAGGACGCGCTCGGCTTGCCGGAAATTCCCAAGCGCATCGAGTGCTTCGACATTTCGCACATCCAGGGCGCTGAGACTGTGGCTTCCATGGTGGTCTGGGAAGACGGCGCCATGAACAAAAACCAATACCGCAAGTTCATTGTGCGCACCGTGACCGGCGTGGATGATTTCGCCTCCATGCGCGAAGTGGTTACCCGCCGGTACAAACGCCTGCGCGACGAAAATGCCGGCTTCCCCAGCCTCATCCTTGTGGACGGCGGGCTCGGCCAGCTTCATGCTGCGGCCCAGGCCCTGGAGGAGCTGGGCATTACCAACCAGCCGCTGGCTGCGATCGCCAAGAAAGAAGAGATCATCTACGTTTTTGGCCAGGAAGACGATCCCGTGGTGCTTGACCGTCACTCGCCGGTGCTGCATCTGGTGCAGATGGTCCGCGACGAATCCCACCGCTTCGCCGTCACCTTCCATCGCAAGCGTCGCCAGATGCGTGACCGCAAATCCGAACTGCTGGAAATTCCCGGCGTCGGCGAGCGTACCCGCCAGCGACTGCTGCAGCACTTTGGCAGTGTCCGCGCCGTGCAACAGGCTGATGCCGCTGCCCTGAGCGCCGTGCTCACTAAATCGCAGACTGAGGCGGTGCTGCGCCACTTTCAGCAACCATCAGACCGCGCCGATGCAAGCTAAGTTGGCGCTAGTTCTCTATCCCCGGGTCTTGCCTTTCCGATTCCGGCGATGCAGGCAAGCTTCTCCCCCTAACCGCTGATCCCCGAAGAGTAAGGACTTAGCCGATCAATCCCCGGGGATATCGATCCACGTGTGGCACCGTCGCCCTCGGCGGTGTCCGATCCCGGCGATGTCGCGCGATCACGGCGATTCCGGCGATTCCGCTCCCCCTACCCCCGCATTCATCCCATCCCGTCCCATCCTGTCCCAAGCCGAGACAACTTGGGATTGACAGCAGTGGGTCGCAACTTCCACCCACCCCCACCCGGGTACGGTGCCGCCGTTGAAAACAAACGCCAAACCGCAATTCGACAAGACAGTCACTGTCTTGTCAAAGCGTCTTTTTTTCAACATTAGCGCTGATTTTGGCTGTTAGCTGAACCTGCCCCGGCTTGCCGTGGGTGCTGCTAGCTGAAAGCTAATTTTCAAAGAACAAACACTTCCGCCCGTCTGGGCTGCTTGAATGTATCGCATCTTTAGAGGCGAATCAAGGGCGAAATATCCCCTCCGTGATTCAGGCTGAAATTGATTTTCTTATTAGCTACGTCATCCCGACGGCCGTTAAGCGAGCGCGCGCCGTCATCAGCGCGCGAGTAGGACGGAGGGACCTTGCGTTTGCAGCGGTCATCCCGGTGCCTCGGTGAGCCACTGCCTTGAATCAATGTTGATTCGCGTTAGCCACTTGAATGTCCGCTTCTCCGTGATCCAGCGCCGGAGGCGCGAAAGAGCCTAGCCCACCCTGAAGGCGATCCCGCGAAGCGGGAGAAGCCGAGAAGGGTGGGTAGGCGTAACAAAATGACGAGCCCCGGAGGGGCGACACAATTCGCGATGCGGCAGAAATGATTTGCTGAAAGCGGTGCGGGATATTAAAGCTGCGCTTGGAAGAGCGTCATCAACTTTCCATACTGGCGGTTAACTTCATCCCTCTAGTTTATTGGGGGCCCTAAGAACGCACTCATCCAAACATGCGCCCCCCAAAATATTACCCCCCATCAATAAAAACGCCGGTGTAAGCTAAGCCATGTATGAACGGAACCCGGCGCTGCACGATCTCTACCACGCGATCGGTTCATGGCTGCGTCGCTTGCGAAATCGCTCACGCGCGCGGCGCACAGCCGAATGGGTGCGGACGGATGCGGTCATTCGCAATGCCCGTGTGCGTCAGCTGGATCAATTCAATGCCGTAGGAAAAATGCGCGAATGGCGGCCTATTGTGCGCTACGAGTACCAGGTCGAAAACACCACATACTCCGGCAAGGCAAGCGGCGAAATCTGGTACTTCGATGAAGACGGCGCTTCGGATACCGTCGAGAGCCTGATCGGCGCCATCCTGCCCATCCGCTATGATCCCTCCCGGCCATCGAAATCGTTCTACCTGCCGCAAGACGGAGGCCCTCCGCAGTTGCGCCCCGCCAATCCCGATGCTAAGACCGGCTTGGTAGTCCTCTCTTTGAAGAAGTAGTTCGCCGCAATTTTCCAATTCGCAAATTAGGAAAATTAATCGCCTTCTAATAACAATTCTCATCCACCGGGCACATTCTTGCACTTGTAAGACGGGCTGATGTTCCGGTGCTTGTTGGAAATTCGCAGGCAAGTTCACCGCTGGATCAGTTGCAGCGAGAGTCCGATCCTCCCCCCTATTGAGTCACAGGATGAAAAGGACGGATGAGATGAGCAAGAACAGGGAATCGCAGTTTCGTATCTGGATGGCATTAGGTATCGTTGCCGTTTACGTCTTCCTGGTCGTCACCGGAAACGCCTGAGGGCCGAACAGAGTTTTTAGGGCTGAAACAAGAGTCAGGGCTGAACGGAAATTTAGGGTCACACCAGAGTTTTAGAACTACGCCAAGGTCAGGGGGAAGTAAGTTTAGGACTCAACCAGGTCCAGGGCCGAACAAAGAATTTAGAAGCGCAGAAACCTCCCTCTGGCGCTTTCGAAAAGATCAGCACAGCCGAACCTGGCGTGCTGGTCTTTTTCTTTTGTCGCTTCGCTCCAAACCGCCTAAGAGAACTGCTTGATGCGGAACTCTCGTGCGCTTGCAACAAGCAGCTCGCCGCGCAAGTGGGGCTCGCTGCTTTGACGACCAAAAGAAGTTGTCGCTGCGCTCCAAACCGCCAACAATTCTCTTCGCCCAAAGTTCTGCCTTGCTCCTGACGCAACGGGCTCGCCGCGTGATCGGGCTCGCCCTTGCCTATGTCACTTTTGCTCCAGACCACGAACCTCGATCAGTGCCATCAGTGTTCCTCAGTGGTAGATTCTTTGCTTTTCAATTTTCCAATTTTGGCTACGGGGTCCCCGGCAAGCGTGGCTTGCTGGGGCAGAATTTCGGTGATTCTGGCAATTTTCTAGAACCCTCTTCGCACCAAATCCGCCACCGTCAGCCCGCCCTGTGCCCGTCCGCGCGCCATCTTCTCCGCATACTTCGCCAGCACATCCACTTCAATATTCACCGGATCGCCCGCCTTCAGCGCGTGCAGGTTCGTCACCTGCCAGGTATGCGGGATGATGGCAATCTCTACGCGTCCGCCCTCAATCGCCGCCACGGTCAGGCTGATGCCTTCCACCGTGATCGATCCCTGCGGGACCACATACTTCTCCAGTTCCTGGGGAATCTCCACCACCAGCCGCCAGTCGTCGCGATACTTGATCTTCTCCAGGCTTACGATCTTGCCGGTGCCATCCACGTGGCCTTGCACCACGTGTCCGCCCATGCGGTCCTGGGCGCGCGCAGGGAGCTCCAGGTTTACCAGCGATCCGGGCTGCAATTGCAGCAATGACGTGCGCTCCAGCGTCTCTTCCGCCAGGTCGGCGGAGAACTGCTGCTCGCCGATCTCGAGCGCCGTCAGGCAGACGCCGCTGACCGCAACGCTGTCACCGGTACGCAATTGAGACGGAACCTGCATGGCCTTGATCGTGATGCGGGCAACCGCGTTGCTCTTCTCGCCGGCCATGCGCCGCAACTCGGAGACCTCGCCCGTTTCATGGATCAGTCCGGTGAACATTGAGTATTCAGTATTTAGTATTTAGCATTTAGTACTTGGCTGCAAGCTCGAGCCTTGGATCGCAATCGAAAGAGCCGTTTCGATATTCGGCACAATCTGCGTCATTCTCCCGCCCGCCTCAATCTCTTAGTCAAACGCTAAATACTAAGTACCAAATACTAACTACTGCTGCTGTACGGATCCCGCAGATAACCCTCGACAGCAAAATCTTCTCCCAAGCGATGCAGCGTGATGTTCTTCACCTGCGCGGCTTCGTCCAGCAGCCGGAACCCCTGCCCACCCACGAAGGGAACCGAGCCAGCGCCGCCCAGAATCTTCGGTGCGTAATAAAGGAAGACTTTGTCCACGATGCCCGCAACCAGCGCGGCCCAGTTTACCAACGCGCCGCCTTCAATCATCAGGCTGGCGATCTCCATCTCTCCCAGCCGCTGCGCCACAATCTTCAGGTCGGGCCGGCCGTCATTGGCGCCGAGCGGCAGCTGTTCTACGCGAATGCCGCGCTTTTCCAATTCCTGCTTTTTCTTTTCTTCCGCGAATGAGCAAAAGATCAGCACATCGTCTTTCGCAGTCTTCACCAGCCGTGATTCGATCGGACACCGTAGCCGTGAATCCAACACCACGCGCAGCAGCGGCCGTCTGCGGGGAAGACCAGTGCGGTCTGTGAGCAGCGGATCGTCAACAACAACGGTGCCTGCGCCTACCAGAATTGCGTCAGATTCATGGCGCAAAGATTGGGCGTGAGCCCGCGATGCCTCGCTGGTAATCCAGCGGCCGGGAGCCGTCGGGGTGTTGACGGAGCCGCCGGATGGCCCAGCGATCTTGCCATCCAACGTCATGCCAGACTTCAACGTGACCAGCGGAAGCCGTGTGCGGGTGAATTTGGCGAACGCTTCGTTGAGCTGTCGGGCCTCCGCTTCAAGCAATCCGGTTTCTACCGCAATCCCAGCGGCTCGCAGCTGCTCAAATCCTTTGCCGGAAACTTTGGGATTGGGATCGGCCATCGACGCGACGACCCGTTTGATTCCCGCGGCGATGATGGCATCCGTGCAAGGCGGCGTGCGGCTCTGATAACAGTGCGGCTCCAGGTTCAGGTAGATCGTTCCACCGCGTGCCTTTGCGCCTGCCTGCTCCAGCGCCAAAGCTTCGGCGTGTTTTATCCCGTCATATGTGTAAGACCCCCGGCCGACAACATTACCTTTACCGTCAACCACCACGGCGCCAACTCTCGCGCCGGGAGAGGTCAGCGCTGCTCCGCTCCGCGCAAGTTCCAGCGCTTGTCGCATGTACTCTGCGTCTTGTGTTGTGAAGGCCATTGTCTATGGCACAAAGAAATTCATGCTGCAGCAAACAGCGAATCGGCAAAATTCTGAGCGCTGAACGGAAGAAGATCCGTAGCCTTTTCGCCCACGCCGACGTAGCGCACCGGCAATCCCAGTTCGCGAGAAATCGCCACCACCACTCCACCCTTTGCTGTGCCGTCAAGCTTGGTCAGCACGATTCCCGTCACACCTGCCGAATCAGTAAACTGTCGCGCCTGTTGCAGCCCGTTTTGGCCTGTGGTTGCGTCCATCACCAGCAACACTTCATGCGGAGCGCCAGGAACAATGCGTCGCGCAGTGCGTTTCATTTTTTCCAGCTCCGCCATCAGTCCGGCTTTCGTGTGCAGGCGTCCGGCTGTGTCCACGATCACGCTGTCCGTTTGTCGCGCTTTCGCGGCGCTGAGAGCGTCGTACAACACCGCTGAGGGATCGCCGCCCGGCTTGGTCTTAATGACCTCTACGCCGGTCCGCGAGCCCCAAATTTCCAACTGCTCGATGGCGGCTGCGCGAAACGTGTCCGCCGCGCACAACAGCACGGTCTTGCCTTCGCTGCGCAGGGCATAGGCCAGCTTGCCGATGGTCGTCGTTTTCCCTGTGCCGTTTACGCCCACCACCATGACCACTTCGGGTTCGCCGGGAAACGGCTTTTCTCCGCGGCTCGGCGCGGCGTTGAGAATAGCCACCACCTGTTCTTTGATCAGGCGTTTCAACTCGGCTGCATCTTTGATCTGCTTGCGATCGGCCTTTTCCCGCAGCTTGCCCAGGATCTCCTGTGTGGTCTCTGTTCCCATATCTGCGCCGATCAGAACAGCTTCCAGGTCGTCGAGCGTGCTGCGGTCGATCTCCTTGGTGAAGGCCATCACCTCGTCGATGCGCTCGCTCAGGTTCTCTCGCGTGCGCGTGACCGCTTGCTTCATCTTCTCGACAAAGGTAGGTTCCGGTGTTCCGAATAAGGTCTGAATCATTGCTACTAGATTATATCGGGCGGATGTGAGCTGGATTATATCGGGCGGGTTCGGCGATATTTAATTGTACTGAGCGCTGATCAGGCTTCGGTCGTCTCGCTGACTGTGGAAGGTGCTGCCGCTGCAGCTTCTTCGCCGCTGACGGTGGCCGCGCGCTGGATGCGGAGCTTGCCGGTCTCAAATACCTTGGTCATCGCCGCCACAACGGTGGGATCGAACTTTGTAGCTGCGAGCGAATTAATGATCCGAATCACGTACTCCGGGTCCATTGCCGCCTGATACGGACGGTTCGTGGTCATGGCGTCAAACGTGTCGGCCACCATGATGATGCGCGGCATCAGAGGAATCTGATCAGCTTTCAATCCGTAAGGATAGCCACGCCCATCGAGCGACTCATGATGCAGTTCGATGCCCGGCAGCATGTCGCGCAGCGCCTCAACCGGACGCAGAATCGCCGCACCCTTGGTGGTGTGCGTCTTCATGATTTCAAATTCTTCCGGCGTCAGCGCGCCGGGCTTTTTGAGGATCCGGTCTTCAATACCGATCTTGCCAACATCATGCAGCTGCGCGGAAATCCGTATCTTGTCGATATCGTCTTCCTTGAGGCCCATCTCCGCTGCGATAAGCACGGAATAGCGGGTAACGCGGTCAGAGTGGCCGCGCGTATACGGATCTTTTTCGTCCACCGCGCCGGCCAGCATCTGGATGGAGCTCAGGAACAGCGTGCGGTTTTCCTTGGCCGCCTTCTTCAGGTCATCGACGAACTGCTCCAGATCGTCCGTCATGGTGTTGAAGGTCTGCGCCAGTTCACCGAACTCGGTACGGCTCTTGAGGCGCACCCGGTGCGAGAAGTCGCCGCCGGCAATCGTGCGGCTGGATTCAGTCAGGACATGCAACGGGACCGTGAGCCGGCGGGCTGCCCAGATGCTTACCAGGATGCTGAAGGCGATGGCGATCAGCGCGGCGCGAATTGCGTCGCGACGCATGTCGGTAATGTCGATATAGGCTTCTTCCTGCCTCTTCTGCGCTACCACGGCCCAGCCCAGTCCGGTCACGGGGAAGTACGTTCCCAGCATGGGCACGCTGTTCTTGCCTTCCTGCACGTTGTAATCCCGTGTAGCGACCACCGGCACTACCACTTTTTGTTCGACAAAACTCTTGACTAGCTCATTGGCATTCATGTCCTGGCCGGTGGCATAGCGGGGATTGGCCGCCGCTACCAGACGCCCGGAGCGGTCCACGACGAATGTGTCGAGACTCTGCTGATCGTTGGCTTCTCTCAGCTGTTTTACCAGGTATTGCAGGTCGATCACGAGTTCAAGCGTGCCAACAGTCACGCGCTGATCATTGATGATCGGTTTGCCGACCACCATCACCGTGCGCGCCTGTTTGCCGGAGCCAATGGATAAAGGCTCTCCGCTGTATTCGCGGCCGGCCTGCGCGGCGTTCAGGCCGCGGGCCAGTTCTTTTTCCAGAAAGGTGTCAGGTTCGCCAATGGTGCCAAGCTGTACGTACTTGTTCTCTGTGTTGACCAGGCGCGCGAAAGGAACAAAAGCGTCAAGTGTGCTGACGTAATTCTGCAACAAGGCTTTCACGTCCGGAGCTTCAACGTTTTTGCCGTTCAGGTTCCCGCCGCTGGTCACCAGAATGGAGTAGGTAAGGCTGGTGAGCGTGGAGCTGATATCTCTTTCCCGCTGCACAATCGATTGCGCCAGCGTGGTGGTTACCATGTTCTGCAGCAGCTTCTCATTGCTGCCCAGAGTCTCCCGGTTCCGGACCACCATCTTGGTGGCATAAAAATAAAGCGGCACCACCCCCACCATGACCAGCACAATGAGGATCAAGTACAGAATCGGAATCCGAGACGGCAACGGCAGTTTCATAAGAGCAGATTTGTATCCTCAGATTGTATTCTGAAACGGTAGTAAATCCAGCCTAAAAAACCCCCTACTCGACCGTTACCGAAGTACTCCACGATCCTGGTTTGACACGCGTTCTGCCGGCCTTGAATCCCGCAGCAGGGAATCGTTAGAAGCGATCTTCAACCTTGCCTGGACGAGTCATGAGCTCACGAATGGCATCATGCGGCGATTTACCGTCATGCAGGATGGCATACATCTGCTCGGTAATGGGCATTTCGACTTTATGTTTCTTCGCCAGACCCAGTGCCGCATTGGTCGTCAGCACCCCTTCCGCGACCATGCCATGCATGCCGGCGATGATCTGCTCCAGCGGCTGGCCCTGGCCCAGCGCTTCGCCCACGCTGCGGTTGCGGGAAAGGCCACCGGTACAGGTCAGTACAAGGTCGCCCATGCCGGCCAGACCTGACATGGTTTGCGGTTTGGCGCCGCACGCCACGGCCAAACGTGTAATCTCGGCCAGCCCGCGCGTGATAAGCGCTGCTATCGAGTTGTGTCCCAGCCCAAGACCGCTGCAAACACCGGCTGCAATGGCGATCACATTCTTAAGCGCGCCGCCCAGCTCCACGCCGGTGAGATCGTCGTTCATATAGACGCGGAAGCTGGGGTCGCTGAAGTCTTTCTGGATTCGCGCTGCGAAAACGTCATCGGCAGAAGCCACCGTGAGCACCGTGGGATGCCGCTCCGCCACTTCGCGTGCGAATGACGGCCCGCTGATGGCGCCAAGCTTCGGCGCAAATCCGCAAAAGCGCTTCACCACTTCGTGAATCACCTCGGTCATGCGCAGCAGCGTGTCGTTCTCCACACCCTTCGTGGCGCTCAGGAAAAGCATTTGCGGCTGCAGCCACTGCGCCATGTGCTCAAACGTCCGGCGGCAGTGATGCGAAGGCATCACACTGACAATGATTTCCACGCCGGCAAGCGCTTCTTTGAAATCATTGGTGACGCCGATGCAGGATGGAATCGTAATGCCCGGGAGAAACAAGTCATTCGTGCGCGAACGCGCTACGCTCTGCACGACCTCTTTTTCCAGGGCCCACAGTCGGACCTCATGGTCGCCGCGCCGCCCCGCGACCATCGCCAGCGCCGTTCCCCACGCGCCGGCTCCGATGACGGCGATCCGGCTCAAAGCGGTTTCTCCGCGGTCTGTGATCTGCCGGCTCCGAAACGGTTCTCGGTCCCGGAGAGCAGACGACTGATGTTTTCGTGGTGCTTGAGCACGACCACCAGGGCGATCAATGAAGTCAACGCCAGAGAAACGATGTCAGGTCTTTGCAGGAAGTAAGCGGCGACCGGGAAGGCAACCGCGGCCAAAATCGATCCCAGTGAAACGTACCGCGTGGCGGCGACCACGATTATAAAGATGGCCAGCGAGATCAGGACCGCTTTGGGAAACAGAACGCAGAATACCCCTAGCGCGGTCGCCACACCTTTGCCGCCTTTGAATCGCAGCCACACAGGAAACATGTGGCCGAGCACAGCGGATAGCGCGGCAGTTGCTGCCAATTGGTGTTCCCGCGGAGCAATGGTTCCTATCTGAACAAGATCATTCTGCATGGCCATGAAATGGGCGAGCAGCACAGCGGCTGCGCCTTTGAGGGTGTCGAGCACCAGCGTGGCAATGCCCAGGCCCTTCGCTCCCGATCGCGCGACATTCGTAGCACCAATGTTGCCGCTGCCGGTCTGGCGGATGTCCTGGCCGCGAAAAATCTTTACCAGCAGATATCCAAACGGAATCGAGCCCAGCAGGTAGGCGACGGCAGCGACAATGATGTAAAGACTGAGCATCAAGAGGGGCGCATTACTCCAGCCGAAACCGCTCCAGCCTGGTGTATTTCGAGCCGCCCTTTTGCGGCTGGCTCTGGTACAGAAAGAACTCCTGAGCAGTCATTGTACCGAATTGAGGCGGAGGACCGTTCAGCAGCGGTGCCAGCTCGCGCAATGGGTGCGAGCTCGCTCGCGCCAGCGTTAAATGCGGATGATAGGGTTTTTCTTCGCGCGCGACCCCGAGTTTCTCTGTCGCCGCATCAACGGTTGCCGCGAGCCTCGCCAGCGGATCTCCACCATCAACACCGATCCAGAAAACGCGCGCACCCTTTGGGTTCGGGAAAAAACCAACACTCTCGAATTTCACCGGAAACGGAGTTGCTTTGATCGCCCCAAGCGCGGTCTTGATCTGCTGTACCAGGGCATCGCTGGCTTCGCCTACAAACTTCAACGTCACGTGCAGCCCCTCAACATGGGCCCAGCGCGCGTCCGGCGCGTACGAGCGGGCGCGCTCCATGTACTCGTTCATGCGCTTGCGGATCTCTGCCGGAATGTCGAGTGCGATAAAAATGCGCATGGTCAATCAGTAGTTAGTACTTAGTTCTTAGTATTTAGCTTTGTGTTTAAGTCCGTAACTGTAAAGGCCGACTGTGCCATGATGCGCTGCCAAATACTAACTACTAAATACTAACTACTAAATACTAAGTACTGCTTTTATCCCATCAATTTCCGCCGGACCATATCCAGAGCCTGCTGTGTGGCCCACTGGCGCACACGATCGCGATCGCCGAAAAATTTTCTTTCCACGACTTCGGTATTCGTACCGTCCGCCAGCGCATGGAAGACGAGCCCCACCGGCTTTTCCTCTGACCCGCCGCCCGGCCCCGCAATGCCGGTGATGCCGACGCCAAACGAAGATTTGCATTTCGTGCGAATGCCTTCAGCCAGCGCCGCGGCAACCTGGCTGCTGACAGCGCCATGCTCGGCGATCAACAACGGCGGCACGTCGGCCAGCCCTGACTTCAATGAATTGTCATACACCACAGCGCCGCCAAGGAAATAACGCGAGCTTCCCGGGACAGAAGTGATGCGCTCCGCCAGCATTCCTCCGGTACACGATTCTGCTGTGGCCAGCGTGGCCGACCGCATCCCCAGGTAATAGCCGACGATCTGCTCCATGCTCTCGCCATGCGAGGCAAAGATCGCGTCGTCAAATTCATCTTCCAGCGCCGAAGCTAAAGCATCGACCCGCTTCTGCGCCTCTTCCAGTGAATCAGCCCGGGCCCGCAGGTGAAGCTGGACTTCGCCCGGCGTGCCGGCCAGGATCGTGGTCTCAATGTCTGTGTAAGTCTTGTAGATCGGCGCAGCGCGCTTATCGGCCATGGATTCACCGATCATGGCAATCTTCAATTCGCGCGTGGCGATCGATTGCCTTGGAACCAGCGCCTGCAGCCGCGGCAGGCACTGTTCTTCGAACATCGCCGTGAGTTCGCCGGGCGGCCCGGGCAGCAGAATGATGATAGCCTTGCCGTTTTCATCATCAATGTGCAGGAACTGTCCCGGCGCCGAGCCGCGCTTGTTTTCCAGCACCTCCGCACCGGCAATCACATCTCCCTGGCGCTCATTGTTCTCCGCCATCTTCCAACCGCGCGCGGCAAAGCGAGCACGCAGATCCTCAATAATGCGGGCGTGGCGCTGCAGTGGGCGGCCCAGGGTTTCGGCCACGCTTTCACGCGTCAAATCGTCTTCCGTCGGACCGAGACCGCCCATGAAGATGACCACGTCAACACGTGCCAGCGCTGTCCGCGCTGCGGCCACCAGGTCACCCCGGCGATCGCCCACGATGGTCTTGAAGCTTACCTCCACGCCCAATTGAGTGAGCTTGCCCGCAAGGTAGAGCGAGTTTGTGTCCGACCGGTGCGGAGTCAGAAGCTCCGAGCCAATGGCAATGATCTCAGCATTCACTTGAGCAGTTTAAATGAGTGGATCGGTTTTCGAAGAAAACTGACCACTCGTATCAGCGTCTAGCGTCCCGGCACGCCGGGACGCGGGCCTTTAGGCAGACGTTCAGCGCGTTAGCGATGAATCAGAGTTATTCAGATGAAGGCCGCAGTAGCCATGACTACTATTCAAATAAGAGCCAGCCCCTGCACGCCCCAGGTGAGATGGAAAACCGAATTCGTCGTGACCAGCACCGCGCCTCCCGTATGCGTGAATGCCAGCCCAACCAGGTTGTGCCCGGCGATCGCCAGCCCTGCCTGCTTGTCTTTGCTGATCCTGACAATGCCGCGCTTGCCGGCAATCGACGCTGCGACATACAGATTGCCTTCTTTGTCAAAAGCCAAACCCTGCGGTCGTCCCAGCCCACGATAAAAAACCGAGACCGTGCCGTGCGGATCCACGCTATAGACCGCGTCAAAACTCGAGGTGGTAGGACCGGTGACGTAAAGCGTGCCATCGGGAGAAAACGCAAGATGGTAGGCGGCTACGCTTGGCTCCAGCGTGGCAAAAACAAACATCTGCCGGTCCGGGGCAATGCGCCAGATAGTGCCGCTACGATCGCCGACGTAAAGATTGCCTTCCTGATCAAAGGCGATCCCCGTGGCCACGCCCATACCTTCCGCATAGGTCGTCATCGTGCCGTTGGGCGCCACCCGGTAGACCGTGCCGTCGTAGCGGGAGGAAACATAGAGCTGTCCCTGATGATCAAACGCCATCCCCGTGGCATTCATCAGCTCGGCAAGAAATGGCTTGACGTTGTAGTTGGTATCGATTTTATAGATGGCAACCGGTACCTTTTGTCCGCGGCCGCCGGAATAAGTTACATAGATGTTGCCGTCATGATCGAGGGCCGGGTTGGCTACCGGGTGCAGGCTCTCCGCGATGGGCTGGGCGATTTTCAGCTCTCGCGCATTGCTGCTGTGTCCGTTGCTCTGTACCGTGACCTCGCCGGTGTGCGCGCCGTAGGGCACGCGCGCGATCACAAAATCTTCTGAGCTCACGACGATGGAGCCACGCACGCCGCTAAAATTTATCTCCGGACGCGCCAGTTGCGGAGGCTTGAGCCCCCGCCCAACGATCCTGACCTCGCCGCCCGGCAATGATGCCGGCGGTTCGATGGCGTCTATGAAAGGTTGGCCATCAACGTTCTTCTTGCCCAGTTCACTCTCGCCCATACCCATGTAAATCCGCGGCCTACCGCGCTATAAGATGCAGCCACAACTGAAGCAGGACAAGCGCATACAGCCCCGCCCCCACGTCATCCATCATGATGCCGGTCCCTCCCGGCAACCCTTCCAGACGGCGCAGAGGAAACGGCTTCACTATGTCAAAGCTACGAAAGAGTATAAAACCCGCCAGAAGGTATTTCCAATGGATGGGAACGCCAATGAGCGCAATCATCTGGCCGGCAACTTCATCGATCACAACAAATCCGGGGTCTTTCTTACCGCTTTCCTGCGCGACCGTGGTGGAAGGTGGAATTCCCAGCAGCGTGATTGCGACGGAAATCGCAACGGCGGCAGGAGTCATCCAGTTCGGCTGCAGCCAATGAGCCGCCAGCCACCACAACAAAACTGTAATGGCCGCAGCCCACGTTCCCGAACCAGGCTGCAGATGCCCAACGCCGAAAAAAGTAGCCATGAGCCAGGAGAGGCGGGATTTCGGAGCACTGTCTGCAGTCGGTGATGACATGGTTCGGTGAAGCCAGCTTACAGGAAGTAACTCGAATCTCACACCCGATCCGTGTTCCGCGCCATTCCTATTGACACTCGATACAACAACCAGCTACCCTTGGGATCTATTATCGACAATCGATATGAGGAGAAGCGATGGGCCGAATTGAGCTCTTGCAGGGTACGCTGGACATGCTGATCCTGAACGCGTTGCGCACCGGGCCGAATCACGGCCTGGGGATCTCGCGCCGTATACACCAGATCACGCGCGGCACCTTTGACGTGCGCCCAGGATCGCTCTACACGGCGCTGCATCGCCTGGAAGAACAGGGCTGGCTAACGGCAGAGTGGAACGATTCCGAGAACCGCCGTCGCGCCAAGTTCTATGAGCTCACCGCCGCGGGCAAAAAACAGTTACAGGCGGAGACTGAGAACTGGGAGCGCATCTCGCTGGCCATTTCGCGCGCCCTGCGCGCCACGTAAGCAGGAGTTGAGCCATGGGCCGTCTTATTTCTTCATTCCGCAATATTCTCCGTCGCAATTCGGTCGATGGAGACCTTGCTGCTGAGATCGAATCGCATCGCCAGCTTCTGACTGACCAGAACATCGCCGAAGGAATGGATCCGGTCAGCGCGCGCCGCCAGGCCGTGCTGGAGTTGGGCGGTGTGGAGCAGGTTAGGGAAGAGGTGCGGTCGAAACGCGCCGGCCAGTGGTTGGAACAGCTCTGGCAAGACGTTCGCTACGCGCTGCGCATGCTGCGCAAATCCCCCGGCTTTGCCGGGCTCGCTGTGATCACGCTGGCTCTCGGTATCGGCGCCAACACAGCCATGTTCAGCGTGATCAAAGGAGTCTTGCTGCAATCACTGCCGTTCGACGATCCTGGCCGCGTGGTGGTCGTACTACAAAAGCAGCCCAACGGCAGCAACAACGTCTTTTCCACTCCGGACTTCCTGGAGTGGAAGCGCCAGTCAAGCCCGGTCGCGCAGATGGCGGCCATGGTGATTGACAGCCACGTTCTTGGCACAGGCGAGCAGGCGGAGCGGATCATCGGGTGGCGGGTTTCCTCGGAAATGTTTTCCGTGCTCGGCGTAACGCCTGCCCTGGGTCGTCCTTTTACAGCGGAAGAAGACCGCCCCGGCGCCGCCCGCGTCATTATTCTCAACGACGTGTTCTGGAAAAGAAACTTTCATGCCGATCCCAACATTCTTGGCGCGAAGATCACCATGGATGGCACCCCTTTTACAGTAATTGGCGTGCTGCCTCCGGGATTCCGCGTTCTTGGCCCGGGCGAGAATTTCTGGACACCGCTGCAATTGCCGGCCCAGGACACCACGTCGCGGACATTGCACTGGCTGCTGGCGCTGGCGCGGGTTGCGCCCGGAAGTTCGATAAAGCAATCGCAGAGCGCCGTGGATGCGGTGGCCTCTCGGCTGCACCATGATGATTCCACCGGCGACGCCGGCTTCGGTGTGACGCTCGCATCCTACCGGGAATTTACCACCGGCGGCTTCCGCGAGCCGCTGCTTTTGCTGATGGGATGCGTTGGCTTCGTGTTGCTGATCGCCTGCTCCAACGTTGCCAATCTGCTTTTGGCCCGCGGCACCGCCCGCCGCCTGGAGATGTCGATCCGCGCCGCCGTCGGCGCGCAGCGCAGCCGCGTTTTGCGCCAGCTGCTGACGGAGAGCGTGCTGCTTTCGCTGTTGGGCGGCGTGGCCGGCTTGTTCATGGCTTCAGGAGCATTGCATCTGTTGCTGGCCATCAGCCCAGACAGCCTTCCCACGGTCGAAACCATTACCGTCAACGGCGTGGTTCTGGCATTTACTTTTGTGGTTTGCATCATCGTTGGAATCCTTTTCGGCATCATGCCGGCGCTCTCGACTTCGCGTGTTGACGTGAGCAATGCCTTGCGTGAGACATCGCGCAATGCCGGCCATTCCGGCGGCAGGAGCCGTGCCGCGCTGGTGGTGATTGAGACAGCTTTGGCCTTCATTCTGCTGGTCGGCGCCGGGCTTTCGCTGAAGAGTCTGTGGAAGGTCAGTCAGGTTGATCCGGGTTTCAATCCTACGGGCCTGCTCACCTTCAAAGTCTCTGCCCCCGCCCAGTTCAAAGATCAGCCTTCGATTTTCTACAGCCAGGTGGCGGAGAAAATCAGGGCTCTGCCTGGAGTTGAGGCGGCGGTACTGGCGCGAGATGTTCCCATGAGCGGCACCGATCCCTCGATGCCTGTCGCCGTCGATGGCGGCGCACCGCAGGCGACCGACGGCCAGGTGGTGACGCGGCTGCGTGTCATTGGTCCGGATTACTTCCATGGCTTCCAGACGCCGCTGCTGCGCGGACGCGAATTCACTGCCGGCGATACCGCAACGTCGCAGCCGGTGGTAGTGGTGAGCGAAAGTCTGGCGCAACGTTACTGGCCGGGCAAAAGCGCGCTGGGCAGGACCTTGAAGCCGAATATCGCCGATGCACCCTGGTATACCGTTGTGGGCGTTGCCGCGGACGTGCGCCATCAGGGACTCGATGCCGACACCGAGGCCACCGCCTACTATCCCTATGTGCAACTTCCCAAAAGCATTCAGGCGCTGGCGGGAAAATATATGACTGTCTCTGTGCGTGGCAACATCCATGCCGCGGGCTTTCTCGATTCAATCCGGCACGCTGTCGCCGGCGTTGATTCCACGGTCCTGATCTTCGGCGTCAAAAGCATGGATGAATACCTGTCTGACGCCGGTTCGTTCCGCCGCCTGGCTACCTGGCTGATTGCCGTCTTCGCCAGCCTGGCGCTGGTTCTTGCCGCAATCGGACTCTACGGCGTTATGGCTTATGCCGTGACGCAACGCACGCGCGAGATCGGCATTCGCATGGCCCTGGGCGCAAAGCGAAGAGACGTTCTGCGCATGATTGTTTTCGACGGGATGAAGATGGCCAGTCTCGGGATGGTGGCCGGGATCGTGGGTGCGTTTGCTCTGGCGCATTTGATGGCATCTCTGGTCTACCAGACCAGCACCACTGACATTCCAACCTTCATCGTTGTAGGCGTCAGCCTGGCCCTGTTCATCTTCCTGGCGTGTTATCTGCCATCGCTGCGCGCGACGCGGGTAGATCCCAATGTGGCCCTGCGCTATGAGTGATGCTTGACTACTGTTTGCGCGGTGAGTTTTCTTCAGGACGTTTCTGCGCCTGCTCTTCCGCCATATTTTCCAGTT
Organism: Candidatus Angelobacter sp.; assembly: GCA_036557225.1. Taxonomy (GTDB): domain Bacteria; phylum Acidobacteriota; class Terriglobia; order Terriglobales; family Acidobacteriaceae; genus Angelobacter. The sequence goes on from DATBHX010000063.1 coordinate 76,813, forward strand.
GCTCAGGGTCCGTGATTGGTGTGGAGATCACATAGCCGCCGCTGGCCCACTTCCCCAGGTCGATCAGCCGGCAACGGTCGCTGCAAAAAGGGAAACTCTCGTTTTCGCGCAGCACCAATGTCCGGCAGGTTGGGCAACGAAGCGAGCTTGTCTTTTTTCTGGACATACGGAATTAGATGAGATGCGTTTAGCCGACGATCTTTTAGCCGAGGGGTCTTCTAGCCAACGATCTTCTAGCCAATGATCCGGGCCACCAGATCGTAGTCGTGGGCCTCGGTGATTTCGCAGCGATAGAACGTTCCCGGAACTAGTTCCTCGTGGTCGCCAAAATCGTTGATAAACAATTTGCCGTCGATCTCCGGAGCATGCATCTGGCTACGGCCTTCCCAGAGCAGCTCAGTCTCTTCGGACGGCCCCAGCGCCAGCACGTGGAACTCACGGCCAATCAGTTTGCGTTTGCTCTTTTTGCTGATTTGCCGCTGAATTTGCATCAGCTTTTTGCGGCGGCGCTCAATCTCGCGCGTCGGGACCTTCTCCGGCAGATGATGCGCTGCCGAGCCCTCTTCATCGGAATAACTGAACACGCCGAGCCAGTCAAACTGCGCTGCCTGGACAAAGTCGCACAGCTCCGCAAAATCCTTTTCTGTCTCGCCGGGGAAGCCGACAATGAATGACGTGCGCAACGTCAGGTTGGGAATCGTCCGGCGCATCTTCTCCATCGACCTCAGAAATATCTCCGCGCCGGCGCCGCGTTTCATGCGCTTGAGCACCGAAGCCGAGGCGTGCTGCAGTGGCACATCAATGTAAGAACAAATCTTCTCGTTGCCGGCGATCGTCTCCAGCAGCTTGCCGGTAATCTTGTTGGGATAGGCGTAGAGGAAGCGCACCCAGCGTATGTCCTCAATCTCCGCCAGCCGCTCCAACAGCAGTGCCAGGCCGTCCTTAAGCCCAAGGTCTTCGCCGTAGCAGGTCGTATCCTGGCCGATGAGCGTGATCTCGCGTACGCCGCCGGCGGCCAGGCGCTCGGCTTCGGCAATCACCGACTCAAAATGCCGCGAACGAAACTTACCGCGCAGCTGGGGAATAATGCAGAAACCGCAAGGATGGTCGCAGCCTTCGGCAATCTTGATGTAGGCCGAGGCTTTCGGCGTGGCCAGCACGCGTGGCGTGGTCTCGTCGTAAAGGTAGTTGGGCAGATCGGCGATGGCGCCGTCCCACTCCGAGCGCGAGAAGCGTCCACTCTGTTCGCGCGCCAACCCTTCCGCCCGCGCTGGCACCAGGGCTCCCGGATTGCGCGGGTTTTGCGCAATCTGGGATGGCACCAGGCCGGACTTCAAATTTTGGCTGGTGGAAGATGAATTCAAGATTACAAACGGAGAGTTATTTTGCGGCGAAGGTGCGCCAGCGGCATGGATTCCCGCTGCGGCCAGAATGTCTTCTAATTCCCCGGTCCCGACTACGGCATCCACTTCAGGAATATTCTTCTGGATCTCCGTGCGATAGCGTTCCACCAGGCAGCCTGCAACCACCAGCTTCTGCGCCTTGCCGCTGATCTTATGCTGTGCCATTTCCAGGATCGTGTTCACTGATTCCTGCTTGGCTGAGTCGATAAAGGAACAGGTATTCACCACGATCACGTCGGCGTCTTCCGCCCGCGCGGTGATCTGGGCGCCGCCCGACTGCAGCATGCCCATCATCACCTCGCTATCGACGAGGTTTTTGGGGCAACCCAGGCTTACAAAGCCCACTTTCAACGGGGCTTTTTCGTGCGCAGGTTTTGGCTGCGGAGGCGCTACTGTGGGGTTCTCCAACGGCATCGATCTATTGATTGTAGCATCGCGAAGGCCCGCGTTTTACGGGACCCGCCATTGGGTTCAGAGGCACAAACCAGAGTACAATCCTGCTGTTCAGGAGAACACCATGAGAAGCCAACTTGCGAACAAAACATTTCTGGGGACAGTCATCACCTGCGCGCTGTTGCTGGCCTTTGTCGCCGCTTGGGCCAAGAGCGATAAAGCCCCGTCGAAGACCGTGACCCTGCAAAATGGGCAGGGGAAGAACGTGGGCACAGCCCTTCTGCAGCAGTCCGCCGTTGGAGTGGCGATTAAGTTGAATGTCCACGATCTCACGCCGGGAGACCATGGCATTCATATTCATCAAGTCGCGAAATGTGAAGGCCCGGACTTTAAGTCAGCGGGACCGCACTTCAATCCGGATGGAAAAAAGCATGGCCTGGAAAGTCCTGACGGTCCGCATGCTGGGGACATTCCCAATTTCATTGTGGATGCCAACGGTAAGTCAAAGGCCACGGTGCTCGCCAAGGGCGTTACGCTTGGCGACGGCGCGAATTCGGTTTTCACGAATGGCGGAACGGCGCTGGTAATCCACGCGAAAGCCGACGACAACAAGACCGATCCATCAGGAAATTCGGGCGACCGCATCGCCTGCGGCGTGATTACAAAGTAAGCCAATCGCTGTAGAGAGCGGAAATCCGGGAACGGAAGAAGTCCTTTGACGTCTCTATGGCTACTGGAGCCGTGGCTCTGCAGGCGTGCAGGCTCGGTCCGCGGAAGGTTCGTACGATGACGAGAAAGCTTTGGATCGCTGCAGCCACTCTACTCCTGCTTGGTTCCGTTCCATCCGTGCGTGCGCAGTCACCTGATGCGGCCCTGGATGAGATCGCGACTGCGGACAAAATTGAGACGGTCATCAAGCATCTTCCGGTCAAGGTCGAGGAATACATTCAAAAGCTGCCTAAACAGGAACGCGATGCTCTAGCGGAAAAACTTCTCGTTGCCAAAGATCCGGAGCGTGTCGGCGGCAAGCTGGTCAAATCCAGTGATGGCAATTCCTGGGAGGTAATTGATAAGGACGGCAAGCTGAAGGTCAGCATTACGGTGAAGAAGTCTTTCATCTCCGGCGACGATGCGCTGGTACAACTGGAAATCCAGACAGGGGAACCGGCCCCCCATTCTGCCAAGCGGGAAAAATCCAAAGTGTCACTCCTGGTCGGCATGCACTACGAAAATTACGAGTGGCGCGTGATGGAAGTAGGAGAGTGGCACGGCACGGACCTGGAATCAGAGCTCCTGCCCAAAGAAGAACCGAAGGAAGAACAGCCCGGCGCCGCTGCGGCAACTTCCACACTGCGGACCTTGAATACTGCGTTGATTACCTATGCCTCAACGTATCCTGACCAGGGATATCCTTCCGCGCTGCGCGCGCTTTCCGGGCAGGAAAACCAGGAAGGTACTCAGGACCACGCGATGCTCGTGGACCCAAGTTTCCTTCAGGAGCCTGCCGTCAAGAATGGGTATCAGTTCCGCTACATTCGCATCAGCCAGGAAAGCTATCAACTTACCGCGACCCCCGTGCTGTTCAATGACGGCGCACAAAGCTTCTTTACCGATGACAGCGCGGTGATCCGCGTTACCCGGGAGAGCCGTCCCGCTACGGCGGATGATCCGCCGATTGAGTAAGTGGAAATTCCGAGCGGAGCGAGGAATCGCTATTGCTGACAAGATGTCTGACTTTGTACCGTTGCTTCCGGAGAACATATTCTCCCGATGCTTCTTGCAGCGATAGGGCTCCCTCACCCGCAGACTGCGCGGGTTCGGGATTTTAAAAAGGGCTATTGGTTGATGACGATCCTGCCATCCGATGTTCGTTCCAGCGGCGGGGCATACAGCCCCATTAGCTCTCGCCGCCACCACGTGCCGTCTTTGCGTTTGCTCGCGCGATCCGTAAACCAGTATTGCGAGATTACGGCGCGAACAGTCTCCGGTGGCCGGCCGGGAAATGGATTACTTGCGAACAGCTGCATCACCTCAGGGCTGTTCTGCAGCAGGCGCGCCTCCACGTTGAGCACCCACTGGTTGTTGCGCCAGCCTTCCAGAGACGCAAACCACAGATTCCATTCAAAGCGCGGCTGGTACGGCGCATAGATTCCCGGCGCCTTGGTTAGATCCTGCGGTTTGTAGCGGAATGGATAGGTAGTCCAATGCTCGCCGTCGTTGGAGCCCTGGAATTCAATCTCGTAGCGTTCATGAGTCATGTTGGCGAACAAGCCGTATTGGTTGGCGATCCGAAACGGTTCCAGCGCCTGCGCCGGAGCCATGAGCAGTCCAGGCAGATGCGTAATCTCGGCAATGAGAAGGACGGTAGTGGCGTAAAACACCCATCCCAGATAGATTGCGGCCACGAGGCGCCAAAAAAGTTGTAGCCTGTGCGGAGGAGCGGGAGCAACTTCCGTATCTACCGGCAGGCTCCGGCTTCCCCAACTCTTCCAGCGTTCCGGCAGAACGCTGCGAACAAAGCCGTCATCGAGCAGCAGAAAGCCGAGCACCAGCACCAGGTAGTTCAGGAAAGTATAGTTCGCGGTGAGGATAATGCCGATCTGAAACGGCGTAACGATGCAAAAGCAGATGATGCGAAATCGGCGCGGCAGAAAAAGCATCCACACCAGCGCCAGCTCCGCGAATAGCGTCATGAAGGCTGTAGCGGCGTGAAACCAGTGCGGGAAGTGCTGCACGTACCAGCCGACCCAGGTGGGTAGTGGGCCGTTTTGATAGTAGTCGTCCATGGCGGTCAGGTGACGCCAGGAGTAGTCGTGGCTGGTCAGCTTCACGATGCCCGATTCAAAGTAGATGCGGAACCACTCCCAGCGCAAAAGAAAGAGCGCGAAGCGCGAGGGAGCGTGCGTCTCGGCCAGGCGCGGCCGCAGCCCCGGCGGCGCGAAGAAGAGCGAGATGAACCCCGCTTCCAGCAGCATGCCGTCCGATTGGTAGCTGGAAAATTCCTGTGCCGCGGAAACGAATGAAAGAAAGCAGACCAGGCAGATCGCCAGTGCCGCACGCGGCCATAGATTGAAGATCACTGCCACTGAGGCGATGATCCCAAGCCAGCAGACGAACATGAGCGCGTGATCGCTGGAGCCAAACCAGAACAGAGACGGCACCCAGCGGAAGCGCGCGATACCGGGAAACTCGCTGGCTACAGCGACAAGATAGTCGCCGGCAGGAAGAATGCCCCGCGGACCGATCAGGCCTTTAATCTGGAAGATGAGCGAGTAGAACGCCGAAAAATAGATGAGCCCGAGGCATCGAAGGAAAATCCAGCGCGGCAGGAGATGGCTGCGCGGCGTTTCTGCCGGGGCTTCCGGCCCCAGCAGCCAGTCAGCAATTTTTTTGAGACGATCGAGCATGTCGCTTCGCGCGGATTATATCCCGTTAGGATGCACGCTACTGGCCCGGAAAGGTTGGGGCTGGGCGAATTCAGCTGGAGTAATGGGCGAATTGGGCTGGAGTGTGGGCGCGTTCGGCTGCAGTACCTAATTTCAGGCTGGACACCGCTTAGGTCTTGGTGACACGGCAGTCAGAAATCAGGGTAATCGCCAAGCAGCATCTTGAAATCCCGAAGCCCGAGCTCCCTGAGTTCCTGCATTTCATGTAGGCTGTACACTCGCGAGCGAGCCTTTAGAAACAACCTGACTTCCTGCCTGGGCCAATACAGTTCCGAGATGATGTTGGAAAAACGTCGGCCTTGATTGAGCGCTAGCCGGATTCTTTGCTGCTCGTGACGGCGAGCAGCATCCTTATCAGCAAGGCGAGGCGATAGCTCCAATGCTAAGTCAATATCGTTCACCTCCCGAACGTCGGTGAGCATGCTTCCAAAGAGAGCAACTCGCCGGATGATGAAAGCGTATTCGTCATTCTTATTGACTTCTGCCACACGCTGCATGAATTCCTCTAGCCGTTTTTCTGCCGTAAGTCTTTTGATCGGCTGGGCTGCGGAGGCTCCAGCCAGAGTATTTCCTTTGCTGGTGGTCCGATACCACGTCTGACCATCCCACTCGCGATCCACCTCGATATAGCCACATCTTATGAAATAATCCCATGTCTCCTGAACCTGGGCTTCAGAAAGCGCGGGAAACTGTTCATTCAATATGCCACGGGTAAATTGCGAGTTTCGTTCCCGCTGGAAGAATCGTCTCGCGTCCAGTGCCGGCAGACAACCGAATAGCTGACCCTTTTGAATTCGCATCGCTTAGCAAAATGAAAATTTAATTGAAGTGCGGCAACCCACTCCGTGCCGACGCTTTGTGGGAGTATTTCTGGAATTCTCCACCTTCAGCCGAGGCGAACCTAAGCTGATTGTGGCGATTTCGTAGCACCTGGAATGACAATCAGTTTCTTCTCAATGAGAATGCGGACGTAGTCCTCTTTTGAAACCGAACAGCTAATCAGGCCAGCTAGTTGCCTTTCATTGATTTTCAGCTGTTGCCGTATAAGATTGGCAGGTAGATCGAAACCGGAACCGTGAGATCGCTTTGTGCGGGTAATGACCTGCCCTTCGTATTCGAACCAGGCATGCCTATCCCGTCCGTTACGGACTTTTAATTCCAGCTTGTTAACTATTTTTTCGAACTCGTGCACTTTCATTCCTTGCCGCGACGCTCCACGTAGTCGCTCAGCTTTGCCCGCAATGAGCGAAGATCAGATCCCAAACGGTCCTTTTCCTCATCAAGCCGAAAGAACAGTTCCGCCAGTCCCTTAGCCAAATCATCCAATGCATCGCCCATGGTTTCGCCGCATCCGAATTCCTGGAAATCGTGAGCAATCGCCAGAACTTGATCATCCTTCCGCCGTACCTCCACAGGGATAGCTCGCTTTATCCGAAGCTCAGGAGTGTGAATCACACCGAGTCGGACGCGCTTCGATCGAGTGCTCAGTTTCTTCGTAGGAACACTCGCCGATATGGTGGGAACGTATCCTTCCCGGATGACGACAACTTTTTTTGAAGGGACCGGTCGATTTTGTCCAACTGGTGTCAGTCTAACGGATTCCGGCAAGAGTGTAGCAGTAGCCATGGGCCTTTTTACCTCAAATCTGGTCTCGGTCCTTTTTGGACCGTCAATGTGGACCTACCAATATAGATGCCATTTGCGTGAAGCTGAAATTCATACTTGCCGAATTTTACGAATGGCACCATCTGCAATTGCAGCGTCAAATCAACAAATCCTAAGCGGTGCGGCGCAGTAATCGGAGCCGTTTGTGCTGTTCCGACGATCTTATCTTCATCCAGGTGAACGATCTCAGCCTTGAAGACATACGATCCTTCCGCATCCGAGAGCCTCGCGTAAACCCACATAGACGGCAGCATGAACGGAACCTCCGGCGGGTGCATGCTGTCAAACAATCCGACCAAAGTTTTTTTGCCGCTGCCAGCCTCAATGATGATCTGATCGCAAAGCAGCATCGCCAGTAAGGTGGGTATTGGGGCGTCGCTCATTAGTCTTTCTATCGGAAACGGGATTGTACTCCAAATTACGTTGGTACCGTCGCTTCTTTTAGAAAGTTTAATGGGGGCGGCCCGCTTTGGGAACCCTACGCCAGTTGTTCGCGCGGGCCCTCATCCGACACGCCGTACCAAGCCGGCAACGAAGGCATGTGCCTTCTGGGCGGCTGTGGGCGCGTTCGGCTGCAGTATGGATGTGTTGGATCAGGGTGTTATTTTAAGGTGAAATCTTCCTGGAAACTGAAAGCGGCTTTGAACCGGTCCGCGTCAGCCAAAATCGCGAATGAAGCCGAATACGTATCCTTGTTGTCAATGCTTAAATTGAAGACGTGTTTTCCGGGGTTTGGCACATGCAGTGCCTGGAAGGACACCACAACCATTCCATTGGAATCGGGTTCCCCAGCAGGCAGAATCAACTCGCTAATTGGCGCAACTGCCGTTTCCTTTGAATCAGGTCCCACAATCGTCGCTCTGCCCGAGTGGAGCTTCCCGTCGCCCGCACCACAGACCATGAGAAATGTCAGAGGTATATTGAGTGGCAGCCTTTGCACAAGGATGCTTACGTTCGGAGCCACGCCAAAAAAACCAAGTATGCTCGCCTTCCCGCCTGGCTCCGGCCGAACACTCTCGCATATCAGACAATGCTTTACTTGAAGAAAATGCGCCGCCATTGGCATCTTATTAGGTAGCTTTTATTAGGTAGCCGTTCGTAGTAGTACTCAAGCGAGACGGAGGTGCACTGCTGATCACGGAAATCGTCGCAACGCCTACCGCCAAGAACGCCGCGAATCTGAAGCCGGACGCACCGCCCGAGTAACCAGCGGTGCTAAGGGCAGCCTCATTGGCTGAAAGGACGGGGCTCCCCATTGACCTGCTCGATCCCCGCAATCCGGCGCGCAGACGGTATAGGAATGGCTCCAACCCAAAAAGAAGCGCCCAATAGATTGCACCGAGAACGGCAGCTACAAGAAATCCGAAAATCAGAACCATGATGAATGACAACACAGGGTTACTCTCTTTCTATTTTGCGATCGACTGTAAGGGCTGCGAATAGCTATAAATCAAGATTGCCCCGACTATAGTTATTGATGCGAGTCCGGACAACATCGTCGCAAAAGCGCTCTTACCCGTAGCATTTTTCCCGAACCTAAAACATATGCCACGAAGCATGAATATCACGACGGTTACGATGACACCCGCCAACTGTGGCGGCAGAGTAAACGCAGATGCAACTCTTGGATCAATGAAGATTGCCCCAACCGAACCGAGCCCCAAAAGGCACAGATCCGGTCCAGCCGTCCTCATTACGTCAAGCATACCAGCATCGACTCGATACATGTAGTCGGCAACGAGGACCAAAAATGGAATGCCAATCGTAACAACGATGACTGTAAGCATTTTCCTTTGGGTCGCCAAGGGGTGGGCCTAGCGAAGCATTCTACAGTTAAATTCGCCTTTGGTGGTAAAAACCTTTCGTTCGCTATGGATTCGCCTCACCTGCATAGAACTTACACTTCCTATGCCACTGAACACACAAAAGTGGGCCGGTTTTTCTTCCCGGCCCTTTCACACACTCCACCTCAGAAGCTGGGCGTTGAGTACTCCAGGTTGACGCGGATCGCGCGGTAGGCGTCGCCTGCGTTATACCAGAACCGCGCGACGACCTGGTCACCTGCAACGACACTGGTATGATGCGCCGCCTGGTTTTTGTCGTCGCAGTGTACTTTGGCATTGTTGGAGATGCCGAGCGTACACGAGATCGGTGTAATGGTTTGGCAGAAGGCGAATGCGCAGGCGCTGATCGAGCGCGATAAGCAGCTGCGGCTGATCGATCAGCAGGAGCGCGAGCTGCTGGTCAAATATGCCGGCGACCAGGACATGATTCAACAGATCACGGAGACCGAGCAAGCGCGGCGCGCAGCCGTTTGGGCGCAGACAGACGAGACGATCCGCAATCAGCACAAGCAAATGGTGGAGCAGCTCGGCTCGGATATGCAGTCTGTGTTCGACGACATCACGAGCGGCAACATCGGCAAGCGCATTCTCAAGAATATTGAGACGCTGTTCTTCCAGATCGTGGCGCAGTGGTTGCTCAGCCTCAACATCATGAAGACGGCTGCCGGCAGCCTCTTCGGCAACATTCTTTTTGGACCTGGAACGACCGGCTCCAACATCTTCGGCGGCGGCTCTTTCCTGAGTGGCTTGTTCGGAGGAACATCGTCGAGCGGAACGGGTGTCCCAGGAGGAACGGCCGGCGCGGCGATCCCGGCGCTCACCGGATTGGCCGGCTCGTCTGCGGGCTCCGGGCTTTCAGGTGCTCTTGCCGGTACCAGCGCGAGTGCAGGTGCATTTTCCGCAAGCGGAGCGATCACGTCGCAGAGCCTGTCTGCCATCGGCGGTGCATCATTCTCTTCGACAGTTGGTGCAGGATTCCAATCTCAATCGAAGGGCGGAATTCTCAGCGGTCTCTTCAGCGCAAAAGGCCTGGCAGCATTGACGCCACTGGCATTGATGCTGGCTGGATCGGCTGGCGGCAAAGTCGGCCAGGTGGGCGGAATGCTGGGAAGCCTTTTGACTTCAGGAGCGCTCGCGCCCGTGCTCAGCTCGCTTTATGGCGTGCTTGGGCTCGCCGGTACCGGCGCGCTGTTTGGCGGCGCGACCGGAGGGTTGATCGGCTTCGGCGTGGGATCGAACTCGGGCGGCTTGCTTGGCTCGCTGGCCGGCGCTGGCAGCGGGGCGCTGATTGGCTTCATGGCTGGCGGTCCTATCGGCGCAATCGTCGGAGGAATCATCGGGCTGCTCGGCGGCATTTTCGGCGGCATCTTTGGCGGCAGCAAACGCAAGAAGCAAGCCAACGCCTATGTCGACGGAACGATCATTCCTGACATCAAGCAGATCACTGATGGCTTCGATAGCTTCCAGCTCGACTCGGCATCGGCGCTCCAGCAGCTGGAGCAGCTGCGCGACGACGCGCAGAAGCAACTGTCAACGCTCAAGAGCCAGGGCAAGGACGTTTTCAATCAGCGCGTTGATCCTGCAATCGACGACGCGGAGAAGCACGTTCGTTCCATTGAAACGGAGCGCGAGCGCCGCGCAGCCATCACGTTCGGGCCGGCGCAGTTCCACGATGGCGGCATTGTCGACGTGATGAGAGCCTCGATCCGGCGCAAGCCAGATGAGATGCTTGCGGTCCTCAAACACGGCGAGTTCGTCATGAATCCCTACGCGACAGCTCGGAATCGGCCAGCCCTGGAAGCGATGAATGCAGGCGGCACCGCTGGACTCAGCATCGGTGGCATTCACATCTACCCGACGAGCCTAAATCGGGCTTACGTAAAGAGCCGTCAATTCGAGAAGGACATAACAGATGCTCTAGACAGGGCAGGCAGGGAAGGGCGATTTCCATGAGTGACAACAAACCCCGAACAACATTCAGCTCACAATCTTTCTCCGGCGAAATTCCTGAGGATGCCATACTCGCCCTAGTGGTAGCTGTATCGGCGCTGATAAAAGTCGCTGCTGTGATTACAAACGAAAACGGCTCGTCATGGTTCCTTAATCACTTAATTGCCGAGGCAAGTAGCTCTCAGCTCTCGGAGCACGCAAAGCAACTTCTATTTGCGATGGCTCAGGCTGGGGAGCTAACCATCAAAAATATAGCCGATTGAAAGTGCTGGATCGTTGCGCATCATGGTGAATCTCACATAAAACAGGAGAGTAAATCCGATGGGAGCTGACATTCTTGCCGAGGACACTGTCTCCGTGGCGTGGGTTGCGCGGCGCTGGAAAATAGATAGAGGTACAGTGAATCGCTACATCCAAAGCGGGTATTTGAAGGCCTATCGGCTGAATGAAAAAGGTTGGTGGCGCATTCTGAAATCATCCGTGGTGGAAATAGAGAAAAGGGTTCGAGCTTCTCAGTGACCGATTTATGAAAATGCTCGTTTGCGAAAAAACAGGAGTTGAAGTAATCTTTCTGGCGCAACCCCCTGGAAAGGCTCATTGCTTGCGCACGCTATCGCTGGTATTACTCGCATTAACTTGCGCCGGCTGCGCTTCTCTCGATCGAGAGTCGGCCGCGCACCTGATCCGATCCAACCCTGAGACTATCGTTCAGGATAAAATCTCCATCCCGTTCAATGTCGGCTTTTATGGCCCAAAATGTTTCTATGTCGCTCCTCCGGTAAAGGAAACCGTTTACACGTTCCTGCGCAAGAAACAAATGATCTCTATCGCCTCCGAGGGGAGGCAGATGCGGCTTTCTCTCACAGATACAGGGAACCAAATGCTGACCAAGAGTGGCGAGGCACCGTATGACCACGAGGCGGCCGATGGCTGCGACCATTCTCAAGTTAATTTGTTGCTGGGAAAAAGAGGCGATATAAAAGTCACGGGCATACAGGCGAATGAATCCCGCGCTCTCGTGGAATATGAGCGCGAGATTTCAGTGTCAGATATGGGTAGGGAGTTTGCTGCGTTTGCAGCGGGCCGGGGGCTCAACGAACGAGTGCAGTGGGACGAAGAAGCAAGGATATTCAAGGTTCCTTCCCTGCTTCCTCCTGCTCCATCACGCTACATCGCCACTCTCGCGAAATATGATGACGGCTGGCGCGTAATCTCAATCAAAGACCACTAAAAAAGTGCGGGGTGCGAACTGTCCCTCTTCTGAAGAAAAAAATTGCCACCGTCGACGCAGCAATTTTTTTGGCGTTCACAAAAAATTGGTGTCAGTGGGATGTCACCTGGATTGCATCTCCGGCGCGATACTGTCACTTGCGCCTCACCCGCATCAATGGCTGCGATCACGCGCGCCAGGTGCGGCCTGTTTTGGCCGTTGTCACTTGGCGGCCTAATCCTTTGCCGGCGGCCACGTATTATCAGTAAGTTAGACTGTTTCGATGGATGCAGCAGCGCTTACGCTACTCCAACTCAATTCGCCCACAGGGCGCTGGCGAATCCGTTCCACGCCGCCATATATCACCATCTGCCGTCGTATGCCGCACTCCAGCTTAATTCTCCCATCCCCAAAGGTAGTTGTTAAGATGCTTTGGTAGCGCAGCCTACTTGCGCGCCGCCATCTCTTCGAACAGCTCCGGCAACTTCTGCGCGTCTTCCACTGATTCGTCAAAGCGGGCGCGCTCGTAGTGCTCGGTGAAGCGTTCCACATGCTGCCTTACCAGCGGGTCAGCGATGGAGGCCGTGAATTCTTCCGGAGTTTGTGAAGGCTCTTTGCGCGCGCCGCGTCTTGCCATCATCTTCAGCATGCGCATGTACCAGAAGCTGGCAGAGGTGCGGGGCGCGCGTTGCGGATTGCGCATCATATGCCTGCGCTGGATGCGCCGCCAGGCCTTGGGCATGAAGGGCAGCGCGACCAGGAACCCGACCAGTACGCAGCACATCGCCATCTGGAACGGCGAAAGCCTCTCCAGCCGGCGCTGCCAGTTCTCCGTGAGCGTAACCAGAGAACGGTACTTCGTCCATAACCAGCTACGGAAGCTGGATTGAGCATTGCCGGTCTTGGTGCTGATCTCGGTGCGCAGGCGGGCCTGGTGGCTGAAGTCATAGTTGACAATCCATTCCCGCCACATCTGCCGCGCCGCATCCATGTAAAGCGCAATGCGGGACCAGCCCGTCATGGGGCCGGCAGCGGGCCCGGCGGGCGTAGGATCAAAAGTTACCCAGCCGTATTCAGGAAAATAAGCTTCCACCCAGGAATGCGCATCTTTCTCGCGCACAATGTAGCTGCTGGTAAGGTCGTTGTATTCTCCTCCACGGAATCCGTTGACCACGCGCGCCGGTATCCCCAGGGTGCGCAGCATGATGGCCATGGACGACGCAAAATACTCGCAATGGCCCTTTTTTCGTTCGAAGAGGAAATGCGCCAGCGGATCAGCTTCACGCAGGCCGGGCAATTCCAACGTATAGCCGAAATTGGTTTGCAAATACCGCTCCACAGCCTTGGCGCGGGCGTAATTCGATCCTGCCGTCGCACTGATTTGCCGGGCCAGTTGCGGAATGCGGGGATCGAGACGCGGCAGCTGCAGGTAAAGCACGGCGACGCGCGGCGGATAGTCGCGGGAGACTGAATCGCGCACGTAAGGGTCAGGATTGCGTGTGTCGGCCTCTGCCGTATAAGCGCCGATGCTCTGCGGATTGTCACTCTCGCCCGGAGCGCCGTTTTCAATCAGGCGATTGCTGTAAATGGAGCCGTCAGATCTGATCTCCACCAGGCGATAGTCGCCGTTGATTTTCAACGGCGCAGGGGCAAGAAAGAACAGGTTCAACCCCACCGGCTCCATAACGACGCGATACGACAAGCTGGGCAGATGGGGAACGCTCTGGGCCGCGGAATAAAAGGAAAAATTGCTGATATGAGTCAGATCGAGAGGCGAGTTATATAAGCCGTGGACCGTCGCGGTTTCCGGAGTGTTGTACCATCGCCGGCCGTCAAAGTTGGCCAGAGCGACGCCGCGCCATTTCGGGCTTTCAGGCATTTTTCCATCGAGCACCTGGATGTGCATTACCACGTTGCTGGATTGCTGGATCTGCCCAATACCGCCGAGGCTCACATCCTGGCTGAAACCCGTCATGATGGAGCTTTGAATGCCCAGGTTGCGCAGATAGCCGCTGGAGCTTACGCGCGGGAGAATAAAGAAGATCAAGGCTGCGCCAGCCAGCGTAAGCAGCCCCAGGATAGCGGAGATTCCGGCCAGTGAACTGTGGAACCTGACGTCTTGCCGGGCAGGAACGCCCGCAGCCAGCGAATCACGCTCAGAGCGGCGCATCTCCATGCTGATGAAGGTGGCAATGGCCACCAGAATAAACAGCGAGAAGGTGAGCAGAAAGAGCGTATCCACGGTGAGCACGGCGGCAGCCAGCACCATCAGGAACGAAAGTACAGCCAGGTAAACCAGGTCGCGGTCGCGACGCACGGAAAAAACTTTGATGACCATGCTGAACAGCACCATGTGCACGGTCGCGCTGATGAAGCTCTGCGAAAAATAAAAGTAGTCAGCCGCGTAAAAAGCGAAGTAAAGGATGGTCAGGTAGGTGGTCCAGCGTTCAGAAATCACAAATGATTTCCGCATCAGCAGCAGGATCACGCGAAGCAGAAGGGCCGGCAGCACCAGGGCCAGCGAGGGCAGATCGAGCTTGTTGGTGCCCATGAGCGCGGTGAACCCCACCACCACCAGGAGATAGAGCGACCATTGGAAAAAACGTTCGGCGCTGCCGGAAGACACTTTGGTAGCGGCCAGATTGATGGTGCGCGTGGACATCCTGGTTCATTCTCCTCGAATTAGGGCCCGGAAGAAAGCTGAAACCGGGTGCTGTTGAACGAACGTAACCCCGGCTGCAATGTTAGAATTGAAATCGCCGGGTCCCGCGCGACGCAATCCCGCCAACCCCGCCAGGTCCGGAAGGAAGCAACGGTAACGGGCTAGTGCGTGTGCAGCGGGGTGCCCGGTTTTTAATTTTTGTCGCTACGCTCCCATCTAAAGAAGATCGTTTGAGATCGGATTTTTTGCACCGCACGCCCATGAGCGTCTGACGTACAGCCTTGAAAATTGCACAGCCCTCGAATTTCCAGCAAAACAATTTCCGTTCCATATAAAACCGCATACAATGTTAGGTTAACCTCACCGATCTGGAGAAAACCCATTTGGCCAACCTTGTACGGGCGAAAATTTCTGCCCTTGGAACATTCACCCCGCCCCGCCTTCTGACCAATGCCGACCTGGAAAAGATGGTCGAAACCTCCAACGAATGGATCATGGAACGCACTGGGATTCGCCAGCGTCACATCGTGGAGAAAGGCATGGCCACATCCGATCTGGCCATTGCAGCGGCAAAAGAGGCGCTGCAGCAGCGCGGTATTCCGGCGAACGAACTTGAAGCCATCTTTCTGGGCACGGTTACGCCCGACATGTTTTTCCCCGCCACGGCCTGCATTGTGCAGGACAAGATCGGCGCCAAGGGGGCCTGGGGTTACGATATTTCTGCTGCCTGCTCAGGTTTTGTCTATGCCCTGCAGACCGCGGTGAAGTTTGTTGAGTCCGGCGCGCACAGGAAGGTGATGGCCATCGGTTCTGACGTGATGAGCTCCATCATCAACTATCAGGACCGCGCTACCTGCGTGATTTTCGGTGACGGCGCCGGCGCCGTGATCGTTGAGCCGGCTACAGACGACAATTACCTGATCGATTTCATTCACGAAGTCGACGGCTCAGGCGCCTGCTCGCTCTACATGCCCGGCGGCGGCAGCCGCAATCCTTCCAGCCACGAAACCGTTGACCGCAAGATGCATTACGTTCACCAGGACGGCCAGGCTGTCTTCCGGTACGCGGTAAGAAAAATGGCCGAAACCTCTGAGGCGGTGCTCAAGCGCAACGGGTACACCGGCAAAGATGTGGCGCTGTTCGTGCCTCATCAGGCCAATCGACGGATCATCATGTCGTCGGCTGAGCGACTTGGCTTGCCCGAAGAGCGGATCATTATCAACATCGACGAATTTGGCAACACCACCGCAGGCACTATTCCGCTGGCTCTCGAAAGCGCTCGCCAGCAAGGGCGGTTGAAGAAGGGCGATCTGGTGCTGATCGCGGCGGTGGGCGCAGGGTTTACGGTGGGAGCTTGTTTGTTGAGATGGGCCTGTTGAAGAAAAGCAGTCAGCACTCAGCACTCAGCATTCAGCCCCGGATCAGACTCTCTCTGAATCGACTTTTCTGATGAGTGAGGCAAGCATGCGCTTTACGGCGAGTTTTTACCCCTTCTTTTTGATTTCCTCGCGATGCTTCGCCGCCTCTTTGGGATACTGCGGCTCGGTCATGCTAACCGGATCGAGGATCTCTTCAATCTCTTTTTCACTCAGCAGCTTCTGGTCCCGGGCAATCTCGATGATCGAACGGCCGGTGGCCACGGACTCCTTCACAATCTCCGCTGCTTTGGCATAGCCGATGTAGGGATTGAGCGCCGTCGCCAGTGAGACCGTGCTCTGCGCGTAGAAGGCATTACGCTTTTCGTTGGCAGTGAGGCCTTTGATGCATTTATCGGTGAAGACCCGCAGCATGTTGGTCAGGATCGAAATGGACTGCAGGACGTTATAAGCCATGGTCGGCATCATCACGTTCAATTCAAGCTGGCCGGCCTGAACCGCCATAGCGACCGCCGTATCGTTGCCGACGACCTGAAACGAAACCATCGCTGCCAGTTCCGGCATCACGGGATTGATCTTGCCCGGCATGATGGATGAGCCGGGCT
Organism: Candidatus Angelobacter sp.; assembly: GCA_036557225.1. GTDB lineage: Bacteria > Acidobacteriota > Terriglobia > Terriglobales > Acidobacteriaceae > Angelobacter. Next base: position 93,367 of record DATBHX010000063.1, read on the forward strand.
GCAGGCCGGGAAGATTGACCTCAGCAAAGCCGGTGTTGGGGCCGGAAGAGATCAGGCGCAGATCATTGGAGATGCGGATGATCTCCAGGGCCAGGTTGCGCAACGCCGACGATACCTGCGCCATGCAGGAGTTCGATTGCATGGCCCAACGCATGTCCGCCGCGGGCGCGAGCTTCTGGCCGGAAATCCTGGCAAGATGGGCCACGGCTTTCACGCGATAATCTGGATGCGTGTTGATGCCGGTGCCCACGGCCGAGCCTCCAAGCCCGAGTTCGCGCAACGAATCTGCCGCGTGGCGAATGTCGGCGATCGCTTTGCGGATTGCAACGCCGAAAGCTGCAAATTCCTGGCCCAGTCGGATCGGTACTGCGTCCTGCATGTGCGTGCGGCCGGACTTCATGATGTTGTAAAACTCCTTACCCTTGGCTTCCAGCGCCGCGGCCAGCCCATCGAGCACGGGATATAGGTTTTCCAACTCCAGCAGCGTGGCCACGCGCATGGCGGTGGGGAAAACGTCGTTGGTCGATTGTCCGTAATTCACGTGATCGTTAGGATGGACCGTGTATTCGCCCAGTTTGCCGCCCATCAACTCGGTTGCTCGGTTGGCGACGACCTCATTCGAATTCATGTGGAAGCTCACACCGGCCCCGGCTTGAAAGACGTCGACCACAAACGAGGCGTCCCATTTGCCGTCTACGACCTCTTTGGCGGCGCTCATGATGGCGTCGGCGCGCTTGTCATCCACCAGGCCAAGCTCCTTGTTGGCTTGCGCGGCAGCATACTTCACCATGCCGATAGCGCGAATCAGCGCTGGGTTGGCGCGCATGCCGGAGATGGGATAGTTCTCCACTGCGCGCGCGGTCTGTACGCCGTAATGGACGTCTGCGGGAATTTCCTTGATGCCAATCGAGTCTTTTTCCTGACGAAACTGCTGTGCCATGTGTCCTCTGTGTCAGTGCGATGTGCATGCCTCGCGAAGGCGCGAAGCAAAACTAGAAATTATATCGCGCAAAGAACGTGTTTCCGAAATGAAACAGCTGCGCCGCCTAACTCGGGTAGGCGCGCAAGATTCGAAAAGTGCGGGCGTTCTAGAATTGAGAAAGACTATGTTTGAGGGCATCCGAAAGCTTCTGGGATTCAGGCCACGCCGCTCTGAGACAGACGAAAAACTCGATCACGCACTGGCCAACGCGGAATCGCTGGACCATTATTTTTTCTTTCCCGAGCAGGCCGACCTTCAGGCCGCTGCCAGGCGCCTGGAGCAACGCGGCTGGACCCTGGTTTCAATGACCCTGGATGGGACCGAGCAAAGATACTTATTACACGTGCGGCAGCCGGGGCCGATAGAAGAGCTGCCGGAGCTGCAGACCGAGCTTGATCTGTTCGCGGACGATCACCATGGCGAATACGATGGCTGGCAGGTGCCGGGCATGACCGAGGACCTTTAGTATTGTCGCTTCGCTCCAAACCGCTTGCGATTCTTCGATCCGGTTGTTCTTACCTTTCCTGCAGCATCGCCCGGGCATCGCCGGCATAGGGGCCTTCAGGAGCAAGCTGCAGATACTTTTCCAGCGCCGCCGCAGCTTCATGCGGTGCTCTGCGTTTGCCTTGCTTCGCTGCCTCGCCATACAGAGCTGATGCCTTTACAAAATACGGATCGGGCATCTTGGCGTCGGCCTCGATTGCGCGATCGCAGGCACTAGCCGCCGCGGAAAAACGATTCATGTTATAGAGGGCGGCACAGAGGTTAAAGAGCGGTAAAGCAGGATAAGGATGAAGGCCTGCCGCCTGACGGAACATCTCCGCCGCCTTGTCATACTTCTTCAACAAAAAATAGATATTGCCGGCGGACTGCATCATCTGTCCGGCGCGCGTTTGTTCGGCGAGTGCGCGCGTCGGATCAGAAAACTGCCTGGAATTGATGTTGGATTTTGGCGACGGCCGGCTGGCGCTGACGTTGTCCTGCGCCACGGCAATGCCTTTCTCATAGGCCGCAAGGGCATCGTGATAGTGTTCCAGGTTACTTTCGACCCCACCCAACACCTGGTAGCTCTCCGTGCGGCCTGGTTCGGCCTCTAACGCATGCGAGCACGCGGCAATCGCTGCATCGCCATGGCCGCTGTTGTACTCGGTGGCGCAAAGATGCAGATAGGCAATGGCAGGCTTGGGATCAAGCCTGGCAGCGGAGCGAAACTGAGCCGCGGCAGCCCCCAGTTTGTCCAAAGCAAGAAGAGCTTCGCCCTCGCTGATCTGCATCTGCGCGATTGCCGCGTTCATCCTGGCATCGTCCCTTTTCAGTTCCTGGCTGGCCGGCGCGACCTGAATACCTGTTTCAAAAGATTTCACGGCCTCGTCAAATCGGCCCAGGTTGCGCAGGATGAGTCCCAGGTTCTGGTAGAGCTCCCATTTGTAGGGAGCGATCTTAATGAGCTGTTGCAACAAGGTTGCGGCTTGTTGCCAATCCTGGGCTTTGATCGCCTCCTGTGTCTCGGGTGTAAGGGAGTTGTAGTCCGCTACCAGTTCGTTTTCTTTCTTGAGCTCAGCGCGCTGCTCCGGGGTCAAACGGCGTGTTGTGTCATCGCCCAGAGTGCGCCATGGTTCTTTTTGCAACTCGTCGGCCTTCACCCCCAGAAAGGGGGCCAGAGACGCTTTCGTGGGGATCAGGGAAAGATCGACTTCAATGGCGTTCATGCCTTGCCGGTCGATGGCGTAGACCCGCTTGTGGCCGGTATAAATCTGATGGCCGCTCGACCGGGTGATTTTTACGTCATACTCCCCGAGGATCAGGCCAATGATCTTGAACTTGCCCAGCGCGTCGGTCTTCGCGCTATACGTTTTGTGGTTGGCCGTGTTGGTATAGACCACAAGAGCCTCGGCAATGGGTTTGCCGCGCATATCCAGGACGTCGCCCCAGACCATTCCCAGATTCTGGTTTTGCATAGGAAGGAGAAAAAACAAGACAAGGGTGAACCCGGGCAAAGTCTTCATGGCATCACTCCCTTACATGGCACGAACTGGGACAGGATTTACCGGGCGCTTTCATTGCCAGCGCTGATGTTCTAAAGGAAATTGTACCCGGATTTCTTAGACACCAGAGTTTTGAATTTGTCACCTTCATAGAGGCGCAAATGCAGGCTGAGTTGCGGATGGTATGCCGCCATACAGCGCTCCACGACTCACGCTACAATTCTCGCCATGTCGAAGAATAAAAGGTCCAAGAACAAAGACTGGAAGACCAAGCTGATCCACTCTGACGCCCAGGTTCCAGAAGGCTTTCGCTCGCTCTCCACGCCCGTCTATCGCGCTTCAACTGTGCTCTTTCCCCGCGCCGACGCGGCCAGCGATCACTGGAACCAGCATGTGGTCGGTTACACCTACGGGCTTTACGGCACGCCGACTACGCTCGAACTCGCCGCCAAAGTGTGCGAACTGGAGAACGGCTTTCGCACGATCATTACCGCGGGTGGGCAGGGAGCAATTTCATTGATCCAGCTTGCGCTGCTCAAGGCCGGCGATCACGTGTTGCTACCGGAAAGCATCTATGGTCCCAACCGAATGTTTTCCAATCATGTGCTGCGGCGCTTCGGCGTTGAGGTGAGCTACTATCCACCGGGAGCCGGCACGGGCATCAGCTCAGAGTTCAAGACCAACACGCGGCTGGTGTGGGTCGAAAGTCCCGGCTCCCTCACCATGGAGGTTCAGGACGTTCCCGCCATTGCAGAGGCCGCGCACCGGCACGGCGCTCTGGTGGTGATGGACAATACCTGGGCCGCGGGAATTTATTTTGACGCCCTGGCCCACGGTGTCGACGTAACCATGCAGGCGCTGACCAAATATGTAGGTGGCCACAGCGACCTGCTCTTGGGTTCGGTGACAGTACGCGATCCGAAGATCCTTGAGCTGCTGGGTGAGACGTATCAGGGGATCGGCTGTCCTCCTTCTCCCGACGATTGCAGCCTGGCGCTGCGGGGAATGAAGACCCTGGCCGTGCGCCTTAAGGCGGTCGAGCAATCTGCGTTGGAACTCGCGCGATGGTTGAGCGGGCGGCCGGAGGTCGAACTGGTGCTGCATCCGGCGTTGCCGTCATGTCCTGGACACGAGTTCTGGAAGCGCGACTTTACCGGTTCGTCTGGCCTGTTTTCCATCGTGCTCGACCGTCGCTTCAGCAAAGAGCAGGTGCTCCGATTTGTGGATGCCCTCGCGCTATTCAAGATCGGCTATAGCTGGGGCGGCGTGACCAGCTTGGTGATGACCTATGATCTGGGTTCGCCCAAGCGCCCGCCGTATGCGCACAGGCTGGTGCGGCTTTATACGGGGCTGGAATTGATCGACGATCTCAAGGCTGATGTGGAGCAGGCTCTGGCAGCATTGCCATAGAGTTTCGACCGAGAGCCTCCGCGCGTGATCACCAATAGGTCAGGCTGATCTTGTCGAGCCAGACGGCGAACGGCGTTGCGGTGCGGTTGGCATCGGCCTGGAATGCCACGTCGATTCCGCTGCGCTGATCTGGGGTATGCGGCATGGTCATATTCACCACGCCACGATTGCCGTTGAGAGTCACCGCCGTAAAAACTGCTTGTCCCGCAGTGTTACGTTCGAATTCCCAAACCAAGTGGTTCCATGTTTTCGCTGGAGGCTGCACACAAGGCACGGCTGTTGCTACCCAATTCTGGTGGATGGGGTCCCACACGCGCCATACGCGCTGATCGGTCAGATCACACTGCGTGGAAAAATCATAGTGCCCTTTCCCCATGCTCTGGCTCACGTTGAATTCCAGGGCCTGCGGAGCCGAAGGGCTGTCGGTATAGAAGTAGAGATCGTAGACAAAATGCGTGGCGCTATCGGCAGAGCCGAGGAATTTGAACCACAATGCTCCGCCGAAGGGCAGGGTTCCCGGAAGCATCTGGAACCTGGAGGACGCTCCGCTTTCCGAAGGCGACGCAACGCCCTGCGCCATCGAATAGACCGCGTGCGGCGACCCGGTGCAGGCGGTGCAGTTCTCCCATCCGCGGAGCTTCTGGATGTTGGGAACTGTGGTTGCGTTAGGGTTCCCGCTCGAACCGGGCGCTGTAGGCGCTGCAGGATCGCCTGGATTATTGGCGTTGACGGTCTGCGTGGTTGTGTGTCCGCCGCATCCAGCGGCCAGCAAAGCCGCTGGAAGAACAAAATTCAGACACAGCAATTTTGCAGTCGTTTTCATGCAAAAGTTTTCCTTTCCGAATGGCTGGTGTTTTTTGTGCAGTTTACAGATATCCAGAGTTGATGCGGGATTTTTGATGGTCTAGTTCACGCGAACTAAGGGTTGTAGTCTGCCGGGCATTACCTCAAGACGGGCATGAAACGATACGGCATCGAAACTCACTACACTTATTGTGGTGTCGATACTTGCATGAGTGATCTTATTCCCCTGATCCCCGGTTTCTACACCGACGATCAAGGTCATTTGTTCCTGAACATGGAAATGTTTCTCCGCGAGCACGGCATGCCGGACGCGCCGGAGGTTCGCCGCGTGGTGTGGGACGAAATCAAAGACATTTTTGGCGACATCACAATCCTCGAAATTACCAACTAGCGCGGCGCTCTCGATTAGTTGTCGCTTCGCTCCAAACCGCCATAGAGTATGTTCCGATGAAAAATCTTCGGGCGCTTGCAGCAGGCAGCTCGCCGCGCAAGTCGGGCTCCTGCCCCATCACGCGAAGAGCGCGCGTGCTGGGGACCCCGGGCTCGCTGCCGGCAGATAACAAGTGCCATCGGATTGAATTTCATGCCGACAGTCCTACTCTTCACTCTGTAAAATGAAAGCTGCATGGAGCACCGCGGCAACAGCTTTGATGTATTGGTGATCGGCGCCGGACCAACCGGCATGGCATCGGCGATTGAGGCGCAGCGCGCCGGCTTTACCGTAGCGCTGGTGGATAAAGGCTGCCTGGTCAACTCGCTGTTTCACTATCCCGCGAACATGGTCTTTTTCACCACGCCGGAGCTTCTGGAGATTGGCGACGTTCCCTTTACCACGGCCAACCAGAAACCCAACCGCCATGAAGCTCTGGAGTACTACCGTCAGGTCGCTCAGCACTACCAGCTTGACCTCAGGCAGTATCAGCAGGTACTGGCTGTGAATGGCAGTGATGGCACTTTCCAAGTGATCGCACGCGACGGCTACAGCCAGCTTCATGAATACGAAGCCAGAAAGTTGGTGGTGGCCACAGGGTTTTACGATTTGCCCAATTACTTGCAGGTTCCCGGCGAGGACTTGGCAAAGGTGATGCACTATTACAAGGAGCCGCATCCGTATTACGACATGGACGTACTGATTGTCGGGGCCAAGAATTCTGCGGCTATCGCTGCGCTGGAGTTGTGGCGGCGCGGAGCGCGCGTGACCATGGTGCATCGCTGGCCGGAGATCCATAAGAACGTGAAGTACTGGATCAAGCCGGACATCGAAAACCGGATCAAGAACGGCGAGGTCACGGCCTACTTCAACAGCTGCGTGCTCGAGATCAAACCGGAATCAGTGCGAATCAAGACACCCGAAGGCGAGCGCGTGCTCAAGAATGACTTTGTCTTCGCACTGACCGGATACCATCCAGACTACGATTTTCTGACGTCGCTGGGCATTACGCTGACCTTTCCGGAGATGCGTCCAGTGTGCGATCCCAAGACCTTTGAAAGCAACGTGCCTGGCATCTACGTCGCCGGAGTGATTGTGGCGGGCGCCAGGACCGGCGAAATCTTTATCGAGAACGGCCGCTTCCACGGCAAGCAGATCGCGGAAGACCTGAAGGTGAAATTGGGAGCCAGGGGCCGGGGGCTTTCTGCGGATTAAAACCTACTCGATGTCTTCTTCCATGTAGTCCATCACCGCGTGCAGGTTGTTCTCTTCTAAAAAGACGTTTTGCAGGCGAACACGGTTTTCCTTTTTCAGGCGCTGTGCGGCCGATTCGGCGGTAGGCAATTCCACCCGCATTTCTTCGTGCAAGAAGGGAACCAGTTCATCGGATTCAACGCGGGCTACAAAAGTGCCCCCGGCATTCTGCTCAAACATGATCTGGCAGGTTTGGGGTTGGCCATCGAGCTTCATCAGATCCAGGGTACCGTTCGGCATATCAGGTCCTCCGCTACGCGCCCGGCACGCATTGGGCATGCGGGTTTGATGCTCATGAGTTTAATGCGTGGATTAAGGCGGTGTAAACTGCACGTGCGTAAAAAAAGTGGCATTTCCCGGCATGTGAAGAGAGAACGTCAGCAGCCCACCTCGTTTCTCGAACAGGCATCGTATCTGGTAATCCACCGTGCTCTGACGCTTTCCGTTCCCAAAGCTGTGAGGCTCTAGTGTGGATTGGAGCTACCACAAACTCTAGAACGGGAGAAGCTACAACATGAAACGTTTTGCACTTCTATGCGCCCTTGGTGTGTGTTTCGCGATGATCGCCCCCGCGGCCTCCGCCCAGGACGACAAAAATCACGGCAATTTCGGCGTGTATTTTGACTACACCAGGCTGCAATTTGCCAAACAGAACTTCTTTGGAGTCGGCGGCCGCCTTGGCGTCAACATTGCACCACATGTTGTTCTGGAAGGCGAGATGGCCTACGACTTCGAACAAAACACCACAGCAAGCATCACTGACCTTTCCGGCAATACCACAACCATCCGCTCGAACCTGCGCCTGCTGCATGGGCTCTTTGGTCCCAAAATTCAGTCTACAGGCCCGGTGCGCGTCTTTGCCGTTGTAAAGGGCGGATTCCTGAATTTCCGGGGTGGCAACACCGGCGTTACCGTGGGCAATTTTACGAACCAGGTGGCCAATGTTCTTAACGGAGACACCAACGGCGTCCTTTACCCGGGCGGGGGCGTGGAATTCAATGCCGGCTGGTTGGGCATTCGTCTGGAAGCCGGCGATGAGATCTTCTTTGACAACGGTGCCCAGCATAACTTTAAATTCATGGGTGGGCCCCAAATCCGGTTCTAAGATTTAGACTTCACAGGAAGACTGGAGAAGCTACAACATGAAACGTTACGCAATTCTGGGCGTGCTAACGCTGTGTTTTGCGGTAATAGCCCCTGCAGCCTCAGCGCAGGGCACTACAACAACTGAAGATAAGAACCACGGCAATCTTGGCCTCTATTTCGATTTCACACGGCTGCAGCCGGCCAGCCTCAACATGTTTGGTGTAGGCGGCCGGTTGGGAATCAACGTTCGCAAACACTACGTTCTGGAAGGCGAGATGGCCTATGACTTTGAACGCAATAAGACACAGACCATCAATAACGGCGTTATCTCAGCCACGGTCCGCTCTGACGTGCGAGTGCTGCACAGTTTGTTCGGATTGAAAATCCAAACCACCGGTTCTACGAGGTTCTTCGCACTGGTCAAGGGCGGCTTTGTTAACTTCGGCGTGGGCGGTCCGGTGACTGCCGGCGTCATCAACAACCAGATCAATGGCATTGTTGACGGCGATACCAACGCCGTTGCCTATCCTGGCGGAGGCGTGGAATTCAATCATGGCTGGTTTGGAATCCGTCTGGAAGCAGGTGACGAGATCATGTTCCTGCACAGCGGCACCACCAATAACCTTCGCGCCACTTTTGGGCCGCAAATTCGTTTCTGATCGAAACGGCAATCATAAGAACAGGAGAGCAGCTCGGAGAGATTCGCGCTGCTCTTTTGCTTGCTCCAGCCGCCGGACGCCCGCGAAAGGCTATGTTAGATTAGTAAGAGTGTGGGCGCGTAGCTCAGTTGGTAGAGCAACGCCCTTTTAAGGCGTGGGTCGCTGGTTCGAATCCAGCCGCGCTCACCATTAGTTTCTGTCGCTGTGCTCCGAACCGCTCAAGGAATTGCTCGATCTGAAATTCCGTGCGCTTGCAGCAAGCAGCTCGCCCGGTGATTGGGCTTGCTGCTCAGGTGATAGATCCCAAATTCACGCCGAGACTGTCGCTTCCAATGTCCAATCCAAACGATCCTGAAATCTCCCAAGCCAACCAACCCGCCGGCGAGCCCGACGAGTCATTCAAAGACCTGCTTTCACAATACGAGCAGAGCCACGCGCGCACAGTGCAGGAAGGCAGCAAGGGTGTAGAAGGCGTCGTGGTCAAAGTGACTGCCGATTCCGTAGTGCTGGATATTGGATTCAAGATTGAAGGAGTTTTACCGCTCACCGCCCTGCGTGCGAACGAGACGGTCAAGGTTGGTGACAAGCTCCTGGTCACGGTGAAGGGCCGCGGCCCGGAGGGCTACTACGACCTTACGCGCGGCAAAATCGCCCGCCCCACTGACTGGGCGTCACTGGAGAAGGCCTTTGCTGAACGGGCAACGATCGTGGGCACGGTGATTGGAGCGGTGAAAGGCGGACTGAGCATCGATATCGGCGTGCGCGCCTTCATGCCGGCTTCGCGCAGCGGCGTGCGCGATGCCGCCGACCTGGAAAAGATGGTAGGCCAGGAAGTCCGCTGCCGCATTACCAAACTCGACGTCGCCGATGAAGACGTGGTGGTTGACCGGCGTGTCATTGCGGAAGAAGAGGAGCGCTCGAACCGCGAGCGCCGCTACTCGGAGATCAAGGAAGGCGATACGCTCAACGGCGTCGTGCGAAGCATCGCCGAGTACGGAGCTTTCGTCGATATTGGCGAGGTGGATGGCCTGCTGCACGTGAGCGATATCTCCTGGAGCCGCGTCAATAAGCCGGCGGACGTGCTGTCCGTGGGCCAGGCGATTGAAGCCAGGGTGCTCAAGGTTGACCACGAAAAGCGCCGCATCTCGCTGGGGATGAAGCAGCTGCAGCCGCATCCGTGGGACGCTGCAGCGGAAAAATACAAAGTGGGCGAGCGCGTGCGCGGCGTGATAACCCGCCTGATGGACTTTGGAGCGTTTGTCGAATTGGAAGCCGGTGTTGAGGGTCTCATTCACGTCTCCGAAATGTCATGGTCCAGGAAGGTGCGCAAGCCGAGCGACGCGGTCAAGTCCGGCGAGACCGTGGAAGCGGTGATTCTGGGCGTGAACCCCGCGGAGCGGCGCATCTCGCTTGGCTTGAAGCAGGCACTGGGTGATCCGTGGGCTGAAGTTGCGCGGAAGTTTCCTGCGGGCTCGGTGATTGAAGGCCCGGTTGTGAGCCTGACCAAGTTTGGGGCGTTTGTGCAGCTGAGCGAAGGCATTGAGGGCATGATTCACGTAAGCGAGATCAGCGCGGAAAAGCGCATCAATCATCCCCAGGACGTGCTGAAAGCAGGCCAGATCGTGAAGGCGCAAGTGCTGGAAGTGGATACGGCGAAGAGAAACGTGCGGCTGAGCATCAAGCAGATGGCGCCTTCGAGCCTGGACGAATATATCGCCGAACATAAAGAAGGCGACGTGGTCAGTGGGCGGATGACCGACGTGTCCGGCGACAGTGCCCGCGTCGAGTTGGGCGAAGGAGTTTTTGCCAGCTGTCGCATGCCGGCATCTTCGCCAGAGACGGTTTCACCTGCGGAGGGCAAGCCAAAAGAAGCCAAGGCTGACCTTTCGTCGCTGAGTTCGATGCTGCAAGCAAAGTGGAAGAGCGGCGGCGCGACCGAGGCGAAACCTCAATCCGCGCAAGCCGGACAGATACGCAGCTTCCGCATCAGCCGGCTTGACGCTGAAGCCAAAAAGATTGAACTCGAACTGGTAAAGAAAGCTTAGCGCCCGAGGCTTCCAGTTTATTTGCGGTAACTCAAGCCGCAGGTCCGCGCCACTTCCGTAACGTCTGGCAGATCAAACTGGATCACCACATTTCCACCTCGCGGTTCAGGGATGTTGAGCACAACTTTCCTGATCTGCGGGGAGGTATTCTCCTTGTGCGAGACAATGTGGCCGTAAAACAGGTCATTGATCATGCAATCGTTGCAGCCCTCCGGCTCGAGAGAAATCATCTTGAAATCCGGTGAGTGGCTCAGGTACTGCGTGTGTACTTTGCCGTCGTCCAGGCGGTATTGCGTGACGACCGTGGTTTCCCGGACATGCGCCCTGCGCTCATAGCGGGCGTGGCGGTCATCGGTGTCGCCGACAAACAGGAAAGCGCTCTCCAGCTTGCCCTCATACTTGCCGTGATTATTCGGCCCAGGCGTGCATTGCAGGTACATCGCCGGCGTCGACGGCTTGGTAAAGGGTGTGGCCAGGTATTTGCCTTCCAACCGGTATTGAATCTGCTCCGTGCCCAGGAAGGCGTCTTTCACGTGGTCCGTCTGCCACTGAGGCGTATCCTGTGCTGCCACCGCTCCGGTCAAGCTTAAGACCGATACTGCAAATGCTAATAGCCCTTTCATTACGCACTCCTTACGGCGCATTCAGTTGGCAGGCACTTTTCGCCGCCGATCCATTAGACAAAGAAAAAGCGTAAGTACAGTACAGGATTTTCGCCCGCCAAGCAATACTTTGTTCTTGGTATTGCCAGTTGTCAGCTATCCGACGATTGGCTATTGGAGTGAAGCGGGCAGCTTTCCTGTCCCGCGCCCGCCGCGATTCTTTGGGTCTTCGACAACAAAGAGCGTTTCCGTCAGTTTGGCGACAAGCTCTTCCTGCTCCGGCGGGCCGGCGAAGACCAGCGCCTCGGCCACAATCGCGGTGCGTCCCGCTCGCAGCACGGTGGCTGTGCAGTGCAGGCGATCGCCGCGGGCTGGGCGCAGGTAGTTGATCTTGAATTCAACGGTGAGAACATCGCGCTCCCCTGACACCGAGCGGGCCGCGCCGCCGGTGGTATGGTCAGCCAGGGTGGCAATCACGCCGCCGTGCACAAAGCCATGCTGCTGGCGCAACCGTTCCTGAACCTGGAGCGTGGTCTCACAGGTCCCGGCGCCGACGCTTTCCAGGCGAATACCGAGGTCACGAATGAAATTCGCGTCATAGAAAATCTTGCCGACATTTTCAAGACCTGAATCTGATGGTTGCACCGATTGAACTCCTGCGGCTGTTTTTATGATGAATGCTTGCGAACCGGCGGGGCCAAAGCAGCTTTAGTCTTTCCTGGCAAAACTGCCATGTCGGCCCGCTCCGGAAGCAAACCGCTGCGCGCCCTGTCTCGATTCTCCTGAAGCCAGAACGCTGAGGCCGCCGCGGAGCTCGTTTTGCCGCGCCTGTTCCCATGGCAGCGCCCATTGCTCATAGACTGACCTGCGGTCGGCCCGTAAGCCTCGTTGCGGGAATTCGGCAAGTGTGCGGGCGAGTTCAAGGGCTGTTGCCAGCGTCTGGCCGGGCTCGACCACGCGGTTGACCAACCCCATCTGCAGTGCTTCCTCAGCGGACACGGCGCGCCCGGTCAGGATCAGGTCCAGCGCGCGACTCTGGCCGATCAGGCGGGGAAGGCGGACCGTGCCCAGATCGATTAGCGGTACGCCGAAGCGGCGATTGAATACTCCGAGCACAGCATCACGGGCGGCGATGCGCAGATCGCACCACAGCGCGAGTTCCAGACCTCCGGCAACGGCGTGGCCTTCAATGGCCGCGATGACCGGCTTGCTTAGTTGCAGCCAGGTTGGCCCCATCGGGCCGGAACCGGTCTGCTCTACTGTAGTGCGGCGGCCTTCGGCGACTTCACGCAGATCGAAGCCGGCGCAGAACGCTCCGCCCGATCCTGACAAGACGGCGACACAAAGCTCCTCGTCACGATCTAATTGCTCAAAGGCCTTGCCGAGGGCGCTGGCGGTCGCCGAGTCTACGGCGTTCCTGACCTGCGGACGGTTGATGACGACGCTAAGAATTTTGCCATTGCGTTCGATGAGGACGGATTCGGTTGTTGCGGGCATGGCTGTTCCTCTCTCCGCATTGATGTCGTGGAATGCGTGGCCGCCTTTTTATCTTTTTGAGAGCTATCGCCGCACGGCGGTAGCCCCTGCCAGCTCCGCGGCAACTGCCCCGATTCTCTCCAGCGCCGTGGTCACCCTGGCCGGTTCATAGCCAACGGTGATGCGAAGATGGTGTTCGGTTCCCAGATACGCTCCGGGTGCAACCAGCACGGAGGCCTTTCTACGGATGTGATCAGCCAGCTCGGCTGACGGCATATCAAAGTGATAACCCACAAAAGCGATGGAGGTGGCAACAGCCGGACTGACAGAGAACCTTCCTTCCTGTTCGCGCACCCAGTTTTCGAGCAACGTATGGCCCTGGCGCGAGAGGCGGCGCTGGCGATCGAGCAGCATTTTTCGCTTCTCCGGCTGCAATGCGATCTCGGCCAGCTTCATGCTCGGGCCGGCAGCGGCGATCACCGCATACTCGTGCCTGCGCCACAGCTCTTCTACCATCGCCGGCGAAGCCAGTACCCAACCGATCCTCAAGCCAGCGAGGCCATAGGCTTTGGAGAAGCTATTGACGCAGATTGTCTTGTCATACATTCCCCAGAAACTGGGAGTTTCATTGGCATTCAGCTCCGTTCCACGATAGACCTCATCGGCGTGGAGCCATGCCCCAGTGCGTTCGCATATCTGAACGATGCGCTGCATCTCTTCACCGGACAGAATGCTGCCGGTCGGATTATTGGGGTTCACAACCGAGATGAGCTTGGCGTTTGGACCGGCCAGCGATTCCAGTTCATCGAGGTCAAGACGCCAGTTATTCTCCGGCCTGAGCTGCGCTTCTTTTACCCGGCAGCCGAGATTCCAAGCCAGCCCCCAGACCTGGCGATAGCCAGGCGAGACCACAATCACCTCGTCGCCGGGTTCAAGCAAGGTGCTGCATGTCATCCAGTTGGCCTGGGCTGCACCGACAGTGACCAGAACGTTGTTTGCCGAGGCGTTGGAGTAAAGCGCAGCAATCCGCTCGCGGAGCAAACCGGTGCCGTTCACTTCGGGGTAGTAGAGCGGGAGCTCCAGCAGCGGACGGGTATCTTCACCGGCCAGCAGGTCGCTCACATTGGCGCACTTTACGGAACTATCAGCAAGGTTGATCTCCACCGTGCGCTCAAATTGCGATTGGAAGGTTTCGAGATCGAAATTTTGAAATTGCATAAGGGATTCGGCTTTCTTTCTTTTATAGAAAGACGGCTTTATCGCAAGACGGTTATCGCGCGACTGACGTACTCTGCGGCACGGTCTTCGCCGCCCGCTGACGCTTCCAGTAAAGATAAAATGGTACTCCTGCCAGCACGATTGCGGCGCCAACCAGCGTTTCTTTTGTCTTTTCCAGCGCCGCGTTGATGGCCCAGAGGCTGCCCAAAATCACATAGATCGCCGGGAGCCAGGGGTAGCCGGTGCATCGGTAAGGACGTTCGGCGTGCGGTTTTTTGCGCCGCAACACAAACAGGCCTGCAACGGTAAGCACATAGCTCAGGACCATCATGAACATGACGTAGGTAAAGAGCTGGTCGTACTTTCCGCTCAGGGCAAGCAATGACGCCCACACCGCCTGCAAAACCAGGCTGAAGACCGGCGTATGCCAGCGGGGATGTACATCCGCCAGCGCGCGAAAGAAAACGCCGTCTTCCGCCATGGCGTAATAGACACGCGCGCCGCTCATCAGGCAGGGACCGATCGCGCCGAAGCAGGAGAGCGCCACCATCAGCGAAAGCCAGGGCGCGATCCGGGGAGAAAACATGGCTACAGCGGCGGTCTGCGCTACGGTTTCATGCGCGGCGATCTCACGCATGGGCAGCGCGTAAAGATAGACCGCGTTGATGGCAATGTAAACCACTCCGACCAGAGTCATGCCCAGAATCAGCGAGCGCGGCAGATTGCGCTGCGGGTCTTTAACCTCGCCCGCGACGAAGGTAATGTAAACCCAGCCGTCATAGGCCCAGAAGACCGCGATCAAGGCAATGCCGATCGCCGTGAACATGGAAGGCGAACCGGGCGCGGCGGGAATGGCCTGGTTGTAGTGGCTCCATGATCCATGGCCCAGGGCCAACCCAAGCACAACAAAGCCGCCGATCGTAGCGAACTTGGCCCAGGTGGCGACGTTTTGCAGGATCGCGCCCTTCTTCACGCCGAAGATATTGATGAGTGTCTGCAGGGCGATGGCAGCTAGAGCGATCAGATGTCCCCGTGTCACCGATACCGGCCCCATCCCGAGCACGGTGCGCTGCGCCTCCAGAGCAGGGAATGCCTGCCCGAGATAGGTGGCAAAGCCCACGCCCAGCGCGGCCATGGTGCCGGTGGCGCTGACGGTGAAATACATCCAGCCGTAGAGAAATCCGGCGGCGTCGCCGTAAGCTTCGCGCATGTAAACGTATTGCCCACCGGCATGAGGGAACATCCCGCCAAACTCGGCGAAGGCGAAGCAGGCGAGCAGCGTTACCGACACCCCGATAATCCAGATGACGAGAAACAGCCAGGGATAACGGGTGTTGGCGGCAACATCCTGCGCTGTCAGAAAAATTCCGGAGCCGATGATGCCGCCGGCAAGCAGCAGAATGGAGTCGGAAAGCGAGAGACCGCGGACGAGCTTGGCTGGTTGTGAATCCGATTGAGGCAAGTCAGGCCGCGTCCTGGCGCGGCAAACAAAACCTTACCACGGATGAACGCGGATCACACGGATCAGGAAGATCAGTGGAAATCCGTGTGATCTGCATCATTCGTGTTGGGGTTTTCTGCTATTGATTCTTTACGCCCGGTTCGGCGCCTTGACCTTGCGCTCCTCTGGCTTCATGGCATTGAACTCGGCCGACTTTCCTTTGGGAATGCTAAGAATGTTCCACTGCGCGCCACGCAGTTGTTTGCCGACGTACAGGATTTGGCCGATGTGATAGGCCGTATGCATCAGGCTGCGGTTCATCGCCTGCAGGATGGAGTGCGGTTCACCCCGTATGGTCACCGTTCGGGTGAAGTCATCGGCGGTCAGAGAAGCCAGGTTGTCGAAGACGATCTTGAAGCCCTCTTCCCAGCGGCGCATCAGGTCCACGCGCGTATCCTGTGGAGTGATGACGAATTCCTGATCGCGGTCGCGGTCCGGCTTTTCGCCGTCGGTGGTGAGAAGGTCTTTCCAGCGCGAGCGCATATTGCCGGAGATATGCTTTACCAGCAGGGCAGCGCTGTTGGAATCAGGATCGGGTGTGCGAAAGAATTCGTCGTCGCTGAGCTGGGCCATGGCGCCGTCTGCCAGGCGTTTATAGCCGCGAAAGCTGCGGCGCACTTCGTCATAGTAGACAGCGGCAAAGGTGCTCGGATCGGGCATGGCTGGCCAACCTCCCTGACTTTAGCTTAGCAAAGAAAACCTGCACCCGAATCGACGGCTGGTGCGTATAACTATTTGAGCGAGGGGCTTCTTGGAACAAGAGGTAGGACGCGACGTGAAGCACGAGGGAGACCGGCTGGAAGCAGCGCTGAGCAGGTCAGCTCAGGGTGATTCCACCGCCTTTGCCGAGCTGGTGCGTGAGCACCAGGGCATGGTTTTCAGTATCGCCTACCACTATCTGCAGGACCGTTCCCTGGCAGAGGACCTGGCACAGGAGGTTTTTCTGGAGCTGTACCAGAGCCTGGGCCGGATACAGTCGGCGGCGCACCTGACGTATTGGCTGCGCCGGGTGACGGCGAACCGCTGCATCGATCAGGGGCGCAAGAAGCTGCGCCGGCGTGAGCAGGCCCTGGAAGAAGCGCCGGAGCCTGCGGCGAGCGATCCTCCGGCCGATCCACTCTTGCTGGAGCGTTTGCAGCAGAGCCTGGCGGTGCTGCCGGAGAGGCAGCGCATGGTGGTGATCCTGCGGTTCCAGGAGGGGCTGGGACCGGCGGAGATCGCGGAAGCGCTGGACATGCCGGTGAATACGGTGAAGAGCACGCTGCATCGGTCGCTGGAAGAACTGCGCCGGGGCCTTACGCGCAAGTTGAGAGAGGTACGATATGCATTTTTCTGAAGACGATCTTCGCGCCGCGCTGAAGCGCAAAGATCCGGGCGAAGGCTTCACCCAGCGGGTGATGGCCCGGGTAGAGCAGGCCAAGGCAGAGGGCAAGATCAAGCCGGTGAACGGCAAGGCCAATCGATCTCTCTTTGCATGGTGGAAGCTGCGTCCGGCGTGGACGTTCGCTGTCGTAGCTTTGCTGCTGCTCGGCTTTGCCTGGGGTGGATACCAGTATTCAGAGTATCGCCATCAGCAGATTGCCAAGCGTGAGCGGCAGCAACTCGAGGAACTCAAGAAGCAACAGGAAGAGGCGGAACGCGCGCGCGACCAGGCGATTCTGGCATTGCAGATCGCGCGCTCCAAGCTGAACCACGTGCTCGAGCAGGCCCAGATGCCTGCGGACCTTGACAAGATCATCAGGAGACAACGTTTATGAACCGTGTGACGCCTATGTTGATGCGAATTTTTGTGGGACTGGCGCTCTGCTTTATGGCCGCGAACGGCTACGCGCAGCAGAACGCGCAGCCGAGCGCCCGGCTGCAGCTGGAGAACCTGGACAAGCTGAGCGAAAAAGCGTCCCACTTTACCGAGGTGACCCTGGATGGCCCTATGCTGGAGATGGCCGCGAAGTTTATCGCCATGGACGACGATCCCAGCGATGCCGACATGATCGCGATCATCAAGAACCTGAAAGGGATCTATATCAAGACGTTTGAATTTGATGCGTCGAACCAGTACAGCCAGGCCGATGTAGAAGCCATTCGCAAGCAGCTTGCGGTGCCGGGCTGGTCGCGCATTGTGACCGATATCGACAAGCGGACTGGCGAAAAGAACGAGATCTACCTGTTGAAGAGTGGCGACCGGGTTGACGGCGTAACCATCCTTGTGGCCGAAGCGCGAGAGCTGACGGTGGTGAACATTGTGGGCGCGGTGCCGATCGATAAGATTGCCAAATTGCAAGGCCAGTTCATACACGACGGTAAGCACGGGCACAAAAACAAGATGGATTCTGGCAAGAAAGACAAGGAGAGCAGCGATGAGAAGAAATAGGCTGCGTTTTTCTACTGCGATCGGTGCCGTGTTGTTGGCCGCTCTCTTTGCGTTGCCGCAGCCCGCTCAGGCCAAAGACGACTTCGGCCAGATCGTCAAGCACATTGAGGTCACCTATCATGTTCACCGGCAGCATCGCTTTGTGATGGGAATGGCGGGGTTTGTCGTGAAGTTCTGGCACATCGCCGGAGTCAAGAACTTCAAAGGCGCCATCTTTGAAAACCAGCCCTTTGTGAACGCCGCGAACGATACCGAATTTGATCACGTTGTGCGCGCGGCCATGGATTCAGGCTGGCAGCCGATGGTGCAGGAGTGGGACCGGCACAGCGGCGAGCGGACTTATATTTACGCGCAGAATCTGGGCAAAGACCTGAAGGTGCTGGTGGTCAGCCTTGAGTCGGATGAGGCAGTGGTAATTCAGGTTAAGGTCGACCCCAACAAGCTGGACGAATTCGTCCGCGAGGCGGGCGTAGGCAGGCATCGTCGCGAGCCGCGCCAGGAGATCGAGCCGGTGCGTGAAGAGACGGTTGAGGTCGCGGAGTCTTCGGCGCAGAGCTGGGACGGCGTGTGCCTGCTGCAGGAGGAGGAAGTCGCGCTCAGGGAGCCGTGATCCGAATCACCCTCGCGTGAGTTTTTGTGCGGCCTGAGTCAGGGCGATCATCAGTTCTTCCAGGTGGCGGTGCGCCGTAAGGTAGCTGATCACCATCGCGCGGATGACGGATTGGCCGTTGACCAGCGTCGTGGAGATCCAGCGGCGCCCGTCGCGTGTGACTTCGTGGACCAGGGCGTCGTGTGCTGCGCGGCGCTCTTCATTGGTTGCGCCCGGCAATTTCAGGCGAAAGTTGACGATGGGCAGCACTTGCGGCGCTGCCAGCTCAAATACCTCTGAACGTCGCACCCAATCAGCAAAGAATCCAGCCAGCTTCAATTGCCGGTCAATGAGCTCTTCATAAGCCTGGCGTCCGTGGACGCGGAGGGTCAGCCACAGCTTGAGCGAATTCATGCGCCGCGACCATTGCGTGCTGACCTGGAAATTATCCAGCAGCGGGGCTGCTCCGGTTTTCTTCGGCATGTAGGGCGTGCTGGTGGCAAAAGCCTGCTGGAGCGACTGCGGATGCGATGTAAGCGCCACGCCGGCGGCAAACGGCATGGCCAGCCACTTGTGAGGGTCGATGGTGATGGAGTCCGCGAGCTCGATGCCTCGTACCAGATCACGATGCCGGTCAGAGAAGATGGCGGCAGCGCCGTACGCGCCGTCAACATGTAGCCAGAGGTGGTGACGGCGGCAAATCTCAGCCAGGGTAGGCAGGTCGTCGATCGCGCCGGAGTTGGTGGTGCCGGCGGTAGCGACCACACAAAATGGCGAGCAGCCGGCGGCCTTGTCTTGCGAGATTTGCTCAGCGAGCTTCTGTGCGTCAAGCTGAACATTGCCGTTCACAGGAATGCGGCGAAGCGTCCGGCGACCAAGTCCGAGCAGGCCAACGGATTTGTCGAGCGAATGGTGTGCTTCAGCCGACGTATAGAGCACCGGCTTTGCGCCGATTGCAGCAACACCATCTTCCACAGTTTGAGGAAAGTGTGTGGCCAGCGCCATGGCCAGCGCGCTGAAGTTGGCTTCATTGCCGCCACTGGTGAAGGTACCGTCAAATGGGCCGTCCCACCCGACACGCTCGCCGATCCAGCGGACGGTCTCCCGCTCGATGCGCGCGGCAAGCTGCGAGCGCGCCAGGCTGGCGAGCTGCGGATTCAACGCGGCCACGAGCATCTCGGCCAGAACGGCCATGTAGGCCGGTGTGGGGTTCATCAGCCCGAAGTAGTTGGCGCTGGGAACGTGGAAGCCTTCGGCAATGAGGCTGGAGCAAAGGTCATCGAGGACTTGTTCGGCGTCGCCGGCCAGTTCAGGCAGGGAATCGGCGAGGTCGGTGAAGCTTCGCACCTCTTCTGGAAGTTGCACTGGGCGGTTGGGCAGGCTAGAGAAGTATTCGTCGATGCGATCGATGAGTTTGTAGCCGAGGCGGCGGCGCGAGTCGGAATCGAGGTCAAAGGACATGCGTATATCGGATTGTACGCATTCGATGAAGCCTGCCGGTCATCGGATACCTGTAATTTGCCGCAGCTCGGTACCGTCCACCTTCATGGACCAGATTGCCATGCGCCCGCTTCGGTCGCTCTGGAACGCGATGCGTTTGCCGTCAGGAAACCACGCCGGCGTTTCATCGAGCAACGGTTTGTCATGTGCGGCAAGTTTGATCGCTGAACCAGTCTTCACATCCACCGTCCATATATGGGAAGAGTTTTCAGTCTTGTTATAGCGGCCGACCTGAATGGCAAGCTGGCGGCCCAGGGGCGACCAAACCGGCCATTGCGCACGGCCTTCCTCTGCAGCCAGGTGAGTGATCTGCCGTGGATGACTGCCATCGGCATTCATGATCCAGACATGAAGCTCGTGCCCGGCGGTCTGCTGGGCGTAGGCAATCTGCTTCCCGTCTGGCGACCACCATCCGGTCCAAACTGTCGCATCATTTTCAGTGAGCTGGTGCGGATGCGGATGATGCAATCTCGACAGGACCAGATGAGAAGCAGTCCAGGGGCCCGTGGCATAGATCACATGCTCCCCATCAGGAGCCAGCTTGGGGTTGCGTCCGGGCACCTGGCCGATCTGCCGCAGGTTGGAGCCATCGGGCATGATGGTGAAAATGCGGCTGCTGTCGCCGTCACTGGTCGAAAATACGATGAGGCCTTTGTGGCTCCAATACGGGGCATTCTTGTTTTCTTTCGTGTGTGTAAGCTGCTTTTCCCCGGAGCCATCCGGCGCGACCACGAAAACCTCTTCGGCGCCGCTGCGCGTCGAAATGAACGCAATGTGCTTCCCGTCGTAAGAAATGCAAGGATAACCGTCTTTCTGTTCCGGAGCAGTCGGCGCCAGCAACGTGAGCCAAGTGGCGAGAATCAGGAAAAACATGGTTACCTCGTTACGATTCGAGGATCTTTGCCCTGCGAAATCAGACGGGCAATCTTAGCGCAATGGGATGAAGTGCTGCGTTTTGCGGCAAAAAAAGAGGCGGCCTTTTGGGCCGCCCAACCCTCTGGAGAGAGAGGAGAGAAAGGAGATTACTTATCTTGCGTTTGCTGCGATTGACCTGACTTCTTTTGCAAACGCTCCTGCCGGCGTTGCTCGTGCTGCTGCATAAGTTGCAGGGCCTTCTGACGCTGGTCAGGAGTGAGCACGGAATAAATCTGTGATTTAGTGCGCTGTCTCTCAACGATCAGATTGCTCATGATCTGCGCCTGCTGATTGGCGAAAGTACGCGCTTTAACCTCGTCAAATACGCCAGTCCCATTTGTGTTTATGTTTGCGTTCTGAGCCTGTTCGTTTTGCCGCAGCTGCTGCATCAGCGGCTTGATTCGCGTCCGCGAGTCGGCCATGATGCCCTTGATCTGGGTCTGCTGGGCCTCAGTAAGGTTCAGCTCTCTGGTCATGTGTTTGAGCATCCCGCCGTGCCTGTGACCGAAGGCGCGCCCTGGTTCCTGGGCGAAAACGGATGCTGTAAGGCCGGCTGCCACGGCCAGTACAATGGTTGTAATCATGAAAAACTTCTTGTGCATTTACTAACTCCTTTTAAAATCCAAGCGGCAGCTTTGAAATCCCAGTGTTGAAACTTTGTATCCACGAGGAGGAAAATTTAGCTGCCACTAGTGTTAACCCAAACAAGAACCGGTTAAAGTTATGAGTTGTTAATTCCCCGGAACAAGGCTTGACATTTCTTAACCCGATACGTTTGCGCTGCGGGTTTATGGTGAGAGCGATATGGTTTCCGTGCTGCTAATTGATGACGACACCGAGTTGAGCAAGTTGCTCGAGGAGTATCTCCAGAGTGAGCAGTTTGAACTGGAGGCGGCGCATGACGGTCCCACCGGACTGGACAAAGCCCTGGGCAATCACTATGCCGCGGTGATCCTGGACGTGATGCTTCCGGGCATGAGCGGGCTGGATGTGCTGAAACAACTGCGTCAGAAGACCTCGGTTCCGGTGCTGATGCTTACCGCGCGCGGCAGCGAACTTGACCGCATCCTGGGCCTCGAGCTGGGCGCTGACGATTACCTGGCCAAGCCCTTCAATCCGCGCGAGCTGGTCGCGCGTCTGCGCGCAATTCTGCGCCGCACGTCCGGAACGCCCGGTGCGGGCGCTGCTCAGCCCATTCACCTGGCCGGCGTGGAACTGCATCCGGAGTCGCGTTCCGTGACCTGCGCCGGTAAGCCGGTGAATCTTACCGGCGCCGAGTTCGACCTGCTTTATACTTTTCTGCGCAGTCCGGGAAAAATCATTACCCGTGAAGACCTGACGCAGGCAGCGCTGGGACGTCCGATGTCGCCCATGGACCGCAGCATTGACGTTCATGTAAGCAACCTGCGGCGCAAGCTTGGGCCATACGATGGCGAGCAGGAGCGCATCAAAGCTATTCGCGGGAGTGGTTACGTCTACCTGCTGCCAGGAGAGCAAGCGTGAAGTATCGCAGTCTGTTCTGGAAGATCTTCCTGTGTTTCTGGCTGGCAGCGGCAGCCATGATCGGGGCGTTGAACCTGATGCTCTGGTCGTCCTTTGTGCAGGACCCCAATCCTGAGCGACGACGCGGCGCACTGGGTGAAGCGCTCAATCTTTATGCCGAGTCGGCCGTGCAGGTCTACGACAGCGAAGGGCCGCAGGCATTTGAAGAGTACGTCAATCGGTCGCTTCGCGAAGCCGGCACCGAAATAGAGTTGTTTGACGGCAACGGGAAAACCCTGACCGCACCGACTGCGCAGCAAGCAATCGACGTGGCCACCGAGATCAAGCAGACCGGCCAGCACATCTCACACGTGACTCCGTTGGGCAGGATCACCTGGGGCAGGTCCGTGGTGGCGCCCAGCGGGAAGACTTATATTTTCGTGACGCGCCTGCGCCAGCCTTATGTGTTCCGCGGCCTGCCGCCGTGGGGCATCGCGCTCAGCATTCTGGCTGCGGGCGTAATCTCCTACCTGCTGGCGCTGTACCTGACGTCGCCGGTCAAGAAGCTGATCACCGTGGTGCAGTCCTTTGCTGAGGGGAATCTGGATGCCCGCGTTACGCCGCAAATGGGCAGCCGTCGCGACGAGTTGGCTGATCTGGGCCGCGAGTTCGATCACATGGCTGAGCGCATTGCCGCGCTCATCTCTTCACAGAAGCGTCTGTTGGCCGATATCTCGCATGAGCTGCGCTCTCCGCTGGCTCGTCTGACCGTTGCATTGGAACTGGCGCGCAACAACACCAACAGCAAAGGCACGGCCGCGCTGGACCGCATTGAGATGGAATCTGAGCGCGTCAACAAGCTCGTAGGACAATTGCTGGCCCTCACTCGGCTGGAGAGCGGCGCGGAGCGCGTTCCGCCGGAGACGGTGGCCCTGGAAGATCTGCTGCAGCAGGTGGTGGATGATGCCAGCTATGAGGCCCATCCGCAGAACAAAGAAGTGAGAATCCTGCAGCTTGATGCCTGCCGCATGCGCGGCTCCGTCGAACTGCTGCGCAGTGGAATTGAGAACGTCATCCGCAACGCGATCCGCTACACCGCTGCGGGCAGCGCCGTGGAAGTATCGCTCGCGGCCCGGCTGGATACCGCGCTGATCACGGTCCGTGACTACGGGCCGGGCGTACCGGAAGCCGAACTGGAACACATCTTCGAGCCTTTTTATCGCGTGAGCGAAGCCCGTGAGCGCTCCAGCGGCGGCGTAGGCCTGGGCCTTTCCATTGCTGAGCGGACGGTGAAGCTGCACGGCGGAAGCATCCGTGCCGCGAATGCGCATGACGGATTGCTGATTACCATCGAACTGCCGCTTTCAGCGGCCCCGGCAGTCACCCAACCGGTGGCGGAGAAGCAGCCGGTTTAGCATTGGCACAATCGCCCGAATAGCCAAGCCATGCGTTCGGTTTACTGTACAAAGCGTACGAGCATTTCATACGTCGGGAGTTCCAGCGTGTGGACGATATCCGGGTGTGGCTTGCCGTCAGGAGAATTGAAGCCTCTGGTTTCCTGCACAAACGAGCGCAAGGCATATGGGACGCCCTCGCAGGCAAGCGTGGAATTGTCATCGCAGACTTGAAAATGAAGGTGTGGCGCTCCCGAGTTGCCAGAGTTGCCTACCAGCGCAAGCACCTGGCCACGCTTAACTTTGTCGCCCGGATTCACCCGAATCGATCCGGGCTGCAAATGGCAGTACGAGGCATATAAGTGCGGACCGAACTGCAGAATGACGTAATTCCCGCAAATTGTTTCCAAGGTAATGCGGGGGCCATCGGTGGTTCCCGGATTGTTCTCCGCAATGCCCTCACGCTTTCCAGTGATGGAGCCATCCGCTACTGCGAGCGCCTCGGCTCCATAGCCGGGATAGCTCACGTTCTTTCCTGCATCGCCGGTATGAATGGCTCCAGACGTGGTAAGGCGAAGCCAATCAATGGCAAAGCGCTCGGCGATATAAGCATGGCCGTTGAGCGTCAGCAATCCCCGGCGGTGATGGGTATCATTTGCAGGGCCGTGAGCAGCGCCCCAATCGGCGCCACGGAGCGGTGGGCCGATCACCGGCACGGGCGTGCGATTTACGGTGACATTCGGTGTCTTGATGGTAAGCCCCTCGGAATAGCCATCCAGGCTCAACGTGATTTGATGTAAGAAAGTTGCAGGCACATCCTCCTTCCGCTCAAAAGTAACCCACATATAAGCGATTACAACTCCCGCGCCTGGAATCGTCGAGGGAGCCCGATCATCTCCATCAGGATGGCTGATCATCGCATTCAGGTCCTTGCCTTCGAAAATTGCAAGCATTCTGCGTGCGGGGCTGCTTGTGACTACCTCGATCCTGGTTAGCGTACATTTCGGTTGCCCAATGTTCGCGATGTGAAGCTCATAGACAAGATGCCATTTCCCATTTCCCTTGAAAGCCCATGGCGCCGTCGGAACCTCGATGTCGAGAGGAGCCGTCAAAGGTTTGGGTTCGTCCCCGGCAGCATTTTCAGCGTCTTTGTTCTGGGGCGGTTGATGTAGTGAATCGCAAAGCCCAACGCGCGCGAGCGAAGAGATTGGACGCATTCCCAGGCCCAAGTAGAGAACAGTTGCTGAGACAAAGAGAAGGCTCAGTCGGCTGCAAGTCACGTGTCTCTCCCTTGAAAATTGGGAGAGTATATCATCGTGCCGCTAAGCGACTTTTTGTCCCGGCTCTTTGGCTTCAGGATGTCCGCGCCTGGCAGCCGCGTTTTCTATTTCTGAATTGATTTCGCCGCCGGTAAGGATGGCCAATCCTGCAAGGTACAACCACAACAGCAACACGATCACCGCGCCTACAGAACCATAAGTCTTGCTGTAACTGTTGAAGTAATGAAGATAAACGCGAAAAAGCAGAGACACGCCGACCCAGGCAAGCACGCCGAACAGCGACCCTGGCGTGATCCACTGCCATTTCTGATCCGAATCCGGCCCCCAGTAGTAGAGAAGCGCGAATGCCACCATCACGAAGAACAGAGCCACGATCCATTGCGCATAGCGCCAGACCATGACTGCCACTGCGCTTAGTCCGGTGTGGGCTCCCACAAAACGCGCAATATCGCCGCCGTAAAGGACAATCACCAGAGCAACGATGGTGAGCGCGGAAAGGGCAACCGTCAGCCCGACGGCAATCAGCTTCCTCTTCCACAGTGGGCGGCCATCTGTGACGTGATAGCAACGGTTCAGCGCGTCCATGATGGAGCTTACTCCTCCGGCTCCAGACCAGACAGCGAGAACCAGGCCCAGAGCAAGCTTCAGGCCGGTGCTGCTGTTGGTGATTTCGCGCAGGGTCTTTTGCACCAGGGTATAAGCCTGCGGCGGCATGACCCGGCTAACGTAGTCGAGCAAGCCTGACTGCAGGTCATGGCTTTGGGCGAAGAGGCCGAGCATCGCCATCAGGAAAAAGATCATGGGAAAGAGAGCGGAAACAAAGTAATAGGCGAGAGCAGCGGAGCGTGTGAGCACCTCATCCTCATCGATTTCGTGATAGACGCGCTTCAGCAGTTGCCACGGGGTAAGCCCGCCGAGCCTCCACGGCGAGAGGTTCTCTTTGATTAACTCTTCCCGTTGTGTCCTGGTCCATGCAATTCGAATAAGGTGCATTCGCACTCCGAAGGCGCTAGAAATCAAAGCTCCTCGAAGTTGGATGAAAGGCTGAAATGAAGGGAAACTGCTGGCCAGAGCTGGAAGATTTTTTTTACCACCCTGAGGGAGCGGCGGAATATCAGGATCCAATGTTCTTTGCTCAGCTCATTTCCATGATGGAAAGCAGCTATGCAAATTCCGCTGGTTCCTGCATTCCGTTCGCTCCCATCAGGGTGAGAGAGAAAAGAATGAATACGTATATGACGCCTTTACGCGCCTAAAAGTTATCAGCCGGCAAAGCAATTTATGTAAAAAGATTTTTACAACATCCCGGGAACCTATTTTTATAGGCAACGTATTACTAACCAGAAGCTGCAGATCGGGTCAAAGTGAACAGAGAAAGCAGCGACAAGAATTTGAGCAGTGACCGGAGGTTCAATCATGGATGCAAAGTGGAACAACATTGTAGACAACACGATGGTGCGGATTGGCATGGTGGTGGTGGTTTTCGGCGCATGGTTTGCGATTGGCTACAGACTATTGGCGGGATGAAGTGAGCGTTCTTGCCGGCGGAAATCGGGCAGAGCTGCATGACACGCTGTTTTGCTTCGATTAGACCCTGGCGGTAACGTCTTCAGCAGTCTGCCTGGATCCTGAGCCGTAGCGCGTATCCACGTACTCGTTCAGGATGTCAATGAACTCGGCGACAATGCGGTCGCCCTTCAGCGTAGTCATCAGCCGGCCATCCACAAACACAGGCGCCTTGGGCTCTTCGAAAGTCCCAGGCAGTGAAATGCCGATATTGGCGTGCTTGGATTCGCCTGGCCCGTTGACCACGCAACCCATCACGGCAACTTTCAGCTCTTCGATCCCGGGATACTTGCCTTTCCACACCGGCATGTTGTTGCGAAGGTAAGACTGTATCTGCTCCGCCATCTCCTGGAAGAAAGTGCTGGTGGTTCGTCCGCAACCAGGACAAGCGGTGACCTGCGGCGTGAAGCTGCGAATGCCCAACGACTGCAGGATCTGTTGCCCGACAAAGACCTCTTCGGCGCGATTGCCGTTGGGCGCCGGCGTGAGCGATACACGAATCGTGTCGCCAATGCCTTCCTGCAGCAGCACCGCGAGGCCTGCCGTGCTGCCGACAATCCCTTTGGCTCCCATACCGGCTTCGGTGAGGCCGAGATGGAGCGGGTAATCGCACTTAACGGCCAGGCTGCGGTAGACATCGATCAGGTCCTGTACACCGCTGACCTTGGCGCTCAGGATGATGTAGTTGTGCGGCAGGCCAAACTCTTCCGCGAGCTGGGCGGAGCGCAACGCGCTTTCAACCATCGCGTCCATGGTGACTTCGCGGGCGTCTTTCGGCTCGGCGCTGCGCGAATTTTCATCCATCATGCGGGTGAGCAGTTGCTGATCCAATGATCCCCAATTCACGCCGATGCGCACCGGCTTGTCATTCTTGATGGCAACTTCAATCATGGCGCGGAAGTTGTCGTCATTCTTGCGGCCCACGCTGACGTTGCCGGGATTGATGCGATACTTGGCCAGCGCCTGCGCACAGTCAGGATATTTGGTCAGCAGCAGATGGCCGTTGTAGTGGAAGTCGCCGATGATCGGCACGCGGATGTTTTGCTTTTCCAGCCCCTCGACGATCGCAGGTACAGCCTTGGCCGCAGCGTCATTGTTTACCGTAACGCGGACCAGCTCTGAGCCGGCGCGCGCCAGCTGCGCGACCTGCTGAATGGTTGCCGCAACGTCGGCGGTGTCAGTGTTGGTCATCGACTGGACCACCACCGGCACATCACTGCCTACGCGTACGTTGCCGATTTTGGCGGTGACGCTCTTTCTGCGCTGAATGAATGCCATTGCCTCTAGTTTAACAAAATGAGCTCACCCGGGATCGTTACTCAAGGGGTTAGCCTCTGGCTGGCTCATACGACGCAGTCCTCGCGCCACGCGGATTATGGCCAATACAATGATCGTTGGACACCAGATCAAGAGGATCTCGCTGTAAAGAATGTAAAGCCCGTGTGCAGTGAAAAAACTTCCTACGCCGATGGGAGATACCGGAATGGGTCTCCAGGGAAGGAAATAGCGGCGCGTATTAAAAGGCGAGAAGAAGGCCACGCCGAGGCCGCCGTTGGTCATGGCGTCCAGAACGCCATGGGAGAGCATGACCAGGAAAAATACAATGGCTAACCTCCATTGCCAGTGAAACCGCCCATCCAGCACCATGGCTGCGAAGATAGCGACAATGAATGCGAATAACAGCGAGTGCGTCATGCCGCGATGCCCCCAGAGCGCGCCATACCGCACGCCGAGATGAAACCCTATGGAATCGATATCCGGCAATATGGAGCAAGCGATCACAACCGCCCAGTAACGCCAATCTTTGTGCCATGCAGGTTTTCCCGCATCGCCAATTGCAGCTGCTACAACCGCATGGGTAAAGGGACTGGCCATTTCACACATTCTTTCAGATACTCGTAGCCGGAAGAAAAACTTCGGGTAGTGTCCTATCTCTGTGTTGCTGATTCATTTTGCGTAACTTTGTAACCGTCTGAACCAGGCCAAGGCTCGCCTGCATCAATCTTGCGTTTCACGATGGTTCGGTGATCTTCAAGAGTCTCGATGTCATTCTCGATATCCAGGAGAACGGCATCCCACCCTGCCAAATTATCTTGCTTTTTGTTACGTTTTTCTCTTGACTTATTCATAACTTTTGTTATCCTTTTGGGTATAAGTTATGGCTAACGATGAATACATCAAAGCGCTGGAGAAGGCAGTTGCAGATTTAGAGGATCGCGTCAACAAGCGCGACATCCTCAACGCTGAAATTGCTGGCCTAAAAGAAACCGTGCGCGTTCTTTCAAGTCGCGTGATTTTGAACAAGGACAAAGCTACTCGTATTGTCCAGCTTCTTGCGATGGCGGAATACGCTACTCCGAACTTGAAAGATGCCATTCGCACTGCTCTGATTCGCGCCAATAAACCGTTGACCGCCGTAGAAATGCGCAATGCGCTGGAGGAATCCGGTTTTAATTTTGATGACTTCAGCAATCCTCTTTCGGCCTGCCATGCCACTCTTAAACGCATGGCAATAGATGAAGAAGTGCAGACCGACAACAAGGACGGAAAGACCGCGTACTACATCGAAATCAAAATTGCCAAACCTGGCGAGTGGCCTCCTCTGGGGGGCGTTATTGGAATGGCTTCGCCGTTTTTTGGCGCATTGGAGCCGCCCAACAAAGGACGTGGCCTTATGGCTGGCCCAACGGGAGAGTTTAAAGCGGAAGATTTTATGCCTACGGAAGAATCTCGCACAGATCGACTTGTACGTATTGCCAAGCAGAAGCGAGAGCAACTGAAGAAGAGGTAGCCTTTGAGTGCAATTCAAAAGCCCCGCGCCAACGGGGCTTTTAGAAACGGGGAAATCGACTTGAAAATCACAATCCTTATCACCGTCGAAATCGAACCGCCATGATGAATTGATGCTCTGACTAAGCGTCCCGGCCTCTGTTGAAGCAGGAGCCGGGACTAATCCAAATCGCGGGGTTAGCCACAATTCAGACCCAAACTTATTGTCTGGCTTTTTCCCGCATAAATCAAGGGGAAAAGCCTCATGACCTGCGCCAGATGTCAGCACTCCACCGTTAAGAAGTTTGGCCGCTACGGGCGTCACAGAGTCCAGCGTTACCGCTGTACGAACTGCTCTGCAACTTTCTCTGACCCCAAGCCCGTTAGCTCTCTCGGCACAATGCGTACCTCTGAAGAAAATGCCATTCGTGCTATTCAATGCCTCATTGAAGGCTGCTCTATTCGTTCCACGGAACGTATGACCGGGCTGCACCGCGACACCATCATGCAGTTGCTTGTCCTGGCCGGTGAACGCGCAGCCAGACTGCTCGATTCCAGAATGCGCTACCTCGTTTGCAACTACATCCAGTGCGATGAAATCTGGACCTTCTGCTTCAAGAAGCAGCGGAGAGTCCGCAAAGACGACCCGGCAGAGTTTGGCGATCAGTGGGTTTTCGTTGCGATGGATGCGGAGACGAAGCTGATTCCTTCGTTTGTTATCGGCAAACGTAATGCGAGGACCACCAAGGATTTTGTTTGTGACTTGATGCTGAGACTCGACAATCGCCCTCAGATCACGACGGACGGGTTCCGGTTTTACACCACGGAGATTCCGCGTTTTTTTGGATCTAACATTGACTTCGCTCAGCTCGTGAAGCTGTACGGAGATTATGGGCAGCACGATCACGCTGCAAAATACTCCCCAAGCCCAATCCTCGAGACGATATCCAAGGTGCGATCTGGAGAGCCGGACGAAGATCACATCAGCACGTCTTACGTGGAGCGGCAGAACTTGACCATGAGAATGCAGATGCGCAGGCTGACGCGCCTCACGAACGCATTCTCCAAAAAGCTCGATAATCTGAAAGCTGCGATTGCTTTGCATTTTGCCTTTTACAATTTCTGCCGCGTACACAAGAGTCTGAGAGTCACGCCTGCCATGCAGGCGGGGCTTACAGATCACGTTTGGAGTGTTGCTGAGTTGCTGAAGGGTTGACGCTATAATTTCTCTCAATTACGGAAGGAGTAAAAAAATGTCGAGATCACCCATTGGTCGTGGATTCTTGAGTCTTTCTGTAAACGATTTCAGGGACTATTCGCCGAGTGAGATCGTGCCAAGGTCTGGCATCTACGATGTCATCCACCTACAACCGCATTCAGTATCAGACCACCATCAAGTGACCTGCGTAAAAGGAGAGAAGTTTCCACCATGCCGAGATTGTAAAGGTGGAGTTAAATTCAAGCTGGCTGTGGCCGCATACCATCTGAGTGAACATCCGCATCTTTCACGCTAACCCGAATCGTGAAGAGCGGACCTTTCCTGCCAGTTTCAATCAGCGTTGGCGTTGGCGAGTCTATCTGCGCCTTGAATAGTTCGACGATTGGCCCAACCGAATCTGCCTCCAGGTAGAACATTTTTACTCCCTTCAACAACAACCCCCGCCTTTCAGCGGGGGAGTTCGTTTGTAATTTCTTTCTCTATTTTGTCCGTTAATCGTTTTAGCTCTCTGAGGTATTCGGGACTGAGAATTTTCAGAGTAGCCAACTCTTCCAGTCTCATGACCACGAGACGCAAGGAACCATTCAGCAATACAACGAGCCGATACAGCCCCTCGCCTTCGCGGCTGGTAAACTTCTCTGTAGCCAAGATCGCCTCCAATACAGGTGATTGCGGTTAGGGCTGCGGACGTGTTGACCACACGACGCGGCCCGACTCACTTGTAGGAGACTTTCAAATCAGAAGCAATGGGAAAGCGAAAGCAACACGCTAAACGGACACTACCAAACTTCGTGAGCGAGAGCAAAGAACGTTGATCCAACCTCTCTACCTTCTGGCCGATAGCCAGTTGCTTTTCCGGCAGGGCGAGGGCGGTTTGCCGGAAAGAATGAGCCGGAGTCTCCCATCCGGCGCAAAGGCGGCGTACATCGGCGCTTCCAACCAGGATCGCGTGGAGTTTTATGAGCTGTTTATGGCAGCCATGAAGATCTTGGGCATTACCGATTGCCGCATGATTCCGGCGCAGCCCATGCAGGAAGACGAGACTTTCCTGGAGAGGGCGAACTTGATCCTGCTTGCCGGAGGCAGCGTCGAACTCGGCTGGCGAGTCTTCGAGAATAACGGGCTCAAGGAGCGTATCGCAAAGAAGCGAGTCGATGGCTGTACCCTAATCGGCGTTTCTGCCGGTGCGGTGCAAATGGGTCTGGGTATACTCACTGAAGATGCTCAGCCAAAGAAGCTGGATTTGTTCCGCTTTGCACCGTTCTATATCGGGGCGCACGACGAGAAAAATCATTGGTGGGATTTGCGGACCCTGGTGAGCCTGTCGCCATCCGGTGCCCGAGGCATCGGCATACCGGCAGGTGGAGGAGCTGTCTACTGGCCCGACGGAACGCTCGAACCGATTCGCCGGCCGTTAACCGAGCTCATCAAGGAAGGTGATCAGTTGATTGAGCATCTGCTGGCGCCTTCCGCAAGCCCAGCGGACATTTGAGTCTCTGTCCCTTGGCTACTATGTTTAGGCGGTTGAATGCGCCTATTTTTTCAGACACTTTCCTTGAAAGCGGTAGAATCTCCATAAGGGATCCAGGTGTCTAATTAAAGTGATGTTTTCTGCCTCTTTTAGCAGCATCAGCAGATGCTTGATTGTGCTGGCCATGATGGCAGGCACGGCGCTTGGCCAGGCCAAGCCAGCCGCAGCGATCCTTCCGTCGAGTTTCAGTGGCTGGCGGCTGGAAGCGCAAACCGTGAAAAGCGGCTCAGATCCGGCCGCCGTCGATCCATCTGACTTTCCCGTCTTGAAAGAGTACGGCTTTGCCGATTCGGAGACGGCGACCTACCGTCACAATGGTCGAGAGATAGAGATCAAAGCCGCGCGTTTCAACGATGCCAGCGGCGCGTTCGGTGCGTTTACGTATTACGTCCAGTCGCAGATGCGCGTGGAGACCATCGGCGATGCCGGAGCTTCTAACAACTCACGCATTCTGTTTTACAAAGGCAACATTCTGGTCGACGTGACCCTGCCGCAGGAAACGGCGGCGCCGGCCGCCGAGCTGCACTCTCTGGCGGAAGCGCTGCCGCGTCCCAAGGGCAACCTGGCTGTTTTGCCCACGCTGACGCGCAACCTGCCGGAACAATCCCGGCTGCGCAATACCAGCCGATACATCGTCGGCCCTGAGGCATTGGCGCGTCTGGCTGTTCCTATTCCCGCTCAGTTGGTCGATTTCAGCAAGTCGCCCGAGATCGTCATGGCAAAGTACCGCACCTCGGTTGGTGAAAGTACGCTGACGATTGTGGGATATCCGACGCCGCAAATCGCCCGCGAACGCATGACTGCCATGCAGTCGGCGTCGCTCGGCGGCGGTCCGTTCTACTTCAAGCGCAGTGGACCGTTCGTCGCCGCCGTGAACGGCAGCATTCCCGCCGATGAAGCCCAGTCTCTGCTGGCCTCAGTGAACTACGCTGCCGATGTCACCTGGAACCAGCCTACCAAAATCCCTCAAGAGGACCGTGCAGGGTTCATCGTAGCGCTGGTGCTGCTGTGTGTGATCGCGGTGCTGGCTGCTCTGATCTTTGGCTTCGCTTTTGGCGGGTTCAGAATTCTCATCTCGCGCCTCTTCCCCAACAAGGTTTTCGACCGTCCAGAGTCGGTGGATTTTATCCGTCTGAATCTGAAGTAGTGTCGTAAGTGCCTGAAAAGAAAACGTTTTAATGGCGAAGAAAGCAGAAAAGTGACATTTTTTGTCACTCGCCGAAGCATGTTGATAAACTAATTAAGTGATTGAAAACAAAGGCATTTATTCTGGAAAAATTCCTTGACACTGCCTTTCGCCGCCCAATAAGATTTCGCCAGAAAGTTCTGATGGTCTTTTTTGAGACTCCGTTGGAACTATTCTCCCTTGAAAAGAGAAGGCTGCCCTGTTGCCGGGCGGCCTTCTTTGTTTTTTGTCGCGAGCGGAGCTCGCTCCAACCCGCTTTAGTTTCTCTCTCGAGCCTTGTCTGCTTATGCTGCTGCGGCAGCGGGCTCGCCGCGTGGTCGGGCTCGCGCTCAATCTTTTTGTCGCGAGCGGAGCTCGCTCCAACCCGCGTT
>DATBHX010000064.1:0-47392 GCA_036557225.1 Candidatus Angelobacter sp.
TCCTGGTCGTCGTCTCCAACCCGCTCGACGCCATGGCGCAGGCCGCTTTCAAGCTGAGCAAGTTCTCCCGCAACCGCGTCATCGGCATGGCCGGCGTGCTGGACTCGGCTCGCTTCCGCACTTTTATTGCCCAGGAACTGAATGTGAGCGTGGAGAATGTGACCGCATTCGTCCTCGGCGGACACGGTGACACCATGGTTCCGTTGGCGCGATATTCAACGGTGGCCGGCATTCCCATCACCGAGCTGATTCCCAAAGATCGTCTTGACGCCATTGTGCAGCGTACTCGCGACGGCGGAGCTGAGATCGTGAAATATCTGAAGACCGGCAGTGCTTATTACGCGCCTTCTTCCGCTGCCACAGAAATGGTGGAAGCCATCCTGAAAGACAAGAAGAAGATCCTGCCTTGTGCTGTCTACCTGCAGGGCGAATACGGCATCAACGGGCTGTTTGTCGGTGTCCCGTGCAAGCTGGGCGCGAATGGCCTGGAGCAGATCATTGAAATCAAGCTCACCGCAGAAGAACAGGCTGCATTACAGAAGAGCGCCGATTCGGTCACTGAGTTGGTAAAGGTGATTGGGGTCTAGTTCCGTCGATCTCGGGGAAGGCCGGCGCTTTTCACGCCGGCTTTTTCTTGTGCAGATAACTAAGCGTCCTCATTCGGCAGGGCGTTGGCTTGCTTGTCGCCCGGCTCGGCATAGTCCTTCATGATCTGCTTGATCACCGTCTCCAGGATGAGCGGCAAATCCCAACGCGGCACAATGATAGTCTGCCCGTCAATATACAGTGCCGGCAGGCGTTCTGAGGCCATCACGCCTTGCAGGCCTGCGGGTGTCGCCACTAAATACCGGTAATGGCCTTCGTGATTGCTGCCGATGTCACGTGTGACGAGGTAAAGGTCATCGCTAAAACTGGCCGGATCTGCGGGGCCATTCTTCAGGTCGGTTTTTTCAAAGTAGTAGTTCAGGAACTCAGGGCGATTGTAGCGGCCATCTGGATCGCACTCGATCTCTGGTATCTTGACCGGAAAGGGGAGGTCTGCTCCCGTCAGGCGTGATGTGGAAAGAGGTGCGTCTTCATCTTCATCGTCATCGCTGCCGGGAAGCGCGGCTGAACTGTTGATCGGCGGCGCTGAGCCTTCCAAGGGCGGAACGATAAAATCGCGCCCTGCGCCGGAGCCGGAAAGCTTTTTCCCCAGCATGAGCAACAGCAGAAACGCCGCAACAAAGATGATGACCTTAACTGGGTCCATTCGCTTATGCTGCACGCTCGATGGCGATCGCATTGATCACCACATCTTTTACCGGACGGTCCTGCCGGCCGCGCTGCGCCTTGGAAATCTTGTCGGCGATATCCTGGCCTTCTACCACTTCGCCAAAGATCGTGTGATTTCCGGTGAGCCACGGCGTTGCTGCCACGGTGATAAAAAATTGTGATCCGTTCGTTCCCGGCCCGGCGTTCGCCATCGCCAGTTTGCCGGCTTTATCAAACTTGTAGGGCGAGCCCTTGGTTTCATCCTGGAATTTGTATCCCGGGCCACCCATACCGGTGCCGCTTGGGTCGCCGCCCTGGATCATGAAATCCGGGATCACGCGATGGAAGATGGTGCCGCTGTACAGAGGTCCCGAACCGCCCTTGCCACTCACGCTATCCTTCCACGGGCGATTGCCCTCAGCGAGATCGATGAAGTTCTTGGTGGTGATCGGCGCTTCTTTTTCAAACAGGCGGCAGACAATCTTGCCTTCCGTTGTGTCGAGCACTGCATAGGTCCCTGGCTGGCGAGTCATGATAATTCCTTTCCATTCCGTTTTATCATTTGGGCGACACGGCACTCTACTTGGGATTCGGAGACGCCTGTGGAGCAGGCTTGACCGGCGCTGTGGACTTCTTGGGTGCCGGCTTGGCCGCCGCGCTCTTGCCAGCAGTCAAAATGTCAATGTGAATGATTTTCACCGGATTCAGCGGCCGGCTGTTGCTATTGTTGCAGGGCGCTCCACCCTGGCAAGGCTTGCGGGCGATCTTCTTCACCAGTTCAACGGTGTCCGCATTGCATTGGCCAAAAATGGTGTAGCCGGTGCCTTTGGGCCTTCTTAGCTGCGGGCATCCGCCCTCATCAAGACATGGATTCAGGAAGGGAAGCTCCTTTTCCGTAATGAAAAACTGCGAGCTGCTCGAAGCAGGATCGCCGCCGCGGTTCGCCATAGCCAGGCGCCCCGGCTGGTCAAAAAGGAGATCGGGAGCGAGTTGATCTGCAACCGTAAACCCTGGATCCCCGGAACCTGTTCCCGTAGGGTCTCCCGTTTGGATCATGAAATCAGGTATGGTGCGATGAAAAATCACGCCGTCATACAGAGGTTTGCCGTGCACCGGCTTACCAGCAGGGTCCTTCCACTCCTTGGTGCCTTTAGCCAGGCCGATAAAGCTCTTTACGGTATTGGGCGACTTGTCAGGGAACAGCTCGCATTTCATATCGCCGTCAGTGGTTTTGATTACGGCAGTAGGAGCTTTTGCCGGCGCCGCTGCGGTCTTGGCTGGCGCTTTCTTGGCCGGGGAAGACGAGCTTTTGGCCGCGGTCTGGCCGTAGGCAAGGCTCAAAGACAGTAAAATCAAGGCGAAGACAGGGACCCCAAATCTCACTGCTTTTGCGAGGTTTGAGGTGTGAAGGCGAGTCACCATTCTTTTCTCCTTAGCAACGTAACCGTTTATTAGAAATGGAGACCTCAAAGATGTAAAGCCTTCTGCCGCTAGAGGCTGGAACAGCAGCTTTCTTTGGGAACCTTTTCTAAGGCCCTCGGTAATCATCCATGAAAGGACAAACAGCCGCCTGCAAGGACCGATGACCAACTCGATGTCCGATGAAGAGCTGATGGCGCAGGTACGTAGCGGCGTCGGCGAGATGCTGGGCGTGTTGTTTGAGCGCTATCACGTGCCCCTGTTCAATTTTTACCGGAAGATGAGCGGCGATCGAGCGGTAAGTGAAGACCTGGTCCAGGAAGTCTTCTTCCGCATCCTGAAATATCGCCACAGCTACCGCGTGGACACGCCGTTTCGCGCCTGGATGTACCAGATCGCCCGCAACGCCCGGCTCGACTATTTCCGCAAGCACCGCGCGGAGGTCAGCTGGGAGCCGGAGATGTCGCCGATGATCGCGCCGGTGGATACGGCGCAACAGAGCCAGGAAGCCGTGCTACTGCACGCCGCGCTCATGCGGATTTCCGAAGACAAGAGGGAAGTGCTGGTCCTGAGCCGCTTTCAGGACCTGAAGTATGAAGAGATCGCCCAGCTTTTGGGCTGCGAAGTGAACACGGTGAAGACCAGGGTGCATCGCGCTCTGCAGGAGCTGCGGCAGGTATTTCATCAGCTGGAAAGCGGGAAACCGCCGGGCAGAAAAGGTTCTGAAGGGGCCTGGCCCAACCCCGGGAGTGTGCAATGAACTGTGAAGCGATTGGCGAATTGTTGCCCGACTATTTGCAAGGCAGGCTGAGCCCTGAACTGGCGCGCGAGGTGGAAGAGCATTTGACCGGCTGCCCGATGTGTGGCGAAGAAGCAGCTCTGTGGAAGAACCTGGCTTTGTTGCCGGAAGAGCAGCCCAGTCCCGCGCTCCAGACAAGATTTAAAGCAATGCTTGAGAGTTATCAGGAAGGCCGTTGGGAAAAGTCCAGCCTGGCTGCTGAAAAACAGAAGACGCCAACCCCAATGCTTTGGGGACTGGGCAACTGGCGCCGGATGCCGGTTGCTGGCGTGGCTTGGGCTTGCGTATTTCTGATCTGCGGCTTCTTCATCGGAAGGAATTCCGGCGTTACAAAACCGAGTCCTGATTCGGACGCTCGAATCACCCAAATGCAGAGCGAACTTGCAGCCACTCGCCAGCTGGTCGCGCTCTCCATGTTGCAGCAGCAATCGGCCAGCCAGCGTCTGGAAGGCGTGAGCTGGAGCACGCGCCTGCAGCAGCCTGATCCCAAGGTGCTGGATGCTCTGTTTCACACTCTGCGCTTTGACAACAGCGTGGATGTACGGCTGGCCTCGCTCGATGCGCTGAGCCGCTATGCCGGACGGCCGGAAGTGCGCAGTGAGCTGGTCAATGCACTACAGGCGAAGCAGTCGCCGCTGGTGCAGATCGCGTTGATCGATCTGCTGGTGGACATGCATGACCAGAACGCCATGCCGCAGCTGAAAAGGTTTCAGCAGGACCCCAAGATCGACCCTAACGTGCGCAAGCATGTGGATTGGGGAATTGATCAGCTCAACTAGCTTGGCTTTGCCGGAATCGGCAAACGATTTTGGCTCGGGAAAAGAATGACTGGAGAGGAACCATGATGAAACAGAAATTTCTCTTAACCATACTGACTTGCGCGGTGGCGCTCATGTTCTTGCCACAAGCCAGTACTCCGTTGCAGGCAGCCGGCGATGACGATGATTCCAGCATGCGGCTGCAGGAGAAGGAGACCATTCGCAAGTCATTCAACCTGACCGGGGCCAGCAAGATCCTTGAGGTGGACAACATATTTGGCTCCATTGAAGTAACCGGCGGCCAGGGTGACCAGGTGCAACTGGTGGTGAACAAGACGATCGATGCCGAGTCGAAAGACCGCATGGACGCCGCCAAGAAAGAGGTCACGCTGGACATCACCGACCAACCGGATTTGTTAAAGCTTTACGTGAACGGTCCGTTTCGCTGCAATTGCAACAACGGCCACGATGGCTGCGGCTGGCACGGGGATGACGGATACCTCGTGAAGATGGACTTCGTACTGCAAGTGCCACGCAATATTGAGGTCAAGCTGAAGACCGTGAACTCTGGCCATGTCACCGTGCGCGATGTAACCGGAAATTTCTCAGTCCACAACGTCAACGGCGGTATTGATATGCAAAACATGGCCGGCTCGGGTGTCGCCAAGACTGTGAACGGTGGCGTGAAGATTACCTTCCGGGAAAATCCCCGCGAGAAATCAGAATTTTCCACCATCAACGGAAACGTGGATATGTATTTTGCGCGGGGCCTCTCGGCTGACTTTCGCTTCAAGACCATGAATGGCAACGTCTATAGCGATTTTGAAATGACCTCGCTGCCCTCACAGCCGGCGAAAGCCGAACAGCGGGGCACCAGGTTTGTTTTTCGTTCTGACCGCTTTACCGGCGGACGTATTGGCAACGGCGGCCCTGAAATCAAAGCTGACAATCTGAATGGAGACATACGCGTCCTTGAACGCCATGAGTAAACCCATGAACAATAACTTTAGGATTTATCGATACATTCTTATCGCAACTGCGACAGCGGTACTGGCAGCGCAATCGCTCCGCGCTCAGTCAGACAATCACGTGAGCGTTCCTTTGACTGATCCCACGCGCCCGGTGACACTGCGCGCCCACCTGCTCAACGGCAGCATTACCGTCAAGGGGGCTGACGTGAAAGAGGTCATCGTCGACGCGAAGACGAGAGGCGGCGAAGAATCAGGCCGCAATAGCAGAGCAGACGGGATGAAGCACATTCCTATGACGTCAACCGGCTTGAATATTGAAGCCGATAATAACCAGGTGCGCATCAGCACGGATTCGATCCAGCGCACGGTTGACCTCACGATTACCGTACCGGTCCATACTTCGTGCTCACTCCACACGGTAAATGACGGCAATATCTTTGTCAGCGGCGTTGACGGCGAGCTGGATGTGAACGACGTGAACGGCGAGGTGGATCTGAAAAATATCGGCGGTAGCGTGGTAGCGCACGCACTCAATGGCCACGTGGTGGTGACCTTCAATCGGGTCGATCCCACGAAGTCGATGGCGTTCAGCTCCCTGAACGGCGATATCGACGTGACTTTCCCACCGGACCTGAAAGCCACCGTGAGCATGCGCACCGATAACGGCGAGGTTTACAGCGACTTCGACGTTAAACTGCAGCCGAATTCGCAGACGCAAACCGTGGAAGAAAGTCGCGGCAAAAACGGTAAGTACGTGCTCAAAGTCGATAAAAACGTGAAAGGCACCATCAACGGCGGCGGCCAGGATATTCAGTTCAAGAACTTCAACGGAAATATCTACATCAGAAGGACTGGAGCCAGGCAGTAACTGCGAACTGCGGACAGCAGTAGCGAGGAAGCCGGTTACAACTACCCAGGTTGTAGCCGGCTTCGTTTTTGTGCGGTCAGGCTATTGATGCTTTCCGGCCTTCGCAATTACTTCCAGCACCGCATCATCTGCTTTCTCTGACTTCAAACGCGCGCGGCGCTCTGCCGTAAGATCAAAACTCACTCCGTGCTCGTTGATGCGGTCCACCAGCTGGGGGACGCTGACGCGATTGGCCACCATCAGCTCGACGTCTGCGAAGCTCAATGCATCGGCGGCTTTATGTTCACCTTGCAGGCGTTTGGCTGTGGCTTCAACTTCGCGCATCACGCGCAAAAAGTTGCCGCCCAGGATCTTCTGAATCTGTTCACGCGTGTAACCGCGCTGTAAAAGCGCCTGGGTGATCTTCGGCAGGTCGGCCACGGAATCAATTCCTTCCGGGAGCGAAGTAACGCCGTCAAAGTCAGAGCCCAGCCCCACGTGATCGATGCCGGTTACCTTGGCGACGTGATCAATATGATCAATCAGCGACTTCAGCGGCGGGCGAGGGAACTGCGCTGCCCACTTCTTCTCGATCGCTGCGGTTTCGTTGTAAGTGATCGGGCTGCCGTCGGCGTGCGGATGCGCTTTCTTATATGCCTCCACTTCGGCGTCGCGCTGCTTCATCTTCTCCGGATCATAGGCCAGCTTGCGGTAGTTCTCGTCAATGAACGCCGAGTAAAAATTCACCATCACCACGCCGCCATTGCGCGTCATCGCACGCAGCATGTCATCGGTCATGTTGCGCGGGTGGTTGGTGAGCTCACGCGACGACGAGTGCGAAGCAATCACCGGCGCCTGGCTGACCAGCAGGGCCTGGTAAAAAGTCGCGTCAGACACATGCGAGATATCGATGATCATGCCCAGCCGGTTCATCTCCCGCACCACGTCTTTGCCGAAGTCGGTCATGCCGTTGTGGTGCTTGACGTTGGGGTCCTGAATGTCGCCGGAAGAGTCGGCCCACTCATTGGTGTTTGACCAAGTGAGGGTCATGTAGCGCACGCCCACGCGGTAGAAGTCGCGCAGCAGGCGCGGATCATTTTCAATGGCATGGCCGCCCTCAATGCCCATGAGCGCGGCAAACTTGTGC
Organism: Candidatus Angelobacter sp.; assembly: GCA_036557225.1. Classification (GTDB taxonomy): domain Bacteria; phylum Acidobacteriota; class Terriglobia; order Terriglobales; family Acidobacteriaceae; genus Angelobacter. The sequence continues at coordinate 7,196 of DATBHX010000064.1, forward strand.
TGCTCATGGGCGCGCACGATATCGTCGGCCGTAAACGCCATGGTCATTTTGTCCGGATGCCGCTCTGCCTGCTGATACACGCTGTCGATCAGGTCCATGGCGCGCTTGGCGTACTGGCCTTTGAATTCAGGCTCGACCCAGATGGAAAAGAACTCTGCGCCCAGGTTGCCTTGCTTGATCTTGCCCAGGTCAATGTGGCCGTCGGAAACAGGGGTGTTCTGGCCAAGGTCAAAATTCTCGTCGAGAAAGCGCTGCGGCGTATCTGCGTGCGTGTCAATGATCAGCGCCGACTGGTGGATAGCCGTAGCAGTATCCGCCTTGGGCTGCGGAGACGATCCCGAGGCCTTTTTATGCTGATGTTGTTGGGCGAGCGCTAACGCGGAAAGCAGGACAACAGAGGCAAACAGATTTTTATGCTTCATTCTCTGGCGATTTTATCAGCAAGGACATTTGCTTCACGCCATTCCGTATACCGGTCAGAGACCATCACGTGGAAGCAGGCCTGGCGGCGCTCTTCGGCAGCCTCAATCAGCCCCTGATCGCGCAGGTTCTTGAGGTAGGTTTCAATCCACAGGTGCTGCGCGCGTGTCAATCCGCGCTTGGCCAGATCAATCGTGATGCCGGCCAGGTGTGACGACGCATGCTCGCCAACTTCCGGCGCTGCATTGCGATTATGGGTGCGCAGCTTCTGCTGTTGCTCCATGGTGCGGACAGCGGAATTCACCTGCAATGGAACGTGGAATTCATTGAAGTACGCCTGGCTCATGTCCTGGAGAAACTGGTTGCACCAGGGACGGCAATAACGCTTGTCTGCCTGAATGTTCGGGCTGACGCGGAGCGCCCGGCTTTCCTGGATCGGCACTAATTCCTGTGTGCGCTCGAGTTCCAGGAGCTGTTCGTTGTCGGCGATTCGGGGCAGTTGCAGGCGGTCAATCTCTTCGTTCTGGCGCTGCATGGAGTCAGTGGAGCCCTTCAGAACGGGGTTCCACGCCACCCGGCGTACACGCCGGTGCTTGCTGGTATAGCGGCTTGCTGCGAAAACCGGCAAGACCGCTACAAGGACCAGCGCAAATACAGACGAAGTGATTAAAGCTCTTTTAGCGCCCATCGGGTTCGAATCCCTTAAAAAGCAAAAATGCCGATCTACGTAACACTCGGCATTAGATGGCAAATTTTAAACCAGAGCTGCCGTATTTAGACCCAGAGATTTACCTGAATTTTCACATTTTTGCTGAACCTTGGGGCAGCGGAAAAATCGCGACTTTGGTAATCAACAGCTTAGCTGGTTTGACAGTTTTTGTCAGTTACTTTTGGCTATTCCGCCTCTGACCGATTCATGACGCGAAGCCGCCAATCGCGCAATTCACCGTAATCTGTCTCGTTTTGAGAAAGCAAAAAATGGGCGAAAAAGAACTGCTAGATTCTGCTCCAGTACACGGCGTAGCCGAGAATCCATATGCAGGCGTGAGCAGCCGCAGCTGCCCCGGGACGCCGCTGGATTCCCCGGCGAAAAAGTAAGCCCAACAGGCTTGCCACCAGCCAGAATGGAGCAAATCGCTCTAGCCGGGCCAGGGCGCTTATGGCGATGAAAGCCGGCCATCCCGCATATTGGCTGGCCTGCACGCAGTAGACTTTGTAAGGGATGCCATTGCCCGGGGACCTGGCCAGCGCCCAAATACCGTCGCGCTGAAAACCAGCCTGGGTTTTGGCGAACATGGCTTCGGAAACGAACGGCACGCGCAAGACCAGGGTCTCGGCTTGCTCTGGTTTGTTTGCACCCAGATAGAACATCACTGTTCCGCCCGTGAGTGCGCCCAGAAGTATGCACGCTACCAGCTTCGGCGATCGGCGAAACGAGTACAGCGCAACCAGCGTGAGCAAGACATCAGGAACAATGAAGAAAAGCGTAGCCTCAGCAAAGCCCCACGCAGCTCCTGCCCACAAGATCCACGGGCGCTCGATAAACCTAGGTGCGGCAGTGTCACTCCCAGACGCAATTCCTGCAGCAGGCGCCTGCTCCATCAGCGTTCGGCTCGCATGCGGAAATAGATGATGCTGACGACCGCGCTAAGCAAAAAAGCGCCTATCCCCAGCTGCCAGGCACGTCCCGGCTGGATCTCTAGTTCCTGATGGATCTTGAAGAACAAGTAGAAGCCGGCGCAGGTTACCAGCGCCACAGCAGCGCTGATCAAGAGCGATTTCCATAACCAGGAAGTGTTCTGGCTCATCCACTTTTCTCCTGCCTGTCAACGCGCGGCAAGGAACAGAAAGTCCTTGTCCCTTGCACCCGAATGTTATAACAAGAGGTATTCTCGACGCTCCATATTATGGAAACAGCGACAGCCAGAAGGCCCCTGAAGACTCGCCAGGCAGGCTGGGCGAATGCATTGGCCCAGCTGCTGGTCACGTGGCACATCTCACCCAACGCGATTTCCATCGCCAGCGTTTTTTTTGCTTTGGGTGGCGCTGCGGCACTCTTTTTTTCCGCGCATGTCAGCGGCGGTGAACGAGCGTTGCTCCTGTTACTGGCCGTTGCTGGCATTCAGGGGCGGCTCTTATGCAACATGCTCGATGGCATGGTTGCTATTGAAGGCGGCCGTCAGACCAAATCGGGTGAAATCTTTAACGATCTTCCTGACCGCATTGCCGATGCCCTGATCTTCATCGGCGCCGGTTATGGCGCGCAGCAACATCCATTCGGGCGGGAACTCGGCTTTGTCGCGGCAGCGCTGGCCATCTTTACCGCTTATGTGCGCATGCTGGGTGGTGCTTCCGGACTGAAGCAGAGCTTCATTGGTCCGATGGCCAAACAACATCGTATGGCCACGCTCACCGTGGCGTGCGTGCTTTCGATGGTCGAAACCAGGCTCTGGAGCGCAGGCACCGTGCTTTGGCTTGCGCTGATCGTAATCAACCTGGGCTGCCTGACCACGATCTGCAGACGGACAGCGCGCATTGCGCGGGAGCTGGAGTCCCGTTGAGCGCGATCTCGGCAGACATTATCGCTGCCTGTGCCCGCGTGCTGGCGGGCCCATCGGTGCGCTGGGTTAACTGCCGGCCTTCGTCGCGACAGCGTGTTTATTTTGCCAACCACACCAGCCATCTTGATTTCGTTGTTCTCTGGTCAGTGCTACCGAGGCGGCTCCGCGCGAAGACGCGACCGGTCGCTGCCAAAGACTACTGGAGTTCCGGGCTGCGCAAGCGCATCGCCGTAAATGCATTCAACGCTGTGCTGGTCGAGCGCGGCGACAAAATAGCCAATGGCGATCGCCTGGCCGCTGCGCGCCACACGCTCGACATGCTGCTGGAAGCCCTGGGTGAGCAGAACTCGCTGATCGTTTTCCCGGAAGGAACGCGCGGCAACGGTCTGAAGGTAGGGCCTTTCAAAAGCGGAATTTACTATTTGTGGTCCAAGCGGCCCGATGTGCAGTTTGTTCCTGTGTATCTCTCGAATCTGAACCGTATCCTGCCCAAGGGTGAGATTTTGCCGGTGCCGGTGATCAGCCATGTCACATTTGGCGCGCCGCTGCGGCCTGACGCCAATGAAACCAAGGATTCTTTTCTCGCCAAAGCGCATGACGCCGTCTGCGCCCTGAGGGACGCATGAACTTCAAACTCGATCACCAGATGTTCCTGATCCTGAACGTTGTGATTGGCGGCCTGGTGGCTGCCAGCGTCGTAGGGTACATTCTTTCGCGACGCGTCAAATCAGACGATCAACGCGCTACCATCGACAATCTCAATGCGCGCATCCGCGCCTGGTGGATCATGATCGGGATATTCTCCATCTCGTTCCTGATCGGGCCGGCAGGATCCATGGTGCTGTTTGCCTTTATCTCACTTCTGGCGCTGCGGGAATATATAAGCCTGATCAGCACGGCGCGCGCCGATCATCGCACGCTTTTCTGGTCATTCTTTGTCTTCACGCCGCTGCAATACTGGTTCTGGTATGAGGGCTGGTATGGCCTTGCGATCATTCTGATCCCCGTGTACGGCTTTCTCTTCATTCCTATCCGCCTGGCTCTGGCAGGCGAGACCACGGGTTTTCTGGACCGTGCTGCGCGCATCCAGTGGGGACTGATGGTCTGCGTATACTGCATCAGCTACGCGCCGGCGCTGCTCACGCTCAACATTCCCGGATATCAAAAGCAGGACGCCAAGCTGCTGCTGTATCTGGTGATCGTGGTGCAGCTAAGCGATATCTTTCAGTACATCTGGGGCAAGCTGCTGGGCAAACGAAAGATTGCGCCCGCGATTTCTCCCAATAAGACTTGGGAAGGATTTATCGGCGGCATTGCCACGGCGGTTGCTTTAGGAACGGCCCTGTGGTGGATGACGCCATTCACGCCGCTGCTGGCGCTTTGTTTATCCCTGGCTGCGGCGCTGATGGGCTTCGCCGGAGGGTTGACCATGTCGGCCATCAAACGCGATCGCGGGGTCAAGGATTTCGGAAATACCATTGAAGGCCACGGCGGAATATTGGACCGCATGGACTCCATCTGCTTTTCCGCGCCGCTCTTCTTTCATCTCACGCGCTGGTTCTTTGTAACCCATCCAACGTGGCTTCGATGACTCGCCGAATTGAATGCAGTGCGTGGGCGGATCAGCCGCGGAAGAAATCCTTGATCGCCTGCTTCATTACCTCACGCCCGGTGTCGGCAATGGCCTTGGTAAGCGGAATGTCCTTGGGGCAGACCTCAACACAGTTCTGGGCGAAGCCGCACTCCTGAATGCCGCCATCTCCCATGAGCGCCTGCAAACGCTCATGCTTGAGCGCCTGGCCCGTGGGATGCTGGTTGAAGAGCCGTACCTGCGCGATGGTAGCCGCGCCGACAAAGCCTGTGCTCTCATTGAACTGCGGACAGGCCTCCATGCAGCAGCAGCAGGAGATGCAGCGCGAGATCGGATAGGCTTCTTCCTGTTCCGTAGGATAGACGCGCGGGCCTGCGCCCAGATCATAGGTGCCGTCCACCGGAACCCACGCCTTCACGCGCTTGAGGTTCTCAAAGATCACACTGCGATCGACCGCCAGATCGCGCACCACGGGAAACTTGCTCAAAGGCTCAATCTTGATCGGCTGTTCCAGCTTGTCGACCAGGGCGGAGCAGGCCATGCGCGCACGGCCGTTGATCAGCATGGCGCATGAGCCGCAGACCTCTTCCAGGCAATTGGAGTCGTAAGCGATGGGTGTTGTTGCTTTGCCGTCGCGCGTCACGGGATTGGCGGCAATCTCCATCATGGCCGAGATCACGTTCATCCCCGGCTTCCAGGTAAGTTCAAACTCCTCCCAGCGCGGCTGCGTCTGCGGGCTTTCCTGGCGCTTGATTTTGAGAATCACCGTCTTGGCCATTAATTCTTAGTCTCCCTTAACTGCTTCAACTTTAATACGCTCATCAAGGCATTCAATATGGTGATTGCCGCGAAAGCCCCGTACACCCAGTCATGCTGCCGGATAGCCGCCCACAGCAGGATTGCCCCGATCACGAAGAAGATCGTCGCGGCGTTACGGTAAAAGCGAGGCGATGATGGGCGTGTTGGGTCCATATCTTAGTCGGCCTTGCTGGTGGTCTGTTCCTCCGGAAGGTGGCGGGGAAGCCGGCGCAGCTTCGAGCCCCAGGAAAAAACCAGCATCCAGGCTATTGCGACCGAGACCCAGGGCACAGGGCCGCCCGATCGATGGACCCTCGGCACGGCGTCAAACGCCACTAATGTCAAAAAAACGGCGATCAACAGCAAGAAGACGAAGAATGCCCGCACTTTTCGGGGATCACTTAGCCATGTCATAGCGCCTCGGTCTTGGCGGCAGCAGCGAGATGTCCACCGGTTCAAACTCAAACTTCGGCTCATCTGCGTCCGGCGCGAAGTATGCCTTGGTAGTCTTCAGGAAGTTTTTGTCGTCGCGGTCAGGGAAGTCCGGCTTGTAATGCGCGCCGCGCGATTCATTGCGTAACGCCGCGCCCTGGGCGATCACACGTGAGAGTTGCAGCATGTTATAAAGCTGCCGGGTAAAGACGAACGATGTGTTGGCCCACTGGCTCTTGTCGCTCAGGTTGATGCGCCCGAAGCGTTCGAGTAACTCCACCAGCTTGGCATCGGTCTGCTGCAGGTTTTTGTTGTAGCGGATCACCGTGCAGTTGCGCGTCATCAATTCACCCAGCTCACGCCAAATGCGGAACGGGTTCTCGGTCCCGCTGGAGCTCATCAGGCGGGAGTTGAATTCCTGCTGGCGTTTTTGCTCGCTGTCAAAAGTCTGGCTGCTTGTGCCATCCGTCGATTTGCTGTTCTTGGCGTAGAGCATGGCCTGTGGGCCGGCTACAAAGCCGCCATGGATGCATGACACCAGCGAGTTTGCTCCCAGTCGATTGGCGCCGTGATAGCCGTATTCGCATTCACCCGCCGCAAAGATGCCTTTGATGCTCGTTGCCTGGTTGTAATCAACCCACAAGCCGCCCATGGTGTAATGCATGCCAGGGAAGATCTTCATCGGAACGTCGCGCGGATCGTCGCCGACAAACTTCTCATAGATCTCCAGAATGCCTTCCAGCTTGCGATTGAGAGTCTCGCGATCGATGTGCGTCAGGTCGAGATAGACCATCGGCTGGCCGTCAATGCCGAGATCGTACTCATACACCACTTTATGAATGGCGCGCGTTGCCACGTCGCGCGGCACCAGGTTGCCGTACTTGGGATACCACTCTTCAAGGAAGTAGAAACGCTCTGCTTCCGGAATGCTCTTCCAGTCGCGCTTGTCCCCTTTGTTTTTTGGCACCCAGACGCGTCCGCCTTCACCGCGCGCCGACTCCGACATCAGCCGCAGCTTGTCTTCGCCCGGAATCGACGTTGGATGCACCTGGATGAACTCGCCGTTCGCGTAGAAGCATCCTTGCTGGTAAAGCGCTGATTGCGCCGAACCGGTGCAGACAACGGAGTTCGTGGACTTGCCGAAGATCGCGCCGATTCCGCCCGTTGCCATGATGATGGCGTCAGCCGGGAAGGTCCGGACTTCCATGGTGCGGAGATCGATGGCGCAGATACCGCGGCATACGCGTTGGCCATCGAGCACGGCGCTTAGAAACTCCCAGTGTTCGAACTTGGTGACTTTGCCTTCGGACTCATAACGGCGAACCTGCTCGTCGAGCGCGTAAAGCAGTTGCTGGCCGGTGGTCGCGCCGGCAAAAGCCGTGCGATGGTACAGTGTGCCGCCAAAACGGCGGAAATCGAGCAACCCTTCCGGCGTACGATTGAAGGTGACACCCATGCGGTCCAGCAGATCGATGATGCCTGGAGCCGCTTCACACATGGCTTTGACCGGCGGTTGGTTGGCGAGGAAGTCGCCGCCGTAGATGGTGTCATCAAAGTGCTGCCAGGTGGTGTCGCCCTCGCCTTTCAGGTTCTTGGCAGCATTGATGCCGCCCTGCGCACAGACCGAATGTGACCGCTTTACCGGGACGATCGAGAACAAATCCACGTGGCCGCCGGCTTCAGCGATCTTGATGGTTGCCGCCAGCCCGGCGAGTCCGCCGCCTATGACGATAATCTTAGGAACCGAAGCCATGATTTTTGATTTGGTAATTGAGTAATTTGGTAATTTGGTAATTGAAAGGCCACCAGCCCTGACATTTCCTCAATTACCCACTTACCAAATTACCCAATTACCAAATCTCCTCACTTTCCGCTTTCCGCCTGCTGCTCGATTGCGGGCAGCTTCTCCGGCGTGTTCTTCCATTGTGGCCGGAAAAACGCGGACAAAGTTGCTATCCCCACGGCGATGAACGTAAGCGCAATCACAACGCACACCCGGCCAAACCATTTGCGTGAGGTCTCGCTCACGGTGATGCCCCATTTCGCGCAGAACAGATACAGTCCATACGCGAAATGCCACGATGCCGCGACGATCCCGACCACGTAAAACGCCGCCGCCCAGGGATTCTGCAGCTCCATCTGCACTTTGTGAAACGCCGCCTGGGAATTCGTCAGCAAATGAATTCCGATGAAGCGCATGGTATAGGTGTGCCAGAGAATGTAGGCAAACGCGATGCCGCCGGTCCAGCGCTGCGCGGCATACATGAAGTTGCCGGCCCACGGGTAATCGCTCACATTCGACTCACCGCGAAACCAGATATAAAACCCATAGAGCGCGTGGTAGAGAATCGGAATATAGATGCCAACAACCTCCAGGACCGGCACAAAAGGCAGGCTGGTCAGGAACCTTACCTGGTTGGCATAGGCGTGGGGGCCGTTGGTGGCGAAGGCGTTGGAGATGAAGTGCTCAATCAGGAAAGCGCCGACGGGCACAATCCCGCTCAACGAATGCAGACGACGCCACAAAAATGAATGGCCCTGGCCGGCACGAATTGGAGGTACTCCGCGAGCGACTGGCGCGGTAACACTTGCCATGAACTGCTCTATGCTCCGATAAACTCAGTAAGCAAACTCTTTATTATGAAACCTTAAAGTGGCTGCGTCAAACTGTGAGGGAGATCGGTAGTGGTACAGTTTGAAAACTCTTATAAGCTCGTCATCCCGAATCCCCGTCAACGAGCAAGCGTTTTCTTCAGCTTGCGAGTAGGGGTGAGGGACCTTGCGTTACCAAAGCCGTCAAGCTGTACCACTACCGGGAGATCACACCGCGTTTCCTTGCTTCACTCCATTGGCATCTCGACCGGCGGTAGGATCCGCATGTCCTGGTGATTTTTATCGCGCCAGTAGATGCGCATGCACTCGCCGCGCTCCTGCGGGGTCCACTGGCTGCCATCGACAAAGGTCACTGACTGCGGATACACAACCCACCCCAGAATGCTTTCCGGGTGAGGCATTTGTTTCGGCATCTCGAGGCTTGTGGTTTGGCTCGGGGGTATAGGAAGCGGAGTTTTCCACGCGTTCTGAACTTTGTTCAAGTGATTCAGACCAACCACGATGTCGCTCTCGAGCGAAATCTGCTTAATCGGCTTGCCCGTAAGGTTCTTTAACTCCATGCGAAAGCTGGAATCCGCGGCCCAAAAGTTGGCTTCGCCAAACTGCACTGGACAGCTGCGCGGGTGAGCCGGCTGAATTCTGTATGTCGCCATCATGCCGGCGTCCAGATGTTCGTCCACGTGACACTGGAACATCCACGTTCCGGGGTTGTCGGCCAGCATGGTCACCGTCTCGGTTTGCGCCGGCACCAGCGGAACCACGTCTTCTGACCGTCCGTGGCGCATGACGGTCTTGCCATGCCAGTGCGCAGAGTGAATATCACGTTCATTGCCCATTGCAGCCAGGTACCAGCGCACGCGCTCACCCTCATTCATGACGAGCCCGGGCAGGTTGGAAAAAATATAGCCGTTCATTGCGTGGTAGAGCCCTTCCTCGCTGTTGGCAGGGCGGGTTTCATCGCCTCTCAATTGATCAAAGACCATGAACAGGACAACAAATTCACGATCGACGTCAACTGGTGATCCATCGGCTTTGGCGCGGCCGCGCGCGGTCACGATCACCGGCCCGATCAGTCCGGCATTCGTCTCTTCCGGTTCATTGACGTGGCCATGATAGAGCCACAGGCGAGAACTCTCTCCCGCAGGCGGGCCGCTGCCGGCATCGGCAAACCAATGGTAGGTGAAGTTGCCGTTGGGCGCCACCGCGATTCCCGGCAGATTGTTCGCGTAGACGGCGCCCTCATTCTGCTTGTCATAGCGAAGGCCGTGCACGTGTATGCTGTGGTAGGCGCTGGTCAGGTTGCGAAAATGCACCACGACGGTGTCGCCAACCTCCGTGCGAATGATGGGGCCGAGAATGCCCAGCCATTCAGGCTGTGGCTTGCGCTGGGAAAAAGTGCCGTCGGTGTATTCGACGTAGCGAGTTTTGGTCCAGCGCCGGTAGAGACCCCACGGATACGGAACCTCTGTTCCGTGCATCAATTCAAGTCCGCTGGGTGCGTAGTCCCACTCCACCTGTTCCGCGGCGATGTAGTATTCGCGCACGTGGCCCCTGGGTGGTTGTGTCCTCTGGCTCGAAGCGACTGCAGTACAGGACAGCACCAACAAACCAACCAGGGCGACAATCGACCACTTCGTTTTCGCCATCAGCGTGGAAGCTCCAGCTCTCAACTATAGACTGCGTAGAGACAAATCAAAAAGAGCGCACCCTATTGAAAATGCGCTCTTCGGAGTTTTGGAGTCCCAGTTTGACGGCGTCGAACTGCCGGTATCGCTTGCGCAGAAAACCATTCTTGAAACACCCGCGAGCACTATCCGGCCGGGATCCCCTGCGTGCACGGCATGTTGACCGGCTGCGTGGGTGGTGTGGGCGGTGTCGCCCACGGGCCTGTACTGGTGGAGAAATCAAAGAACTCGGTCATGTCCGGCATGGACGCATCACGGGCGGTGAGATTGGGCATATGGAAACGGGTTTCAAGGAACTTAAGCGCCGCAGTCGAATCCATAGGCGTGTGCGATACAAAATTCTTTTTGGAAAACGGCGAGATCACAATCAAGGGAATACGAAATCCGGTGAGAGTGAAGTCGCCAGGCTGGTTTGTTGCCGGCATGATCGGCGGTATCCCGTCGGGGCTGGGAACCGAGATGGGCGCAACGTGATCGTAAAGGCCGCCGCCCTCATCAAAGGTTTCAATAAAAGCCGAATCTTTCCAGGATGGGCTCTTCATGAGCGCGTTGATCAATTTGGCCGCAAATTGTGCGCCAATCTGGATGTTGCTCTTCGGATGCTCATCCACGCCGCTGCTGCTCACCTGATTGATCTCAATTCCGGTTTCGATGTAAGCGACCTGCGGCAGCGTCCCATTCTGCACATCAGTAAAGTACTGGCTGATGGGGAATATGTTGGCTTTGTGGTTGTTGAAATAGGTGAAATAAGAAAAATATGTATGGCCGTCCACCGTGTAAATCTTCCAGGAGACATGATTTTCATCCATCAGCTGAAAGATCGTCTTCGCGTTGATCTGGTGATCAGGCGGCGAGATGATGCCTTGCGATGTTGCCGCCAGCCAGAAGAACCGGTTGGGGTGCGTGCGCGATGGCGCGGGAGAAAACCAGCGATCGGAGATGGCAAAGTTCGACGCCATGAAGTAGTAGAAAGGCAGATCGGAATCGTCGTAGTAGCCCATCGCCCGTTTACCGGCGAAATCGGTAAAGTTGGGCAGGCCTGCCTCGAACTCGTCATGCGCAAATTTTCCTTCGACAAAAGAAAAACCATCCATGGTAAAGACGCCGGAGCCGCTGTGGTGCAGGTTGAAGATGCGGTGGGTCTCATTCCACGAGGGCGTCAGATTTTCAGAGCATGCGCTTTGCATGTGGAAGGCGAAAATCGGCGGCCCGGGCTGTCCAGTGACCGGATCATAGCTGACGGTGGAAACATTGTTCGGGGTCTTGTCTGTTCCCGAGGTCCAGGTGTCAACGTCCTGGGGCAACGGCGGATTCTGTTTTGCCCGATAGGCATTCAATGCGCCGAAATAGTGATCGAACGAACGGTTCTCCTGCATGAAGAGAATCACGTGGTTGATCGAGTTGATGCTTCCTTGAGTCGGTGTGGTGTCCGGCCCAGACGACGGGGAACCGTTGTTAAGCCCCTGACAGCCGATGAGGAAAAATGAAAGCGTCAGAAGTACAGAAAATCCAAGGACTGGGAAGAAGCGAGATTTCATAAAAAATACCCCGGGGGCCTGATTACCAGCGCACGGCCGACCAGAATTTCTGGAAGTTGTGACGGTAGCTGCTGGTTGCAGGTTGCCTGTGTTGCTGCTTTCCCTCACCTTGATTTGAGTCAGCAGAGGGTATGTAAAAATCTTTTCAGCCATCTCCAGGCGTTGGTCCAGTAAGATCGGGCAGATTATGCCTGCCGGCGTTTGCTTCGTTTAGGCCTGACTCCGGCGTCGGGCGGCGATTGTAAAATGTTTGTAATAAGGTCAGAGCTGAATTAGGAAGGCTTATGCAAACGATTCTCCAGGACCTCCGTTATGCCCTGCGCCAGCTGCGCAAGTCGCCCGGATTTGCCGCCCTGGCGGTGGTGACTCTGGGCCTCGGCATTGGCGCCAACACCGCCATGTTTACCGTGGTTGAGAGCGTCGTCATACGGCCTTTGCCGTATGCTCACTCCGATCGTCTGGTTTACATCGGCCCGGCTGACCAGGAAGGATTCAGCACTACGTCATGGCTGACGTACAGCGACGTTCGCAATCAGGCGCAAAACCTTGAGAACGTCGCCCTCTATTCCGAGGATATCGGCGTGGTCCAGGGAAAAGATGGGTCCAAGACCGTTGTAACTCCCGGCATGACGCCAAATGTCTTCAAATTGCTTGGCGTTGCTCCTCTGCTGGGCAGGACATTTACTGAAGATGAAGGCCAACCCGGCGGGCCGCAGGCAGTTCTGCTCTCAGAAGGGTTGTGGCGTGAGGCCTTCAACTCTGACCGCGAGATCGTTGGCAAGACAATCCGGGTGAACGGGAAGTCAAGAACCGTAGTAGGGGTCATGCCATTACGTTTCCGCTTTCCTGAAAATATGGGCGAAGACTTGCACAAAGGCCTTTGGTTGCCGCTCCAGCCGACTCCGGAGATGCAAGCAGAGCGAGGCACACATATATTTTTCATCGCCGCAGCCCTGAAACCGGGTGTCAGCATGGAGCAGGCGCGGGCAGAGTTGGCTGCGATCGCCAAACACATTCAACAAGTTGACCCGGAAAAGGCAAAAGGCCTTGAGTTCCACATTGCCAGTTATCACGACATGCTGACTGGACCGGTGCGCCCGGTTTTTCTGGCCCTGGTGATTGCTTTAGGCTTGGTCCTGTTGATCGCCTGCGGCAACGTTGCCAATCTACTGATTGCACGCTGCCTGGGCCGGCAGCAGGAATTTGCCGTTCGTGCAGCCCTGGGAGCGGGCCAGTTGCGGCTGGTGCGACAGTTGTTTGTTGAAGGCGGATTGCTGAGCCTGCTGGGATGCCTGGTCGGGTTTGGCCTCGCATGGTTTGCGGTTGCCGCGGTGCACAAGCTTCCTCACGACACGATCCCTCGAGGCGAGGATATTGCCGTGCGCTGGCCGGTGGTGTTCATGCTGGCCGCCATAGCCACCGTTACCACTATTTTGTCTTCGCTACTGCCCGCTTTCTTTGTTGCTCGTACTGATCCTCAGCCAGCTTTGCAGGCGGCGTCCCGAGGCCTGGGGACTCGTTCGTTCGGAGCGCGGATGAGCGGATGGCTGGTAGCTTTTGAAGTCGCGATTTCGGCCGTGCTGCTGATTGCCACCGGCCTGCTCTTTCATACGCTCTGGAACCTGGAGCATGCCAAGCTTGGTTTTGATGTTACCCGTGTGACGTCCTTTACCGCGATGCCGGCCGACGCTGCCGGTTTTGGCGGCATGGCAGTAGCGAAAGAGACAGATCAAGCACCTGCTTCTATCGCCACTTTGTTCTACCAACCTACTTTGGAGCGCATCAAGCATGTGCCGGGTGTTGAAGAAGCAGCTTTGATCAGTTCGGCGCCGCTTTCCGGCGTGAATATGGGCACCAGCTTCAACGTTGTTGGACGTCCGAAGGACCCCAGCGATTCGATGAATGCGCGAATTACCGCGGTCAGCGGTGGATATGATCGCCTGATGGGAACGCCGCTGATCCGCGGCCGCATGATCAATGATAATGACGGCGCCACGGCACCTTATGTTGTCGTGATCAATGAGACCCTGGCGCGCAAATACTTTGCCGGACAAGACCCCATCGGGCAGCAGATTGATCTGGAAGGCAAGACCACCGGTGCTTACAAGCCTTACACCATAGTCGGCGTACTGGGGGACCAGGTGGATCGCGGCGTAAGCCAGGAGCCGCAACCGCTTCTAATGCTCCCCTATGAGCAGGTTCCCACGAGCTCTCTCTTTTATCAAATCCTGATAAAGACCGTTGTGTTCTTTCAGATCAAGACGCACGGAAACATTGCGGTAGCGCCTGCGATGCGCGAGGTCTTTCGCCAGACCGCGCCTGATTTTGCCCTGGACAATTTCCAAACCATGCAGGAGGCCGTGGACGAAAACAATTTCAGTCAGCGGCTGGGACTGTATTTGATTGGCGCATTCGCCGGGATCGCTGTCTTGATGGTCGTCGCCGGCCTGTATGGCGTGCTGGCACAGCTGGTGAGTTATCGGCGGCGGGAGATCGGCGTACGCCTGGCTCTTGGAGCTACCCGGCAGAGAATTCTGCGGATGTTTCTTCGCCAGGGAGCAACGCTGGTGATCGCCGGACTTGTGTTGGGAACTGTGTTTGCTCTCTGGGCGGGACGGCTGGTGAAGAGCTTCCTCTACCAGGTGAAAACTGTGGATGCAGTGACCTATGTAGGCGTATTTGTTCTGCTGTTTGCGGTGGGAACGCTGGCCGCATTCATCCCTGCCCGGCGTGCCGCGGCGGTGGAACCAGTTGAGGCCCTCAGAGACGAATAACGACGGGGGGACTTCCGCCTTACTGGTGCGAGATCCGGCTTTGGGTCTCTTGTTGGGAGTGATAGTCTATGCAGTCCCCAAGAGAGGCCGCTTATGTCTGCAATCAGCCAATCTGGTTTATTGAAGCCTGGATTCCTTTTGTTCCTGCTGGCCGTTTCTCTTTCCGCGTTCACCCAGAACACGCCGCTTGAGAAACAAGTCAACTCGGTCTTTCCCGATGCGCAGGCATTGTACCTTGATCTGCACCAGCATCCTGAGCTGTCGTCACATGAAACGCGCACGGCGACAGAGCTGGCCGCACGGCTTCGCGAGCTTGGCTATGAAGTCACGGAGCACGTCGGCGGGACTGGGGTAGTGGGCGTTCTCAAGAACGGCCCCGGGCCCACGGTGATGCTGCGCACCGAGCTCGACGCGCTTCCGGTCGAAGAAAAAACCGGATTGCCCTATGCGAGCAAAGCCCGTACCAAAGATGATAGTGGACGCGACGTCGGCGTGATGCATGCCTGCGGTCACGATGTCCATATGGCCAGCTGGTGGGGAACGGCCGCGATCATGGCGCGCAATAAAGATTCGTGGCATGGCACGCTGATGCTGGTGGGACAACCGGCGGAAGAGACAATTACGGGCGCCGACAAGATGATCAAAGACGGGCTGTTTACCCGCTTTCCCAAACCGGATATCGGCGTGGCAATGCATGACACCAACAATCTTGCTGTCGGCAAGGTTGGCATCACGCCCGGCTATGCCAAGGCCAACGCGGATTCGGTCCACATTACGGTTTACGGCAAGGGTGGACATGGAGCACAGCCGCATACCACGGTGGATCCCGTGCTGATCGCCGCGAGAATTGCGGTTACGCTGCAGTCGATTGTGGCCCGCGAGATCAAGCCCGGCGACGCCGCAGTGATTACGATCGGCTATATTCAGGCCGGCACCAAGAACAACATTATTCCTGACGACGCGCAGATGGGGCTGACCGTACGCTCGTACAAGCCTGAGGTCCGCCAGCATCTGCTTGCCGCGATTGAGCGCGTGGCCAAAGGCGAAGCCATCTCCGCCGGCGCGGAGAAGATGCCGCTGGTGGAGAAGTATGAATCGACCAGCGCGGTCTACAACGATCCCGTGCTGACGCAGCACCTGGCCGGAACGCTGGAAGGCGTGCTGGGCAAGGGAAGCGTGGTAACCGAAGAGCCAATCATGACGTCAGAAGACTACTCATACTTTGTGGAGCAGGGTGTGCCGTCGTTTTATTTCACGCTCGGCGTCGCCGATGCGCAGAAACTTTCGGCGGCTCTTGCCGCAGGCCATCAACTGCCCAGCAATCATTCGCCGCTGTTTGCGCCGGTAGCGGATCCCTCGATTAAAGTCGGTATCACCTCCGAGGTCACCATCCTGCGCGATTTGCTCAAAGGGACGCCGGCGGACGCGAAGAAGTTTACTGAGAAGCAATCTGGAAATTAGCCCGATCCAACAGACCCATGAGGAGTTTTGTCGATGAAATTTACCCGCCGTCATTTTCTTGAAACCGCAGGCATCGCAAGCGCCGTCACGCTGGCCCGGCCCGGCAGTGCATTTGCGCAAGGCGAAAGCGCAGGCAAGCAGCCCGAGCCAATCGCGCGGCTGAAGTCGCGCAAGGATGAGGCCAAGCCCATCACTACGGCGGAGCGCGAGCAGCGCATCGAGCGGGCGCGGCAATTGATGACGGAGAACAAGATTGACGCCATCATGGTGATGGGTGGAACTTCGCTCGTTTACTTCTCCAACATTCACTGGTGGATGAGCGAGCGCACGTTTGCGCTGGTTCTGCCGGTGAAAGGCAATCCGTTTTACGTCTGCCCGGCGTTTGAAGAAGACCGTGCGCGCGAACAAATCGCTGCCGGCCCGGGCGGCAACAATCCGGAGATCAGGCTCTGGCATGAAGATGAGAGCCCGTACCAGCGAATTGCCGATGGCCTGAAAGACCGCGGCCTGGTCAACGGGAAGCTGGGCATGGAAGAAACTGTCCGCTACGTCTTCAGCGAAGGCGTGAGCAAAGCTGCGCCGGGGCTGCACCTGGTAAGCGCGACTCCCATCACCGCCGGCTGCCGCATGATCAAAAGCCAGCATGAGCTGCAACCGATGACGCTGGCCAATGAGATCACGCTGGCAGCTTATGAAGCGGCGTATCTTTCGACCAAGGAAGGCATGACGCAGCACGACTTCGGCGCGCTGGTGCAGGCTGCGCATTCACAGCAGGGATTCCAGGGTGGAGCGAGCATTCAGGTTGGAGAAAACTCGGCCCTGCCGCATGGTTCGGCCAAGCCGCAGGTAATCCGTGAAGGAACAATTCTGCTCATGGACGGCGGCTGCAACGTGGAGGGCTATGAATCCGACATCAGCCGGACCGTTGTGCTGGGCAAACCAACGGACAAAATGAAGCAGGTGTTTGACATCGTATTCAAGGCACAGTCGGCTGCTCTGGCCGCGGCCAAGCCCGGAGTGCAATGCCAGGCGGTGGATGCAGCGGCGCGCAAAGTTATTACTGATGCAGGCTACGGCCCCGACTACAAGCACTTTACGCATCGCGTGGGACATGGGATCGGCATGGATGGCCACGAGTGGCCGTACCTGGTGCGTGGCAATACCCAGCTGCTCGCGCCGAATATGTGTTTTAGCGACGAACCTGGCGTATATATCCGCGGCGAGTTCGGTGTGCGCCTGGAAGACGATATGCACATTACTGAGAACGGAGCGCAGTTGTTTACGCCACAAAGCCCTGATCTGGAGAAGCCGTTCGGGAAAGGATAAAGAATCGCCGTCATCGCACGACATCGCCGACATCGCGCGTCATCGGAAGACCGCCGAGGCTTTTGCTGTTTAAAGGCTGGCTTAGCCTCTGGCTGTTCCGCGCGATGCGGCGAAGATAGCCAGCAATTCATTTGCTTCGGAGTGCAATTTGTCGAGCTTCTTTGCGGAAACGAGACCGCTATCGATAAGCATCTCTAACCAGAACACCGTTTCGTCGGCCTCTTCAACAACCACGCCCATTTTCGCAACGAATTCAGCTTTTGATCGCGATCTTCCGGCTGCCCGGTAGTTGGCCGCCATTCCCGTAGCAGACCTAAGTACTTGTTGAACTATAACATTGGCTTCGCGTTCGCGGAAGCGCCTGGGACATGCGAATCACACGCAACGCAAATGCTTTTGCCCGCGTTCTTAGTTGGTGATGCTTGTCTACACTCATCTCTGCGTCGTACCGAAGTGCCGAATTATCCAAGAATTTCCCCGCTAGCCTTTTAGCTTTCCGTTTGCACGTTCCCGAAGCGGATTTGTTGCTACCTCCGATGACGTGCGATGTCGGCGATGTCGTGCGATCCCGGCGATTACTTCAAGGCGTTTGCCATAAACGTCCCTACATCCTTCTTCAACTCCGCCAGCGACGAATCCTGGATATACATCATGTGTCCGGCGCCGTAATAGCCAAGGCTCACCCGCGAGTGCTGTCCCTGATCGAGCGACATGTGGTTGAGCGTGTATTGCGTCGCGAAGTAGGGCGTGGCCAAGTCGAAATAACCTGAGCCGATGAAGAGTTTCATAAATGGATTTTTATCGAAGGCGTCTTTGAGTGCTTGTGCTGTATCGGGGAAGCCGCCGGTGCGAATACCCCAATCCCACTCGTCAAAGCGGAAGCCGCCGCCCAGGATGTAATACTCCAGGTCAGATTTGTAGCCAAGCTCGCTGCGCACGTATTGGTTGAACATGGCAGTGTACGGCGGACGAATGGCGCTCATGCTGGGATCGATGCTGGCGCTTTCTCCGACAGCATCGCGCGATGTGCCGGTGAAGCGGCTATCAAGACGGCCGATGGTCAGCCGCTTGTCGCGCAGCAGCTCCTTGGTGAAGCGTGATTCGTCAATGCGCAGGTTGCTATTGTCGATATAAGTCTTGCTGAGGCCTGTATAGTTTGCCAGATGGTCGATGACGTCTTGCCGTTCCTGCGGGGTAAGCCTGTCGCCCTTGGCCAGCGCTTGCGCGTATGGCCCGGCCGCCCACTGCTCGACCTCGGCGCGCAGCTTGTCGTAATTCTGCTCGTACTCAGGCGCAAGTTTTTTGTGGTACCAGGCGGCCGAGGCATAGGTAGGCAGAAAGAGCACAAAGGGCAGATCATTGCCCGGAGAGCCGTCGGTGGTCTGGAAATTCAGAATGCTGGAGATCAGCATAATGCCATTGAAGGCGATCCCGTGCTCCACCAGATAGCCGGAGAGCCCGGCGGCGCGCGTGGTGCCGTAGCTTTCACCCACCATAAAGAGCGGCGACGACCAGCGCTCATAGCGGCCAAGGTAGAGTCGGATGAATTCGCCTACGGATTCGATATCGCCGCGGAGGCCAAGGAATTTTCTGGTCTGATCGCGCTTTACGGCACGGCTGTAGCCGGTACCGACAGGATCGATGAAAACCAGATCCGTTTGGTCAAGCCAGGTCTGTTCGTTGTCGATGAGTTGGTATGGCGGTGGAGGCATCATGCCATCGGGCTGCATGCGCACGCGCTTGGGGCCGATTGCACCCATATGCAACCAAACGGAAGCTGAGCCCGGTCCGCCGTTGAATGAGAAGGTAAGCGGACGGCGCTCAGCAGACTGGCCGTCGAGCGTGTAGGCAATAAAGAAAATGTGCGCCTCAACCTCACCCGTGTCGACATTCTTGAGCGGCATCATGCCGGTTGTCGCCGTATAACGCAGGGTCTTGCCGCCGACGTGGATCTCATGATGTGTGATCACAGGCGCTGGTTCTGAAGCCTCTTTCTTGGCTTCCGCTGCAGCAGGAGCGGCTGATTTGGCCTGCTCCGCCGAGTTCGCGGCTGGAGCAGCGGCCGGACGCTCGCCACGGTTTCTTTCCTGCGTCATGGCGCAGACGGAAAACAGCACAATCAGGGCAATCAGGACAGATGAAATGCGACGCAGCATAAGCAGCACTCCCGCTGGAATGGATGTGATCTTTAGACTTGATTACGGAAAACAGGTGAGTGTAGCTGGCGCAAACAAAAAGGGCAAATCAAATGGTGTGCAGAAGACCCGCCCGCGGGGAAGGAATCTGCAGTGAGCCCTGTCGGGCCTCGAAGTACCACAGCAACAAGACAACAAATACCACGATTGCGAGCATGAACCAGCCGAACAGGCTGCCTTCATTTCCGGAGCGACGCGCGCGAACGTTTGCCATAACTATCTAGTAGACACGGTTTTTGCGGGGAATGTTCGCTGCCGCTCTCAAACTTAAACATTCTTTGCAGAAAATGTTTCAGAGCTGCTGCTAAAGAAGTGAAATTTTCCTGGGAATAAAAATGGAGTTAAACAAAAAGAGCTAAGGAAACGAGCTAAGAAAAAA
Source organism: Candidatus Angelobacter sp. (assembly GCA_036557225.1). Classification (GTDB taxonomy): domain Bacteria; phylum Acidobacteriota; class Terriglobia; order Terriglobales; family Acidobacteriaceae; genus Angelobacter. The sequence goes on from DATBHX010000064.1 coordinate 26,969, forward strand.
AGGCCACAAATTGCCGGCTGCTCTGAGTGCCGGGCTTGTGGCCCCTTTATCACAAAAGTCTAGTGCGTGGGAACCAGCAGGTCGCGGTCCAGCCTGACTTCCAACTGCGTGCCTTTATCGAGCTTCATATCACTGCCCTTCATCAGGAATCCCGTACCCCCGCCGATACCGGCGCCGGCGGCTGCTCCAATCGCAGCGCCTTTGCCTCCGGCGATGGTTGATCCGCTCACCGCGCCAACCGCAGCGCCGATCGCGGCGTTGGTAATCACTTTCTTCTTGTCCGGCCCTTTGCGATAGATCTCGCCCTCTTCACCGGTGGTCTTGATGGAAGGATCGCCGGGAACGCCCGTCACCGTGCCGATCAGCGGGACCCAGCCCTTGCGGGTCTCGATCTCGTCCAGGGCCAGCTGCATTCTGGAGCCGGTATATCCGTGTTCGAAGCGGCCGACGTGCGCTTTGACTGTCCGCCCCTTGGGAATGAGGAGGCCGCCGGGCGTTACCAGGTCTTCCCGCAGTTCAGCCTTGAAATGCTTGCCTTCCTGCATGTTTCGCGTATCAAGGGTGTCTTTGAGCTTGATGATAAAACGCGTGCCCTCAGGAATGGCATTCGACGCCAGGGCGTAGGCCTGCTGTCCGGCGTAAGGACTCGGTCTGCTGCTGGTTTCGGGAGGAAGTTGCTGTGGGGGATTATGGCTGTCGTCGTGAGGACGCGTTTTAAGGACGGGCGATTGATCGTTCTGGCTGCCATTGTCGCTGCTCTGGGCCACCGCTCCCAGACCTAGTGACACCACGACAGCACACAGAGAGGCCGCGCACTTTGCCTTCATGGCGTTACACCTCAAAAAGTTGTGAAATGCTAGCGAGGTGAGATGCGAGCGCAGTCCGGAAAAGCTGCTTCAGACTACAGGGATTTTTGCTTCGTCTGCCAAAAACGGGAAACTGGACATTACCAAAGTAACTGGCCAAAGGTTCTTTTCGAGCAGTTTTGAAGCATCATATGGAGTGTAAGTACTGTTTTCCCCTGAAGGGAAGATAAGATGAAAAACTGGTTTTTACCTGTAACCGTGTTAGGGTTGAGCGGCCTGGGGCTGCTCTTTGCCAGCGAGAAAGGACGCGATCGTGTGCGCCGTGTTTTTGACCAGTTCCTTGAGCATGGCGACCCGCTGGGCGAATTCAACAAATTCTGTGAAGAACAACTGGAGACGATCCAGCGCAACCTGGACCACCTGACCGAGGCCCTGGAAGATCCACAGGCCAGCTAGGTCAGCCCGCGATTTTGTCGATTACCCCCGCCATGCGGACGTCCCGCTGTGTTACTCCCCCCGAATCATGTGAGACCAGGGCCATCGTGACCGTGTTGTAACGGATATCGATGTCGGGATGATGATTTGCCTGCTCCGCGGCGTCAGCTACCTTGTTTACGAATTGCATCGCCGCTTTGAAGTCAGGAAACCGGAACACGCGCTGGATCGCGTCCCCGTTCCGTTGCCAGCCATGCAGAGAACCAAGCACTTGCTGAATTTCCACATCAGTAAGCACAGCCATAAAATGCACCTTTCCTTCAGAGCTGTGATTCTAGTTGGTTTAGGGGAAAATTTCAGCCCTGGACGGGCAGATTGCTACTGATGCAGCAAAAGGGGATGGCTGACTAGTTGATTCGACCGGATGTTGTTGCGGCGGCCATGACGGCTACGGGCTTGCTTGGATAGGTAAAGCGGCTCATCTGCGAGTTGATTTCTTTGCGCAGGTCTTCCCAGATAGTGTCCGGCATGTCCAAAAATATGCGGACAACCTCAGGATCAAACTGCCGCCCTGAAAACCGCTCTACTTCCTCGCGCGCCACCTGGATGGTCTGCGCGGCGCGATAAGGACGGTCAGAGGTGATGGCGTCGAGTGTATCGGCCACAGAGAAGATTCTTGCGCCCAGGGGGATGTCATGCCCGCTCAGGCCGCGAGGATAGCCGGTGCCATCAAAGCGTTCCTGGTGGGCGTAGACGATCTCAGAGGCTTCAGAAAGGAAAGGAATCTTTTTGAGCATCTGATAGCCGCGGAAACAGTGTTCGCGCATGATCTCAGTCTCGGCTTCCGTAAGCGCGCCGGGCTTGCGCAGGATCGCATCAGGAATGGCCATTTTGCCGATGTCATGCAGAAAAGCTCCACGTGCGATCACGCGAATCTTATCTTGCGAAAGCCCCATGGCTCGGGCGATGGCAATGGTAAAGGCGGTAACCCGCTTGGAGTGGCCTTCGGTCTCCGCGTCTTTTAAGTCCAGCGCGTCGCCAAGAGCTTCCAGCGTGATGTCATACGAGCGTTCCAGGTCAGTCATGGCCTGGCGAAGCTGCTCTGTGCGGGCGGCGACCAGCGATTCGAGATTCGATTGGTATGCGCGATTTTCCAGCTTCAGGCGCCGGTGCTCCAGGGCGCGGCGGACCATGGCTAGAAGTTGCTCGCGCTCAAAAGGCTTCAGCAGATAGTCATACGCGCCATTCCGGATAGCGGCCAGAGCGACCGAAATATCGTGCACGGCGGTGACCATGATCACCGGCATATCAGGGTACTTTTCCTTGGAACGCTCCAGCAGGGCAATACCATCCAACTCCGCCATCATCAGATCGGAGAGCATTAATTCAAATTCACCGGTAGAATTGAGAATAGCCAGCGCTTCCATACCAGATGATGCCTGGCGGGTCTTATAGCCCGCCGCGCTCAACATGGACGAGATGATCTCTCGGATGGGTTCCTCGTCGTCAACAACCAGGATGCGCTCTGTAGCCATCGGGAACAGCTTACCTTCTTTTTGGGGGGAATTGCTAATGTAACCCAGAGTTGCAGGAAATACAACGGCTTTAGGGCGAAAAAACAGTGCAGAAACATGATGTTTTCATGGTATACAAGGGTTACCCCGACCACGCTAGAACTCCTGTGAATTGTTGAACATGGAACTTAGCCTCCAATCGGCGTTTTTGGCGGAAATGTCGACCTTGCTGATCCTGCTGGCCGGTGCGGTACTTTTGTACAGCAGCTTCCGCGAGAAGTATCTGGTGCCGTGGATCGCGGGCTGGAGCTGCCTTACCCTTTCCAAACTCGCGCTGGCCGCCAACCTGGGACTTGCCCCCTCTCGCCTTTGGACGTCGCTGGGCTATGCCTTTTTCATCCTCGCCGTAGGACTGTTTGCCACATCAGTTTTTCTCTATGTTTCGCAGAAAAAGCTACTCTGGTCGCTGGTGGCTCTGAGTGGAGCTCTGGTTTCAGGGCTGGCTTATACCACCGGGCTTACCCGGCCTCTTTTTCTCTACTTCGGGTTGGTGCTGTGCTGGATCGTGAAGATTGCGGCCTCCGCACAGCTGGTCCGTTTTGCTTGGGGGCGCAGATCAATCGGAAGATGGCTGCTTGCCGCAACTCTTCTGTTCCTGCACGTAGAGCTGTCTGGGATCAGCCACTCGATTGTCGGCTATGACGTTCTGGTTGACCTGCTTCTCGGCATTGGCATGATGACCATCGTGCTGGAAGATTCGCGGCTCCAGATCCAACGTCTGGATGCGATTAATGCCATTACGCACCAGATCTCTGATTCGCGCGCGACAGATTTTGAGCCGACCGTCAACACGATTCTCGACGAACTCATGAGAATCAGCCGCGCCAAAGCGGCATGGTTTCGGACCTTGCAGGGCGACAAACTGGTGCTGGCGGCGCAACGTGGTTTGTCTGACGGCTTTGCGCAGCGAATCGCGACCATTGAAGCCAGCAAAAGCATCGGTGGTTTTGCCCTGCGCGAAGGCGAGGTCTACATCGTGCGCGCAGCAGAATCGCAGCCGGAAATGCGCCAGGCCATCGCGGACGAAGGTCTCCACCACCTTCTGCTGGTGCCGGTGGAAGGGAAAACTGCCCGCATCGGCATGTTCGTTCTCGGCATGCCTGGCTTTCGCGCCTATACCGGACGGGAAAAGAAATTCCTGAAGGCGGCAGCCAAGCAGCTTGGCCTGGCGGCCGAGAATCGCCAGCTCCTGCAACAGGTGGTGCAGTCACGCAACGAATGGGCGAATACATTCGACTCCATCCCTGACTGCATTCTGGTGCATGACCTGGAATACCGTATCCTTCGCGCGAACGGGGCATTGCTGGGGCGGCTGCAGCGCTCCCGGGAAGATGTGGTGCATCATTTGTGCGAAGAGGTCTTGCCCGGCGCCGGCGTTAACTGGAAAGGCTGTCCTTATTGCGCCCATGCCGATTGTGCGGGCGAGGAAGACCCGTGCTTCGGCGGATATTCGATCATCTCCACCTCCGCCTATACTCAGGACGACCATACTCGCGGCGGCACGCTGCACGTGATTAAGGACATTACAGAAGCCAGGGCCGCTGAGGAACGCTTCACCTCACTCTTCAACCACATGCATGAAGGCGTTTTCGCTTCCACTCCGGACGGCAAAATCCTGGATTGCAATGAAGCCTTCGTGCGCATGCTCGGTTATGCCAGCAAAGAGGACATTCTCAAGCTGGATGTGGGCCAGAGCCTGTATGTGGACCTGGAGGATCGCAAGAAGTTCCTCAACGAGATCGCGCGCCAGGGGTTCGTCAGAAATTTTGAGATTGTTTTGCGCTGCAAAGACGGGCGGAAGATCAACGTGATTGAGAGCAGCTTTGCCACGCGCGATCCCAGCGGCAAAATCGAGCGCTACCAGGGCGTGGTCCTCGATGTGACCGAAATGAAGCGTGCGGAAGACGAGATACGCCGCCGCAATCGCGAATTGTATGTGTTGAACAACATCGCGGTCACGTTCAACCAGTCGTTTGACCTGGATGAAATCCTCCAGCTCATTATGTTGCAGATGGTGGAGCTCTTTTCCACTGACACTGCGGCCGTCTATCTGTTTGATGAAGAAACCAGCAAGCTGTTGAAGAAGTCTTCCTACGGACACGCCGCGCGGTGGAACGACGCCAGTGAAAACGTGTTCTTGCCGGGGGAATTTATTGCCGCAATCAAGGCCGAACACACGGAGATCATCGATCCATCCTATCTGTCGCAGTTGCCCGAGGTCCTGCAACAGGCCGTCGCCATGGAAGGGTTGAAATCGTGGCTGTGGGTTGTGCTCTGGCGGAAGGAAAAAATACTCGGCGTCCTGGCCACCAGCAGCCGTGTACCGAGGGAATTCACGCGTTCGGAAGAGGGCGTGATGATCGCTGTCGGGCGCCAGCTTGCCACGACGATTGAGAAGGTCCAGCTCTATCACGAAACCCGAAAAGCCTACGACGACCTGCGCCGCACGCAGGAGCAGCTGCTGCAGAGCGAGAAGATGTCGGCCGTGGGCCAGTTGATCTCCGGCGTGGCCCATGAGCTGAACAACCCTCTGACCGCCATCCTGGGTTATACCCAGCTTCTGGAAACGGAAAAGCTGGATGCACGGGTGGAAGAGTTCGTCCTCAAGCTGCGCAAACAGGCGCAACGCACGCAGAGAATCGTGCAGAACCTGCTTTCATTCGCCCGACAACATACGCCGCGCCGAGTGCACGTCGATCTGCGCAGCGTGCTGGAAGATACGATCGCACTGCGCGACTATGATCTGAAGGTGAACAATATCGCGGTGGACCGCGACTTTGAGCCGGTGTTGCCCTCCGTAGTGGCCGATCCGCATCAGCTCGAACAAGTCTATCTCAACATCATCAACAACGCTGCCGACGCCATGCTCGAGGGCGGACGCGGCGGACAGTTGCGCATCCGCGTCTACACCGACAATGGCCACGTCGTGACTTCGTTCCATGATTCCGGCCCGGGACTTTTCGATCCCAAGCATGTCTTTGATCCTTTTTACACCACCAAAGGCGTGGGCAAGGGAACCGGTTTGGGGTTGAGCATCTGCTACGGCATCGTGCAGGAACATGGCGGCGAAATTACCGCGCAGAACCATCCTTCCGGCGGAGCGTTGCTGGAGGTGCGTTTGCCTGCGGCTGCGGGAGAAAAGCCGGTCACAGAGAGCGATCGCATTGTCGCGCGGCGAGAGTCGCGGCTGGAAGGTTCCGTTCTGCTCGTGGACGACGAAGAAGCTGTGCTCGACTTTGAGCGTGAAGTCCTGACCGCTGCAGGCTTGAAGGTGTTTACCGCAACTTCCGGTGCTGATGCTGTAGAAATTCTCAAGCGCGAGGATTTCGACATTGTTTTTCTTGACAGCAAGATACCGGGAACTTTATCCAGCGAAGATGTGTTCCATTGGATTGAGCAAGCCCGCACCGAACTCGTGTCAAGAACGGTGCTGGTCCTCTCCAACGTTTCCGATCCCAGCGTGCGCGTCTTTGTGGATGCAACCAAGCTTCTTTGCCTGGTCAAACCGTTTGAAGTGGCCGATCTGCTGGCTATGGCGCGACGCATTCTGCGCCGGGCCCGCGCGGCATCAGCTTCGCAGTAAAAACTCTCCGCACTGAGCTCACCTAGGAACGCGCTCTTGTTCTTTTCATCAGCATTCTGCCCACGCCCGGCATGCTGGCCAGAGCAAAAGCGGTAGTCCGCGCCCATCGAGGGCCAGCGAAAGCGGTACGTAGACGAGCGGCATTGCGAAAAGCAGGCACGAATCGCCGATGGTAAGAAGTCCTGTATTCATCCAACGTCTGTTCCCATGAGCATTTACCGGCAAGAAAAGGAAGGATCGTCTTCGCCGCCAGCACGCCGCTCTGCAGCGCCAGCGAGATGCCGTCACCGGCGAAGGGATCAATGAAGCCGGCAGCATCGCCTGCCAGCATCATGCCGTTGGCCTCGGTCTCCGGTTCGCGAAAGTACAGTGGGGAGGTTGTTACATCAGGGAAGAGCGCACGCCAGCTCTGGCTCCGACGCCGCAGCTCCGGCTCTTGAGCAAACACTTCCTCCAGCGAACGGGCCACGTCAGCCCGCACCATAGCACAGGCATTGACTGAGTTCCCGTCCACGGGAGTAACACCACAATATCCGCCAGGGAAGAAATAAAGGTCGACCGACGATGGCGGCGAAGACTCGCTGAAATGCGCTTTCAGGCCCAGACATTTCTCTTTTCCCGAGACATCAAATTGCGTCAGCTTTGACCAACGGCCGGTAGTGTTAACCACAGCTTTGGCGGTGAGCGAATTCTCCGAAGTCGTGACCTGAAAAACGGCTTTGCTCTTCACCTCATGGATCGTGATTCCTTCGCGAGTGATTGCGCCAGCGCTCTGGGCGGCCTGGAACAAGGCAGCGTCGAGCTCATAGCGCGGAATGCTTTGCGCCGCAGGCGAAACCGGCAGAGAGAGACGTTTGCCGTCGACAAAAAATCGCGCGGAATTTACCAGCATGTGGGCCGACAGCTTCGTCTTGCCCAGAAGTCCATCCAGCAAATCCAGTGATTCCGATGAGACAAATTCACCGCAAACCTTGTGGCGGGGAAAACGGTCTTTTTCCAACAGAAGCACATGTGCTCCTGCACGAGCCGCAGTGATGGCGCAGGCGGAGCCGGCCGGGCCGGCGCCGGCGACAATCAGATCATATTCGGCTGCTTCCAAACGATCACTCCCATGCGAAACAGGTAGAAACGCTCAATCTCCATGCCAGCCGGCCCGGCGACTTGCGCCAGGATCCTTCTGACCTCGTCTTCAGTGTAAGCCCGGCGGACTGAAGCAGGCGCGTCATGCCGGGTGAGGCGGCTGCGATAGAGCGGAAATCCCAGATAGCTGAGGGCAAGGTGCATGGGATGACGGACCAGATCGTGGATCACAAAAGCGTGGCGCGCCACGCGCAACCCTTCGCGAGCGAAGCGGACAATCTCTTCCGGTTCCAGATGATGAAGAAAGAGCGACGAGCCAACCACGTCAAAACTGTTGTCGAAGAATGGCAGCGCCAGCGCATCGCCGCAGACGGAGGGAACTGCGCCGTTCATGTGCGTCGCAGCACGATCAACGACAACAGGAAACACGCGGGTTCCAGACCGAGCCAGGGCATTGCGCGTTGTGATGGCCATAAATCCTTCACTGCCGGCCACATCAACCCATGAGAGATCCTTGAGACCACGCTGTGCGGCGACACGGCGAAGCAGCGAGCTCATGGTGCGTACGCCGCCGAAAGCGCGGTTGAACATGCGCAGATCGGTGATCGACCGCGCTACTTCACGCGGTGTGCCTGCATCCGTGTCCAGCAGCTCCGGCACCACCACGCGTTCCATCGTCACACCCGCGCCAGCTCTTCTTCCAGCAATTGTTTGTTGTAGAGATCCGTGTAATAGCCGCTTTTGGCCAGCAATTCGTCATGCGTGCCTAACTCTACGATGCGTCCTTCATGCAGCACGGCGATCCGGTCAGCGTTGCGAACCGTGGAAACGCGGTGCGAGATAAAGATCGTAGTGCGGTCGCGCATGACTTCGCGCAGATGGTTGAGGATCTTTTCCTCCGTGTACGTATCGACGCTGGAAAGCGCATCGTCCAGCACCAGGATGCGCGGATCGCGAATAATGGCGCGTGCGATGGCTGTGCGCTGTTTCTGGCCGCCGGAAAGAGTGATGCCCCGTTCGCCAACCAGAGTTGCATATTGCTCAGGGAAGGCCTCAATATCGCCGGCGATGTTGGCGGCGTCAGCGGCTGAGCGCACCTGGTCATCTGCGGCGCTCTCCACGCCGAAGGCAATGTTCTCGCGCACCGTGTCGCTGAAAAGAAACGTTTCCTGCGGCACAAAGCCGATGTTCTGCCGCAGCGTTTCCAGCGGATATTCACGGATTGCCCGGCCATCCAGAAGCAGTGAGCCGGAAGCAGCGTCATAGATTCGCGGCAGCAGACTGACCAGCGTGGTCTTGCCGGAGCCGGTTGGGCCAACAATCGCCAGGCTGCTGCCGGCTGGGACTTTGAGATTGACGTCTTTGAGCACGGGCACGCCGTTGTAAGCGAAGTTGAGGTTACGGAATTCAATCTCTCCAGCAAAAGTTTTGCTGGCGAGAAGATCGGAAGCTACAGCCGCGTCAGTAATCTCCGGCTGCGCTACCAGAATCTCGTTGATCCGGCCCATGGAGGCGGTGCCGCGCTGGAAGATATTGATGACCCAGCCAAGAGCGATGATCGGCCAGGTGAGCAGCAGAATATAAATGTTGAAGGCAACAAAATCACCCAGGGTCATGCGCTGGAGCAAGACTTCGCGGCCTCCCACCCACAATGTAATGACTACGCCAATCCCCAGCAGCAGTTCCAGGGTCGGCCACAGCATGCCGGTCAGCCGGGCCAGGGGCAGGCTGCGTGTAACGTATTCCTTGTTGCTGGTCTCGAACAACGCGACTTCGGCCTCTTCCTGAGCGTAGGCGCGGATCACGCGTGCACCGGAAAAATTTTCCTGGGCGCGTGCCGAGATATCAGAAAACTGCGCCTGGATCTTCTCAAACCGTTCGTGAATCTTGCGGCCGAAATATTGCACGATGATGCTGGCCAGCGGCAGCGGCGCAAAGGCATAGAGCGTAAGCTTGGGGCTGATCTGCCACATGAAGACCAGCGCCACGGCCGTAAAGACCAGCGTATTTGCCGTATACATAATGGCCGGGCCCAGCAGCATGCGCACCGCATTCAGGTCATTGGTGGCACGGGCCATGATGTCGCCGGTGCGGTTCTTCTGGTAGTAGGAATAAGAGAGAGACTCCAGGTGGCGGAACATGTCATTGCGCAGATCGTATTCAATCTCGCGTGAGACGCCGATGACCAGATAGCGGGTCAGGAACTGAAACACGCCTTTTGCCAGTGCCAGCGCCACCAGCACCAGCGCGAAAATCAGGATCTTGTGCTGCGTGACGCCATGCTGGTTCAGGTCGTCCACGGCGCGCCGGATCACTTGGGGCGAAAGCACGCCAAGACCGTTATTGAAGAGTACGGTAATCGCACCCCAGAACAGTGTGAGGCGATATCTCTTAAGGTAAGGAAACAGCGGTCGCAGGTTCTTGCCCATTGAGGTTAATAGATGATTTTAACAGCCGTTAAGAAGCAGATCTTGATTGCAAAAATCGCGGTGCTGGTGCAGTTTGAGAAGTCTTTATAAGTTCGTCATCCCGAACCCCGTGAACGAGCAAGCGTTTTCTTCAGCTTGCGAGTAGGGGGGAGGGACCTTGTGGTTGCCGAAGTTTGTCAAACTGTACTACCAAAATCGTCGAGCATCCGATCACCCAATTTCTGTGTCCCTCTGCATGCATCTTCAGCCGCCCCCTCCCCTTACCCCCTATGTACACCCAATTTCACCCAAGGCTCACCCAATGTCACCCAAGGATTCAGCGAAGGTTGCAAACACGCTGGTCAGATCTGGTCAGATAAGGATGGCTCGCGTTAACTATACGCTATTTATTCGCCATACAGTAAAATAATTTTTCTGAGCCAAGCAGTGGTGGGCAGGGGGTTCCCAGCCCTTGGTTTTCTTTCGAGAGTCAGTGAGTCGTGCGGGGCTATCGGCCGCAGCGTGATGACCAGGATCGGGCATTTAGCATGAGCATTGTTGATCCACATACTGTGTACATGGACGACAGCGGTACTGAATCTCGTGCCCGAATAGTCGTCGCAGCACTATGCGTATCATCGGTGAAGAAATGGAAAAAATTTGAGGCTGCATGGATCGCGGCTGAGCAGAAATATTGTTTCAAGGAATTTCACATGACCGAATTCGCAAGCTGCCGCAGCGATTTCTGGTGCCGCGACTGCAAGAGCGGGAAAACTGACGCAACAAATCATCCTTGGCGCGAATGGTCTAACACAAAACGCCATGACGTACTAGCAGAATTAATTCGAATCATTTGCAAGTACACACAAAAGGGATTTGGAATTGCTTTCACGAAAGAAGAGATAGACAAATATCTCAAGAACCAGAAGCTTCGTGAATTAGCCCCTGACCAGTTTGGCGAAGAACATTATACTTTTGCCGCGACTACCTGTAGCGGAGAATTAGCGAGGTGGCGTTATAAGACACAAGAATTTCCGCCGCTAAAGTTTGTATTCGATGGAGAGCACAAACAGGAACTCGCAAAGGCCTTTCTTCCAGAACAGCAGTTCAAACGGCATTTAAACGCTGACGGACTAGAGAACTGGTTTGAAGGAATCGGTATTGCTTTCGAGAGTCGAAAAGTTACCCGTCAATTGCTCGCGGCAGACATGTTGGCGTGGGTGACTGCAAAGATTCGGGCAGCCGAGTTGTTTCCCGCCACATATCGTCGCAGGGGTGGTTGGGGCAAAGAGGTCAGCATGGTCGCCTTTCGTTTCATTGACAACGGAAACCTCAAGATTGGATACAACACCGAAGCAGCCTTGAATGAATGGCTAAAACGCGAACTCGCATTTTGGGAGAAGAATCCTATTGCGAAAGCGGAAGGTGAATGACTAGGAAAACAACCGAAAGGGTTTGTTAGCGGTCACAGTTTGGTTCTCCGGCAACACAAGCGAATCCAGGGAATTGCGGAGCAGAGTCAAGCGCTACCTCTTGCGTCAGCCTGAGCACCTCCCTATCTCCACACCACCTGTTTCAGCCAGCCCTCCCAGATGTCGGACCAGGCATGCGCGATCATGTTGGCGCGCAGATTCCTGCGCCAGGCGGCAAGCACGCCGTAAAGGACGCCGAGAACGCTGATCACAATCACCTGTTTCCAGCCCTGGTAGCTATGCATGAAGCCGAATACCAGCCCCTGTCCCAGTACTGCTGCCACGATGCTCCCGCTCAGCGCGTGGAATTGGAGCTGCAGATAGCCACGGCTTTGTATCTCCTCGCAAAAGCCAGCAGTAAGGGAGACCAGAATCCAAACCAGAACCTCGGGTACGCTCTGCGGCAGCAGAGCCTGGACAGATCGCGCCGTGCTCGGTCCCAATAGCCAGTGGACGCCGTATGCAGTTGCTTCCCACACCACCCAGAACGGCAATGCGATCGCCAGATCGGAAAGCACTTCTTTCCCCGAGGCCCATCGCCCACCGGTAAGCGTCTTCAGATTTCCGCCGCGCCAATGGACGCCAACCCAGCAGTAATACAAGAGCGCCCAATCGGCCAGCATGCTGATGAGGTAATTCTTGATGGCCTGGCTGTGCTCGACGATCTGGTCGGAGGGTGCGTTGCCCAAGCCGGCCTTTTGTGTGCGGAAGCCTAACAGGACTATCCCGGCAATGATCGCAAGATAGCCGGCAAGATGTCCCCAGGAAGCAATCTGGCGCGGCTTCGGCGTGTCCTCTTGCTTCATCTGGCTTTCGTCGGAGATGTGCCCTTCAATCATCATTTTTGCCGATTACCGCGGTGGCCCCGTATCGGCGAGTCATAGTGGGAAAGTTTACCGCCGATGCTTTGTGCTGACCTTGCTCGTCGATGAGGCAGCTTGCTTCGCCTTCTGCGCCTGCCCCGCTTTGGTCTTCAAGCGCGACTGCTCGTACATCTCGATCCACTCTTCGCTTGGAATCGCCGCGATCAGCTTGCCAATCGCTTCGAGCGGCAAATCGTCCGGCGACTCGAAATTGACACAGCATTTTCCCATGTCGAGCTTCTTCCCCGCCGCCTTGAACGCCGCCTTCAATTGCTCAAGTTGACTCGCACTCGAGGCCGGGCCAAACAAGTAGAGTACGCAGTAGTTCTTCTGCGACGAGAGCGCAACGTAGCTGATCGGCTGCTTGTTGTGAGTGTCTGGATATCGAGACAGCGGGATCGTCCAGCCGATCGTGCCCCAGACGATGCACTCATCGTAGCCGCGCGGAATGTGCTTGTTCACAAGCGCGCGCACCGCCGCGATCGTCTTTGCTCGATCGGCGGGAAGTGAGGCGATGTATTGCGCCGGCGTCTTGACGTTGGATGGTGGTTTCATGGATTCGGCGTCTTCCCGACGAAGTGTATCACTGAACGTCTGAAAACCAGCCAGCGCTGCCTGAAGAAGGAGCTTTGAAGCGCGCTCTTAGGATGGCGTTTTCAGAATCAAATATCCGCCGGCAAGGCCAAAGATCAGATCGGGCGACCACGCAGCGATCAGCGGTGGAAGCTGGCTTACATTGCCCATGGCTTCAAACAGTCCTGAGGTAAGGAAGTAGCCCACGCCGATGACCAGCGCCACTACCACGCCGCTCAGCGCGCCGCGACGTCCGCCGGAGAGCGCAAAGGGCACGGCGATGATCGCCATGACCAGCGTGATGAGAGGGAAGGCAATCTTTTTTTGCAACTGGACGCGAAGCCGCACCACGTCAAAGCCGGCCGTCTGCAGATCGTTGATGTACCGGCGCAGCTCCTCATAGTTCATTTCTTCGGATTGCAGAACTTCCTTCTTGAAGTAGTTCGGCGGCTCGTTGAGCTCCGCGAATGTGCTCACGTCAAACCGGCGCAGGTCTTCCTGGATGTCGCCGGCGGGCGATGTGGTCCACGTGCGTTGCCAGCCATTTTCAAAAGTCCATTTCTGCAGCTGTTCCGCCCAGCGCGCGCGGGCAGCGTAGACGCGTTTCACCATTTGGAAGGAGTGCGGATCAAGCTCAAAGGCTGACACGCCGCCAAAGACGTTACGGTCGGGATCGAAGGCCTCGTAGTAGTAGATCTTGCGGTTGGCCTGCACGCCGTCAGCGCGTTTTTTGCTTTCACCGAAGATCCACTTACGGTCGGGGCGCAGGGTGGTTTGCGCCGGCTTGCCCTTGATCAGGTTGCGCAGAGTTTCCACGCGTTTGTTGGCGTAGGGCAGATACCACTGGTCCAGCAGGAACAGCCCGCCGGCAAGAGCGATCGCAATCACCAGGATCGGCACCACCGCGCGATAGATGCTTACGCCCGTGGCTTTCATGGCCGTGATCTCGTTGGTTTTTTGCATCAGGCCGAACATGACCAATACGGTAAGTAAAACCGCCAGAGGCGTGACCTGATAGAGCACCGACGGCACAAAGTTGACCAGGTATTCCAGCTGCGTGAGAAAAGGGATCTTTTTGCGGACGATGTCAGAGAGCAGCTCAAAGTAGGTAAAGATCAGGAACAGCACCAGCAGGCTCGATAAGATCAGGAGCAGGTACCCGACGAAGCTGCGCAGCACGTAGTCATCCAGGATCAGCGGGAAGCGCGTGCTGAAAAGCCGTGAACGCCGCTTTCCGTTGCCGGCCTCTTCGCCCCGCGAGCTGAAGATCGCGGCCGTGGCGTTCTTCAATTGTCCGATGAGGATCTGGCCCAGGCCGAGTTCAATCGGCAATTTGTCTGTGCGCCACAACAGGGCAACGCCGATCAGGGCAAAGATGATGTTGGCCATCCAGACGCCAAGGATGGGTGAAATTTTGCCGCCCCGCGCCAGTGACACACCGATGATCGATAGAAAGTAATAGATGAAGACCAGGACGATGGTCAGCACAAAGCCCGCGCCTTTGCCGCCTTTCTTGGCGGAGAGGCCCAGCGGAATTCCGATCAGGACCAGCACCAGGCAGGCCGTGGGCAGGGCCAGCCGGCGGTTGAATTCAATCCAGTACCAGCGCGCCGCTTCTTTGTTGGGATTGTATTTCTGGCGGAACAGCTCGCGTGTGCTCAGCTGCGACACTGGAACAGCTTCCTGCGCCGGCTTGACCGCGGGCGGCACACTGATGGCGATGTCGGTTTCCTGGAAGGTGGTAATGGTGTATTGATCGGGCGTGCGCGAGTTGGTGTCATGCGTCTCGCCGTTGATCAGATGCAGGCGGATGGTGTCACTGCCCACGTTGCTGACTACGGCTTCTTTAGCCAGCGTGATTTTGGGGGCGCCGGGTATGCTGATGTCGGCGTCAAATACGCCCTTCCAGATGGCCGCGCCGGAAGCACTGCTTACGTCTTCAACATAGAGAACGTGGTTCTTGAAGCCCTCATAAAATACCCGCGGCTGCACCTCAAACGAAATCTGCGCTGAAGCCAGGTTATTTTGCAGGTTGGCCAGCGCGGCGGCGGATCGCGGCTCGATGAGCACCGTATTCACCAGCGCCAGTATCCATGCGCCTGCGCCAAACAACGAGATGATCTTCAGGAAGGTCCGCACGCTCACGCCGGAGGCGCGCATGGCGGTGACTTCGCTGTCGGCGGCCATGCGGCTCAAGCCCAGCAGAATGCCCACCAGGACCCCCATCGGGATGGTGACTTTCAATGCAACGGGCAGAGTCAGAAAGAACAGCTCAGCGACGCTCGGCACCGGAGCGCTGTTGCGCACCACGAGCTCCAGGATCCGGGTGACATCACGCATGAAGATGACAAACGTGAAGACGGAAGCCCCGATGATCCCGTGGGAAACCACTTCCTTCAGGATGTAACGAGTGAAAATGCGCACGCCGTTGTCTGCTTCGTATCTGGTTCAAGTCTAGCAGAAGGCTGCATGTGTTATTAATGGATAAGTGGATACACCAGCCATCCGTCTGCTGTTTCTCTGGCACATGCACCAGCCGTATTACAAGGACCTGGTCACTGGCGAATACCGCCTGCCCTGGGTGCGCATGCATGCGCTCAAAGATTATTACGGCATGGTAAAGCTGCTGGATGAATTCCCCGGCCTGCATCAGACATTCAACCTGGTGCCGTCATTGATGGTGCAGCTCAGGGATTACGTCTCCGGTGACGCCAAGGACCCGTTCTTGCTTGCGGCATCGCGTCCGGCGGCGGAGATGGAGCCGGGCGATAAGGCGTTTGCGCTGCGTTATCTGTTCCAGGCTAACGCCGACAACATGATCGCGCGCTACCCCCGCTACCGTGAGTTGTGGCAGCAATTCCATACGGAACCACAGGACGCTGCGGCTGCCGCCCGGCGCATGCACAACAATGAGCTGACTGATCTGCAGGTGCTCTCGCAAATTGCCTGGATGGATGAATTCTTTCTCGATGACCCGGACATCCGGGCGCTGATCGCAAGAGGTCGCGACTATTCGCTGGCCGACCAGCAATTGGTGATCGCGAAAGAGAAGGAGTTTTTGGGCAAGGTGCTGCCCGCCTATGCTACGGCGGCGCAGCAGGGTGCGATTGAGATTTCCACGTCGCCGTTCTATCACCCGATCCTCCCGCTGGTCTGCGATACGAGCATTGGCGCAGTCTCTCACGCCGGATTACCGCTTCCCGTGCAGCGGTTCAGCCATCCTGAAGATGCGCGTGAACAGATTGAGCGCGGCCTGAAACTGCATGAACAGGTATTTGGCGTCCGTCCGCGAGGCATGTGGCCTTCTGAAGGCAGTGTCTCAAACCAGGCGCTCGAAATCGCGCATACGTTGGGCCTGAATTGGGTGGCTACGGATGAAGGCGTCCTGGGTCGCTCAATCGGCGCGCCTTTTCATCGTGGCAACGGCGTAACCCTGGACGCTGCGGGCGCCAGCCAGCTTTATCGTATTTATCGCTGGGAACAAGATACCGCAGCCATGCACATGGTGTTTCGCGACCATTCGCTTTCGGACCTGATTGGCTTTGTCTATTCCGGAATGCCGGCCCGCGAAGCTGCGGAAGACTTCATTCATCGCATCAAGGAATCGGCCGCACCGCTGCTGCAGCAGGGTAGAAATGCCGTAGTCCCGGTCATTCTGGATGGCGAAAATGCCTGGGAATACTATCCACAATCCGGACGCGAATTCCTGCGCCGGCTTTACGATGCGATTCAAAGAGATCCATCTATTGAAGCGCTGACCATCTCTGAAGCGATTGAGCGAGAAGCCGCCCCGCAAAAACTAGGCTCCATCTTTCCTGGCTCATGGATCAACGCCAACTTTGACATCTGGATCGGCGCGCCGGAAGATAACATTGCCTGGGACCATCTCTCTGATGCTCGCAATTTTTTTGCCGAGAATGCCGGTCAGGCCATACCCGAGCGCAAGTCCCTTGCCTTTGAAGAGCTGCTGATCGCCGAAGGCAGCGATTGGAACTGGTGGTACGGGCCGGAGCACCATTCTGACAATGATCGTGAATTTGACGAGCTCTACCGGAAGCACCTTTCCAACGTCTATTTGGCTCTGGGCAGCGTGCCGCCTGAGTCACTGTCCCAGCCCATTGCCGGCTTGCCGGCCAAACTTCACTTCACGCCGCAGACGGCATACATCAGCCCCAGGATCGATGGCAAAGACGTCGGGTATTTTGAATGGTTGGGTGCGGCAACGCACGTCGCGGACCGTCACTCTTCCGCCATGCACGGCAAAATGTTTCTCCTGGATACCGGCTATGCCGGCATCGACGACGCCAACCTTTATTGCCGGCTGGATTTCATGGATTCTCCCGCAGAATGGGCGAGCGGCGACGCTCAGCTTACGCTGACCATTGAAACTCAAGCGCCGAACACGCCTTCAACCGTGTATCGCCTGGAGTTTGATATCTCTGGCGGCCATGTGCGCGCCTGGAAGTTCGCGGAAAATGGAAATCCGGGAGAGCGGCCGGAATCAGTAGAGGTCTGCCTGGAGTCGATTTTCGAGTGCCGCGTACCATTCGTTCTGCTCGGAGCGCCATCACGGTCTACACTCCGCGTTCGCTTCTCATTGTGGCGTGACCGCCTGCCCCTGGACGCACTGCCCCAGGAAGGCGCAATCGAGGTCCAACTTGTCCCGGAGGGCGAACTGAACGCTCTGCCGTACGCTAAACCGTAGGATCTTGATGGGGCGAAGCGACAAAAATAGGGCTGCTTGCATCTAATCCGTCACCCAAAGCTTATAAAGAGGTGGCAGTATGTCGAAGCCATACGTCCTTCTCCCGATGGTCGTAGCCTGGGCCCTCATTATGGGGCAAACCACGGCGCAAGATGCCTCTAAAGCAGACAATCAAAACTCACAAGATGTGTTTCGCAGCGAAGTCAAGCTGGTGTCTGTCTATTTCACCGTACGCGATTCAAAAAAGCAGCTGGCCAGTACGCTCGATCAAAACCAGTTTCGTGTATACGAGGACGGCAAGGAACAGTCGATCAAGTTCTTTGCCCATCACAGTGACGTGGTTCTGAACGTCGGCATGTTGCTCGATACCGGCACCAGTATGGCGTGGATGCTTAATGAAGAAGCGCAGGCAGCAAGCCTCTTCCTGAAGCACGTGGTGCGGCCGACGGACCTGGGCTTCGTGCTGAGCTATGCCAACCGGGTGGAAACATTGCAGGTGCCAACTTCAGATACAGCGCTGTTGCAGGAGAAGGTGGACTCCATTCGTAGTGGAGGCACCATCGTCGGAACGCCAGACCAGACTCCTCCGCCACCTTCCACTTCCCGGGCGCCGTGGCCGGGTGGTCCCGGCATGCCCGGCCCCGTGCCCAGCACCGGCCCGATTGGGCGGCCGAAAAATGGGAATGACCGCGAGGCACACCTCTATGACGCGATTCGCGTGGGGACAATCCGCTATCTCGAGCGGGAAGTTGGACGCAAGGCGGTGGTGATTATCGCCTTGTCAGGCGATTCGAGGAGCGAATCAACTCTGGAAGATGCACTCGAGGTCCTGCTACAGAATGATGTCATCGCCTATGTGCTGCAAATTTACGATCCGCCGCGCGAACGCTCGCATTTTGATCACTGCGATGTTACCCATACATACGAAAAGGACGATCACGGCGAGTATGTCCTGAAAAAAATGGCCGAAGCAACCGGCGGCCGCATGCTGGAAGTCCACGGTATGGATCGTCTCGAGCAAGCGCTGGAAGAGATCTCCGACGAACTCCATCACCAGTACAGCCTGGGCTACTATCCGCAGAATGGGGTTTGGGATGGAAAATTCCGCAAGATTCAGATCACCGCCCCAAGCAACGGATACAAAGTGTTCGCCCGCAAGGGCTACTACGCCCATCCTCATTAATCTGTCGCGAGGGACAGGGATGCAAGATCAGATTGAGGGCGAGGCCGCTTAGCGCCGAGCCCGCTGCTTCGGGAGCAGACAACTGCTCGCAAAGCGACGCTGAGTCGCGGTGTGGAGCGTTAGCGACATGAAAAAAGCAGGCCTGCCGAAGCAGGCCTGCTCAGGGTTAGCGGGTAGAGGACATTAGTTGTTGTTGTCTACGCGAGTTGCAACCATCGTGTAGGCTCCGGCGTTGAAGAAGACCAGGCCACGCACGCGGACGGTCGAACCGGCCGTAGGTGTTACCTGGAGGTTGGTGCCGCTGACAATCGTTACCGGCACTGAGGTGACTCCGCTCAACGTGGCAAACGCCGAGGTCGAGCTGAGAGTGAGAGTGAAGCCCGAGGACGTTGGCGCCGGCGACGCGGCAACCGTGCCGAACAGGGCTTGCTCGCGCAGCTTCAGTTTGGAGGCCAGGATCGGGCTGGTTGACCCGTTGGCGTCGGCTTCAATGCGCTGACCCTTGCCGAGATGCGAAGCATCAAAGGCTGGCGGCGAGCTCAGGTTGAGTTTGTCGGACCGCACGATGAACTGCGTGCTGGCGTTCAGGGTAATATCAACTGTTGTGGGCGGGTTCGTGCTGTCATCGGAATCGACCTGATGCGCAATGGTGATTGTGGTTGCGGGGCTGCCCGTTACCGCAGAGATGATTCCTTCCAGCTCCTTGCCCTGGCTATCGCACTCGCGTTCAACTTTGGTCGCGAGCTTGCTTCCATCGGACTGTGTGACAGAGTCAACTTCAACAATGTCTCCCACTTTCAGGTCGGCGAGGGACTTCAGGCCGTCGTTGAACCTGGTGTTGGCGTCCGTTGCGAAGGTGATGTCAGTGGAGTTGGTGGTGATGGTGAAATTCGGGGCGTTGATCGATTTCACGCTACCGTGAACATCGTCATTTTCGCCGTCGTGATCGTCTTCATTCTCTTTGTTCGGAGCCACCGTGGAAGAGGTCACGTTGAATTTCGGGGCGACCGTGGCTGAGGTGACCGGATTACCGTTGAGCGTGATGGAGTTTGCCAGGTCGATATCAAAGTTAATGAACAGCGGCGAAGAGCCAACGGTGATGTTGGCAAAGGTGACATTGACCGTGCCGCTGGAAAGAGTCACCGGTATCTTGGTGGGTACGCCGGCGTTCACGACCACAATCTCCGGATTGGAAACAGTGAGCGTTGCGCCGTTGTACGTCCCGGCGGGAACATTGGCCAGGGTCAGGGGCTCAAGCGTGCCTGCCTGGTGCACAAATTCCACTTCGCTCGGCTTGGTCAGCAGATTTGCCGTGGTAGCGGTCGGGCTAACCCCGGTAAGAGTGATGGAGCTGATGGTCAGTTCAAATTTGACAACCTGATCGTTGACCGCATCTCCAGTCTGGATGGTGACGTTTCCCGATCCCGGCGTAGCGGTGACCGTATTGCTACCGCTGCCGCAACCTGTCAGCAACAAAGCAAACACCACACTGAGAAGTGTGAATAAAAATACCCGTTTCATTGGGCCTCCAAGAATTGACGTTTTCAGGAATTCGATCGAGTGGCGTTTTAGAAGTAGAGTGAAAGCAACCACGCGCTGATAGAGGGGCGAGTCCGTCTTGTTATCGCTCCCCAGTACATGCCCGCCGCAGAAAGCCGATAGCAGACTTCCGGGGAATGCTTGCGCAGGATGGTGCGCGGGAAGCATTCCATGGTTTGTGATCGGCAATATGCGTCTCAAGA
>DATBHX010000065.1:0-22705 GCA_036557225.1 Candidatus Angelobacter sp.
CCTGGTAAGTGGCGGTAAAATGCTTGCCATCCATCCGGCAATTTGATCGGACAAAGGGGTGCGCTTGGAAATCTCTTACGGCTTCATCGCCATTGCGGTCGTCGCGGCAATCCTGCTGTTCCTGCTGCTCAAGACCTACAACAGCCTGGTGCGTATGCGGAACACGGTGCGCAACGGTTGGTCCGATATCGACGTGCAACTCACGCGCCGGCATGACCTGGTGCCGAACCTGGTGGAGTCGGTGAAGGGCTATATGGCGCATGAGCGCGAGACGCTGGAAGAAGTCACGCGCGCCCGCAGCCAGGCGATGACAGCCACCGGCGCCGACCTGCCAACGCGCGCTGTAACGGAGATGACGCTGGGCAGCGCCGTGGGCAACCTGTTGGCCAAAGCCGAACGTTATCCGGCATTGAAGGCCTCGCAGCAATTTCTGTTGCTGCAGGAACAGATTACCTCCACGGAAAATCGCATCGCCTATGCCCGCCAGCATTACAACGAGAGCGTGCGCCAGTACAACACATCATTAGCGGAGTTTCCCCGCAACCTGATCGCCGGGATGATGGGGTTCAGTACCTCGCCGTTGTTTGCAGCGGAAGCGGGAGACCGGGCAAACGTCCAGGTGAAGGTGTAGGCGTTAAAGTCCCGAAGCCCGGAATCCCTACGACGACGCCCCAGAGGCAAAGATAGCATCGAGGAATCGCTGTGCCAGAGGCGCGATGCGCGCCTCAAAGCGGTGAAACTCCCCGAGCAGCTTGCGCATGCCGATACGGCGGCCGCACAACGCAGCCGGGAGCCACGGGTCGTGACCCACAAGGCGGGCTACCATGCCGCCAATGCGCAATCGTTCGGCAAATGCTTGTGCGGGGAGTCTGGGTACCGCGCTCTGCCTGATCCAGAGCGCTAGTTTAAGGGCCTCCCGATCAAGCGCGTCTAACTGGTAGGCACGGGCTATTTGAGCCATGCTCATTGGTTTCAAAAGCCAGCCCCGCAAGCATAGCCCTGGCGATTGCTCCAGATAGGTGTTTGCCCTCTCCATCGCCCATCGCTTGGGCCACGCCGGGCGAATCCACGTGTCATTGGTCCAGGGACGGAAGCCATCAAACCACAGCGCCGCTTTGAGCTTGTCTTTTGCAGAGCGGCGGGCAGGAAAGCGCAAGGCCATCATGATCCAGCCGCCATCCCATCGTTCAGCGTTGGAGTTCTGCAAACGCGCCGTAATGCCGTGCACGACAACCGTCTGCTTCTCTGACGGCCAGTAGCGGGCCAAGCGCACTGGACCGGAGCGGTGCAATGCTCCTTCAGCAACCATGCGGGTGAGATGGCTCTTGATATTGGCCGGAGAGAAACCCATGGGCTGTGCCAGCGCGATCACTTGCGAGGCCGTCAGCTTGCGCCTTGTAACCACAAAAATTCCAAATAGGGCGGTCCGTGTGGCACCTTCTCTCATGATTGCAATTAATATCCATTGTGGTAGATTATTGCAATCATATTTTTGGTATTTTAACACCAGAGATGAAAGGAGCAGGTTTTATGGCCAATACCAAGGGTTTCAAGAGCTGCCAGTCGTGCGGCATGCCGCTGAGCAAGGACGAGCGTGGCGGCGGCACGAATTCGGACGGATCCAAGAGCACGATGTACTGCTCCCACTGCTACGAGGGCGGTCGATTCACACTGCCCGACATCACGGCAGCGCAGATGCAGGAGCGCGTGCGGGGCAAGATGAAGGAAATGGGCTTCCCTGGCTTTATGACTGGACTGTTCACCCGCAAGATACCGAAGCTGGAGCGGTGGAAGTAATTCGCCGGTTAGCGAGAAGGGATCCCGCGCCATGCTTGGGGCTACGAACGCAACGCCTGCGCCAAATCCTCAATCAGATCATCCGGATGCTCCAAGCCAATCGACAAGCGCAACAGGTTTTCCGGGCTGCGCGTCTCAGCGCCTTCGGCTGACGCCCGATGTTCGATCAAGCTATGTGTACCACCCAGGCTGGTTGCATGGCTGAAAAGTTTGAGGCCGGCGACGAGTTTGAAAGCTTCTGCCCGGCCGCCCTTGACCTGGATTGACATCATGCCGCCGAAGCCGGCCATTTGCTGCGCGGCAATCTTGTGGCCCGAGTGTGAAGGCAGGCCGGGATAGTGGACGGATTCAAGCCCGGGTTGCTGCGCGAGAAATTCAGCAACGCGCTGCGCGCTCGCCGACTGCGCGCGTACGCGGTACGGAAACGTCTGCAGCCCGCGCACGGTAAGCCAGCACTCAAATGGCGACGGCACAGCGCCGGCTTCGCGCTGGATGTGCAGAGAGCTGTCGTAAAGCGCCCCTTGCTCGCGAAACACGAGCGCACCGCTGAGCACGTCACTATGGCCGGAAAGATATTTGGTCACAGAGTGCATGACCACATCGGCGCCGAGTTCAAGCGGGCGGCTCAGCAGCGGCGTGGCCCATGTGTTATCACAGGCCACCATGGCGACGGCTTTTTGCGCAATGGCGATGATGGCGCGCAAGTCGGTAACGTTCAGCAGAGGATTTGAAGGCGTCTCCGCCCAGATCAGCCTCGTGTTGGGCGTCACCGCACGCTCGACGGCGGCGAGATCCTGCATATTGACCAGTGCGTGCTTGAGTCCCCAGCGGGCCATGACGGTCTTCAATAGAATGGGCGTGCCAAAATATGCGTCTTCAGGGGCAATCACG
The DNA here is from genome assembly GCA_036557225.1 of Candidatus Angelobacter sp. GTDB lineage: Bacteria > Acidobacteriota > Terriglobia > Terriglobales > Acidobacteriaceae > Angelobacter. Next base: position 2,689 of record DATBHX010000065.1, read on the forward strand.
TGGTCGCCGGGCTTGAGCGATTGCAGGACGGCAGTGGTTGCCGCGCTCCCGGATGAAAACGCCAGGGCAGCGGCGCCACCTTCAAGCGAAGCCAGGGCGCGCTCGAGCGCATCACGATTGGGATTGCTGACCCGCGCATACAGATGGCCGCCGGGGAGGGACCCGTCATGCGCCTTGTGGAACGTGGTCGAGAGATGGATAGCGGAAGTAACGTCGCGGGATGTTTCGGCGATGTTCGCGGCGTGGACGGCGCGGGTTTCGATTTTCATCGACTTTAATATTATGTCGCTTCGCTCCAAACCGCCAGAGAGTTTGCCTCCTCTAGGCTTGTCCGGCACCTGAGATAACGGGCTCGCCGCGTGCTCGAGCTCGCCCTTATTCTTGTCGCTTTGCTCCAGACCGCTTGGCAGTTTTTACTCGTGCGCTACAATGCTCGCAACCCTAGCGCGCGGAAATCATGGAGGTCTCGAGTGCGAGACATTTTTGCTGTCCTGCAACTGTTTGCTGCCGTCTTCCTGGCCATCGTCGGACTGGCGCTGGCGTTCCGCGCGGCAGACGTTAAAATGCTGATGATCGGGGCCCTGCTCGGTGGGACCGGCCTGACCTTTTTAGCGCTGTTGTTCGTCAACCTTCGCAGGCCTGATTAGTCACGATCGATGGGATCAACGCACTGTCGCCGCTTTCGGCCTCTCCATCTCCTTGCATAGATACATCACCTGCCCCGTGTGATGAGAGAGATGTCCAGCGCATTGCAGGAAGGCAAAGAATCGATTGCCGGCAAATTCCATTCCTTTGCCGGCAAACGGCGCGTCCCAGTCGCTTTCGCTTTGCTCCTGCAGGACCGTCAATACCGTCGCTATGGCCGCGTCAAAATTCCTGAGCAGCGCCGCCTTCGGGTGACGCGTGTCATCACTGAACTCCAGAGGACGGTTGCGCACATATGCGGTTCCGCCGATCTCCGCCCCGATGTAGTAACTCAGGTTCCCCGTCAGGTGCAGCAGCAGATGTCCGACGCTGTTTCCATAAGGATATGGGCGTGACCAGATTTGTTCATCGCTGAGCGGGTCAACCAGGGCGTGGATCTTCTCGGCGCATTGCCGGTAGTAACGGATGAAATCGCGGATCGTGACGGATTGCAGGCTGCTCATAAGAGAGAAATTCTAGCAATTCTTACCGCGGATTTCCGCAGATAAACGCGGATAAAAAAGACAGGACATACCTCCGCTATTAATAACAGCTCCGCATTTTGTTTTGCTCTTTTCAAAATCCGCGTCTATCCCGTGTTCATCCGCAGTAAGGGTTTGGTTTTTGCAAATTCCACGCGATCCTGCCAAACAGGGTAAAATAAGAAGTTCTCTTACATCTTCCGCTCACTCCTGAGCGGCCAAGGAATTCAAAATGGCGACTGTCCTGGAAACTGCTAAGCCCACTCTGCGCATTCCCACCACCCCGTTCAAAAACGAGCCTGCCACCGACTTCACGACCGCGGAAAACTCACGTCGCATGCGTGAAGCGCTGGTCAAAGTGAAGGCCGAGCTGGGCCGCGAGTATGACATGGTGATCGGCGATCAGCTGATCAAAACCACGGAGAAGATCAAGAGCCTGAATCCGGCGCGGCCATCGGAGGTTGTAGGTGTCTTTCAGAGCGCCGGACGTGAGCACGTGGAGCCGGCAATCCAGGCGGCTGCCAAAGCGTTTGAGAGCTGGAAGCGCACGAGCGTGGAAGAGCGCGCTGCCCTGGTGCATGCTGTGGCCTGCATTCTGCGCGAACGGAAATTCGAATTCGCTGCCTGGATGGTCTATGAGGTCGGTAAGAACTGGGCTGAAGCCGATGCTGATATCGCGGAGACCATCGACTTTGCCGAGTTCTACTGCCGCGAAGCCCTGCGCCTGGCCAGGTCTGAAACGCCCGTGCAGCTGCCGGGCGAACGCGACACGCTCATGTACATCCCCCTGGGCGTGGCTGCAGTGATTCCGCCGTGGAACTTTCCCTGCGCCATTATGGCGGGCATGACCATGGCCGCGATCGTCTGCGGCAACACCGTGGTGCTCAAGCCTTCGCACGATTCCCCGGCCATCGCCGCCAAGTTTTTTGAGGCCCTGCAGGAGGCCGGCATGCCTGACGGCGTAGTCAACTTCTGCCCCGGCTCAGGTTCCAGCTTCGGCGCCGGGCTGGTCGAGCATCCGCAGACCCGCTTCGTTGCTTTCACCGGATCCAAGGAAGTCGGGCTTGACATCAATCAGCGCGCGGCGACGCACCGCCCCGGCCAGAAATGGATCAAACGCACCATCCTGGAGATGGGCGGCAAAGATTCCATCATCGTCGATGCTGATGCCAACCTCGACGCCGCGGTAGAAGGCGTGGCCGTCTCGGCCTTTGGCTTCCAGGGACAAAAGTGCTCCGCCTGCTCACGCGCCATCATCGACGAGAAAATCTACGACGTGTTTCTGGAGCGCCTGAAAGAGCGCGTTAGCAAGATTGTGGTTGGCGATCCCACGGAAAACAAGACCATGGGCCCGGTCATCAACGAAAAGGCGATGCAGAATATCTTGAATTACATTGAGGTCGGCAAGAAGGAAGGGCGGCTAATTCTGGGTGGCGGCCGGGCAACCGAAGCCGGCGACGGCTACTACATTCAGCCAACCGTGATCGCCGATATTCCGCCCACGGCGCGTCTGGCCCAGGAAGAGATTTTCGGCCCGGTGCTGGCGGTGATCAAGGCGCGAAACTTTGAAGACGCGCTCAACATCGCCAACAATACTGAATTCGGTCTTACCGGCGCTGTTTATTCCGGCTCGCGCGACAAGCTGGAGCGTGCGCGCGCGGACTTCCATGCCGGTAATCTTTATCTGAACCGCAAGTGCACCGGCGCTATGGTCGGCGGGCATCCGTTTGGCGGTTTCAATATGTCCGGCACCGATTCAAAGGCCGGCGGCCCGGACTACCTGTTGCTATTCACGCAGGCAAAGTCGGTGGCAGAAAAGCTGGGCGGCGCGCCCCCGGTGGACAAGAAGTAGGCCGCGATTCGCGAAGTATTGATTGAAATCGATCCATCAAAAGAGCCGCTTCAGCGGCTCTTTTCTTATGCGCACAGTCTCTATGGAGTTTCAATTCCTCGTGCTCAGCGCATCCCTTAATTCCAAAGTACTATTCATTGCTTTAACAGCAGTTAAGAATATTTAAGTCTCGTTAGGCGATAAAGCCGCGCAGCGCAAACCAGCGTCCTATCTAAATAGCTGATCAAAATTCATTTTGGGGAGATTCATTCGCGATGAGGAGAAGTACTGTCTTATCCGCATTGGCAATCATGATTTTTCTTACCGCTTCGGGCTTGGCACAGGATTTTCGATCTGAATTCAGTGTTCAGGGCACAGCCAACGTACCTAAGAACTCAGATAACCTCGACATCCCGCACGAAGCCACTAACAGCGGCGGCTTTATGCTGGGCTATCGCTACAATTTCAAACCCTGGTTCGCCGTGCAGGGCGACTATGGATACACGCGCAACACCCAGAAGTACTTTGATCCCGTCTTCGGCGAAACCGACATTCAAGCCAATCTGCATCAACTTACCGGCGAAGCCGTGATTACAGCACCAGCGCACAACCGCGTGCGGCCTTATGGGCTGGCCGGCATTGGCGGGCTGTTCTTTCGGCCCACGAACTCACTTAACAACGCGTTTTTCGGCATCAGCAACAATACCGGGAACAGCCAGACCAAGGCAGCGTTCGTCTATGGTGGCGGCGTGGACTTTGACCTGACCCACTCTGTGGCCTTCCGGGCTGAATACCGCGGCTACCTGTATAAAATCCCCGATTTCCAGATCACCGGCCTCGCAACCGACAACTTTACCCACTTAGCTCAGCCATCCGTAGGGCTGGTTTGGAGGTTCTAAGAAAGCAGGGACAAACGTTTCCGGCCAGGTCCCGGTCAGGGCCATGGCCGGAGGTCCACCCCAGGTTATCGAAAAACTATTCCGGTGCGGTAGAACGAAGGCACGAAGCGGTACGAGAGAAAGAGCCCCGCATTTATTTGACTTCCGGAGATGCGTGGCTGAGAATAAGGCAGTTTCGTAAGCTGCTCTTGTGCCGCAGCGAATATTCCCGAAGATGCGCCTTGTTGCCGAAAAGCGCGTCAGCTTTAGGATATCCAGATTATGGCTCGGATCCTTTGCGTCGACGATGAACCGCATGTGGTGACCCTGAAATGCGCCATTCTTGAAGGCGCCGGACACACCGTAACCGCCTCCACTTCCGCGCGTGATGCCATGGAGAAACTCCAAAGTAATACCTATGACGCGGTGGTTACAGACTGGCGTCTGGGCGATGCCAACGGCCGCGCTGTAGTCCAGGCGGCAAAAAACAACAGCAGCATGCCGGTCGTCGTCGTTTCTGGCTACGTGGCCGAGGCCTTTCAGGCCGCTGAGCCACTGGCTGATCTCTATCTGGAAAAGCCTGTCAATCCGGAAGAGCTTGTGACCATCGTGAACGAACTGCTGAAGAGCAGCGAACGGACCGCATCCCACTAGTCCAGTTGAACGGCTTGTTTTCTCCATTCATTTGCCAAATTGATTTATTAGAAATTTTAATCTGATTCCAATTTTGGTCTAATCTACCAAGCGTAGCTTCAATTTTTCACGATGATGTGAAAGCATTTTCACCCTTCCGGCCGTCATCGTCTTCCTAGGGCTAGAGGCAGTACATTTCCGGGCTCCATCCCTCCAACTCTGTTTTCGAAGTTCAACTGCATTTGTGTTGTTGCGTCAGGCAGCGCCCCCACAGGCGTTGGGTTAACAACATCAGGGACTGAGAAAGCGCAGTCTTCCGGCTCAAATCCCTTCAACAGTTTTCGTGTCTGGCTCAGCTAGGCCAGGCCCGAAAAAAGAGCGGTCTCATGATTCGCCTGTGAAGACCGCGTGTTTGAAGTCTCAGCTGAGACACTTGGGAGTAACAAAGATGGACACTGTAAGGAACTTCCCCACCACCCTCCTGCCTGTGGGCAGGAGTTCACGTTCAAAATCCATAGCCTTATCCATTACGGCCCTGCTCCTGATTATCCTGGCAATTTCCGGGACAACTCTGGCGCAGGCAAATCAACCAACGCTTGTTGTGACCGCAATTAATGCCGGCCGGTTCTATGGCGACGACAATCCGCAATTCACCGGAACCGTCACAGGTCTCAGGGATGGTGACACGATCACAGTAACTTACACTACCGTTGCTAATCCTGGCAGCTCGGTAGGAAGTTACACAATCGTTCCCGTCTTGAATGACCCGGACAATCAGCTGGGCGGCTATAACGTGGTCATCAACAACGGTACTCTCACGGTTTCTCCGGCGCCGCTCAGCATTGTGGCTGATGATCTCTCGCGCGCGGCCGGCCAGCCGAACCCCGCCTTCACCGGCACAGTCTCCGGAGTCAAGAACGGTGAAGCCATATCCGCAACCTTTGCCAGCGAGGCGGCTGACGGCAGTGGAGCGGGAACGTATCCAATTGTTCCCACGCTGAATGACGCATCCGGCAGAATCAGTAACTACGCTGTGACGGTCTCGAACGGAACGCTGACCGTAAAGTAAATGCAGTAATGGAAACACTACAGGCTGGCATTTTATGCCGGCCTTTTTTCTTTGTGACTTCTTCCGCTGGGCAATGGGATCATGCAAATCTGGACTGAAGCAAGCGGTCAACTTCTGCATATCCACAAGGGACTTGTACTCCGTCTGTCGATGCGCCCGCTCGCAACAACGCTTCCACTGATTCAGGCGTGCGCCTGTTCATCCAGTAGGAATCCACGCAGGCGCGCACGGCCAGTTGCAGCGGCGTTCGGCCGTTGCCGTCCACGGCGTTGACCGGCGCTCCGCGTTCGATCAACAGCTTCACGGTCCCGGCCCATGCTTTCCAGGCGGCCACATGCAGGGCCGTGCTGTCCTCGGGAATTCCGAAATACGGGTCGCCATCATAAGGCGCTGCCACGCCGATTCCCAGGTCCAGGAGCAGGCGCACGCCTTCCACGTTGCCGGTGCCGGCGAACTCGGCCAGCGGCCTTCCGCCCTCAGCCAGCAACTCCCGGACAAGCTGCGGCTCGCTGGCGGCGATAGCGCGAACGCCGGCATGATCGTTCCGCGCACAGGCGGCAATCAGCCGGTCGACGCCACTCAACTCCATGGCAACACCACGGCGATCCAGCACCGCCAGCACGTCGCCCCGGCCCCGCCGTGCGGCAATCGCGATGCCCGATCTTTGCCCGTTTACCCCTAACCCCGGCATGAATTGGGACTCTACCGCCGCAGCAGTTTTGATTGCAGGATCAGCGCCGTGATCGAGCATCACTTCAACGTTGGCAAGACGGTTGTCGCGGCGCAGTGCCTGATGCAGCGCCGTATAACCCCAGCGGGTCATGCGATTCGGATCGGCGCCGTGCTCCAGCAGGTATTTGATTCCTTCATAGTCGTGCCAGTCAGCTTTGCGCAGCAGCATTCCTGCGACATTGTCGACGTTCATTTTGCCGGACTCCACCAGGACTTTCACTGCGGAGAGGTCGTAGGTTTCGGGCGCGTGATAGAAGGTCTCGTCATCGTTGGGATCGCCGCCCCGCTCCAGCAGCAGGCGCGTCAGTCCGGCATGAAAGGCAACGCCGGCCGCGCCGTACAGGCAGGTTTCAAATTCGCCCTTATGCAGGAAGCCCGCATTTGGGTCTGCTCCAGCATCCAGCAATGCCGTCGCGATCCGCAAAAAAGCCGGCGTCAGCTTCGGCTCCAACCTGAGATACTTTGACATGCAAAGATAGACCAGCGCGTTGGTATCGTACGGCGGCGCTTTCTTTGTGGCAGACTGCGGATCGGCCGCCAGAAAGCTCCGCACCGCACTCTCGTCGGCAAGGATCGCTGCAGTGTGAATCCCGGCCGCTCGAATTTCCGGATGGTCGGTAAGCATGGCTTGGGCTGCTTCCAGCGCCCCATGCCAGGTTGCCTCTTTTATAAATTCCGCTACACGTTCATCAGAAGCCATCCGTCAATACCTTTTCGAGAACTCGCTCAGGCATTCGAGTTTAGCAGCATTTTGTAGACGCGATCGTTTGCGGCGCTTGCTCCAGAGGGCCAAACGGTAGACGCAGCGGAAGCCGAACAGAAAAACGGTTCCGAAGGACTCGGAACCGTCAAATACCAAAAAGAATTTTTTGTTGCCTGCGCTATCGTGCCGGCGCCGCGCTCGCGACTGAAGTCGCAGCTGCTTCCGCCAGAATCCGGTGATGAATGGTAAACAGCGCCAGTTCCAGCCGGTCAGAGACGCCGATCTTGTCATAGACGTTGCGCAGGTAATTCTTGATGACCTGCTCGGTCGTGCCCAATTGCGTGGCGATTTCCTTGTTCTTGTATCCCTGCACGATCAGGGCAACGATCTTGAGTTCTTTGGCGGTGAGGCGGTCGCGAACACGCGCGCCGACCAGATCGTTCTCGGCCGTCTCCTTGCTCTCCTGCGTGTCCTGCACCCAGGTTTCACCCTTGGCCACTTTGCGCACGCACTGCACCAGCGATTCGCCGCTCACGTTGCGATAGATCACGCCATGGACGCCGTTGGTGAGGTAGTGGCGCGAGTCCTGTCCGGTCTCGGCGATGGCCACCAATTTGGTTTTGAACTTGCGCGCCGTCTCCACGACGGTCGGCAGGCTGGGGTGTGTATCCACGCCAAAGATCATGACGGTGGCGTGAAATTTCTCCAGGGCCATCATCATCTTTTCCGTGTTCTCTGCCTGCGCCACAATGCGCAGATCATCTTCTACGGCCAGGACCTTGGCCGCGCCAGTGCGGAAGATTGCCTGATTATCAGCCAAAATGATCTTCAGCATTTACTTGGCCCCTTTGCTTTTGCGGATGAACTTATATTGGTCAATCACGCAAGCTACGCCACTTTTCTTTTTACGTTTGCTGGAATTGGAGTTCGCGCCGGCTGCGGCCGCGCCTTCGTCCTTGCGCACCACGCGTCCCGTGCAGTGGACCTCGACGTCGCCAGGCGTTCCCAGCACTTCTTTGGGCAAGGTGATATCAAATTCAATATTGGAGCCGACGGCCAGATTCAGATCGGCCATAATATAGACGCCGGCGGCGCTCATGTTGCCGGTAGTAGCGCTGTCATCGCCGCCCTGGCCATGGATCTTGATGGGCAACTCCAGCGGAAATCGTTTCCCTGTTCTTGCTTCTTCTGACATTAACTCTCCTCAGCAGGGCCCAGTCCCCGGGAAGCCCCATTTTGCGCGGTGGAAGAAGATGTCAGGTTTATATCACGAAACCCGAAAGCAGAGTAGATGATTCATCTACTTAGGCAATACACCGGAGAAGAAATCCCAGCCGCGCAGGTTCCGAATCAGCGGTTTGAAGCAAAGGCCAGGCGGGCGCCCGGCCTTAATTTGAAGACGAAAAGTGAAGAGTTTTGCAAATGTCAGTCGCGGGTAAAGATGCCGGTAACGGCGTATCCCAGCAGCAAGCCGACAAATGCCAGGCCTCCGGCCGCCGGTCCCAAATGGTTCCTTACATTGCTTTTAACGTCCATCTTTTCCTTGACCGATTGACGCAGCTCAATCACTGAGCTGTGGAGATTGCGGCGCTGGTCGGCCGCGCGTTTTTCCAGCACATCTACGGGAATTCCCTCAGTCATACAGTCCTCACTTCATTCTGGAGCCATATCTGGTCCTGCTTAAGCACCTGCAAGGTGCGGTTTGGCGCCACGCCCACAGCTTTGATTTCACTATAGGCAAACCAGCCTACGGCAACCCCCAACAGGAGATAAGCGCCGCCAATAATCAGCGCTGCCCAGAACCAGGCGTACGGGCCGGGCAGAAACACGGCGTGGAGCAAAGCAATCAGGGCGAAAGTAAGGGTCATCCAGGCAGCCAGCATCAATGCCGCAGTGACCGCCAGGAGCGGAACTGCATACTTAAACGTTCGCACCTTTTCATTGAATTCCGCCTTCAGCAGGCCCACCCTCGTGATGACGAATTCTCTGATCTCCTGTTTGGTTTCAGCTAGCAATTCAGCCAACGATTTATCTGTGTGCACGGTTTGACCTCCAGATTCGCAGTCCGACTCCCAGAAGAAATCCTGCCGCGCCTGCAGCCAGCGCTACATGGATCGGATAGTCATGCGCAACCTCGCCGGCGCGACGGCGCGTGTAATGGTAGTTTGATTTTGCCTGGAGGCGCAGCCTTCTGCCCTCCCTGCGCGCATGGGTCGCGAGTTCGGTACCCTTCCCGCGCGCGGTCTGCACCAATTGCCGGGCGCGTTCGGCTGCTACCACACGCAGATGCTCAGCCCGGGCCTTGGCCTCGTCGGCGAGGCCTCCCAGCCGATCAAGGGCCGGATGTTCGGGCAGGTTGCGAGCGGTAGCCCTGGCTCGCTTGACCATGTAAACCACTTTGCCGGCAGCAGCGCCCAGCTCAGCCGCTCGTTGCTCCAGCGTAGAGTGGCCTTGGCGCTCTTCCCGAACGCGATCAATACGCTCGACAGGAGGAGAGTCTGGATAAGTATCAAAATCGGGGCGGTCAGATCTGTTGTGAGCTTGGTCGGCCATAAAATATCCTTCAGGGCGCCTCTCAACTGTTCAGCGACACCTGATTATTAGGATGTTGAAATCTTATGCAGTGTTTGAAGGGTCTAAGGCCTGAATCCAGAGTTGCTCACCACTAATCCAGAGTTGCTCACCACTGAAGAAGAAATGAATTGCCCAAAATTCTCGAACATTTGTGCGATCTAGAATGCTCCGCCGCCACCGCCGCCAAAGCCGCCGCCGGAAAACCCGCCGCCGCTGGAAAAGCCCCCGCCGCTCCAGCCTGATCCACTGGAGCTGGCTCGTGGGGCCGAGACAAACGTTGAGCTTGCCGTCTGCGTCATATAGCCCAGACTGTTGACGAAGTAGAAGGTGCTGAAACTCGGGCTCGGGCCGTAACCCTGATACCAGGTCGGCGGGTTCTGAATGATGCCTTCAAACGCCTTGGCCCAGCGGTGCTCCACGCCCAGCGCCATGGCGTAAGGCAGAAACTTTTCAAAAGTATCGGGCGGCATGCGTTTGAGCCGATCGGCGTCAACCCGGTTCATAAATTCCTGGAAGCCGCGAATCTGTACCTGTGTACGCGCGCCCTTGAGGCTGCAGGCGGTCAGCAGTCTGCCGATGATGATCACGATGGCCAGCGCAATCAATCCCGCGCCGATCGTGATGGGAATCGAATTCAGAAAATCCGCAAGATGCAACACCTGGGCCGCCGCGTACGGGAGCACCACCAGCACCAGCCCAAGGCCCACATAACCGGCCGCTGAGTCAGGATCGACCGAATACATGCCCTTGGACTTCAGCGCGCTCATGATTTCGCTCTTGATCATCGGCAGAGCAGTGTAGAAGTGGTTGCGCAGGGTTGAGAGCAATGTCATCTGTCCGCCGGCAAAAACCTGGTCCAGCATGGCCCGTTCGTAATCGGTGAGATCGTTCCACTGGCTGCGATCTTTGAGCAGATGAAATTCGTAATCCTTGGTGGAAGAAAGAAAGCCCTTGTGCTCCGTCTCGACAATCTTCACGTAGCCCCGCACAGCCAGATCAACCAGGACTGATGTGATATCGCGAGGGTCGGTGCTGCCGTCAATCAGCGTACCTACCTCAGCCGGCCCCATCTTCTCCGGCGGTTCATACATCGGAGCTACAGACATGCCGGGATCAGGATCGCGCCCCTTGAACCACCACAAGGTGAACATCACAGCAAAAGCCCAGATGGGCAACGTAAGCACTGGATTGCTGCGTATAAATCGGAAGGTACGCGCCACGGCGCTCGGCTTGTGCAGCACGCCTTTTTCCAGATACGTGTCGAGTGTCAATCCGCCCCGCATGGGCATAGGGCCCGTGGTCTCAAAACTGGTGCTGGTTCCATCGACCGACGCTTTCGCATGCTCTGATGATCCGTAGATGCCCTCAAAAGCCTGCGCGCGCAGCTTGCCTTCCGCCGCAGACGGAAAGTAAACGATGGCCGATGCATGGCCGATGGGCACGGGCCAGTCATTGCCGGTCACGTTCCAGTAGAACTCGTCGTGGTCGTCAAAGAAACGCGTGCCGTTATCAAACGAATATTCGATGTTGACGGTGCGCGTGGTATCCACGGCGTCAGGAACGTAAATCTTGAGCTTGAGATAGCCACCGCTGGTGCTCTTCTCATACCTAAGCTTGTTGCCTTGATCGTCAGTAATCGAGCCCAGCTCGATGAAGAGCGTGTAATTCGACCCCGCCGGGCCGGGATAATCGACAGGGATGTTGCGATAGATGCCCTGATATGCGCCGGAGAAAACGAAGGTGATCTGCTCCGCCACGCGGGCCGAGCCGTCTTCATTCACGTGAATCGTGCTGTTGAAGTTGGAGATGCGGTAGCTTCGCGCCCATGCCGGCAGGCAGGCGACAAGCACAACAAAGACAGCCGCAGCTTTCCAGAACAGAAGGATGCGCGTTCGGCGATGGCCAGAGAGTCTCACTGATCTAGAACTTTACTTGCACGTTCTCACGGTCTGCCGGCGTTTCCATCTCAAAGAACTGTCGCGCATGAAAACCGAACATGCCGGCAATGATGTTGGTGGGAAAAGACTGCACCCGGGTGTTGAAGTCGCGCACTACGGCGTTGTAATAACGCCGCGCATTCTGAATGTTGTCCTCAATCGAGTTGAGCGAGCCCTGCAGCCCGGTGAACTGCTCTGAAGCTTTCAGCTCGGGATAGTTTTCCGCCACGGCAAACAGACTCTTGAGCGCGCCCGTCAGTTGGCCTTCAGCCTGGGCCTTGTCCGCCGGCGTGGTGGCCTGCATGGCCTGGGAACGGAACTTGGCAATGTTTTCAAACGTCCCTTTTTCGTGCGCGGCGTAACCCTTGACGGTCTCCACCAGATTGGGAATCAAATCATGGCGTCGTTTGAGCTGAATATCGATGTCTGACCACGCCGAATCCGCACGCACGCGCAGCTGCACCAGGCTGTTGTACATACCCGCGAGAATGAAAATCGCGCCAACGATCAAGATCCCGATCACAATCAACGGCGTCATGGTTCCTCCAAACAGGATTTACCAACGTGGTTCTGGGGTAAGGCGGAAGGTATCACACCGAATTACACCAGCGCAAATTGCTGGAAAGTAATAAGCCGGGAGGGGATGACTCAAGTTATGAAATTCAGAACGATTGCAAGTCTCTGGATATGGTTATCAATATCTTGGTAAGATGGGTGCGTTTTAAACCAGCGTACCTCATTCGTTTCAAGGTTTTACGCTCGCATCGATGTGGAATCGCTCATGCAAGGAGAATCTTCGCTTATGGAGTGCGCAATCGTTCGTAGAACGGATTAATGTCCTGATTTTGAGGCCAGACAGCGACGGCCCCGTTGACCTAAACTCCCAAAGGCCCGATCCCCAAAGCGGGCCGAAAGGTTGGAGGAAAGAATGAAAAGCCCGAGGTTATGGTTTGTTCTCATCTTATGTATAAGCTTCACCACCTTTTGTCTGCTGCCCGCAGCGGCGCAGTCAACCATCTCGACCGGAAGCATTCAAGGCACTGTCACCGATCCGAACGGTGCCGTGGTTCCGGGCGCGACCGTTACGATCACTAACAAAGCCACGGGACAGTCGAACAAAGTCACGACTTCCGGCAGTGGCGGTTTTGCTTCCGGCGCATTGATCCCCGGCGAATATGAAGTGCGCGTTGAAGCCAAAGGGTTCCAAACCCAGGCCATCGCCGTGCAGGTGCAGGTCGGCAACATTTCTGCTGCCAACGCTAAAATGGTCCTTGGACAATCCACAGAAGTGGTGGAGGTGACCGGTTCAGGCATTGCCGTCAATACCGAGCAATCGACGGTGCAAGGCGTTTTGACCACGCAACAGATTGAAAACCTTCCCATCAATGGCCGCAACTTCCTTGATCTCGCGCAGCTCGAGCCGGGCGTACAGATTCAGGACGGCGGCAACTTTGATCCCACCAAGAACGGTTTCTCATCCATCTCCTTTGGCGGACGTTTTGGACGCACCGCTCGTATTGAAGTGGACGGCATCGACATCTCTGACGAGACGGTCGGCACCACCACACAAAACCTGCCTGCCAGCGCGATCCAGGAGTTCCAGGTCAGTCAGTCTTCGCTTGATCTCTCCACTGAGCTGACTTCATCCGGCGCAGTCAACGTTATTACGCGGTCGGGAAGCAACAAGTGGCATGGCGAAGCTTTTTATCTATTCCGCGACCATTCGATCGGGGCCAACATTGCCAACGTCGATGTACCCTTCCAGCGCAACAATTTCGGCGGCAACCTGGGCGGCCCGATTATTAAAGACAAGCTGTTCTTCTTTGTCGACGCCGAGCGGCTCAAGCAGGACCTGACTGAGACTGTGGCCAGCGGCGGACCGTTCGCAGGGATCCCCGGTGGATTCAACTCGCCGTTCCGCGATACCAACGGAATCGCCAAGCTGGACTGGCATATCCGCCAGAACTTCAGTATGTTCTATCGCTTCTCTTACGAGCAGAACAGCAGCACCAAGGGATTCATCCCCAACAGCTTCCAGCCGTTTACCAACGCGAATAACACGCCGGTACACGCTGCCGGTGTTGATTTCCAAACTGGCTCATTTACTCACTCCGTGCGGTTTGGCTGGACCAAGTTCCGCAATGGAATTATTGACGCGACTGCGGGCGGCAACGTGTTTGACCCGGCGCCCGGCATCAGCCTGACCATCGGTTCTGATCCGTTCTGCCTGACCGGCGGAGCAAACGCGTTCTGTTCCGGTCCCAACCTGCTGGCGCCACAGAAGACCTTCCAGGAAAACACGCAGATCAAGTATGACGGTGGCAAAATCGTCCACACGCACAACCTGCGTTACGGCTTCGGCTACAACCACATTCAGGGCGGCGGCTTCGCCAAGTTCTTCTCTCTCGCCCCGACCGTGAACGCCGATGTTTCGGACTTTAACCCTGCGAACGCTCCTTTCGCCGGCGGCGCTGCGAATCCACTGAACTATCCCGCACAACTCGTCGTCATGGGCAACGGTCAGGGCTTTTCGTCTGAGAAGCCGGCCTTTGGCCTTCCCGGCGGCGGCCTGGGTCCGGACAATCGCTTCCAGGCTTACTTCGGTGACTCCTGGAAGATCCTACCGAACCTGACGGTGAACTACGGCCTTCGCTACGTACATGACACGGGGCGCGTTGACAGCGACCTCAAAGGCCAGCCTTGCAACACCATTGACCAGACCGGCAACTTCCTGGATCCTGCCATCGCAGCCGCGGCGCTTGCCCAGTGCAGCGGCAACATCCTGGATCTGTGGGGGGCCGGCTTAGGAAATCCCGTCAGAACGCCCGGTCACAATTTCGGTCCGACCGCCGGCTTTGCCTGGGACCCGACCAGCAGCGGCAAGTTTGTGATCCGTGCCGGCGCCGGTCTCTATTACGAGAACTCAATCTTCAACAACAACCTGTTTAATCGTCCCGGCCGTCTGACCCAGGGTCTCTTCCTGAATGAAGCGGTTCCCTGCGCTGGCGGTTCTCCTACCGGCTTCACACTGCCGGGCGGCGCTCCCTTCCCGGCCGGCACAGATCCAGCTCTGCTTTGCGGCCAGCCCATGGGTGTAGTAGCAACCCAGCTCGGAGCATTGCAGGCGGCGTATCAGGCTGCAGTGCTTGCTGTCGGCCCGGCTGCGAACGGCGCTTACATCGGCAACACGCTGTCTGCCGGAGGCAATCTGAACGGCATCAGCTTGTTTGCCCCCGACTACCAGACGCCGCGTTCCGTGCAGATGAACATCGGCTTTGAAAAGCAATTGGGCAAAGGCATTGTGTGGAATGCAGACTACATTCGTAACGTCGGCACCCACACGCTGCTCGGCATCGACGTAAACCACGTTGGTGATGTCCGCTTCTTCAACAAGACCAACGCAACCAACGCGATTGCCGCTACCACGGCAGGCTTTGGCTGCGGTGGAGGCGCCAGCGCAGCCGCCATCAATTGCGCGATCGCCGCCGGCGCTACCATTGCTGACTTCTCCGGCAACGGCCTGGATTCAGGTAACAACGTATGCAACGGAGGACCCTGTCCTAATGCTGCTTTCCCCGGACAGAACCCGATCGTCGGCACGAACCAGATGCTCTTCCCGGCTGGTCGTTCCACCTTCAACGCGCTTGAGACCTCTCTCCGCGCCAACGTTGCTCACCCGTTCAATGGAATCAAAGCCATGAACTGGATTGTTTCCTACTCACTCTCCCGGTATCTGGGATCGGCGCTCGACTCCGATTTCATCAACACCGCGGTCGATAACAACAATCCCACCGGCTCTCTGGGGCCGAACGGACTGGATCGTACACACCAGTTCTCGTTTGGCGGCACCTTTGATGTACCCGGCGGCTTCCGCTTCGGCGCTGTCGGTCACGTCTATAGCCCGCTTCCGCTGAGCCTGACGCTGCCCGCAGCCGGTCCTGGTGGAATCTTCATCAGTGACGTCACTGGCGACGGTTCCGGCGACGGCAGCAGCGCATATCCGCTGGGTGACCTTGTGCCCGGCACCAAGATCGGCGCTTATGGCCGCAAGATCAAATCCAACAATCTGGCTGGGTTCATCACCCAGTACAACAGCACGCTGGCCGGCACCGCTACTCCCGCTGGACAGGTGCTGATCAACAATGGGCTCATGACCCTGGCGCAACTGCAGGCTCTGGGCGGCGTTTTACCCACCCTGGCGGATCCGCCGGCAGGACAGGTTGGCATGGGCTGGCTGAAGACCTTCGATCTGAAGTTCAGCTATCCGCGCAAAATCCGTGAAAACCTCTCGATTGAGCCGAGTGTTGCTGTGTTTAACGCCTTCAACAACTCGAACTTTGACCTGCCGGGCAACACCATGAGCGGTGTGCTGACCCTGGCGGGCGACACAATTACCACTGGTTCTGTCAACAGCACCACGCCAGCAACCAGAAACACTCGCGTTCTGCCCGGTTCAGGCGTGTTTGATCTGGGTGCGCCGCGCGTGGTTGAGTTCGGCCTGAAGCTCACCTTCTAGCCCTGGTCTCACAATCCGTTTGTTTTTTGCCGCTGTGCTCGCAAGAGCACAGCGGTTTTTCGTTCCAGGGATGAGCGTTAGCTCTCAGAATGGAAACCTGCACACAGTAGACATACAATCCTAACCAGATGATGAAGATTTACTTATATGCCTTCATTCTTGTGGCCCTTCCATGGTCCTTGAACGGCCTTGCCCAGGAGAGCTCCAGCCAGGCTACGCGAGATGCGTCATCCCCAAACGCCAAAGCCACGCCTACGCCTCCGGAAAGCCGCAAGCGGCGCTCTATTCCTGAAGTCGAAGAAGCCATGAACAAGGGCGAGGATCTTTTGTTCAAAAAGCATGAGGCCCGGGCCAGTGTGGAAGAATTCAAACGCGCGATCAAGCTCGATCCGTTCTACGGACAGGCCTACATGCTGCTGGGGCTGGCGCGAATGCAGTTAGGCGAATGGAGTGACGCGCAGTGGGCCTTTGAAGAAGCCGCAAAGGTCGAACCAGGGAATGCCAAGGCCTACCTGGGCGCGGGATCGGCGCTCAACGAGCAGAAGGATTATGCCGGCGCGCAAAAAGCGTTGCAGCAAAGCCTGGAGCTGCGTCCCGACTCGGCCGAAGCGCATTATGAGATGGCTCGCAGCCTGTGGGGGCAGGATAAATGGCAGGCAGCCGAACCACACGTGCGTCAGGCCATTGAGCTGAACAAAGACTATGCCGGCCCGCACGTCCTCATGGGCAACATCTATCTTCAAAGGGAAGATCCGGAGGCTGCGCTCAAGGAATTTCAGGAATATTTGCGGCTCGATCCACAGGGCAGCCTTGCGCCTTCAGTCAAAGAGATCATCGCCCAGATCAAGCAAACGCTGGGCCGGTGACAGCAAGACGGAGCCCTCATTCTCGAACACACACTCAACGCTGAAGCTTGTTTTGCAAGATAGCTCTTCCCGGCGGCGGTCGCCCTCGCTCTTTTATCCATCCTCCGAGACCGGTTCTTACTTGGCCGTGGTGAGCACCAGCGGCTCTGAGTCGCCAGTGGTTACAGCTGAATAGAACTTGCGTAAATCGGCATAATCTTTTTGCTGGAAGGCAATGCCGGCCATGGCAAAATCGCGGCTCGTGGTCACCATGTTTCCGTTGGCTGCGTGCGTCATCTTGTAGAGCGAGTATTCGGTCTTCACAGGCTGGATATCGCTGGCATTTTCCAGGTGGAAGCTGGCGGGGAAGGTGATTTGTGTTTCATCCATGCTGTAGTACGGATAGATGAAGTAGACGGGGTTCTTGCGTTCTCCATGCGAAAAGGGTTGCTGGGTGTGCGTCTGAAACATGTCCTGCGGCACCATCAGGCGTTTGCCGGTGCTGCTGGCATAACTGGGGATCGCCACGCTGAAGTTCGCCGTAAGCTGCCCTTCCGCATCGTCCCATCCGTTGCTCGCATCCAGCGTTACCGCAGATCCGTTAGGAAGCGAGGCTTTGAGTTCGTCCTCCAGGTCTTTCTTGCGTCCCGCGGCGTCAGTCTTCATGCCGTTCAGGCGATGGACCAGCGCCTCTTCGCCTGCCCATGCAATCCCAATCTTGCCCTTGGCGCTGCCATCTTCGTTCAAAATGAGGTGGCCGACGCGCTTGCTCACTGCGTCCTTGTACTCGGCGCTTGGCGTAGGCGCCAGCGCGCTGTTACCGTCGGGGGTCTGGCGCAGCCCCTGCGAAGAGGTATGCCGCCACGCCAAATGTCCGAACGGACAGAGCGGCGTACCTGGATCGAGAAAAATCTCCTTACCATTCAGGGCCACGATGGCGATTTCCGACGTCAGTTGTCCCGGATTGGGGATGCTCGGCTGGAAGAAGATCTCATCACGGTCGGCGACGCGCATCAGGTAGACCGGCAGATTGGCTGTACGGCCCATAGCCAGAAAGAGCCGGGCGATTTCGTCGCGATAGCCCTCATGCTTACTCAGCACACCATCCAGGGTCCGCTTTTCCGGGCTTTCGCGGCTCAGCAGCTCTTCCAGATCGCCTTCCTGGTTGGCATAGTTCAGGTTCTTGATCTTCTGCACGAAGGCATAAATCTTGCGCGCCTTCTGCTCGGGTGTGTCTGTCGGACTGATCGTCTGGTTCACTGCGGCGGTCACAGCAGCGGAGTGTACGGCAAACTTGTCGATTTCCTTGGTCCAATATTTTCCTTCATTCTTCCAGAATTCCTGTGGCTTCGACATTTTGTCCGTGCCGTAGTAGAAATTGACTCGCCACTTCAGCACCGCCGACGGCGGAGCGAATTCTTCTTCCTGAAAAGCGGGGATGTCCTTTAATTCGAGCTCCAGACGATTGTTCACCGTGGTTTTAATCGCGGTACCATCGGGAAGACCAACCAGAGTGTAGGAGACGCGGTCAAGAACCTGCCCGCGGCCATCTTCAATCCAGTGACCTTCCTTGAACATTGGCACAAATGTGAACTTGGCGCGTTTCTGGAACAGATCATCCTGGACTACCCAGTGCGGCGCAAAAACATACTCATCCCAGAATGCCGTGTACTTCCATTCAATAATGCTTCCTACCTGGACATTGGGCAGCGTAAATGTCTTGGCTTGATACTTGATTCCGCGGCCCTTGACGATCGTGCTGTTGAAGGCCTTGCCGGAAAACTGCGTAATCATGCCGTCTGGAGCGATCGTCCTCGCCCGGATGTCGGTAATGCCGATTCTTGCCGCGTCAAAAGGAATTTCGACGTTGGCCCGGTCCTTGCCCTTGTCGGTAAGCACCTTCACCCGCATATAGACGTAGCGATGGCGCGTCATGTCGTCGGCGGTCTCTTCGTGATAGAGAATGATCGCGTCATACGGATGTGCGGGATCAGCCGTCATCTTCAGTTCGTCCTGATTGATAGGCTGCCAGTCGTCGAAGGCATGTAATTTCGGCGCCGAAGCTATCAGTGAAACAGTCAGAAGGAAGAAGTAAAACCGGAAACGCAACATTGACACCTCATTCGGAGTAAGAGCCAGAGTAGGTGAGCAGTTTATATAACAATCGTTCCGCTGCCGCAAGACGCTTGAAGGACAGCAACTACCTCAGGCCGGCAAGCCTGGGTGGTTGCCTATGAAGGATGATGGATTGTGCTGCGATGGCGGCAAACTTGGTTGAAAACCTATGCCTGAGGCAATACCTAAGCTGTAACTTCTAGATTTCTACTGAACCACCACGGGGCCGTCTATCTGGCCCTTCCTGCGGATGCGCTCAAACACAGCCTTGACCACGCGATCACAACGCACAGCATGGAACTGGTAGAGGTCGGCTGAGCGGCCACGGGCGCGAGCATAGAGGTCCTTACGCAGCATGGCATGAGCGCGATGCAAACGGGTTTTGACTACGGCATCGGTCACGCCCAGGCTTTCCGCAGTTTCGGCCACGCTCATCTCTTCTACTTCGCGCAGCACCAGTACGGTGCGATAGTTTTCCGGCAGCCGGTCAATGGCTTCTTCCAGGAGTTGGCGCGCTTCTGCCTGGGCTGTATTGGCCTCCGGAGTGGGCGCTGAAGATTTCAGAATAGACATAGCATCTCCATCCGCGGTGAGTGCGTCGAGTTCTTCCATGCGGCCGCGGCGGCGTTTTCGCGCCAGCGCCTCATGGATGGCGATGCGGGTAAGCCAGGTGGAAAATGCAGCTTTTCCCGCAAACTGGTTCAGGTGTTCGTAGGCGCGTACGTAAGCGTCCTGCATTACGTCTTCGGCCTCGCCGTCATCCCGCAAGATGACGCGGGAAACCCGGTACAGGCGCTGATTGTAGCGGCGCATCAGGATCTCAAACAGGGCGGTTTCCCCGGCAAGAACCCGGGTTACCACCGCTTCGTCCTGCAGTTCGCTTTGCGCCGTCAGAGGACTGGACAAGCTGCTCACCTGATTACCCTCCACATGGAATAGAGGGATTTCACAGCCGAAAGGTTACAATCAGTTCTTTGTTGGAGCATGAGATGCGTATTTTCATAGCCGCAATGGCGGG
>DATBHX010000066.1:0-7249 GCA_036557225.1 Candidatus Angelobacter sp.
CGAGATTTACCAGGTCGGCACCATCGCCAACATCGTTCAGAACCTCAAGCTGCCGGACGGCAATATCAAGGTCCTGGTGGAGGGCGTGGAGCGCGGCAAGATTCTGAAGCTCACAAACAACGACGGCTATTTTGAAGCCGAGGTCCGCACTGTGAAATATCCGGCCGAGCCCAGCAAGGCGCTGGAGTCGGCCATGCAGCGCGTACACACTCTGTTTGATCAGTACGTAAAGCTCTGCCAGTCACTGAACCTGGAGCCGGTGATCATCACCGGGATGAACGACCCCGCCAAGCTCTCGGACACCATCGCCCAGAACCTGCAGCTTTCGATCGAAGAAAAGCAGGAGCTGCTGGAGATTTTTGATCCCGCCGAGCGCCTGAACCGCATTGCCGACGTTCTCGACATCGAAATTGAAAAGCTGAACATGGACCGCACCATCCAGACGCGCGTCAAGCGCCAGATGGAGCGCGCGCAGAAAGAGTACTACCTCAACGAGAAGATCAAGGCCATCCAGAAAGAGCTTGGCCGTGGCGAAAAAAGCGAATTCGACGAGCTGAAGAAAAAGATTGATACCGCCGGCATGCCCAAGGACGTCCATGAGAAGGCGATCCAGGAGCTCAAGAAACTGGAAGCCATGCCGCCAATGTCGGCCGAGTCAACGGTCTCGCGCAACTATCTTGACTGGCTGCTGGCGGTGCCGTGGAAGAAGAAGTCGAAAGAGATCCGCAACATTGAGCATGCGGAAAAAATCCTTAACCAGGACCACTACGGCCTGGAGAAGATCAAAGAGCGCATCTTGGAATTTCTCGCTGTCCGCCAGCTTGTAAAGAATCCGAAAGGCTCGATTCTCTGCTTTGTCGGACCTCCGGGCGTGGGCAAGACTTCGCTCGGCATGTCGATCGCCAAGGCCACCGGCCGCAAGTTTGTTCGCCTGTCGCTGGGCGGCGTGCGTGATGAAGCTGAAATTCGCGGCCATCGCCGGACATACATCGGCGCGTTGCCAGGGCAAATCATCCAGATGATGAAGAAAGCCGGCACCAAGAACCCGGTTTTCATGCTCGATGAAGTCGACAAAATGGCCTCCGATTTCCGCGGCGACCCATCCGCCGCGCTGCTCGAAGTTCTCGACCCTGAGCAGAACTGGATGTTCCAGGACCACTACCTTGACGTGGAATACGACCTCAGCCAGGTGTTCTTTGTCGCTACTGCCAACGTGCTGCACACGATTCCTCCGGCGCTGCAGGACCGCATGGAGGTCCTGCGCCTGCACGGCTACACCGAGCTGGAAAAGATCGAGATCGCACGGCAGTTCCTGGTACGCAAGCAGCGCGAGGCGACCGGCTTGACGGAAAAACAACTCACCTTCGCTGATGACGCACTGCGGGAGATCATTCGCTCGTATACCCGTGAAGCGGGTGTGCGTAACCTGGAGCGCGAGATAGGAAACATCTGCCGCAAAGTAGCAAGGCGCGTGGTAAAGGAACAGAGTTACACCATCACGATGGGCGCGGAGAACGTCTGCGAGTTTCTCGGCGTCACCAAGTTCCGCGATACACTTGCCAATGAAAAGAGCGAGGTCGGCCTCGTGACCGGTCTGGCCTGGACCGAAGTTGGCGGCTCGATCCTGAGCACAGAAGTAGCGATCGTCGACGGCAAGGGCAAGCTCACCATCACCGGCCAGCTTGGCGACGTGATGCAGGAATCGGCCCACGCGGCCATGTCCTATGTCCGTTCTCGCGCCGCGCGGCTGGGCATGCCCCGCGATTTCTATCGCAACGTCGATATCCACATTCACGTGCCTGAAGGCGCTATCCCCAAAGACGGTCCATCGGCCGGCATTACTATGGCTACCGCCATTGCCAGCGCCATGAGCAAGATTCCGGTACGGCGCGACGTTGCTATGACCGGCGAGATCACCCTTCGCGGCAAGGTCCTGCCCATCGGCGGATTGAAAGAGAAGCTTCTTGCCGCCCTGCGCGCCGGAATCACCGAAGCCATCATTCCCAAGGAAAACGAAAAGGACCTGCCTGAAGTGCCGGAGAACATCCGCAGCCAGATGAAGGTTCACCTGGTCGAGAACATGGACCAGGTACTGAAGATTGCATTGGAAGGTCCGCTGCCTGAGATTTCAGAAGAAACTGGTCAGTCTCTGCCGGCGCCCACCGTGCAGCCGGAGATTTCGCGCGAACGTTACCTCTAGCTCTCAACAACAAGGAAAGCCCGCCGGCAACGGCGGGCTTTTTTGTTGATCTGCTTAATCGGCGCAAATCTGCGGTAAAAATCTCTAATTGTTAAACTGGTTCTGACCGAATGAAGCCCATCCTAGCCAAATTTCTCACCTCTGCGGCCGATCCCAAATTCTTTCCCGTGGAAGGGCCGCCGGAGTTTGCTTTTCTGGGCCGATCCAACGTCGGCAAATCCAGCCTGATCAATTCCCTGCTTGGCCAGAAACTGGCGCATGTCAGCTCTACGCCTGGCCGCACGCGTACCATCAACTTCATCGGCATCTATGGCAAACAAGGCCAACCGCACCCGGAGCTCATGCTCGTCGATCTTCCTGGTTACGGTTACGCCAAAATCTCGCGTGAAATCTCTGCCGAGTGGCCAAAGTTCATTGAGCCTTATCTCAAGGACCGCGGGACTCTTCAGCTTTCGATCGTTCTCATTGACTCGAACATTCCACCGCAGGAGCCTGACCGCCAGCTGATTCACTTCCTGCGCGCGATGGAGCGCGACTTTCTTGTCGTCGCCACCAAGACAGACAAACTCTCAGGCAACAAGCTGCGCAATGCGCTGGCCATGCTCGCCCGCGACCACGCGCTTGACGCTCTGCTTCCCTACTCCGCAACCACCGGCGCAGGCCGCGCCGAGCTTTGGCGCGAGATCAGATCGCGAGCAGCCAAATAATGGCCAAAAAGCCCATGGACCCGTTCGCGCGCAAGATGCTTCAGGGCACGCTTGTTTATGGCGCTGCGATGCTGGCCATGTTCGCCGTGCTTACAGTGGTCTATCTGCACACACGTCCACGCTGTTCTGACCGCGTTGTAGCCGAAGCCACCAGCCCGGACGGAAAATCGATAGCCACTGTCATGGAGCGCCGTTGTGGCGAGGACGCGCCTTTTTTTACCCATGTGAACCTTCGTTCTGCGCATGAAGATTTGGGCTGGGGCTTCTTCTCCGGCGTCGCGACTGAAGGTGAAACCTATCTTGTCGAGCTGGATGCTGCTGCTGCCGGCATCACCCTGGAATGGACCGGTCCTAATGCTCTCACCATACGATGTCCGGGTTGCAGCCCAGCTCTGGAGAGAAAGAAAGATTCGCGTTGGCAAAGTCTGGTAGTGAATTACGCTACGCTTGGGCACTGATACTTCATCGCACAAAAAAACACCGCCTTTGACGGCGGTGTTCCCGGTTATCTCTGTGAGCGCCTGCAAGAAATCGCGAACTCAGAGCGGTATGGTATGAAGGCTTACGCTACTTTCCGGTCGCGCGGCATGCGATCGATCTCCACTTGTTGCCGCCGGATCTTGTCGCGGACGGTTTCCACGTGGTCTGACCCTTCCCTGCGGACCACGACCTCTTCCGCGATGTGTGCCGTCTTACTGACCACCGCCTGCTCCGCGGTTTCTGTGATCTCAATGGTTTTGTCTGTCCAGTCAACGTCTTTGATGGCCCGTGTGTCCGTTGCAGGCCGGCGTAACAGGGCGGCATGTTCTTCGTGTAAGGTGACTTGTGATTCCACCGGCTCTTCAATCACAAAACGCCGGACACGCGCGCGTCCGGTTTCCACCTGGCGCTTGCCCACGTCAAGCTGCTCTTCAGCCAGGCGCAATACTTCTTCCTTGCTCGTGGTAACGGTGCTCGACATTCTTGGAGTAACCGGAGGCGGGACCACGGCCTTGGACGAAGGCGTGCTTGGAGCTTCCCAGCTGCCGGAGGTTTCATTGAAGTTGGTTGGCGGATGCACATCCAGAATCTTCATGGCGCGTGGAACATCCGATTCAGGCAGACGCAGCGTCAAGACGGCGCCTCCGGTCTCGATGGCACGGCTATAAACCGAACTCTGGTTTTCTCCGATGTCGCGGCCGAACAGCCGGCGCCAGAGGCCGGCATCATTGACATCGGTATTGGTGAGAGCGTCGCGGTTGAGCAAGCTGATATCGCCGGATGAGAAACCAGCGCCTTCCAGTGCGCGCATGGCATCTTTTGCTTTTCCCGACCTGTCGTATACAGCAACTATTTTTTCGTAAGCCATCTATTCTCCTCCTGACTGTTTTGCGGTTCTCTGGTTGCTTATGGATTCTGCTTCCTCGCGCCCTCTCGGCGGCCCGCGCGTGGCTGCAGGAATTCGGTCGATCACCGCCTCCTGCCGGCGGATGGTCACTCGCTGACGGCGCCTCTCCTTGCGGCTGACGAGCCGGATTCGGATCTCCTCCTTCACGACCAGCCGGCGAACAACCGTGAGAACTTCCTCGATCATGGGAATGATGATCGTGTCGCCCTGCCTACGAACGGCCGGAACGCGGTCCACCAGCCTGCCCACCGGCTGGCGCTCGATCTCCACGTGCTCGCGCGCGAGAAGTTCGTCCACTAGTTCTTCGCGCTCGCGTGTAACGGTGGAAATACGCACGCGCCCGGTAACCACACGCTCTTTGGCCACAGCGATCTCCTCGGTATGCAAAGGAAGAACAATCTCCTCGCCTGGTTCGCAAATCGATGGTTCGCGTATGGTGGGTTTCCGTGCCATGGTTCGAAGCGCTGACGGCCTGGTGGCTCCGGATGCCCCGGTGGGTGGGCGCCTCTGGCCGGTTTTGTGGACATTTTGTCTTGCGGTCAGAACTCTAGCAATCCGCAAGATTCCCGTGCAAAACGCTGGACAAATACGGGCTTTTAGGCCATCTCAGAGAGAACACCATGGAAAGAATTTTCAGCTCGCAACAGAAGATTGCCCGTCGTGAGTTCTAGATTGCGGTCGTGAGTTTTGCGCCGGCATCTTTGCTTCATCCCTGTAAAAAAACGGGGCCCGCAAAATGGCAACAAGACAAGCTTGCCTGTGCATCTTGCTTACAACACTCCAAAATGTCGCGCAAATCAAAGGAGGTCTTCTCATGGCCGTTTCCCAATTTCTCAGACCAGGCAGTTTGCTCGAATCGGTGCAAGGCTACCTGACACCCGGCGTAATTCATAGCGCGAGTTCGCTGGTCGGCGAATCCGAATCTTCTACCCGGCAAACCATGAACGGAGCTGTGGCAGGTGTACTCAGCGGCGTCACTCACATGGTGTCATCGCGCGAAGGTGCGGGCAATCTTACCAACATGATTCGCGAAGGTGGTTTTGGCGGCGCCCTGGACAACGTTGGATCGTTTTTAGGTGGCGGCAGCGCCACCACCGGCCTGCTGAACACCGGCCAGCAGTTGCTGGGCAGGATTTTTGGCAACAATGCCTCGTCCGTAGCCGAATCGGTCGGAAAGTTTGGCGGCGTTCGCGCCTCGTCCGCCACGAAGCTCATGTCCATGGCAGCTCCGCTCGTCATGGGTGTTCTGGGAAAAAGGATAGCCACGCAGAAGCTGGATTCCTCCGGCTTGGCAAACCTGCTTCTCAGCGAAAAATCAGATATCGCAGCAGCCACACCGGCCGGCGTCTCGCAACTGTTAAGCGCCGGCCCCTCGATGGTAAGCTCCAGCAGGACCGTCACGCGCGAAGCGGACGTGAGTTCACCCACGCACCTGGAGCATTTTGTTGAGCGCGCGCCTGCTCTGGACCGGCCTACTGCTCCGCCGCCGGGAAAAACCGGCATGCGCTGGCTTCCACTCGCGCTGGCTGCACTGATTGCGTTGGGCCTGTTGTGGGCGCTGCGCGGACGCATGAGCAGGGCCAACGTCGGCGACGTGACCTCGCGCGCCGTCAACACCGCGAGGCAAGGCCTGGAGCAGATTACGCTGCCCGGTGGCGGAAGCATCTCGGTTGCCCCGGGATCCATCAACTACGATCTGGCAAAGTTCCTTGGCGATCCTTCAGCTCAGGTGCCGAAAAACTTCGTGTTTGACAATTTGAACTTTGAAGCTGCCACAACGCAGCTTACCCCGGATTCACAGCCCACGGTAAACAACCTGGCCTCCGTTCTCAAGGCTTATCCCAACGCGAAGGTTCAGTTGGTCGGATACACGGACAACACCGGCAACCCAGACGCAAATCAGACTCTTTCGCAGAATCGAGCGGATGCGGTCAAGAGCATTCTGGTCAATCAGGGAGTCTCAGCGGATAGAATCACGACCCAGGGTCAGGGTCAGAACAACCCGGTTGCCTCCAATGACACGGAAGAAGGCCGGCTCCGCAACCGGCGAACAGAACTCGTGGTCAACAATAAATAGAGAAGAAAGTTTTTTCCCATTGGCTCGGTCGTAGTGGTGCAGTTCAACTGGCCACTACGACACCAAAATTGCCAGACTGCTCAATTGCCAATTTTTATCGGCCGCCTGCTTTACTGCCGTTCTGGCGCTGTTGCAACCATGCCGCCAGCTCGGTCTGCAGGCGTTCGCGGGTCTTGCTACAGGTGTTGATGTCCTCAAAGGACTGTTTCAGGGTACGCTCTGCTGCCGGAACTTTGTGGTCGCCAAAAAAGCTCTGTACGTCATCGCGCATTTCTACGCTGCAGAAATGCCGGGTCGCCTTCACGATCTCCGGGCCGCTCGACATCGTGGTCTTCTTCGCCACGTCTGCCCAGTGCTCTTTCAGCCAACTCCAGGCGACCTTCTGATCGTCGGTATTTCCCACCACGCGCGAGATCAATCCTGCTGCATCCTGGTTCCTTACCTTCTCTGAGACGCTGAGTTCCAGCACGCGCTCTACAATTTTCGGGTCGCGAAACGAGGCCAGGGCATCGCCTACGTTGTAATACTGCTCCGGCGAACGCATTGTTCCCAGCGCGCTCACATACTGCTCGAAGAGGGCCTCATCGCCATATCGGGCCGCCACTTTCAGCACGTTGTTGGCAATGCTGGCATCGACAGAATCCGGGTTTTTAAGATAACGCTCCGCCAGGCTGGTGGCCTGCCGGATGGTCTCCTGGTCCTCACCCACGGTACCCAGGATGTGAATCAGGTCGCCGCGCAGCGTGTGTGTGTCCTCATTCTCGTTCGCCGCCGGTGTCCAGCCCACCTTGGCCATCATGGGCTGAAAATTGGAGCGCACCCAGGCGCGGAATGGCTCCGCTTCGCTGCCGGAAAGCAGATAGCTATTGATGTAATCC
>DATBHX010000067.1:0-77731 GCA_036557225.1 Candidatus Angelobacter sp.
GTGGCTGACGGCTGAGCTGCTTCCGGTGATCCGGAATCAGGGATTGCTGTTGTGCCTACCAGAATCTGGCGGTTCCATGGCGTTACAAAAAACGCATCGTGGTCCTGCCCTTCGACATGAATGGCATATTGAGGAGCGCCGGAAAACCGGGGCAGTACCAGATGCGAACCTCTGACACCGCCGACCATCCGCTTGGTATCTACTTTGGAAGCCTCAATCAGAAAATCAGCCCAGGGACCGGTCGCGTTGATGACCCAGGAAGTCCTGACGGTGCCTTCTGACCGGGTAAGCGTGTTGCGCACACGGACATCACACACGCGGCCGTTGATGCGGTTTATCTTCAACACTTCAGTGTGATTGCCGGCGACAGCTCCCGCCGCAAGGGCCTCCACCAGCCACTCAGCGACAAGCCGCTCAGGAAACTCGCATTGCGCGTCTTCATACGAATAAACCTTCCACTTGCGGCCTTTATCCAGGTTGCTTTCAAAGGCCTCGATGTCGCGATCAACGGAGTGACTGTCTTGCTTTGGCGCTTTGTGGGTAAAACAGTAATAAGCCCACAGCGCGGTGCGGACAGCGAGAGAGCTGCGCAGAAAAGATCGCGGTTCAGGCGGAAGAGCCAGGAGAAACTGCAACGGTTTCACCAGGCTATGGGAGTGCGCGAGCATGTGCCGCTGCTCCCGCATACACGCGCGCACCATGTCGATCTCTCCGTGCTCCAGATGGCGCAGACCGCCGTGAATGATTCGCGTGGATCGGCTGGTAGTTCCGGCAGAGAAGTCGTTTTGCTCCAGAATCAGAGTGCGAATACCGCGCCGGGAACACTCACGGGCAATGGCCACACCGTTAATGCCGCCGCCAACTACTACGACGTCGAATTTTTGGTCGAGGAATTTGTGCCGCTGCTCACGCATAGGCAAATTAGATGGGTGAAGTTATTCCAGCGTTAGCGGTAAGAATTTTCGGTAGAAAAAGTACGGGATGGCTCTTGGATAGCGTCTCTTAGGTCTTTGAGTGGGAGGAAAAAAAGCTCTTGGTGATTGGCTCATGGTTTTGCATGTTCATTGTGAAGACAACATTTCTCATTTTGATTGTCCCACCCAACTTATGCACCAGCGCCCAGCAGAGAAGGGACGGCCCCGCGCCGTCCCTGACTTTTTGTGCCATTCGTCTCGGCCCGATTTAACTTATCTCCCGTCCGCTTAAGTTGAGTCGAGTTAGGCCCCGATCCCCGCCGTGTTTCAGACGCACTTCGACAATTTCTTTGTATTCCTTAACAGGCTCTAGAATCGGAAATACTCTGCTCATGCTGCCCATAATCGTATTGCCGACTTTCAACCCCGCATGTGGTGGGCTGTGATCAATGCGGTCATAAAATTCTTTTAACTTTAATTCCAATGCTCTTAGGTCTAGCTCAACTTTGTGCAGTTGCTTTAGCGTTTCGTGCTCCGGTGAGCTGATCTCGTTCAACTGTTTGATAACGTCATCGATATTTTTCTCGACATCTGGAAAGCGTTCTAGGAACAACGCTTGCGGTCCGTCAGGGATTCGGTCATCAACCAAGAATTTCAAGATCGTTTTCATGTCCTGCAAAAATTTGACTAATCCGTCTCTGCCCTCATCCCATTTGTTAAACCGGCCGCTGCCACCCATGAGAGGCCCGCCGGTGCGCGTTTTTTTGCCACCTGGTGGCGGAGCCACTCGGTCGATCGTCGTGCTGCCCATAGCTTTCAAGTCCTTTCTAAAGTGCCAGATTATTCCCGTAATGCGTTTATACGTCTCCGCCAGCGTTCACACCAACGAGCCTGCCGACAAGAGCGAGTCCCGAGCCGACTGTGTATAGGAAATAACTTAGCCATGTTGCAATCTCATATTGGCTCTTTTTATCTGCCTTCGCCTCACTCGCAGTTTTCCCAATTAACGATTCGATATCGATCAGGCGAGTTCGAAGAGAGTCAAATTCTTTTGAAAGTTGCTCCCTCTGAGCTGCCACCTCCACGTCGCTGAGGGTATTGACCTTTTCCTTAAATCTTGCACTGTCAGCCTGCAACCCCCCATACAGTAGTGCTAAGGGATTCATATACTTTTCCGGCAGCGTGGCAAGTAACCAACTCATGCTCGCAATGTGAGTCTCTATGAGCAGCGATCTATTAGTGAGACTTTGCTTCAAATACTGATCCTTTTGCCGAATCTTTCTTAAAATGTGTATCGCTAATCATCTCTTCCACTACCATCACCTGATTCGAAACATTAATTACCGCAATGTTGGCAGAAAAGACCTGCATAGCTCTCTCAATGTTACCTTCTGTATCTCGAAGCTCTTCACGCAAGCCCTCTTTCACCAGGAACGTGACAAAGATGATCAGTGCTCCCACAAATGTGAGAAGGCGGTTATGCCGCCTTAATATGTTTGCAAATGAGTAGTATTCTTCAGGCTTTGATCCAAAAATCGGTCCATTTGGCGGATCAGATTTAGGTTGTGGCGCTTTGGCTGGTGCGGCTTGCTCGTTCATGGCGCGGGATTATGCCGCAATGGTGCCGGGAGTGCAAGACCCTCTTCAAGCCTGCCGCGCTGTTATGATCTCCGGCAAGACCAAGAACCGTGGAATGCCGCGGAGGAGTTCTCTGCATGACCCTAAACAACAAAACCCGCCCGACGGCGGGTTTGCTTCCAGCACTATTGCTGATCAGGGAGAAAGTTCCTTCTCTATCCTGTCTGTTAATCGTTTCATTTCCCTGAGATATTCCACGCTCAAGACTTTGAGCGTTGCCATTTCCTCCAATCGCATGGTCATGATGCGGAGAGAGCTGTTGAGCAGAACCACCAGCCGATAAAGGCCTTCTTCCTCCCGGCTGCTAAACTTGTCCGTAGCCAAGATCGCCTCCAATTCAGGTGATTGAGGTTAGGGCTGCGAAGGTGTCACTAGCACCAACGCGGCCCGACTTTTCTTGTAGCGCAAGAGCGAAAGGAAGGCAAGAACGAAAGAGCTTACTTTTGTCAGCTGCGCGAATTTCGAAGATTGTTAAGCGGAAGTTTGCGCAGTTAACTTTTTAAAGTGCGGAACTTATTCAGTAGCGGTACAGGTTGATATCTTCGGAAGCGCACGGTCCCTCACCCCTACTCGGGCGCTGATCTGCCCATTCACGCCAAAACCGGGCGCAAATGGGGCCCTGACTGCGCGCCCTCGCTATACGGGGTTCGGGATGACGAGCTTATTAAAAGTTTTTAACTGCGGCATTGCCGAGCCTCAGGCCCCGGGTACAAAGAAGCGAATCGTCCAGAAAACGATCGCTGCCATGGTAGCGCCGGCTGGGATGGTGATGATCCAGGCCCAGACAATCCTTCTGGCAACGCCCCAGCGCACAGCGGAGATGCGATGCGTGGATCCAACGCCAATGATGGAGCCGGTGATGGTGTGAGTTGTGCTGACTGGGATTCCCCAGAGCGCGGTCATCACCAGAGTGAGTGCAGCAGCCGATTCCGCGCAAAAACCGCCGACCGGCTTGAGCTTGGTGATCTTCGATCCCATGGTTTGAACGATGCGCCAGCCGCCGAAGTACGTTCCCAGCCCTATGGTGAAGTAGGCGCCGAGGATGATGGGGTAATGAAATGGCCCCCAGTTTGTGCCTGCCTGCTGAGCTGTTAGAAAGCCACCGGCATAGAGCGCACTGACGACGATACCCATGGTCTTTTGCGCATCATTGCCGCCGTGGGCAAAGCTGACGCCGGCGGAAGAGACGAGCTGCAGAACGCGGAAGATTCTGTCGACCTTGCTGGGAGCGGCCTTGCGGAAGATCCAGGAGACGGCCACCATCAAAGCGAGGGCCAGCACAAAACCGATCATCGGGGAAAGAATGATGAAAATCAGCGTATTCTTCCATCCCAGGGGAATGATGACTTTGAACCCGGCGCGGGCAATCGCGGCGCCGGCATAGCCGCCGAAGAGCGCGTGCGAGGAAGAAGTCGGCAGGCCCAGGTACCAGGTGATCAGGTTCCAAACAATGGCGCCGACCAGTCCCGCGAGCACAACGTACTGCGTGACGTAGTCAAGATGGACCATGCCTTTGCCGACGGTTTTGGCGACGGCAGTGCCCAGCCCAAACGCAGCGACAAAGTTGAAGATTGCCGCCCACAGCACAGCAATGCGGGGCGAGAGTACGCGTGTGGAAACGACGGTGGCAATGCTGTTGGCGGCATCATGGAAGCCGTTGATGAAGTCGAACGAGAGCGCCAGGAAAACCGTGAGTACAACCAGGACTAAGCTTGTGTGCACCTAGCTCCCTCGCAAATGGATTCTTCCGGATTCGTATGGCTCAATCAGGCGCCCTTCAGCACCACGCCTTCAATGACGTTGGCAGCGTCTTCAGCTTTATCGGTGGCTGTTTCCAGCACTTCGTACAATTCCTTGAGCTTGATGAGAGAAATCGGGTCTTTTTCTTTTTCGAAGAGAACGGCAATGGCTGCGCGGGCGATACCGTCGGCCTCGTTCTCAAGGCGATTGATCTCCACGCAGTTTTCCAGAACATGGTCGCGGTTCTTGTTGAGGCGAGCCAGCGCGTCTGTGAGCTGGTCAGACTGTTTGACCACGATCTCGGCCAGGAGCGTGGCTGCCGGGGGCGCTGAGGTGATTTTATACATGATCAGTCGAACGCCGGCGGCATAGACAAAGTCGAGAACGTCATCAAGCGAAGAAGCCAGGCGATAGATATCCTCACGGTCGAGCGGGGTAATGAAAGTCTGGTTCAGCTTGGTGAGGATGTTGTGGGTCATATCGTCGCCACGGTGCTCGATGTCCTTGAGCTGAAGGACGCGGGCGTCGACATTTTGAAAATCCTGGAGAGTCTGCTTGAGCAGGCGAGCTCCGTCGCCAAGATTGCTGGCCATTTCGGCAAACATGTCAAAGAATTTAGTGTCTTTGGGAATCAGGCGAACCATGTGATTGTGCGGCGCTCCCGGGTAACAGTGTTAAAGAATCGTTAAAGTCAACCGAGAAATATCGCACGCTGCCTGTAATCTGGTCAAACGCGCGAGGAAACCTTCTTCCGTGGGATGCGTTTGGGACGGTTGAATGGCAGCTGAACAGAAATTCAAGCCGTGCGGCTCCCGGTTCCGGCAAAAAATGATTCCACTTGATGGAACATGCGCCGCAGAGCACGAATGACGTAGCGAATCGCGAGAACACAGAGCAGGAGACATACTGCGGCGATTGTGCCGGCGATGATCGGATGCTGTGTGGCCAGCCAAGTAAGCGAGATTGCAGCTACATCTTCACCCAAACTCAAGGCGATGTTGGAAAAAGGTTCCGGCGTAGGAGTTACCGCTGTACGCACGGCGATCTTACTGCCATGGACGAGCAAGGCGATCGCGCCGCCCAGCGCAGTTGCTGCGGCCTGCATTCCCGGCGAGAGATGCTGGGTGGCTCCGTAGGCGAGCAGAGCCGCTGTCGGTACTTTGACAAAGGTATTGAGCGCGTTCCAGATGAGGTCAAAGACGGGGATTTTGTCGGCGACAAACTCCAGCCCAAAAAGCAAGGCGCATACGATGATGACAGGCCAGGATTCAAGCAGATGGAGGGCCGGTGGCAACGTAAACGCATGAGCATGGGAGAGCAAGCCCAGAGTCGCTATGGTTGCATAAACATTTAGGCCAGCCGCAAAACTGGCAGCCAAAACGATGGCCAGTATGTCATTGCCTGTAAGAGAAAACATGAGAGCTGCTGCAAAAGCAAAAAGGACCGCGCGTCGGCGGTCCTTTGGCTCCTAACCAACCTTACAAAGTACTTTCAATTTCAAAGCCCCACGCTTCAAGCAAGGGTTCAGGAATATACTTGCTGTTTTTGTTGCGCCGCGCCCATTCGCGCAAACGCGTGGAACGAATGTACTGATCAGGCGTCAGCTTGAACTCCTTGACCGCCTGCTCAAATGAGGTGACGACGGGGATCACCGGTCCAATCGGCTCCGGCTTACCCCAGTTGGGATTACCGCGTCTCCTTGCCATATTCAGTTATGCCCTGCCTTTTAGGTTATGAAGAGTGCACTATTGCCTTGGATTTGGATTCCTGCCGGCTGCCTTTGGTTTCATTCTTGAACCAAAAATATCGACTGAAGGGGCCTGTTTGCTCTCTCTGTGGGAACCAAAACAACTCGCCAAAACTGCTCATCATAAAGCCTTTTTGATCAAGATGCAAGAGCTTTCGACCCGCATATTGTTAACTGAAGAACAAATTCCCCTTATCTAAAGCGCAATCCTTGCCCTTTTTGCACCCTATAACCTTCATTTCAAGGTCTACCCCTATCGCTTTTTTGCAAGCACTCTTTTCTCATCGACCTTTGCCTTCAAGTCCTTCGATAAGGTATCCATCCCGGGAGCGGCTTACGGTGACTCCTGTCATTTCTCCGCGCGCGACTACAACTTCCATTTCTCATTCCATTAGGTTCTCCTTATCTTCGCCAATACGAGCCAGGCCATGCTGCTCAAATCCCAACCTTGGTGAGCTCTCATCGACACAGAGAAGCTCTCAACAACATCCCACCTCACGCCATTTAGACCAATCCATTTGCTTACGTCGATTGCCATGACTCAGGCGGGAGATCGAAACTCCCTTCGTTCCCCGGGCGGCACCATTTGGCAATGTGGTTCGCCTGCATGTCTTGGAATGCACGCCTTGAATCCGCAACTCAGGTATGATAGGTGACCAACTAATTAGCAGTCATTTATAGGAGGGAAGAATGAGGTTCGTTGTTCGTTTGGTTGCGATACTTTTTCTTGGGTCCTTTCTTCTGACGCCTGCTTTTGCTGACGATGCCGGCAAAGCGTCACCCACCTCCACTTTGCCCGAGGCGCCGGCCCCGGATACGAGTGCGACCTCCACCGGATATCTGGCCCCTGCGGTTCCTTTCTATTCGCCGCAGAACCAGACGAAAGCCAAGAAGGACAAATCGTCTTCCAGCAGTGATGTAACGCACCCCGCCGTTGACCTGTTTGTGGGTTATTCCTACGTGCGTTTCAGCACTGACACACTGGGCGTCAAAGAGACCTTCAACTGGCAGGGCATGGATGCCAATATCGCCGGCAACATCAATCGCTGGTTCAGCATTGTGGGCGACTTCGGCGTCTATCGAGTCAAAGACCTGCCGCCCGGCGTTAGCGGCTCCGCGTACACATTCATGTTCGGCCCGCGCTTTTCCCATCGTGGCCAGCGCTGGACCCCATTCGTCCATGCGCTCTTCGGCGCTGCCCGCCTCTCTGATATTCAGGTGCCTCCCCCACCCACCGGTTCAGCGTTCTTTAATCGCGCGTTCTCAGAAAACGCCTTCGCTACTGCTCTTGGCGGTGGCGTCGATGCGAACTTCAACAAGCATATCGGCGTTCGCATCTTCCAGGCTGAGTACTTCCTCACCAAATTCACTGACGGTGGCGACAACAAGCAGAACAACCTGCGTGCCTCGGCCGGGATCGTGCTGCACTTTGGCGGCAACCCGCCTCCGCCTCCGCCCAACCATCCGCCGACAGTCACCGTTGCCGCTGAACCGACCAAGATCTTTGCCGGCTCAGGTGACAGCATTGCCCTCAAAGCCACTGCTTCCGATCCTGACAATGATCCGCTCACCTATAAGTGGACAGCCACCGGTGGCGCCGTTGAAGGCACGGGCGCGGACGCTCGCTGGAACTCCAACGGCGTGAAAGAGGGCAGCTATACCGCAACTGTAACTGTCGACGACGGCCGCGGCGGCACTGCCAGCGCTTCTACCGACTTCCAGGTTGCAGCCAAGCCGAACTCTCCGCCTGTGATCTCTTCCTGCGCGGCGAACCCGCCGACTATCACTGTCGGACAGAAATCTACCATCACCACCACGGCCAGCGATCCTGACAATGATCCGCTGACCTACAGCTACAAGACCACCGGCGGCAAAGTCACTGGCAGCGATGCGACGGCGCAATTTGATTCCACACGCACCCAGCCCGGCACGTACACCGTCACCTGCCATGTGAGCGACGGACGCGGCGGCGAAGTCGACGCCACCACCCAAGTCACCGTCCAACCCGCTCCTGAGCAACGCGCGCTCGAGCAGAGACTCTCGCTGCACAGCATTTACTTCCCAACCGCGCAGCCTACGGAACAAAAACCCGACGGCGGATTGCTCACCAGCCAGCAGAGCACGCTTACCACTCTGGCCAGCGACTTCAAGAAGTACCTGGAGTTCAAGCCAGATGCCCACCTGATCCTGCAGGGTCACGCTGACCCGCGTGGCGGTGCGGATTACAACAAGGCGCTTTCGGATCGCCGTGTCGCCCGTACCAAGGCGTTCCTGGTGGAACAAGGCGTTTCTGCCGGCGCCATCGAGACGCAAGGCCTCGGTGTCGAGCAGCCGATGAGCGCTGATCAGGTCAAGCAGGCCGTGGATCAGGAACAGAACATCACCGCAGCGCAAAAAGCGCAGCTTAAACGCAATGCCAACGTTCTGGCTCTGGCCCAGGCGCGTCGCGTTGACGTCACCCTCAGCACCACCGGCCAGACCTCAGTGCGTCAATTCCCATTCAATGCGGAAGACGCTCTGAATCTGCTCAACCCACATAGCGCTGCGGCAACCAAAAAGGCCGTAACCGGCACCAAGACGCCAACCGGCAAGACCCCGGCCAAAAAGGCGCCACCAAAGAAATAGTCACTCCTCGTTCGCCCGAAACGGCGATCAAGGACTGAAAGCAATCGCGGCAGGCTCCAGGGCCTGCCGCATTTTTTGTTGCTCTATAGATCTTGTCATCCTGAGCGACCGCGAGGGATCGCGCAAAGCGGGAGACCGAGGAGGAGTCGAAGGATCCCGAGAATGCATGTGCCAACAAGTGCCGCGTCAGGGAGTTCTCTCGAGAGACTTTCGATGCCTGATGTGGATCTTCCTCCGTGTGCCTTTGTGTCCTCTGTGGTTAAGTTCTTCCGATCACCTGATCGCGTGCGATCACCGCGATTTCCCCGAATTTCCCATTTCGGAAACAGAAAAATCTAGTTGAAGAAAATTCCTGCGCAATATGGCAAGATGAGGCCAGCTACTTACCACCAGCACCCCCTTATGCCAGTCGTTCTCAAAATCGACCCGCAGCGCAGAATTGTCTATTCGGCCTTCCATGGCAGCATCACCGACGCCGAGGTCGCAGGCCACCGCTCCGCCATTGCCTCCGATCCCGATTTCAATCCTGCATTCAATGAGGTCGTCGATTTCACCGCGGTCACGGAAGTGAACCTGTCGGAATCCACCCTGGCCGCCATGGCGCAAAACCCAAGCCTCTTCCATGATTCAGTGATGCACATCGTTGTGGCGCCGGCCGACATCCTCTTTCAAATTGCCAGTAAATATAAGGCTTTCGCGCGGATCTCGCGGCCTAACCTCTTTGTCGTCCGCACCAGGGACGAGGCTTATCAGCTGCTATCTTCCGGCGTAGGATCTGCAAGCAGTGGGACAAAGACAGACTGAATCAAGGAACTGAGTGGGCCGCAAGCCGGATTGGCGCGCGCGGACTACATGCTCATCAGACGTTCCGATGGTGATCAGTGTTCATCCGCGTTCATCCGCGATAAGCTCTTGCTTTTCCGATTCCGCGCGATGACGGCGATCCCGGCGGTTCCGGCGATGGTTTCATCCCGCCGCGACCATCGCATTCGCCCCCGCAGGCCGCGTGAGCGCCAGGACAGTTACGTCATTCTTCAGATGAGCCTTGTGAACGAACTCCCGAATCTGGTTCACGATGCCGGAACAGATCTCCCGGGCCGTATGCGCCCCGGCGCCAAGAAAATTGTTCTTCACCTGCTCCAGCCCAAACTCTTCGCCTTTGTGCCTGGCCTCAACCGTGCCGCGTGAAACCAGCAGCAACGCCGATCCCGGCGCCACCGCCACAATCGATGCATCCGGCGTACAGTGCGAGAACAGCCCCAGCGGCAGCCCTGTGGCGTGCAATTCCGTAATGCCGGTATGGTCGCGCAGCAGTCCCGGTGTGTGGCCGGCATTGAAGTAGCAAACCGTTCCCAGCCCTTCGTTGTAACAGCCGGCAAAAACCGGGCAAGGACAGGTCCTTCCCGCGGCCTGACGTATGCTGTGGTTCAACTGCAGGCATATCTCGATCATCGCATCCGGTTCGTTAATGTCATCTCGGGACAGCAGTTCCGCTCCGGCCTTGCGCAGTGTGCTTTGCGCCGCAGCCACAATCCCCCGGTTCGCATCCAGCCGTCCGGCAACATCCAGCAGGGCAAAGAGCACCCGCGTGGGACTGACCCGTACAAAGTCGTAAAAATCTCCCCCGGTGCGATGGCCGTAATAGATGGCAGCCAGTTGCGCTTCCTTGAGCTCAGGCGCCTGGGCGTGCGCGGGGCTTACGGGACGGGGGGCCGGTCGCGCAAATGGAAACAGGTTTCGCATGGGGTTAAAGAGGCGAGCTAAAGTACCACATAAACTTCTGCTCTGCCAGCCTTTCTCCCGTACACGCCTTGATGCCCGCAATGCGTCCCGCGACTACCTGCCCGGTTTTGCTTCCAGGATCATCCGATGTTCCTCGATTTGATCCGCGTTCATCCGTGTTCATCCGCGGTAAGCCTTTTCGCTTTTTCGATGTCCCGATGACCCGATGTCCCGATCTCCTGATGGTCTTCACCCTTTACAATGCATGCGTGAGCCTCAAAGGCAAAACCGTTCTCATCACCGGAGGCGCGCAACGCATCGGCAAAGCCATTGCCCTGGCCACAGCCGAGGCTGGTGCCAACGTCTTTTTTACTTTTCTCACCTCTGCCGACGAAGCCAGGGAGACACAACAGGAGATCGAGGGACTCGGCGTCAGAGCCGTCGCCATGCAATGCGACCTCCGCGATGAACAGAGCATTCAACAGCTGGTTCGTCAGGTGCTCATCTCCTTCAAAACCATCGACATCCTCATCAACAACGCAGGCGTCTTTCAAACCGCGAAACTTGAAGAGATCACAGCCGCCCAATGGGACGACCTCTTCGCGGTGAACGTCCGTGCGCCGTTCCTTATCTCCCAACACTTGATCCCCGCTCTGCGCAGCGCTCACGGCAAGATCATCAACCTGGGGTCCCTGGGCGCGGAAAAACCGTGGACCACGCACGCGCATTACTGCTCTTCGAAGGCCGCCTTGCACATGTTGACCCAGGTGATGGCGAAAGCCTTGGCGCCTGAAATTGCCGTGAACTGCGTTGCTCCGGGAATGATCGATACCGGGACCGCAGAAAAAGATCCAGCGCTGCTGCGCCGCCTGGCGGAACGGACCCCCATGAAGAGCAACGGAACCGCGCAGGATGTCGTCAACGCGGTGATGTACTTTGCCACCGCTCCACACTTCATCACCGGCCAGATACTCACCGTCGATGGCGGCTTAGGGTTGGTTTGAGTTATTAAGTTTCGTCATCCCGAACCCCGTATAGCGAGGGCGCGCAGTCAGGGCCCCCATTCGCGCCGGTTTTGGCGTGAATGGGCAGATCAGCGCCCGAGTAGGGGTGAGGACCTTGTGTTTGGCGCTTGGGCATTTTTGTGTTTTTCTTAGAGCCCTATCCGGCTTGCGCCCTTCGTGCCCTTTGCGGTTATTCTCCCGTTACCGCTGGCTCACAAACGCCTTTACCACGATCGCCCGTGGATCTTTTCCCAGCGGAATCATCGTCTCCAATGACGGCGCTTCCGGCTGTGGCCGTCCTTTGTTATCGAGCAGCGAGAGCACGGTCATATCGCCGCTTCCGCTGTTGACCACCAGCAAGAGCAGCTGGTTCGGCGAAAACGCCAGCCCCTCCGGATGGCTTCCCACCGGGACCGAACTTGTCCGCTTCGCATTGTCAATGCTGTATACGGCAACGGAATCCGAACCGAAATTGGCGACGTAAAGCAGGGCATTGTCCGGTGAGACCAGGAGGTGCACCGGATGATCGCCGATGGGGAACGTGCTGTTGACCTCATTGGAGCCGGTAATCATCTCCGATACTGAGCTGCCGTCATAGTTGGCGACAAAGGCTTCGCCGCCGTCCGGCTTCACCACCAGGTGAATCGGCGTTTTGCCCACGTCGAGCTGCGCCAGCAGCTTGTCCGTCTTCAGGTCCACTACGCCCACCTGCTTCGACTCACTGCAGGCGACAAATAATTTGCTCGAGTCCGGCACAATCGCCATCTCTACCGGCTTGGCGCAGACCTTCACTTTACTGCGCAGCGTCATCAGCCCAGTATCGACCACGGCGATGGAATCTTCATCGCGCAGCGCAACGATCACCAGCTTGCCGTCCGGCGTGAGCCGCGCCAGATTGCTGCCATTGCCCGTGGCAATGTTCTTAAGCACGCGCCGTTGATCGAGGTCGATGATCGACAAATTCGCCGATCCCGAGTTAGCAACATACGCCCTCTTGCCGTCACTCGATACGTCAATGAAAAATGGCGCGCGGTGCACTCCAATCGTCGCGACCACCGTGTTCGTCTCCGCATCAATCACGCCGATGCTGTTTGACTCCGTGTTGGCAACGTAGATCTCGTTTTTTCGCGGATTCACCGCCAGCCCGGTCGGGCTTTTACCGACGGGCACCGTTTTTGCGATCGCCAGCCCGCGCAGGTCGATCACCGTGACCGTGTTGCTGCCGCCATTGGAAACGTAGGCGTATTCGCGATAGTTGGGATTCGGTTCAGGTGTGCCTTTGCAGCCGGTCAGGCACGCCAGCACGAGACAAAGAGAGATCAGAAAAGCGCGCAAGTTATCTGCCGGCCTTGCTTGCGATCGCCGGCAGTGTCCAGGGCTCCTGTACATTGCGGTGCAATACAGCGGCGATTTGCCGTATCTCCTGCATCAGCTCGTCAAACTGGTCGGGGAATATCGACTGCATGCCATCCGAAAGCGCATGGTCCGGATCATGGTGCACTTCCACCATCAATCCGTCTGCGCCCACCGCTACTGCTGCGCGAGAAAGCGGTCCCACTTTATTACGCTTGCCCGTTCCATGGCTAGGGTCCACCACGATCGGCAAATGGCTCAGCCGTTGTACGGCCGGGACAATGCTCAAGTCCAGCGTATTGCGCGTGTGGTCGGCAAAGGTGCGCACGCCGCGCTCGCACAGGATCACGTTGTAATTGCCTTCGCTCAGGATGTACTCCGCCGCCATCAGAAATTCTTCCAGCGTCGCCGACATGCCGCGCTTCAGCATCACCGGTTTGCGCTGCCGGCCGGCTCTCTTGAGCAGCGAGAAATTCTGCATATTGCGCGCGCCAATCTGGACCACATCAGCGTATTCAGCCACCAGTTCGAGTGATTCGTTATCCAGCGCCTCGGTGATAATCCGCAGTCCGTAGCGCTCGCGGATTTCCGCCATGATCTTCAGGCCATCTTCGCCCATGCCCTGAAACGCATAGGGCGAAGTGCGCGGCTTGTATGCGCCGCCGCGGAAGAAGCGAGCACCGGCCTTGGCTACGCGTTCAGCAATCGTAAGCGCCTGCTCGCGCGATTCAATGGAGCACGGCCCGGCGACAATTCCCAGGTCGCGTCCTCCAAAACTGCCATCGCTGCCGGCAAAGCGGATGACCGTATCTTCTTCCTTCACATCACGGCTTACCAGCTTGTACGGCTTGCTAACCTGAATCACTTCCTGCACGCCGGACATCTCTTCCAGCGCGCCTGGCTCCATGGCCCCTTTGTTGCCGGTAATGCCGATGGCCGTGCGCTGCGCCCCGGGTATGGCATGGGCGCGATATCCCAGCGATTCGATTCGTTCACAAACCGCCCGCACCTGCTCTTCCGTTGCGTGCGCCTTCATCACTACCAGCATCGATCCTGTCCTCCGCGTGCAGCTTAAGTTTACTGTGATTTCAGCATCAGGGGCAACGGAAAGTACGCTGAAAGGCGGGTATAGACATTAAGAGTAGCGACTACGGTGCTAAACGCGTGGTTTCATTTTAGGAAATCCATCTTCCTGATCGCAGCGCTGCAGCCCATTCACGGCAGACCATCGCCAGCTCTTTGAGACTTGCTTCGGCCTCAACCTAACCGTCGGCTGCTTCTTCACATGCAAGCGCTTTTTTCTCCAGCTCGAGAGATCGCTTCTCCAGCCGGCACGATGTTCTTCATTTCGGCTGGATTGTCGCATGAATTGCCCATTGCGCAAAGCTTGTTCTCCCTGCTGCGCCAGACCAGCAGCGATTTAGCATGTTAAAATCAACTATTTACGCATGTCGCCAGGGGAGCCGAAGCATGACCGCATGAGCCGGGAAAAGCCGGAAGCAGCGGTACGCAAACGGCTAAGCATGAAGGACGTGCTGTTGTGGTCTGAAGGCGAGCCGCCCAAACCGGGCCCGAGGCGGATTGGCATACACACCTCGACCGCAGGTGGCGTACAGATGGCCGCCGAGCGTGCCTACCGGCTTGGAGCAAATACGTTTCAGATTTTTTCCTCCAGCCCACGGCAGTGGCAGCCGTATTCGCTTTTGCCATCGCAATGTGACGCCTTGCGCGAGTTGCGGAACAAATATGGCATCGGCCCCATGGCCATTCACACCAGCTATCTGGTGAACCTGGCCAGTGCGACACCGTTGTTTCATCGCAAATCCGTCGCGGCGTTTCGCGGCGAACTGGAACGGGCAATTGCTCTGGCGGCAGAGTTTCTGGTCTTGCATCCCGGTTCATTCCGCGGACGCAGCCGTGAAGAAGGTTTGGAACTGGTCGCGCGCTCGATCGCCGAAGCCGCAGAAGGTTTGGATCTGGCGAAAGCCAACCTGAGGATCCTGATTGAGAACACAGCGGGAGCGGAGTTTTCGCTCGGCGGATCATTCGATCAGGTAGCGCAGTTGCTTGAATATCTACGGCCGGTATGTCCGGTGGGAGCATGCATTGATACCTGTCATACCCACGTTTCCGGGTATGACATTGCTTCTGAAACCGGCTGGCAGGAGACCATGCTGAAGCTGGAAGAAACGGTGGGCCTGGCGAACGTAATGGTCTGGCACTGTAATGATGCAAAAGACGCGCGTGGTTCCAAACGCGATCGCCATGAGCATATTGGGAAGGGAACGATCGGCCTGGAGCCTTTTCGGCGATTGTTGAACGATCCGCGCACAGAGCACGCCGCGTTCATCGCTGAGACGCCGATTGAAGAGCCAGGCGACGATTTGCGGAATATCGCCGTGTTGAAGTCATTGGTAGAGGTTGAAAAGCCGTCAACGGGACGGAAGAGAGCATAGGGAAATGTCGGAAACAATCAACATCACCGCCAACCAACCTGAACAGCGCGAGCTTCGCTACGAACCGCAGCGCATTGAAGAGAAGTGGCATGCCCGCTGGGAATCGCAGCCTGCGCTCTATGCTGCGCAGCCTGCCGGGTACGACAGCAAGGCCAAGAAGTATTATGTCCTGGAGATGCTGCCGTATCCCTCCGGCGCGCTTCACATGGGACACGTGCGCAACTACGCCATTGGTGATGCGCTTGCCCGCTACATGTGGATGAACGGTTATAACGTGCTTCATCCCATGGGCTGGGACGCCTTTGGTCTTCCCGCGGAAAACGCCGCCATCAAGAACAATGTTCCGCCACGGGAGTGGACGCTCCGCAACATCGCGCACATGAAGGCGCAGATGAAACGGCTCGGCTTTGCCTATGACTGGTCACGCGAGGTCACCACCTGCCTTCCCGAATACTACAAGTGGAACCAGTGGTTCTTCCTGAAGCTCTATGAGAAAGGCCTCGCCTATCGCCGCAGCAGCAAGGTCAACTGGTGCCCGGAGTGCGCCACCGTTCTCGCCAATGAACAGGTGGTAGATGGCTGCTGCTGGCGTCACGAAGAAACCAAGGTTGAACAGCGCGAGTTGGAACAGTGGTTTGTTCGCACTACGAACTACTCAGAAGAATTGCTGGCCGGCCTTGACACGTTGGATGGCTGGCCGGAAAAAGTGCGCACCATGCAGCGCAATTGGATCGGCCGCAGTGAAGGTGCGCTGGTCGATTTCAAAATCGACGGACCGGTGAGCACTCCTGGCGCCAGGATCACGGTTTTCACCACGCGCATTGATACCATCTACGGCGCAACTTCCATCCAGCTAGCGCCCGAACACCCGCTTGTGACGGAGTTGATCGGCAACGATCCCGCCTTGCACGCCAAGGTGGAAGAACTCATGCGCGAGCAGGCCCGTGCCAAGGAAGCCGGAGATGTCGCTGCGGTGGAAAAGCACGGCGTCTTTACCGGTCGTTTCGCCATCAATCCGTTCAACCAGGAGCAGGTTCCGATCTGGGTGGCGAACTATATTTTGATGGACTACGGCACCGGCGCCATCATGTCAGTCCCGGCACACGATGAGCGCGACTACGATTTCGCTCACAAGTACGACTTGGAAATGCGTGTCGTCATCCTTCCGCGCCGGACCGGCGAACCTCCTGCGTCGGGCCAACCCGAACCGCCGGTGCTGCCTTACACCGCAAAAGACAGTTTGCTCATCAATTCCGGTGAGTTCAATGAGCTCTCCAACATGGAAGCCATTGAAAAGATGACCGCCTTTGCTGAGCAAAACGGCTTCGGCAAACGCACGGTTACATATCGTCTCAAAGACTGGGGTATCTCCCGCCAGCGCTACTGGGGAACGCCCATCCCGATGATTTATTGTCCGAAAGACGGCATTGTGCCGGTGCCGGAAAAAGATCTTCCGGTCTTGTTGCCGGAAAAGATCGACATCACATTGCAGGGCGGCTCTCCGCTGGAACGGGTGCCGGAGTTTCTCAACGTTACTTGTCCCAAATGCGGGGGCCCGGCGCGGCGTGAGACCGATACCATGGACACGTTCGTCGATTCGTCCTGGTATTTTTATCGCTACACCAAC
The DNA here is from genome assembly GCA_036557225.1 of Candidatus Angelobacter sp. Taxonomy (GTDB): domain Bacteria; phylum Acidobacteriota; class Terriglobia; order Terriglobales; family Acidobacteriaceae; genus Angelobacter. The sequence goes on from DATBHX010000067.1 coordinate 16,827, forward strand.
GCCCAACTCAAAGACCGCCCGCTCGACACAGCGACCGTCGACTACTGGTTTCCTATCGATCAGTACATTGGCGGCGTTGAACATGCCATTCTGCACCTCATCTATTCGCGTTTCTGGACGCGTTTCATGCGTGATCTCGGCATCGTGCATAACGACGAACCGGCAACCCGGCTTTTCACCCAGGGCATGGTGATCAAAGACGGGTTCAAGATGTCAAAGAATCGCGGGAACGTGGTTTCGCCCGATGACATGGTCGCGAGATTTGGCGCAGACTCCACGCGTGTGTATTCGCTCTTCGCCACCTCGCCCGATCGTGAGCTGGAGTGGCAGGAAGCCGGCGTGGAAGGTGTGTTCCGGTTCTTGAGCCGGACGTATCGGTTTGTGATGCGAAATGCGGAATTGGCAAAGAAGAATCCTCGCGGCTACACCTACTTTGCTCCCAAAGGAAGCGAATCACCCAGGGTTCGATCCGTCGAACGCAAGCTTCATCAGACGATCAAGCGCGTAACCGAAGACTTTCAAGGACGCTGGCATTTCAATACTTCGATTGCCGCCATCATGGAGCTCGTAAATGAACTCTATGGAGCAGAGTCAGAGCTTGTAACACAACAATCCGCAGACTTGCTGGTGGAAGTGTTGTGGACACTCACTCTCTTGCTTGCTCCATTTGCGCCTTTCCTTGCCAATGAGCTTTGGCAAGCGATCCAGGCGCAGCCGACTGATGGATTGAGTGTGCATCAGCAGTGGCCGCAATATAACCCCTCGCTGGCCAAAGAAGACGAGATCACCTACGCCGTCCAGATCAACGGCAAGCTCCGCAGCCACGTCATTCTTCCCGCCGACAGCCCGGAAGACGTTGTGCGTGAACGTGTGCTCGCTGACGAAAAAGTCCAGGCTGCGATCGCAGGCAAGCAGGTGGCCAAGGTGATTGTAGTAGCAGGAAAGCTTGTGAACGTCGTAGTGAAATAAGCTGATTTGACTAATTGCTAACGGCTCCTTGCTAATTGCTTTAAGATGACCCAACCTCCCAATCCCATCATGCAAGGCCTTCGCGCGATCCGGCGCGATCCCGCTGTTTTTCTGCTCGAAATCCTCTGGCGCTGGTCGTTTGCTGCCGTGGTTGTGCTGATCATCTTCTTCGCCGCGGCCCTGCTACTCGACAAAACACACACTGACTCACTGACCCGCGCATTGCAGACAAAAGATCCGCGCATGATCGGCACCACTCTGTTCTTCACCTGGCTGCTGCTGGGTGTAAAGGCCATAGTCGCAGTGATAATCGCACCATTGGTGATAGCCCTGGTCTGGACTCTATTCGTCACTCCTGCCCGGCGCATTACCGCCCGCAGGCTGCGCGCTGCGGCTCCTCTGAAATTCGGCGCCATGCTTATGCTGCAGTTTGTCCGCGCCTTCAGTACCTGGATCGCCTATCTTCTGTTAGTCGGCGGCGTTGCCCTGGCCATCCACTTTGCCACCAGCGGCCCCAGGTATGATCCCGTGCTCTTTTATGTCGTGGGATCTGCCGCTGTCGTTGTCATAACGCTCTTGTGGCTGGTGCTGAACTGGTATCTCTCCGTTGCGGCAATTTTTGGCCGGGAAGGGCAGAGCTTTTTGAGCGCATTCCGCCACGCCCGTTCGACGGTCCGCGCGCAGCGCTCCGACTTTGCCGGCACCGGCTTGATTTTCCTTGTCCTGCGCCTGATCTTGCTGGCGGTCGTGGTTGCCATCTGCGGTTTGACCGCAGGCATGCAGGCCAGTGCGCCGGCGAGTTACGCGCTTCTGGTCATGATCGTGGCGGTCATCTACTTCGTAATCTCGGATGTCTTATACGTCTGGCGGATGGCCTCTTACGTTGCGCTGGCAGCTGCGCTGGAGGAAGACGTCATCGCCCAGCTGGAGCGATCCGTCCCGCCAGCCGCCACGACTGGCCAACCCTAAGATAGGGCATCCAGCTCCTTACCAATCTCAGAACGAGCGCTTTACACTTTGCCGCGAATCAGAGAAAATTGTTCGTGGAAGACCAATCTATTGTCATCCTCGACTTTGGCTCGCAATACACGCAGCTCATTGCGCGCCGCATCCGTGAACTGAAAGTCTTCTCCGTTGTCCTGCCGTGCAACGCTGCGCTGGATGAAATCAAGAGCTACCGACCTGCAGGCATCATTCTGAGCGGAGGGCCTTCGTCCGTCTATGACGTTGATGCCCCGCCGGCCGACGAGCGCGTGCTTGCGCTCAGCCGCCCTGTGCTCGGTATTTGCTATGGCCTGCATTACATCGTGCAGAAGCTGGGCGGGAAGGTCCGTCCGGGCCCCAAGCGCGAGTACGGACACGCCGAAGTCAATGTGAGCCAAGGCAGTTCAAAGCTTTTCCGCCAGCTCCCGCCATCGCTGAATGTCTGGATGTCGCACGGTGACGAAGCCGAGCATCTTCCTACGGGGTTTAGCATCGTGGCTCGCAGCAGTAACGCTCTTGCGGCGATCGAAGACGAGTCACGCCGTATCTGGGCGGTGCAGTTCCATCCTGAGGTGCACCACACCAAGCGCGGCGTCGACCTGCTGCGCAACTTTGTTTATGACATCTGTGGAGCCAGCCCGTCCTGGACGCCGCAACACTTTATCGATGAGACCATCCGGCAGGTGCGCGAAACCGTGGGCGAGCAGGGAAGAGCCATCTGCGCGCTTTCCGGCGGTGTGGACTCTGCCGTAGCCGCTACGCTGGTCGATCGTGCGATCGGACGCCGCCTGATCTCCGTCTTCGTGAACAATGGTGTGCTGCGCAAGAATGAGTTTCAGAAGGTCCAGCAGAACCTGCGAGAAAAACTAGGCCTGAACGTCGTTGCCGTTGACGCTGGTCAGCGCTTTCTCACTCGGCTTGCCGGCGTGACCGATCCCGAGAAGAAACGCAAGATCATTGGCAACGAATTTATTGAAGTTTTCGACCAGGAAGCGCACCGCCTGGAGCAACAGATGGGCAAGGTTGACTGGCTGGTGCAGGGAACTCTCTATCCAGATGTGATCGAGTCGCGCAGCGTGCGCGGCCCTTCGCAGACCATTAAGACCCATCACAACGTCGGTGGGCTGCCGGAAAAGATGAAGCTCAAGCTCATTGAGCCGCTGAAAGACTTGTTTAAAGATGAAGTCCGTCGCATCGGCCGCGAGCTTGGCATGCCCGAGGAGATTCTCCAGCGCCAGCCATTTCCTGGTCCGGGGCTGGCTGTGCGCATTTTAGGCGAGGTCACGCCGGAGCGTATCGCGCTGCTGCAGGAAGCAGATGACATCGTGGTGAATGAAATCCGCCGTGCCGGCCTGTACACGCAAATCTGGCAATCCTTTGCCGTGCTGCTACCGGTGATGTCGGTAGGCGTGATGGGCGACCAGCGCACCTATGCCTACACGTGCGCCATCCGGGCTGTCCACTCTGAAGACGGCATGACCGCCGACTGGGTTCCACTGCCCTACGAAGTCCTGAAAACCATCTCGAACCGCATCGTGAATGAAGTTCGTGGCATCAATCGCGTGGTTTATGATGTGACTTCCAAGCCCCCGGGAACGATTGAGTGGGAGTAAGCGCGCAGGTAAGAAAACAATTTACGGCGAAACTTTCCTCCTGCTCCGCTTACGCTAAGAGTTTTTGATTTCCGGCCAACAACTAGCCTGAATAGTTTAGGGCTATCCTATATAAGTTAAATAAACTAAATAGACTATCTGAAGCTATGGTTACTTTGGTAACCCAGGTTATCTTCAGCTAACTACCATTAATTTATCCTTAATTTATATTACTTCATCGTGACCTTGTTCATTCAGAGTACAATCTAAGCCCAGTAGTTGACTGCAAGAGGCTTAATTGGGTAACAAGCTGTTCTTCCTGCCATCCTCACCTCCCTCGCAAACTGAGTCATTTGGCTCAGACAAAGACAAAGTCAGGAGCTAGCCAATGAGTAAATTCCCGAAAATCATCTTGTCTTTAGCGCCGATACTTCTGTGGACTGCTGCCGCCCAGGCGCAAGTTAGCAACCAGGTAAAGGCTTCCTTGTTCAAATGCGACAAGAACAATACCGGCTTTTGCACTGAGCTGCGCCACGATCAACAATTCAATGGGCACTATTCCGGCCACGACGAACCGGCATTGCTTTTTTATTCTGACAAGCCGGGCTCCGGAAACAACGCTGTTTATCACTTTACTCTGCCTCTGGATCCGCCGGTTCCTCCGCGACAGGACGGCAGCGGCGGCACGTTCAACTTCCAGTTGCATACCGCCTTGTGGTTCGGCATGGTCCTCTGTGATCCGCAGTCGTCGCCGAACTTTACTCATGTGTGTGTGCCCAATACAAACGCGAACATCTTTGACAACGCCAACCCTAATGCGCCGGATTTTATCGGCCATCATCCCGGTTCGGCTTTTCTGGAACTTCAGTTCTATCCCCCCGGAGGGGTCAATACCTGCGCTGATCCGGCCAGGTGGTGCGTGGCCATGGTGATCTTCAGCTTCAACTTCCAGGATCTCACCGGAGTTCCTAACAATCTGGATTGCCAGCGGAAAGTAGGCTTGGAACCTTCGAACTTTGCTTTCGTTACTACCAATGGCATCTCCCAGTCAGCTGCCGATCCACTCAACGCTGACATCAATGACAAGTTTGGAGTGTTTCCGGGAACTACCTTTCAAATGGATCCGGGAGACAACGTTGTTATCGATTTGCACGATACCGCGCAAGGTCTGCAGGTGGTTATTCAAGACCAGACCTCCGGCACAACCGGCTCGATGACTGCGAGCATCGCCAACGGCTTTGCCCAGGTCAACTTTGATCCTGATACCGATCCCACGAATCCCAAGACCTGCTCATCGACTCCATTCGCTTTTCATCCAATGTACTCTACCTCCAGCGAGCACACTCGTTCCACCTGGACGGCTCATACCTATAACATCGCATTCTCTGATGAGATTGGGCACTTTGAGTTATGTAACGCCGTGGACCAGGAAGGTGGAAACTGTATCCAGGCCGGCGCCGACGATCCCAACGGTCTTGACGACGACGATACCGGCTGTTTTACCGGTGATTTCCTCGCGTTATTTGGTTTGCAACCCATCGGCGCCTGTATCAACGGCGATTTCGACTTTGACGGAGCATCCTACCAGCGGCGCTGGGCAGGAACTGGTCCGGCACGTATCGATGCCAACCTGAAACCCGCTCCCCTTCGCTTTACCAGTCCGCAGTTTCGCAGACACGGCAAAGGCAACGATGACAAGTTGAACGACTACAACCGTGTGGCGTTCGAGTCCGACCTGCCAGGCATCGAATTTGAAAGCAACCCAGCCTGTGACGTATTCAACGGTGGGGAAGGCTGCACCAATCCGCCCGCTGGGGCAGCGTTCTATCCTCTTTTCAGCACAGCGCGCGATCATGGCAATTGCCAATGGCAGTTCGGAGGTCCAAACATTCCTGGGACGACAAACAACTTTGGCGGAAGTTCAACCACCGAGTTCGGTCCTATCCTGGGCACAGCCTTTGTTGAGCCGGCTACTCCAGCACAGCCCAATGGCAATTCGATCATTATTTTCGGCAACTACCGGCGGATTTTCCCTGAGAATCCGTGCCGCAACGGCGGTAACTAAACCTTGCTTTGAAGCCAGAGCCTGGAGATCCAGGCTTTGGCTTCTTCTATAAGCTATCCTGGAACCGTCTATCCCGCTCTCTCCTGCAGGCTACGCGAAATTGCTGTAACCAGTTTGCGCGGGCTGAACCGTACTGAGAAAGCGAGCGCCTTATTGACGAAGCCCGGGATCACCATGGTTTTGCCGGCCATCATTCCTTCGTAACCGGCCTCCGCCACTTTATGTGACTTCATTGCTCCCATCTTGAAGAGCCGCGATTGTTCCATGTTGGCGCGTACGGCGAAGCGGGTGGCTGTCGCCCCAGGACAAAGGCACGTAACAGTTATTCCGCTGACTTCCAATTCGTTGGCAATCGCTTCAGAGAACATGATCACGTAAGCTTTGGTCGCGTAGTAGACCGCCATCAGCGGCCCGGGTTGGAGGCCCGCTGTCGAGGCTACGTTCATGATGCGCCCGTGCTTGCGCTCTAGCATGCCGGGCAAAGCCAGCTTGGTCAGTGCCGTCAGTGCCGCGATATTCACCTGGAGCATATCCAGTTCTTGTCGCAAATCATTTTCAGCAAATGCCCCGTACAGGCCAAAGCCGGCGTTGTTAATGAGTATGTCCACCGGTAATCCTCGACGCTTAATCTCTGCAAAAATCTGTGTGGGAGCTTCTGGCTTGGCCAGGTCAGCCGGGACAACATGCACATGGTTTCCATGTTGGGTTTCAAGCTCGCGGGCAATCTTTTCCAGATCAGACTGGTTGCGCGCCGTGATAATGAGATCAAAGCGCGGAGCCATCAATCGTGCCAGGTCCAGGCCTATGCCGCTGGACGCGCCCGTGATGAGCGCTGTTTCACGGCTCTCTTTGCGATCAAGCGCACCTACGTAGGCAGGAACAACCATCAAGAACTCCTTCGCGGCAATCATACGCGAGTGCTGCACCAAATAAGTTTCACTTATCTACCAAAGCAAGTAGAAAGCAGCTAGTTATTCCAAAAGCTAAAGAAATCGTGGTATCGAAAGAAGGATGGTTCCATTTTGGAACTAATCTAAGATTAATCTTAACAAATTTAAATCGAGAAACTTGCAATCGTTCGTGATAAGACATTACCCCGACAACCAAGCCTTCCGCGTTCTGACAGGAAACTGTTCTTCCGGGCTGATCCTAGTCTCAGAACTGCTACCCGCCTGAACGAGAAGCTTTCCGCACGCTTTTAGGGGACGCGCGCAGAAATTGGCTGCCGCAATCAATACTGCAATTTGAAAAACCAAAACTGGTTTGGGTGGTGTGTAGTGTGTCCGGCCAGGTTGCGGGCAACGCTCACACCTGAACTTCATGCGGTGAATCATGCTCTTCCCGGAGTAGTTCACTGTTTCTACACGCCCCGCCAGCCTCCTGGAGGGCAACAGCAATCGAGCGTCAGTCGTGGAAGTCCACCCACGCGCCTGCATCACCGCGAGGGTGACCCACAGACTCCAAATCACCCAACTTCCGCAACCCAGAGAATCGGAATGCTTCAACTGTGATCTGCCACAAGGATTTTTCAGTCACCCACGAGACTGCGTCTTGAGTCACAGCCTGAAAACACCGATTCCCTAAATAGGAGCAAGCATGTCCCGAAAAGATCGAGATGACAGTATTTGGTTGTCAGAATATTCAGATAAAAGACGAATCCGGGACGCGGAAAATGCACGACGAAACCGCGCGGAAATCACTCAGGCACTTTCTCACGGCCAGATTAGACGGCGTGATCTGGTCAAATGGGGCCTGTTCACCAGCGCCGGCATTATGTTGCCGATCGGCGGTTTAAATCCATTTGTCAGACCCATGTTCGGCCAGAATGCGGCAACTACGCCATCGAGGAGCGCGATCCTTGCGGACGATTCTGATAATCAAGGCATCCCTACGGGGCTACCCAAAAGTCCAACGTTTGGTGTCCAGCCATTTACCCAGCCCATGCCGCGTTTCGACGTCCTGGCGCGCAACGCAGTATCAACATTGAATCCTGCGCCGCAGGCACAGTCCAACCAGACGCAGCAACTGCTTGATCCCGGTTTCGGCTTTCCTGCTGGAACCACAGGGCCGATCGAAGGCCGTCCTCCGGGGGCGAACTGGGCGCATCAGCGGTTTGCACAGTTCCCACCTCAGGTAGCGATTGAGGTCACCACCAAGCCAGTGACCACGAACACTACCTACAATCCCGGTGTAACCTCGGACTTGAATTCTGGAATCAATCCGGCCACGCCCATCCCAGCAAAATTTCATCCCAACTTCCCAACTCAGAATGCAAATCGGGTGTGGACGTTCCAGGGCACGTTTCCTCCCAAGCTGACCCAGGTCCGCTATGGCGAACCGGTCCTGTTCCGCCATCACAATGGCCTGACGACTGACATCACCAATAACGGCGGTTTTGGACGATATACGCTCACCACGCATGAACACAACGCTCATCACGGCGCCGAGAACGATGGCTTCACCGGAGCCTATTTCTGGCCCAATCAGTTCTACGACTACCACTGGCCATGGGTGCTGGCGGGGTTTACCACCATCAATACTGGCGCCACCGATCCACGGGCGGGCGCTCCCAGCGACAGTGGCGGAATCAATAAAGTCCCCGGCGACTGGCACGAGACCATGAGCACGCACTGGTTCCATGATCACATGTTCACCTTCACGGACCAGAACGTCTACAAGTGCAACGCCGGCATGAACAACATTTACAGTTCGCTGGATCGCGGCGACGAAACTGTGAACGATGGCGTGAACCTGCGTCTGCCCAGTGGTTCCTCCAATGGGAAGGGCTGGGGCAACCTGGACTTTGACGTCAACCTCATGCTCGCGGACAAAGCCTGGGACGCCAACGGACAGCTCAACATGGACACCATCGCTTTTGATGGTTTCCTGGGCGACCAGATGACTGTCAACTTCGCCTGGAAACCGTTCTTCAACGTGTATGCGCGCAGGTATCGCTTCCGGATCCTGAACGCCAGCGTGTCACGCTTCTTTGTTCTGGCATTGAGTGATAGCTCTCAATTCGTTCAGATCGCGAATGACGGCAACCTGCTGCCTGTGACGGTTCCTCTGACCCAGACGGACCAGCTTGGCATCGCAGAGCGGTATGACATCGTCATTGATTTCTCCCGCTATAGTGCTGGACAAACCGTGGATCTGGTCAACTTACAGGTTCACCAGGACGGTCGTGGACCCGCGAATATCGTGACCGTGGCGCAGGCTCTCCACGGTACGAGCGACCCGGCCGTGGGCGCATTCATGCGCTTCAAGGTCCTTGGCCCGCCGCTTCAAGCGGACCAGAGCGTGAATTTAACTGCCAATCCTAAAACCGCGCTGATTCCTAATCCCACTTTGCCGGCGACTACGCGTCAGCGCACGTTCGAATTCAACGACAACGGCGATCAGAACCAGAATGATCCCGTTACTACCTACCTGGGGAATGGTGGAGGGGTCGGTCCCTGGGGCATCGAGACCCATAACAGCGGCGGCAGCAGCAGCAGTAGTAGCGTCATTCCCTTTAGCGATACAGGGGGATCACTCCAGGCAGACTACGGCCGAATCAGCTCCCAACCGGGATTTGGCACAGCCGAAGTCTGGACTCTGCAAGGCGGATCGGGCTGGGACCATCCCATTCATATCCACTTTGAAGAAGGTCAGATCCTCAACCGCAACGGCAAGAAGCCATCTCCGGCAGAGAGCGGCCGCAAGGACGTATACCGTTTGCGTGACAACGGGCAGGTAACCATCAAAATGCAATTCCGCGATTGGGGAGGCATGTTCATGGAGCACTGCCACAACACCATGCATGAAGACAATGCCATGCTGTTGCGGTGGGACCTGGATAGCGGAACTCCGTTCCTGAGCCCGCTGCCGACACCCATCTCAAAACCGACTGGCGTCACTTTCCAGAACCCAGACGAAATTCTTCCTAACGCATGACTTGAACTCCCGACGCGCGTCAGAAATGGCGCGCGCCGGGACCGAAATTTCGAATCGGAATAGAGGGCCAAAGGAGCACAGCATGTCGTCAAGAAATTGGAAGAATGCAGCCTTAATGTTGCTCATTGCGATTGCAATCCTTGCCTTTGCAGCCGCGGCCAAACCTGTGGCCGCCAATGGAGAAGCCGGGTCAAACCATTTCCCCAACGTTGAGCTCATCACCCAGGACGGAAAAAAAGTCCATTTCTATGACGATCTGATCAAAGGCAAGATCGTCGCCATCGATCTCATTTACACCACCTGCCAGTACTCATGTCCTCTGGAAACGGCGCGCCTGGCACAGGTGCAGAAGAAGCTCGGTGACCGCGTAGGCAAAGATATCTTTTTTTATTCCATCAGCATTGATCCGGACCACGACACGCCGGAAGTATTGCGGGCCTACATGGAACAATTTCATGTGGGACCGGGGTGGACCTTTCTGACGGGCAAGAAAGAGGACATTATTTTTCTGGGTAGGAGGCTGGGACTATACACCAACCCTTCCGTTAATGCAGATGGCCATATTGCCCATCTCTTGATCGGCAATGATGCTATCGGCCAATGGGTGCGTAGCTCCGCCCTGGACAATCCCAGTTTTCAAGCCAGGATGATTGGTGACTTTCTCGATAATTTCAAGCACGCTAACCCGGCCGAGCAGGTGGGCTCGGCTGACGGAAGCGCGCTCAAAAACTTCGATAAAGGCAAATATCTATTCGGGAGGGACTGTATTGCCTGCCATACCATTGGACACGGAGACAAGATCGGGCCAGACCTGCTGGGCGTAATGCACGTCCGCAGCCGGCAATGGCTGACCGAAATGATCCAGCACCCCGACCAGTTGCTCGAAGAAAAGGACCCTGTTGCAACCGCGCTCTTGAAAAAATACGGCGTAAGGATGCCCAACATCTACGTGGCTGACGTGGATACTGCGTATATCATCCGCTACATCGAGGAGCAGACCACGGAGCAAGAGAAACAGGCGAGCAATGGCAACGAGACAAAAGTTGCAAACCAATAAGCAAAAGCGGGGCAGCTCCTTGCCCCGCTTTGTTCAATAGAATGCTAATTGTTAGATTCGCGCAACCGATCTCGGATACTCTACATGCGTTTCCTCAGCATGCCTACGCCGCTTTATGCCTTTAGCACGCGCTGTTCGCGGGCTGAATGCTGATGGCTGATAGCTAGGTTCAATCCGCCATCGCCGGCTCGCGCACTTCATACTTTGAGAACCAGGAAGTCGCGGCCTTCAGACTCGTATTCACGTTCTCGATGTTCTTGACGCCCTCATTCTGCAGCCATTGTTCGAATGCTTTAGCGCCCTGCTTGGCGTAGACCGGAATGCCGTCTTTCCAGGTTGCGCGTCCACAGAGCACGCCATTGAACTTCACTCCAGCTTCGGCAGCCAGGGCCAGGCTTTCATTGAACTCGGCGTTGCTGACTCCGGCGGAAAGGTAAATGAAGGGCTTGGCTGCAACTGCGGCGGCTTTGCGGAAGTGCTCCATTGCTTCTGCTTTGGAGTAGGCCTTCTGGCCGCCGTAAGACTTGGCGCCTTCCACAAATTTCATGTTGACCGGCACTTCCACCTTCAGAACGTCGACGCCGTATCTGTCTTTGCTGAACTCAGCCATGGAAGCGATCACGATTTCCGGCTTCTTCCTGGCGAATTCCAGGCCTTTTTCATCCTGGCCTTCTTCATAGCCGACAAACTCCAGAAAAAAGGGAATATCGTTGGCGCGGCATTCGTCGCCAATGCGCTCGACCCAGGCATGCTTCTTGTCATTGATGGCCTGGCCATCGGTCGGCGTGTAATACAGAAGCACCTTCACGCAGTCGGCGCCGGCTTCCTTCAAGCGGTGGACGGACCAGTTATCGAGCAGGTCCGGCAGACGGCCAGGGCCGGTCTTGTCATAGCCGGTTTTTTCGTAAGCCAGCAGCAGCCCAGCGTTCTTAGCGCGGCGCTTCGAAGCCGGAAGGCCAAACTCAGGATCGAGGAGGATCGCGCTGGCGTGTGGCGTAAGCACCTCGGTCACGATCGATTTGAATTCCTCCAGCATCGATTCGCTGACGTCCGATCCTTTTTCTTTGGCCAGCGATTTTTGCAGCGAGCCGCGCTGGTCCATGGCGGCGGCGGCAATCACGCCGCGACGATCGGAAACAGATTTCATTCCGGCGAGCTTTCCAGGGGTAAGCTTCATGACACTCATTCTCCTCTTGTTTGCTTGATGCTCGGGCTCAAGCCGGCACCGGGGATTTTGTGCCCAGCAGACGATCTCCACGGCAAATTGTCATTGTACTAAAACACGGGGATCTGTTCTTCCCGACGTGGGATAAGGTAAGATTGGCCGGAACGGGGCAGTAAACCTTTCACTTGGAGTCGAACATGGAATCAGCGGTTCCATCTCAGCCGAACGCTGGCAATCCAAGCTCCTACAAGGCCTCAACGATTGCCATGGCAATCATTGTCACCCTTGCGGTCTTGATATCCATTGTCGCTCAATGGAAGATTTTCAGTTTTGTTCAGAAAGTGATTGCGATAGCGCTGATGCTGAACCTTTCGCGTGGACCGGTCATAGGTTTGCCTTGGCTCTTCAGGAGGTGGACAAGGGAAAGCAAGAAGTCGATATGGGAAAGCGATCCTGACCAGATTGCTCAGGCCGGATATATCTGCCTATTGCTGGTCATCATGCTCTTTGCCCGCTAACCCTGCCCGATTTGCCTACTGCCGCAGCGGCAGCTGCGCCAGCACCGCCCTTTGCTTGGCGATCAGCGACTCAATCCCCTTGGCGGCAAAATCCATCATCTTCTTGAGCTGGGCTTCGTCAAACGGATGTTGCTCCGCTGTAGCCTGGACCTCCACGATCTTCCGGCCGCCGGTCATCACAAAGTTCAGGTCAACTTCCGCCTGGGAATCCTCTTCGTAGCACAGGTCGAGCAGCACCGCGCCTTCCACAACACCCACGCTAATGGCGGCAACAAAATCGCGGATCGGCGCAGCCGAGAGCGTACCGGCTTCCACCAGCTTCTGCATGGCCAGGCCCAGGGCCACGAATGCCCCGGTGATGGAGGCTGTGCGTGTGCCGCCGTCGGCCTGGATTACGTCACAGTCGAGCGTGATGGTGCGCTCGCCCAGCTGTTTCAGGTCGACCACCGCCCGCATGGCGCGCCCAATCAGCCGCTGGATCTCATGCGTGCGTCCGCTCTGGCGTCCGCGGCTGGCTTCACGGGGCGTACGGGTCAGGGTGGAGCGCGGCAGCATAGAATACTCAGCAGTGATCCAGCCCTTGCCTGAGCCTTTCATGAAGCTGGGAACGCTCTCCTCGATCGAGGCAGTGCAGATCACCCGCGTGTTGCCGACTTCAATCAGCGCGGAGCCTTCGGCCGTGGAGATAAATTCAGGCACAATGTTGACCGGACGCATCTGCTCGGGCGTCCGATTGTCCGAGCGAAAAAATATGTCTTTGCTATTTTTCAATGTCAACCAACTCGACGTTTTCAATCGCGCAGCCCAGGAATTTTCCGCCCAGCCGTTTGAACTTCTCCACCGAATCGGTGGCGTAACAGCGTAACCCGCCGGGCTGCGATTGCTCAGGTTTTTTTTCAAGCAGCTCAACGACCTTTGCCGCAGTGGACTCTGCCGAATCCACGATCTCAACTCGAGCCGGCACCACGCGGCGTAAAAGCGGCCGTAGCAACGGATAATGCGTGCACCCCAGTACGAGCACGTCGGCCTCATGGGCGCCATCTCGAAACAGCTCGTCCATATAGATGTGGGCCACCTGCTCGGTCACCGGATGCTCCACCCAGCCTTCTTCCACCAGCGGCACAAAAAGCGGACAGGCTTTCTCTGTGGCCTCGAGCCCAAGCCGGTGCAGAGCCTTCTGATACGCATGGCTGGCGACCGTAGCTTCAGTTGCGATCACAGCCGTGTTCCTTGATTTTGAAATCGCCGCGGCCCGCTGGGCTCCCGGCTCAATCACGCCGACCACGGGAACTTTTACTGAATCTCTTATTTCGTCAAATGCCAATGCAGTCGCGGTATTGCAAGCGATTACCAGCATGTCAATTCCGCATTCTTCCAGAAAACGTGCAGCCGCAGTCGCGTACGTGGCTACCGTGCGCACGGACTTGGCGCCGTAAGGCAGATGGGCCGTGTCGCCGAAGTAAAGATAGTCGGCGCCGGGAAGTACCTTGCCTAGTTCGCGCAGCACGGTCAGGCCGCCGAAGCCGGAGTCAAACACTCCAATACGGGACCCCGGAACGCGCTGGTTTTGCGTGTTCTGGGGCGGAATCGTGGTGGCCATCCTTATTCAAACTCCCTGGCTAATTCGTGAACGGCATTGGTCTGGTAAAAAGACATCAGGTCTGCGTGCCCGGCGAGCGTGTCGCGCTCCTTGCCCTCGACCAGGAATTTTACTTTGTTCACGCCCGGCACGTTCGCTGACAGTGTTTCGATCAGCGAAGCCAGCGTCATCTCTTCGAGAAGAATTCCTGAAGGATGCCCATCGGCGAATTGCGCGGTGGTATCCACCACCAGGGTGTCATTGCCGATGAAATACACATCGCGAATGTCAGCCCCCTGGGCCAGCGGATGTGGCGATGGATTCTGTAAGTACTGCGCCAGCACCGCGCGTAGTGTCTGCTTTGCCCTCAGCCCGCGATCGGCAGGCAGAAAGACATCGGCCGGCCGCCAGCGCAGCGCCTGATCGTCGTCATACGCCACCAGTACTTGAATATGCTCTTGCTTTCCTGTAACTACGGGAACTACTGGCGCGCTGTCAGGCGCCTGGATCGACATCGCCTCTTCCCGATGCGTAAGCTGAATAATCACTACGCCGCTAATGAGGATAGCGAGCAGCACCAGCGCCATCGTGATCTGAAAATGCCGGGGAATCACGGTCGGGCTCCTATCTGCGTCCGTGCCTGGGCGATTCCCGTCGCGATAGCAGAAGCAATACCAGCATTTCGCTTTACGCTCTCAAACGACTGCAGATCGTCTCCTTCGGGCGCCAGCTCTACAGCGATCGCCGGCACAACAATGTTGTTGAGCGGACGAATGGGGATTCCGAGAGTGGCTACGTTCATGCCTCGTTTACGCAGCTCCCCGGCGACGGCCTGGCCTGCAGCTTTGCTGCGGTCGAGCGCCACCGCCTGCGCGTTCTCCCAGGGTATGAAGCGCCCGGAAGGCTGCTGCGGGTCTGCCAACAGTGGTGTGTACACGCGAACGCCGTGTCCAGGTCTGCCGGCATGAAGCGCAACATAAATTCCGGCGCGTTGCTCGTTGGTGATCTCCGCGCGCCGCTCCATCGGCACGTCAACATCGGAGTCGCGCAGCATGCGTGATGGAATACCGCGCTCTTCCAGCTCTTTGCGTAGCTCGCGCGCCAGCTTGAGGGTTACGTCTTTTTCCAATAATTTGCCGCCGAAGTTCGCGCCTTTGTCATAACCGCCATGGCTGGGGTCGATCATGACAAAAAATTCCTGGGTTCTCCGCGGGTTATCTGCAGAAGCCGCAGCCACGGATCCTGACGCCGGCGAGGCCGCTGCAGCAGGCGCTGCAGGCCGAAGGGTAATGGTCTTGCCGTCATCGCTACGCACGATGTTCAGATGTGTGTTGCCGCTGATGGTCAGCAGAGCGCGGCCATTCTCTTCGGTGAACGCCATCGATTGAATTGCACCGTCGCCGAACTGCTGCGTGTTGGTGTCAGAGATCAGAGGTTCTTTCTTGAAGATCAGCGTGGTGCGGTTGCTGTGAGTAAACAGAACGCCGTTGCGGATCTCCTCCTGGTCCCCATCGGGATGTACGGGTTGGCTGAAATTCAAGGTCAGGGAAGGCGCGTCTCCGTCTTTGAACGCCGCAGTAAAGCGCGCGTTGACATTGCCCACAAAGAGCCGCCGCGCAGGCTGGTGAAAATCTACGCTGACGTTCAGCAAGTGCGTGAGCAAGGGCAGGGCAGCGGACATTGGCACGAGCACACGCTGATTTTCCACCAGGACCTTGCCGTCAAGATCAAGCTGGTTGCCCCGAATAACGGCCTTGCTCTTTCCTTCTGTTAATCGGGCATCAGCGTTGTTGAGCTGCACGCGCCACTCTTTGTTTTTCAGTGTCGGAGCCGCCGCGCCCAAAGGCGACAGCAAGTCAACCAGTGCAATATAAGCTTTGCCTTCACGGTCAAGCACGGGCAGGGAATAGCTGGTTTGTGACGTGTACACGGTTAGCTGCTGCTGCGGAGCGGCGCTGGAAATCGCAAGCAGGCCACAAAGCGCGGCCGCTACGATGAACAGGAGCAGCAATTTATTCCAGCGCATAGATGGTGAGACCGCTCAAGAGCTTGGGATAGAAATCCGTGGACTTTTGCGGCAGGACTTCGCCGGCAAAGGCGATGTCGCGTACCTGCTCAATCCGTGCGGCATTCATGAGGAAGGCGACATTAGCGCCCTGGCGAACCCAGGAGATCGCCTGAAAAGCATCTCGCTCATACTTTACATGTTCCAGGTTGCGGATAGCTTCTTCAGAGATTCCCAACACGCGTTCCAGCATGATGCGGTGCAGTTGCACCACGTCCAGGTCCCGCTGCAAGGCAGAGACGCCGTTGAGCGTGTCCTGAATCGGGCCTTTCTTTGCCCGCAAAAGATATGGGCCCTGCCGCGTCACTGCGACAAATGCGGTGCCGTTGGCGCCGGCTTCGCCCAGCAAGGTTGTAGCGCTGCGGCTTTCTGTGCGCAGGTCGATGCGATCGATGTCAAAGAATCGTCCAGCCGTTTCCAGCATGCGCTCGCGATCGAAATCCGGCAAGCCATGAACGATGCGGTGGGTCGGCAGAATCACCAGCCCGGGGCTTTCCATGGGAACCAGCGTCATCATCACGTATTCATAGGGATCGTTGAGATCGGCGTTTGCAGTCTGCCCCCGACGCTCATTTCTATATGTCAATGCGGTTTCATAGCGATGATGGCCATCGGCGATCAACAGCTTTTTATCGTGCATCCTGGCTTGCAGAGCAGCGATAACAGCCGGGTGGTCGACCCGCCAGAGCCGGTGCAAGGTTTCGTATTCGTCAAGAACTGATGTGTCCGGTTCCTGCTCTGTCTTGGCTTTCAAGAGATCGGCAATCTCATTTTGCGGATCACGATAGAGCATAAAGATCTGGCCAAAATGCGCCCGGGTGGCGCGAAGCAGATTCAACCGGTCCTGGCGCGGTTTGGTGTGCGTCTGCTCATGGCGAAAGACAACCCCGTCAGAGTAATCGTGGATGCGGCCCAGGGCGATGATCCCCCTGCGTTCGGAGAGTTCACGCGTTCCCGGCGCGGTAAAGGTTTGCGAATAAATGTAGATCGCCGGTTCGTTATCTCGCTTGAGCAGGCCGCCGGAGCGCCAGTCATGCAGGTACTCGGCGGCGCGGGTATATACGTTGAATGAGTCAGTATCGGTCTCGCCGGCCTTGCCCAGGATAATGCGCACCAGATTATGCGGGCTTCTTTCGTAATACTTTCCCTGCATCTCCGGGGTGATTTTGTCATACGGCTGGGTGAGGACGTCTTCCAGCTTTACCTGGTGAGGGTCGTAGCGAAGCGCTTTGAATGGAATGATTTCAGCCATCGGTAAACAGCAGTCTATTGCATTCTATCAAGCGTCGCAGCTAACCCAGGTGATAGCGGAGGCCATCTAACGTTCCTGGATAGCAGCCGGTATAGGTGGGACGAGGCGCACCGCCAAGTTCCCAGTGTTCAGTCCGGCAAGGCTGTGATAACATCGGCTCAAAAGAGGTTCCATATGGCCCGCTTCGAACGATGCGGATATGGTACATGCCGTTCCCCCGAGCTCTCTTTTAAGGCGTCGCGACGCACGCCCGTAGGCTTCTGCGCGTTGGTACTGCTCCTCTCGCTGGCTTTCACCGTATATATCAGTGCTCAGGACGTGAATGTTCACATCACGCCGCCGCCGTCGGCCATGCCCAAACCTGCTGATTCTAAAGACCCTGCGGTTAAGGAAGCCGAGGCCAACCTAAAGAACCATACCAAGCCGGTCCAGGTTGACGTAAATCTGGTGCTGGTGAACGTGACCGTCACCGATGATTGGAACCGCATCGTCACGGGGTTGGAGAAAGAGAATTTCTCCGTCCTTGAGGGTAGCGAGGTCCAGGAAGTAAAGCATTTTTCCAGTGAAGATGCCCCGATCTCTCTGGGCGTGATTTTCGACATGAGCGGGAGCATGAATGACAAGATCATGAAAGCGCGCGAGGCCGTTATCGAATTCTTTAAAACGGCCAATCCGCAGGACGAGTTCTTCATGATCACCTTCAATGATCGTCCACAGTTGCGCGCGGATTTCACCAAGTCGATTGAAGACATCCAGGGCAAGCTGGTTTATACCGTGCCTCAGGGGAGTACGGCCCTGTTGGATGCCATCTATATGGGCGTGAGCAAGATGAAAGACGCCCGCAATGCGAAAAAGGCCCTGCTGATCATCTCTGACGGCGGCGATAATCACAGCCGCTACACGGAAAACGAGATCAAGGCGATGGTGAAAGAGGCCGATGTACAGATCTACGCCATCGGTATCTTCAGTCTGGCGCCCTCGCAGCCGGAAGAAATCGCCGGCCCGGCGCTGCTGACCGAAGTCACCCAGGTGACCGGTGGACGCCTGTTCACCATCAGTAATCCCAACGAACTGGCCGATGTGGCAACGAAGATTGGAATAGAGCTGCGCAACCAATATGTGCTCGGATACCGTCCAAACAACAAGAATAAGGACGGCCACTGGCGCAAGATTAAGGTAAAGCTCAATCCGCCCAAGGGTCTGCCGCATCTAAACGTCTATGCCAGAACGGGATACTATGCACCTTCGCAATAAACGGGTAATTGGGGTCCTAGGATTTTTGCTGTTCACTTCGACTTCATTCGTGTGGGCGCAACAATCGCAGGCCAGCCAGCCGCAGTCCCAGTCGCCAACGAACGTTCAGGCTACGCCGCTCCCACCGGACATTGATCCGAACGATCCCGCGTTGCCAACGTGGGCAAGGCCGGCTACCCCGCCACCTTCGGCCAACAAGCCCGCAGCAACCGCCAACATTCCCGCGACGCCGGGTAAGGCGCCGCAACAACCGCTTTCTGAAGGCTCTGTTGGCGAGGTCACAAAGAATGCCAGGGGCGAATTCACCTATACCAGCCTGGTAAACGAAGTCACGCTTTCAGCCACGGTGCTCGACATGAAGCACCACCTGGTTACCAATCTTGACCAGGGCAACTTCGTGGTTTATGAAGACGGACAGCCGCAGAACATTACGTCTTTCATCCGTAAAGATATTCCGGTTTCGATTGGCATCGTCGTGGACAACTCCGGATCGATGCGCACGAAACGCACCGCACTTGCCAAGGCGGTTCTCAACCTGATTCAGGCCAGCAATCCCCAGGATGAAGTTTTCGTCGTGAACTTTAACGACGATCCTTACCTGGACCAGGATTTTACCAACAAGGTCGACCTTTTGCGTGAAGCCATGGACCGCGTTGACTCCCGTGGTGGCACCGCGCTCTATGACGCTGTGATCGCCTCGGCCGACCATCTGGCCAAAGGGGCCAAGCAGGAGAAAAAAGCCCTGCTGGTAGTCACTGACGGCGTCGACAACGAGAGCCGCGAATCGCTGGAGAGCGCAATTCGCGCCGTCCAGAGTGATAAAGGTCCGACCATTTACACCATCGGTATCCTGGGCGATGAGCCCGGGGTCAAGCGGGCCAAGCGTGCCCTGCAGAGCCTTTCTGACCAAACCGGCGGTGTGGCCTTCTTCCCCAAAAGTCTGGAAGAGGTCGACGAGATCAGCCAGGAAGTGGCGCGCGATATTCGCAACCAGTACAGCATCACCTATAAACCTACGAATCCCCGCAGTAATGGCGGATATCGCAGGGTCCACGTGGAGGCGCACGCTTCAGGATACAAAGACCTGCAAGTGCGGACCCGTGACGGCTACTTCGCTGATGAAAAACGGGCGGCCTCAACCTCAACTTCACCCAATACACCCAAGTAGTCGATTGAGAATTCCCAATTTGGCGCCGCACGTGTAATCCGGGGGCGCTGGATTTATCACGCCTGTTTGACCATCTCCCACTCTCTCCCGTAGTCTAAAAAGTTTGCTATGAGCCGTCTGCGTGTAGCTGAAAACATTACTGAGCTGGTCGGCCAGACCCCGCTCCTTCATCTCCGTCGCATTGTTCCCTCGGGAGCAGCGGATGTTTTTGCCAAATTGGAATATCTGAATCCTGGTGGCAGCGTAAAGGACCGGGCAGCCATCGGTATTATCAGAAAAGCTGAAGAGCAGGGAAAGCTGAAGCCGGGCAGCACGATTGTTGAGGCCACGGCAGGGAATACCGGAATCGGGCTGGCGTTGATCGGGATCAATCAAGGCTATCGCGTCGTGCTCTGCGTGCCGGAAAAATTCGCCGAGGAGAAGGTTACGGTCATGCGTGCCCTGGGCGCTCAAGTCCACCGCACGCCCGATGAAGCGGGGATGCAAGGCGCCATCCAGAAGGCCAGAGAACTCGCCGCTGAAATCCCGAATTCCTTTACCGCCCTGCAATTTGAGAATCCCGCCAATCCTGATTTTCATTATCAATCCACCGCCGCTGAAATTTTTGAACAGATGGAAAGCAAAATTGACGCCGTGGTGATCGGCGTAGGCACCGGCGGCACGTTCACCGGCGTTGCGCGGTTCATGAAAGAGAAGCTCCCGCGCGTTTACTGCGTAGCCGTAGAAACCGAAGGCTCAGTTCTGGGCGGAGGGCCCAAAGGGCCGCACAAGGTCGAGGGGATCGGCTCCAGTTTTATTCCTAAGACGTTTGATCCCAAGGTGTGCGACGAAATTTTGATGGTCACCGATAGGGATGCGTTTGACACCGTCATTAACCTGGCACGGCTTGAAGGCGTTCTGGGCGGGTCAAGCGCCGGTGCCAACGTATTTGCGGCGCTGCAGGTTGCAAAGAGACTGGGCCAGGGCAAGCGTGTGGTGACCGTGATTCCCGATTCGGCCGAGCGATACATGTCAAAGAAGATTTTTGAAGGCGGAGAATAAGGTAAGCAGCAACGCCGTTTGGTTGTGCCGGGCGGCGAAGATTCAGGAGCATAAATGCGCATGGCAAAGAACAAGAACTCCGGCGGTTTGGAGCGGAGCGACAAAAACAAAAGAATTGGCTTTGCGACTACCGCGATCCATGTGGGTCAGGAACCCGATCCATCCACCGGCGCGGTCGTAGTGCCGATCTTCGCTACGTCAACCTACGTGCAGGAAGAGTTAGGCAAGCACAAGGGCTATGAGTACGCGCGTGTCTCCAACCCAACGCGTACCCGGCTGGAACAAAACCTTGCGGCGCTCGAGAACGGCACGTCGGCCCATGTTTTCGCGAGCGGCATGGCTGCTGTTACCGCAGTGACGCAATGCTTTCTGAAGCAGGGTGACCATCTGATTTGCGGCCACAACGTTTATGGCGGCGTGCCTCGCCTGTTTAACCAGGTGCTGGCCAATTACGGCATTGAGTTCAGCTACGTTGACACCTCTGATCTGGACTCAGTGAAGAAAGCCATGCGCCGCAACACCAAGATCGTCTGGGTTGAGACGCCCACCAACCCGCTGATGGTCATTACCGATATCAAGGAAGTGGCGAAGATCGCGCACGCCGGCGGCGCTGAGCTGGTGGTCGACAACACCTTTATGTCGCCCTATTTCCAGTGCCCCCTCGATCTGGGCGCGGACATGGTGATGCACTCTACCACCAAGTTTCTCAACGGACACAGTGACGGCCTGGGCGGAGTGATTGCCGCCACCAAGCCCATCCACGCAGAAAAGCTGGCCTTCATGCAGAAGACCTCAGGCGCGATTCTCTCGCCGTTCGAGTGCTGGCTGGTCTTGCGTGGGGTGAAATCGCTGGCTGTGCGCATGGTCAAGCACGACGAAAACGGCCGCGCGGTGGCCGAGTTCCTGCGTGGCCATCGCAAGGTAAAACAGGTCCTGTATCCCGGATTTTCCGATCATCCGCAGCACGCGCTGGCCAAGCGCCAGATGAAGGGCTTTGGCTCGATGATCACCTTTGAAACCGGCTCGCTCAACGATGCCAAGAAGATGCTGGCCAAAGTGCGTGTCTGTTCTCTCGGAGAGTCGCTGGGCGGGGTGGAAACGCTGATCTCCCATCCTGCCACCATGACGCATGCTGCCCTGGGCGAGAAGGGAAGAAAGCAGATTGGATTGACCGACGGCATGGTCCGCATTTCGGTTGGGATCGAAGATGTGGACGATCTGCTGGCAGATCTGGACCAGGCTTTGGCCGCGATCTGAAATCTTTCACCACAGAGGACACAGAGTAACACGGAGTAAAGCAGAGAGAGTAAGCTCTTCGGCGCTCCAGCCCCAAAAATGGCTTTCTTGCATTGACCCTCAGTGTTCCTCTGTGCGCTCTCTGGTTACTCGGTATTTTTGGCAAGCCAATCCAGGTACGCTTTGTCGCCTTCAGCAACGTCCAGCATGATGCATTCCGGCAGTTCGTAAGAATGCAATCCCTCAATCGCGTCACGCACGCGTTCAAAGGAATCGCGCCGGGTCTTGATCAGCAGGAGCCACTCTTCAGCCGTTTCAATCTGGTCCTTCCAGCGATACACAGATTCGATTCGCGGGACAATATTCACGCACGTAGTCAGGCGGCGCTCAACCAGCGCATGTGCGATCTTCTTTGCTTCATCAGAGGACCCGGCGGTGGTCAGGATGAGGCACATTTGGGTCATGGGCAAACTCCAGCGGAGAAAAGTGTATCAATTGTAGGGAGCGAGTTCGCAGGCGTATTCTGGATTTTATGGCCACGCGGATCAAATTCGGGACCTCTGGTTGGCGCGCTATCGTAGCCGAGGATTTCACTGTGAGCAACGTTCGCCGGGCCGTAAGCGGGATTGCGCGCTACGTTGCCGGAAAACATCCGGCCGGTGCGCGCATCATCGTCGGGCGTGATCCGCGCTACATGGGCGAGCGGTTCGTTGAAATAGCGGCGGAAGTCCTGTCTGCTGCGGGAGTGAAGCCCTTGGTGATCGCGGACCCCGCGCCAACGCCGGCTATTTCCTATGAGGTCATTCGATCCAAAGCCGATGGCGCCATCAACTTTACCGCTTCACACAATCCGCCGGAGTATAACGGTATCAAGTTTTCCACCCCTGACGGCGCTCCCGCATTGCCTGAGGTCACCAGCGCCATTGAGGCCTTGATCCCGGCCAATGGCTATCCTGCTGTCGGCGCGCCTGCGAAGGTTGCTGCCGAACCGATCGATCCGAAGCCCGCCTATTTGGCACGGCTCCGCGAGATTGTAGATCTGCCGCTGATTCGCGAATCTGGGTTGAAGGTCTTATTCGATCCTTTGTGGGGAGCGGGTCGCGCCTACCCGGATGAACTCCTGCGCGAAGCTGGTGTTCCAGTCACCACATCGCATGACTCTCGCGACGTGCTTTTCGGCGGGCATGCGCCGGAGCCTGAAGGCCCGCTGCTCAAGGAAGCGCGTGTCAAAATGAAAGAATTCGGCGCGCGGATTGCCATCGCCACCGACGGCGACGCTGACCGCTTCGGGATTGTGGACGAGGATGGTACCTTCATCCAACCCAACTACATTATTGCCGTGCTGTTCGATTATCTGATCGAGACCCGCGGCTGGAAGAATGGCGTCGCCAAATCGGTTGCCACCACCAACATGATCAATGCGCTGGCCGAGCACCATGGCGTGCCGCTGTATGAGACTCCGGTCGGCTTCAAATACATTGGCGAGCTGATCAAGCAGGACAAGATTGCCATCGGCGGCGAAGAGAGCGCCGGGCTATCCATCCGCTATCACGTTCCGGAAAAAGACGGCATCATCGCCGGGCTTTTGTGCTGTGAGGCTGTTGCACGGCGAAAAAAATCGATTGGCGAGCAGATCAAAAATTTATTTGGCAAAGTTGGTTCCTTTTATCCGCATCGTGAGAACTTCCACTTGACGCCGGAAGCGAAAGCGAAGTTCACTAGTAAGTTGAAGAATGATCCGGTAGAACTCTCTGGGCGAAAGGTAAAACAGGTCGTCCGGACCGATGGGCTCAAGCTGGTATTCGAAGACGGCTCCTGGGTTTGCTACCGCGCGTCAGGCACAGAACCGGTGGTTCGCCTTTATTCCGAAGCCAGTTCGGAATCGGAACGAGCGGCGTTGGCAGCAGCAGCGGTGGAATGGGTGAAGAACTAAGGAACTGAGGATAGATGGAGACGTTGATCCAGGATATGAAGGAGCAGCTTCGAGGCTGGCGGCGCAGGCTTGCCACACCGCTGATCGCCGTGGTGCTGGCCCTAGCCGCCTACTATGTTGTGTTCAGCGCCAACGGCCTGATGGTGTATGAGCAAAAGCGGCATGAATCCCATGATCTTGACCGGCAGCTCAAGACCCTGCAGCAACAGAATGGCGCCATGGAACAGGAAATTAAAGCTTTAAAGAGCAACCCTCAAACTATTGAAAAAGAAGCGCGTGAACGCCTTCGCTATGCCCGGCCAGGAGAGATTGTGTTTACCCTTCCCACAGCTCCGGCCGTTCCTGCTAAAGACAAGAAATAACACTCCAGACGTTGCCACAGCGAAAAGCCACCTCAGCTCCAGGCTTACTAGGTCAAGCGCCCGATATACGTTGCCTGGGCAGCGGGTGTAACCTTTTCTGTTGAGCAGACTCAGTAGTTTCAACAGAAAGCTATTTTCCAGACCGCATTGCCGGTCGCAAAAATCCTCTGAGGAGATCCCGTAATGAAAAAAATTGCGTTGATGTTGTTAGCCGCGGCGTTTCTAACTTCGACTTCCGCTGTAACGTTTGCTGCTCCCAAATCCACCAAGATGAACGGCTGGGTGAGCGATGAAAAGTGCGGCGCCAAGGATATTGACAATGCCGATTGCGCCAAAAAGTGTGCAGAAGCCGGCTCCAAGCTGGTGTTTGTTTCAGAAAAAGACAAGAGCGTCATCAATGTCGACAACCAGGACGCCTTGAAAGGTCATGAAGGACATCACGTGAGCGTTACCGGAACCATGGACAACGGCACGCTCCATGTAACCAAGGTGGCTATGCTCAAACAAGCTGACGAGAAGTCGAAATAGTCCACAACAAATCATTTGATGAATGCACAGTTAATAGGCGGCCAATGGCCGCCTATTAGAATTTCTAATCCAGCCATGGCGGCATTACTTTGGTGCGCGGTTTTCTTCTCAGAATGGCCGGGTGGAATCCAGCAAATCAGGTTATGATTGCCTGATAATGGTCCGGGTACTTGGGTTCAAACGCAGCTTCGTTTGGGGATGGCTCTGTGCATCCTCGTTGCTTCTTTTACTGGTAGTTACAGGGTGCGTGATTTCGCCGCGGCGAACCCTTGGCGGCGGTCCAACACCCACGCCAACTCCTACGGGCAGTCCAACTCCTACGCCGACCGCTACACCGCAGGGCAAGCTGTACGTATCAAATTCAGGCAACAATTCCATCGTCCGATTTGACAGTGCGTTTATCGATAGCGGCAATATTATTCCGGCCGCAACAATCTCCGGGGCCAACACTACGCTGACGGCACCGGCTTACATCACCTTGGACGCAGCCAACGACCGGTTATACGTGGCCAACAATGCTGACCTGTCGATCCTGATTTTTGACAACATCAGCACCAAGAACGGAAACGTCGCGCCGGAAAGAACCATCAGCGGCGGCGCCACCACATTGGTTTCTCCCAGTGATCTAACCCTGGATCGCGGACGCAATCTGCTGTATGTGGCGGATGACATCGACATTCAGGTATTCAGCTCCGCTTCTACGGCGACCGGGAACATAGCGCCGGCCCGCACGCTGAGTCCTGGATTTGCCGTGGCCGCGGTCTTTATCGACGGAACCAATGACCGCCTGTACGCGGCCAACTCGGCATCAAACTCGATCACTATCTACGATAATGCCAGCACTCTGGCCAGCGGCCCTGTTACCGCCAGCCGTACGATTCAGGGCGCTGCGACGCATCTGGCTACTCCCAGCGGCATTCAGCTGGATGGATCCGGAAGGCTGGTGGTGAGCAACGCCGCGCCTCCCAGCATAACCATCTATAACAACGCCGCGGTCGCGAACGGCAACATTGCACCTGCTGGCGAGATTACCGGAAGCAATACAGGCTTCAGCGTTCCCAATCAGATTGCGGTGGATACCACCGGCACCGGAACGCTCTACATAGCTGATCCCAATGCCGCGCGCATTGCGGTCTACACGAGTCTCACCACGGCCACAGGGAACATTGCGCCCAATCGAGCCATTGTTGGACCGGGCACTACGCTGAGCGTTGCCAGCTCCCCCGTCGGCGTGGCCATTGATACGACACGCTAGACCGGGAACCGGAAAACTCTCAGCGCACGACACCTTGCATGGGTGAGCTGGCGGTTGCGTAGAGCTTCTTTTGCATCCTGCCGGCAAGGTAGGCCTGTCGGCCGGCGATTACGGCGTGCTTCATGGCTTCGGCCATTAAAACAGGATTTTCAGCGTGGGCGATTCCCGAATTCATGAGCACGGCATCCGCTCCCAGTTCCATTGCGATTGCCGCATCCGAGGCCGTTCCAACACCGGCATCGATGATCAGAGGAACTTCGGTGATCATCTCCCGCAGGATCTGGATATTGGCTGTGTTCTGAATTCCCATCCCGCTCCCTATGGGCGCTCCCAGCGGCATGATGGCGCTGGCGCCGGCATCCATGAGCCGTTTGGCAACCACAATGTCATCAGAGGTATAGGGCAATACTGTAAAGCCTTCCTTGACCAGAACGCGAGTGGCTTCAATCGTAGCCTGAACGTCAGGATAGAGAGTTTTCTGGTCGCCGATGACCTCGATCTTTACCCAGTCAGAAAGTCCTACTTCGCGGCCCAGCCTGGCTGCGCGAACGGCTTCCTCTGAGGTGTAACATCCGGCGGTATTCGGCAGCAGAAAAAATTTCTGGGGATCAATGAAGTCGAGCAGCGACTCTTTGCTGCGGTCGAGGTTCACACGGCGGACGGCAACCGTAACCATCTCCGCACCGCTGGCTTCAATGGCGCGCGCCGTCTCCTGCCCTGACTTATACTTGCCCGTTCCGACGATCAGCCGGGAACGAAACTGCCTGCCCGCAATGATGAGAGCATCCATAAACTCTATTGTAATGAATTCTGGCCCGGTCGAAAGGACGGTCAGCCGACTGGAGCGATCTCAATCGGGTGCGGCTCCTGGTAGATCTCTTCGATCTGCTGTTTGTACTTGCTCTCAATCACGCTCCGCTTGAGCTTGAGCGTGGGAGTGATCTCGCCTGCGGCCACCGTGAACTCGTCCGGCACCACCAGGATTTTCTTGATGGTCTCAAAGTGCGCCAGCTTTTTATTCAACGCTTCAACAATGCCGCGATAGAGACCGCGAACCTTCTCTGCATTCACCAGTTCCTGTCGTGAGTTGAAAGCTATACCGTTGGCCCGGGCCCAATCTTCGAGCAGAGGAAAGTGCGGGGAGATGATGACGGAGGCGTATTTTCTCTTGTCGCCAATCACGGCTGCCTGCGCGATCAGAACATTGGTCTTGAGGGCATTTTCAATCGGCTGCGGAGCAATGAATTTTCCACCTGAGGTCTTGATCAGGTCTTTCTTGCGGTCCGTGATGTAGAGATAACCGTCTTTATCCAGTTCGCCGATGTCGCCGGTCTTGAACCAGCCGTCCGTGAACGTGGCTCGTGTCTCTTCCGGCATCTGCCAGTAGCCTTTGAAAACCGTTGGGCCTTTGACCAGGATCTCGCCATCGTCGGCGATCTTGAGCTGCAGCCCCTCATTGACCCTGCCCACAGAACCGATCCTAAACTCGCCCGGGCGATTCACAGAAAGCGTTGGTGAAGTTTCCGTCAAGCCGTAGCCTTCCATCACCGGGACGCCGACCGAACAAAACCACTCGGCCATCTCTTTGCCCAGCGGAGCGCCGCCGGAGAAATACCCGCGGCTCCGTCCACCAAAGCCGTGACGGATCTTTTCATAGACCAGAGTGTTGGCCAGCTTCCAGGCCAGGCTCTTGGGAGTTTCTCCGCGCGCGATCTCTTCTTTGTGGCTTTCGCCTACGCGGACCGCCCAGTCAAAGATCTTGCGCCGAAGCCCGTGGCCGGCGCGGCGTTCAGCTTCCTGGCGGACTTTTTCGTAGACCCGAGGCACAGCAATGATGATGGTGGGCTTGGCCTCCTGCAGCATCTGCGGCAGCTGCTCAAAATTCGAGCAGTAGACGATGGTCACTCCATCGAGATAGCAAACGTAGTCCACGTGGCGGGCCGTCACATGCGAAAGCGGCAGGAAGGAGAGATAAACGTCGCCCTCCACCCACTCAGATTTCTTGCTTGCGCCTAGAGCGCAGGAGGTCAGGTTGCCATGGCTCAGCATCACACCCTTTGACGTTCCCGTTGTTCCTGAAGTGTAGATCAGTGTGGCCAAATCGTCCGGTTGGATCTGGCGAGCCTGCGTGTCAAATTCCGGGTCTTGCTCGTTCGTCGCTCCTTCAAGAAGAGACCACATGCGGACCACGTTGATCTCGGCAACGTCGTCCATGACCACGATTTTTTCCAGCGCCGTCTGTGCCTGAATCGACTGCACTTTGCGCAGCTGCTCCAGCGTGGAAACAAAGATGACGCGGGCGCCTGAATTCTGCAGCAGATATAAAGTCTGTTCGGCCGTGAGGGTGGTATAGATGGGGACGTCAGGGATGCCGCTGGTGACGCAGGCGAAGTCGGCGATCATCCATTCCGGCCGGTTTTCGCTTAAGATGGCGATTCGATCGCCTTTTTTGATGCCCCACTGCTTCAAGACTCGCGCCAAGGTCGCCACATACCCATAAAGCTGGCGCGAAGAGATAACCTGCCAGCCGGTGGCGCGCTTGAACATCACATGGCGCTCTAAATCATGGGCCACAGCGGCGTAAAAGATATCGACCAGGGTCCTTGGTTCCATACTTACGAGCCTGTTTCCACTCCTCTCAGAACAATGGCCACCACCGAATCAGTCAGGCTGGAGAGATGGTAGTCGCGGTCACGATCGCGGTCGGAGAGGATCCACGTGGTTACTATCTCATCAACAGCGCCAAAGAAGCAATGCGCAGCAATCGTCACAGAGATATCGGCGCGGAAGACGCCCGCCTCCTGGCCTTCGCGTAAAACGCCCTTGATTACGTCAAAATATTCCACCAGCAGGTTATGCGAGAACTGTCCCAGGAACTTGGCGCTATGCCGCAATTCAGTTTGGAAGACGATGGCCAGGCTGCGGTTTGATCCGAGGGCCTCCAGGTGCAGGAACGCCATGCGACGCAGCTTCTCTCGAGGATCAGCCACCTGGTCCAGCGATGAGCGCGCGCGTTGGATAAAACGATGGAAGGCAGAGTCAATGGCCGCCATCAGCAGCTCGTCTTTGTTCTTGAAGTAGAGATAAATCGTGCCGTCGGCCACGCCGGCGCGATCGGCAATCTCAGCTACGCGGGAGTGGAAAAAACCGTGCTCCGCAATCACCTCAATAGCAGCATCAAGGATGCGCTGGTGTTTATTTGAAGCGCCATTCATTGATCTTGCGGCAGATTGAGAGGACCGTTTAGCCATAAAGAAGCCTTGAATTTACTTGGATTTGCGGGCCAACGCAACCGTTATCTCAAACCGTGCGGAAGGCAATAAAAAACGAGGCCAGACATTCATTTGCCGGTCAGCGATCGACCATTCGTAAAGAAGCGCTAAGAGCTCGCTGTCTCGGATTTACTGGGAATCTTTGCATACCAATCCAGGAACGCTCGAAAGGCCTTTCCGCGATGGCTATGCTGCCGCTTCTCCTCCAATGGCAGTTCAGCAAAGGTGCGACCGAGGGCAGGGAAGTAAAACAGCGGATCATAGCCAAAGCCCTGCGTGCCGCGAGGGACAGTAAGCAATTCACCGTGGGCCTCGCCGGTGAAGGTGGACAGTGTCTTGCCGTCGCGAGCCAGAGCAATCACTGATACATATTTGCCCGCAAATTTTCCGCCGGGCAGACGTTCCAACTGTTGGATGAGTGCGAGATTGTTTTCCTCGTCCCCGGAGTTCTGATGCGAAGCGGCGCCGGATTGGAGAACTGCAGCATAGCGCGCGGAATATACGCCTGGAGCGCCTTGGAGGGGGTCGACCATGAGGCCTGAGTCCTCTGCCAGCACTAATTCGTGGGTGAAACGGCTGTAGTATTCGGCTTTTTTGCGGGCATTGTCGGCAAACGTATGGCCGTCTTCGACCGGAAGAGGAAGTTGATCAAGGCCGGGCAGGGGATCAAGCGCTACAGCCATGGCCCGGGCGGCTTCACGGAACTCTCGCACCTTGCCCGGATTAGAGGTTGCGAGAAAGATTCTCTGCGTATGAGTCATTTAGTTATCATGATAGCTTGTGGTATAGCTCGAGAGCGGCGCGGTGCTCAAAATTTCAGGAGTCGATGAATGCGGCGTCTTTACGCAATTTTACTGATAAATCTCTGTTTGGTTGCCGGTTGTGTCTCCCCTCGGCGCTCCACCGCAAGTTCAGGCGGAGGCAACACCGGCGGCCAGCTCTATGTCGCTACGCCCAATGGAATCCTTCACTTCAACAATGCGGAAAGCTCCAACGGAAACGTTGCCCCGGTGGCGACGATTACCGCATCGCAGATCTCGTCCCCGCAACATCTGTTCCTCGATACGGGCGCTGACCGCCTTTATGTGGCGAACCAGGGCGGAAGCTCTGTGCTTGTTTTTGACAACGTTTCCACTCTTACCGGCGGCGCCACCACGCCGACGCGGATTATCTCCGGGAATGCCACTACGCTGGTTGCGCCGATCGACGTTGCCGTGGACACCATTAACAACCTGCTCTATGTTGCCGATGGCACTTCCGTCAAAGTATTTTCTTCGGCTTCAAGCATCAACGGTAACGTACCGCCGGTGCGGAATTTCAACACGGCGATCACCATCGGTGGGATGTTTCTTGACGCCACCAATAACCAGCTTTACGTAAGCGATCCGGCCGACAATGCCGTTGATCGCTTTGATTCTGCGAGCACACAGGATGTAGTTGGGTTGGTTGGCGGCTCAATTGCCGGCCCAGACACCCTGCTGTCACAGCCGCGAGGTCTCGCGCTGGATGCCTCGGGCAGGATTATCGTCGGTAATTCAGCCAACCCGGTCAGCCTGACGACTTATGCGAGCGCCAGCGTCAACACGGGAGACGTGGTTCCTGCCTCCAACATTAACGGCGGCAATACGCACTTGCAGTCGCCGGGACAAATTGCCCTGAATCGCACAGTTTCGAATGGCGAGTTGTATGTGGTTGAGCCTCTGGGCGCCAGCATCCTGATATTTACCAACATGGCCAGCGCTACCGGCAATGTGACGCCGGCGCGGAGCATCAACGGTTCCAATACAGGCTTGGCAGCGAATGCCATTACCGGCGTAGCGATTGATCCGACGCGATAACAGGATCTATCGGAGCAAAACCAGAGCCCAGAGTGCTACCGCTACGCCAAGAGCAGTGGTAACGAAGGAGAGCTGCCAAATACGTTTCATTTCCGCGACCAAAGCGACCGAACATAAAACAATGGAGATTTCCAGAAACAGCTCAGCCGCATCGTAAAAATTGGCTCGATGTGCGATAACTTTCGTCTCCTGATCCAGCGCCTCAGCTTCCTTGCGGATCTCGTCAGCGTCTTTTCTCTGCTTCTCTGAATCTTTGTTGAACTCCGCTGATAGATCTTTGCCGTTCGCGGCTACTGCTTCCATCTTGGCAAATGCCTCCAATTCATGCGAGCGGATGTTTTTTGCCTGATAATAGCTCCACTGGTCGTTTACCTTGGTCTGCAAAACTATTTCTTCTGTATGGGCACGATGGCTCAACAGCGTGGCAGCAGCAAGCAACACAGCTGTAATCGCCATGGTTAAGCCGATCGCCTTTTCGCCCTTTTCGCGGGCATGTTCAGCGCCTTCTTTTAGTTCGTCCATTTCCATATTCTTTACCCATTCATGATTTTTAGATGGGGCACCCAGGATCGAGAGGTAATGCGTGGCCGCGAAACTCAATTGCGGTGCAGGAACTTGAGCCTCTTTTGCGGCTTGGTATGGTTCGGAACATCGTCATACTTTAGAACGCTCATGGAGCCATCAACTTCCAGGACAACCAGGGCAGCATCGCCAACACATCCAACACCGTGTTCACGTAGGGCGCGGTTCAGCTCATCCATGGAAATATGTTCTTTGGCCATATGTGGCGTGATGCACTCGCCATTATGGACCAGAAGGGTAGGCTGTCCCTGGATCATCTTGCGAAAGCGCCGGTTTACCCCGGAGAGTTCTGCGAGCAGAAAATTCAGAACGAGCAAGACCAGCGCAGCTGTGGCTCCGCCCAGGAGGGAGGTATCAGGGCCGGTCATTGCGTTCTGCACAGAGTTGCTGAGGAGCAGCAGCAAGGTAAGGTCAAACGGCGTCATCTGCCCGACCTCGCGTTTGCCTGTCAGACGGATTCCGAGCAGCACAAGCACATACACCGCTGCCGTCCGCCCGACTATTTCGAGCACTGTATGCCAGCTAGTGAGCATTTGCGGAGATTGTAAATTTGAATCGTGAATTTTTAAACCGTGAAGATTATTCCGGTACTCGGTCAGTTTGAAATGACCCATCACCTGGCCGGCTGACCGGGCGACAGATAAGAAAGGCTTTGCTAAAATAATGAAGGCAATTATCGCCGTCGCGCGCCCTTAGCTCAGCTGGATAGAGCGTCTGACTACGAATCAGAAGGCCGGGAGTTCGAATCTCTCAGGGCGCGCCATTAAATCAATCACTTACCGAGTTCCCGGTTGCGGCACAAATCGAACAGACCCGACTCACTCGTAGCGTAGACCTTCAATCGGATCGAGGCGAGAGGCTTTTCGCGCTGGATAATAGCCGAAGAAGATCCCCACTCCGGCGGAAAACAAACCGGCAATAGTCATAATCCTGGGGGAGAGCTGCATGTCCCAATGAAGTGTGTTTTGCAGCATAAATCCACCGAGAATGCCGGCCAGGACTCCAAACGCGCCGCCGATCAGGCTCATCACAACTGCCTCGCTGAGAAATTGCAATTGGATGTCTCGTTCGGTAGCTCCGACTGCCAGCCGGATGCCGATCTCCCGGGTGCGCTCGGTGACAGAAATCAGCTGGATGTTCATAATTCCGATTCCGCCAACCATCAGGGAAAGAGAAGCGGCGCTGCCCAGCAGCAGGGTGAAAACGTTGGCGGCGGCAAGTTGCGCCCGAATCAGTTCCTCGGGCGTGCGGATATTGAAGTCATCGTCGTCGCCGGCGCGCAGGTGGTGACGCTCACGCATCACGCCGATGATGCTTCGCGTTGCCTCGGGTATGGCTTCCCGTGACATTGCAGAAAAGAAGATATCGTCCAGCCACTCAACCCCAGTGATCCGCTTTTGCGCCGTAGTGAGGGGCATCACGACGAAATCGTCCTGATCGAAACCGGTGGCAGAAAATCCTTTGCCCTGGAGCACGCCAATGACCTTGAAAGGGACGGCTTGAATGTTGATTGTCTTGCCGACCGGGTCCTCGTCCTGAAACAAATTGGTGGCGACGGTTTGTCCAATCACGCACACAGGCGCGCTCTTGTCCATGTCGTCCTGAGTGAATTCTGTCCCTTCTTGAAGGTCCCATTTGCGAATTTCAAAATACTCCGGGCTCACCCCGCGATACTGTGTACCCCAGTTCAGATTGCCGTAAACCACCTGAATCCGACCATCAACGTTGGCTGCAGCGCTCTTGATCCCGGGCACCTGGTCCAGCACGGCCATTGCATCGCCCAGCAGCAGGGTCTTGGTGCCACGGCTGCCGACGCGAACACCGTTGCGCGCACGGCTCCCGGCTTCAACCCAGATCAGGTTGTCGCCGACTTTGCTGAGCTGGCCTTCTACCTTGCTCGAGCCGGCTTCACCGACCGCAACAACACAAATAAATGATCCGACGCCCATGATGATTCCCAGCATCGTCAGGAGGCTGCGAATCCGGTTGCGGGCCAGCGCCTGCATGGCCTCTCGGAATATCACGCTCAGAAACATGACTGATTCCTGGTCATTCGTATCTCAATGCCTCAATCGGGTCCAGCCGAGCGGCCTTCTGCGCTGGATAGTATCCAAAGAAAATCCCAATGGCGATCGCCACACCCGCTGCACCTGCAACCGCAGTACCGGAAACCAGAATGGGCCATCCCGCAGTTGAAGCGATCACGAACGAAGCCCCAACGCCGCTTGCGATCCCAACAGCGCCTCCAACCAGACTCATGACAACAGCTTCGGTCAGGAACTGGCGTTGAACGTCGCCTTCTGTGGCTCCAATCGCCATGCGCAGGCCAATTTCCCGGGTTCGTTCTTTTACTGAAACCAGCATGATATTCATAATTCCAATGCCGCCTACAAGCAGCGACACTCCCGCGATGGACGCAAGCAACGCCGTCATTACTTTGCTGGCTTCTGACGCAAGATCAGCCATGTCGGCCAGGTTTCGTAGCGTAAAGTCATCCTCTTGTTCTGGACGAATGCGGTGCCGGTCGCGCAGCAAGGCCTGAATTTGCTGTTGTGCCGCATAGCTGCCCGAGCGCGACTTGGCGGAGACCATCACAAAACGCAGCCACGGTTGTCCGGTAATTTTCTTTTGCAGCGTTGTGAGGGGAACGATGATGGTGTCGTCCTGGTCTTCGCTCATCGCCGGAGACTGCCCTTTAGCGACCAAGACGCCCACTACTTTGAACGGCAGGTTCCCAATGCGGATAGTCTTGCCGACCGGCTCGGTCGTGGCAAACAGGTTTTTCCGCACCGTCTCGCCGATCACCGCAACATTGGCCGCAGTTGTTACATCGTCTTCGCTGAAGCTGGAACCACTCTGGAAATCCCAGGTGCGAATCTCGAAATACTCAGGCGTCGAGCCGGTGATTCTGGTCCCCCAATTATCGTTTTCATAAACCACCTGCGCTGATGTCTGTGTTCCCGGCGCCGCAGTCACGACCGCTGGACACTCTTTCAGCATTGCCACAACGTCTTCGCGGACCAACGTCTTGGTTGCGCCCCAGCCCAATCTCAACCCGCCAAGGTTCATCGAGCCGGAGCTGACGAACAGCATGTTCGAGCCAAGGTTCGCGATCTGGCGCTGTACGGCCTGATCGGCGCCCTGGCCAATTCCCATCATCGCGATGACCGCGCCTACGCCGATGATCACGCCCAGCATGGTAAGAGTTGAGCGTGTCTTGTTGCGCGCCAGCGCGCGAAACGCCATCCGAAGGGTTGACGCCAGGTCCATACAGTTCCTAGTCTTCCAGCAGAGGCAGAGTCTTGAGCACGTCTGCGGCGCGAGCGCGGTCAGTGACCGGCTCGTCACGCCGGATCTTGCCGTCACGAAAAATAATGCTCCGCCTGGCAAACTGAGCAATGTCATGCTCGTGCGTTACCAATACAATCGTCAGACCCAGGTCATTCAACGATTGCAGGATTTCCATCACCTCCACCGAGGTGCGGCTGTCCAGGTTACCGGTCGGTTCGTCAGCCAGCAGGATCGAAGGCCGGTTGACCAACGCTCGCGCAATGGCAACTCTCTGTTGCTGGCCGCCGGAAAGTTGTGATGGAAAGTGCTCGGTGCGCTCCTCCAGCCCCACCATCTTCAGCGCTTCAAGGGCGCGGCGATGCCGCTCCGCTTTGTCCACTCGGCTATACAACGTGGGGAGTTCGGTATTTTCCAGGGCCGTGGTTCGCGCCAGCAGATTGAAACCCTGGAACACAAAACCAATCTGGCGATTCCGGATCCGTGCCAGCTCATTCTTCTCAAGCTTTGAAACATCCGCCCCTTCCAGCAGATACCTTCCTGAACTGGGCTTGTCCAAACATCCCAGGATGTTCATGAATGTGGATTTGCCGCTGCCGCTTGCACCCATAATGGCGACAAATTCTCCGCGCCTGATATCGACACTCACGCCGCGCAAGGCATGAACCTGCGTCTCGCCCAGATCATACGTTTTGTGAATGTCTTCGACCTGAATCATGATCTCAGACGGCTTCGTCTCTATTCCTGAGACTTCAGGGACGGTCGAATTGGCCTGCTGCGCACCCATGGAATGTTAGCGCCCCCGCGGCGTACTTGGACCGCCCGGCCGTGGAGCACTCGATGCGTGTCCCTGCGCCAGTCCGGTCACTAGCTCATCGTCAACTTTTACGTCGCCGTTCAAAGTCTGCACCATCTCTGTAAAAGTATGGTCGGTGATTCCGGTCCTGATTCGCACAGGTTGTAGTGTCTTGTCGGGAAGGAGCTTCCAGACAACTTGATCGTCATATTTGGCACTGCGACTCTCGGCAGCATCGCCAGAAGCGGATTTGTCCGGTTTGCGTTGTGCGGCACCTTCAGGAATTCCATACTTCTGATACAAAACGCGAATCTCGTCCGCCTTGAAATCGGGCTTATAGCGCAATGCGCCGTTGGGAACCTTGATCGCATTCGCGGCCGTAGCCACCGGGATGCTCACATAAGCAGTCATTCCGGGGAAGAGTTTCAGGTCCGGATTGGAGAAGTCGATAATCGTGTCATAGGTGACAACATTCTGCACGACGGTCGAATTCATTCTGACCTGTGAGACAGTGCCGGTAAAAGTTTCCCGCGGATATGCATCGACTTTGAATGAAACCTTTTGTCCGGGTCGGATTTGGCCTACGTCTGATTCATCGGTCTTCGCATAAACCTGCATTTTGGTCAGGTCCTGGGCGATGACGAACAGCGTGGGCGCCTGCAGCGAAGCGGCGACAGTCTGGCCGACATCAACATTCCGCGCGACCACCGTGCCATCAATCGGCGCATGGATCGTGGTGTAATCCAGGTTTGTCTGCGCCACCTGGACCGCCGCTTCTTTCTGCTGAAGCTGTGCGCGTGCCTGCTGCTCCTGGGCGACAGCTCCGTTTACCTGGGCGGTTGCACTTTCCGCGTTCGCCTTGGCTACGTCAAGGGTCTGTTGGCTTACTACGCCCTGCTTTCCCAGGCCCAGATTGCGCTCGTAATCAGCTCTCATCTGCACGTCACTCGCCTTGGCTTTCGCGGTATTGGCCATTGCCACAGCCAGATTGGCTCGGGCATTTTCCAGGTCCGCTTTCGCTTGCGCCAGCGCGCCTTCGAACAGCGCAGGATCGATCTGCGCGATCAACTGGCCCTTCCGGACATGAGAGTTGAAATCGACGTAGAGCTTTGAGATCGACCCGGAGACCTGTGAGCCGACCTGCACGGTGATAACAGCGTTGATTGTTCCCGTGGCCTCGACGACTTGCTTGATCTCCCCGTTCTCGACTTTGGCGGTGTAGTACTCAACGGGAGCCTTGCTTCTCATCTGAAAGGCGGTGAACAGCCCTACGCCTGCCAGAAGCGCCACAAGAATCAATATGTTTTGTTTATTCAGCTTCAATGGCCAATTCCAAAGGGGATTAGGACGTAATCATACAATGGCCGAGCGCCCTGAGCACTAAGGCGTAACCGCCATTCTTCGCTAAATCCCGACTTTCGCAGACTGGCTCAAATTGCGTATCCTGTGTCTGAGGCCAGCGCGGGGCCGACCATGGGAGTTAAAAAGAATAGAATCCAACACCTAGAACGCCAGGTGGAGAGGAAATTCGTCTTCTTCGGGGCTGTGGTGATCGCCCTGATTCTGATCGGTATCCTTCTCGCCCTTTATCTTAAGTGACACGGCGGTTGATCCGGCCGATCAGTAAAGCTTACAGCCACGATTGCCGTGCTATATCTATGAACGCTATCGATGGTCACTCGTGGCGTAACTGGCTATGTATCGGGGCTTCGCTCGAGTGGTCCTTTTGCGTGCGACGACAGTTGGCTGCGTCGACTTACGCAACGGCGATTGCTCCCAAAAGATCGCGAACGCGCTCGCAAAGAGATGGAGAGGATTCCATGGAATACCTGATCGGGGTTGGACTCGCCGTGGTGGTGTGCGCCTTCGCCACGTGGGTAGGATTTGACCGCGACCGCGTCTTCTATCCGGCGATGGTCATCGTGGTTGCGACCTACTACATTCTGTTTGCGGTGATGGGAAGTTCCAAGCCGGCTTTGGCGCTGGAATCCCTGGTAGCAGCTGCTTTTCTCGCTCTGGCCGTGGCAGGTTTCAAGAAGAACCTTTGGCTGGCTGCGGCTGCCCTCGCCGGACATGGCGTTTTCGACTTCTTTCATCATCTGTTGATTCAGAATCCCGGAGTCCCGGCGTGGTGGCCCGGCTTCTGTCTCTCGTTCGATGTTCTCGCTGGCGTCTTCCTTGCCATCCTGCTGCTGCGACGCTCCGGATTCGCTTCCACGGTTTAATCGCTGAAACCAAAAGCGTGCTTCCGTAGCTAATGCTAGGCTGCTTGGTTCGGTCTTTGCGTACCACTTTCTTCCGATTTCATCCCTCGGCCGATTATGAAAGTACCCATTGCGACCAATGCTGCCGCGGCAGCGAGCCACTTTGAATGCCTTACCGTCCACAGTTCAAAGCTGGATGCCTCTGCAAGGTCGTCAAATGTGCCGTGCGCGCCATGGTCTCCCGCAACTGGTTCCCAAAGATTGTTAGGGCGGGTGGGATCTTCAGCACCATCGTGCTGTTGAGCGTCATAGCCGTCGCGCGCCAGGTACCGATCACCGAGTGAGGGCATCAATTTGTTCCCGATGATCGCCTTCACGGTCGACCAGCCTGCATAATACTCGCGCCTCTCGGGATAATGGGCCGCGTAGTAGATTGCGCGGGCGGCAACTTCAGGTTGAAAAATCGGAGGCACCGGCTGGGCTTTGCGCGGCAATCGGCTCTTTACCCAGCCGAACTGTGGAGTATTGAGCGCCGGCATCTGCACCATCACTGTTTTTACATTGCTTTTGTCGTGCATGAGTTCCGTGCGCAATGAGGCAAAGAATCCCAGAATTGCATGTTTGGCTGCGCAGTAGGCCGATTGCAAGGGAATACTGCGATAAGCAAGGGCCGAGCCAACATGCACGATGGTCCCGCGATCTCGTTGAAGCATGCGCTTCAATGCAGCGAGAGTTCCGTACACATAGCCGAGATAGGTGACTTCGGTGACGCGCTTAAATTCTTCTGCGGGCATCTCTTTGATGGGAGAGAACACAGAAGCCATTGCATTGTTGACCCAGATATCGATTGGACCGAGTTGGTCCTCCACCTGCCGGGCAGCTGCTTCGACCTGAGCCGGATCGGCCACGTCAACGCGCAGCACGAGCGCCTTTCCGCCGGCCGCTTCCACTTCGCGCCGTGCGCCTTCCAGTCCGTCTACCCCTCGGGCAATCAATCCGATCCACGCGCCATGTTTTGCAAATTCTCGCACCGTCGCGCGTCCTACACCCGCGGAAGCTCCGGTAATGACAACAACTTCATGTTTGGCCATTCTGCTCTCCCCATTGCTGACTCGATCGACAATTGTTTAGATGGCCGTCGCGCTTGGGCTGGTTTCCATACATCGCAGGCCGATATTGTGTATGCCTGTGGCGATCTCAGGATTCGCGGATCACATCGAATTAAAGGAGGGGGCAGCCATCTGCTCTGCAACGCTTCAGAGACACCAGGCCACAGTCATGGGGAATTCTTCCAGCATCATTCCAGTTGAGTCGGTGCGGGTATCCAGCTATACGGTACCAACGGATGAGCCCGAGTCTGACGGCACTCTGGAATGGAATCGAACGACCTTGGTTTTAGTCGAGGTCAAAGCGGCCGGAAAGAATGGCCTGGGCTATACCTACGCTGACATCGCTACGGCGTCTCTCATCCATAACACCCTGGCCGGCATTGTGATTCAGAGTGACGCGATGTCCCCGCCGGCAATTTACGCCGCCATGTGGCGCAACCTACGCAATCTTGGCCGGCCAGGGATCTGTTCCATGGCGATCTCAGCCGTAGATTGCGCGCTCTGGGATCTGAAGGCGCGACTGCTGAACGTGCCGTTGGTGACTTTGCTCGGCCAGGTACGGTCTGGAGCACCGATCTACGGGAGCGGCGGTTTTATTTCATATTCAGATCAACGTTTGGCTGAGCAACTCTCCGGGTGGGCCAGTCAGGGAATCCGCAGCGTGAAAATGAAGATCGGGCGTGATACAAGTCGCGACCTGCATCGAACGCGGCTTGCCCGCGGAGCTATTGGAACTGACACGGAGCTGTTCGTAGATGCGAATGGCGCCTATAACCGAAAGCAGGCGCTGATCCAGGCAGAGAAGTTTGCCGGCCTCAATGTCTGCTGGTTTGAAGAGCCGGTCTCTTCCGATGACCTCCAGGGCCTTCGCCTGCTGCGCGACCGTGCGCCAGCGGGCATGGACATCGCCGCGGGAGAATACGGCTATGACCTCTTTTATTTCCAAAGAATGCTTGCGGCCGGCGCGGTGGATGTGCAGCAGGCCGATATCACGCGCTGTGGCGGCGTGACGGGCTTTCTTCAGGTAGCCTCGCTCTGCCAGGCGCACAACATTCCTCTCTCAGCTCACACGGCGCCGGCGCTGCATACCCACGTTGTCTGCGCTGTGACGCCATTCAGGAACCTTGAATACTTCCACGATCATGTGCGCATCGAGCGCATGTTGTTTGATGGCCTGCCGCAACTGGCGAATGGAGAGCTGCGTCCGGATCTATCGCGGCCCGGCCTCGGATTGGAACTGAAACGAGCCGAAGAAGAAAAACTAGCCGCATAAGGAGAGTCGATGTCAGCCAGCAAAGTGCCGCTTGTTACCGTGGACGATCTCAAAAGATCCATCACAAACCGTCCTGCTGACTGGCGGTCTCCGCACATTGACACTGTGGGCCTCGAGCAGCACCTTCGCCGTAACATGGCCGGCGAGGTTCGCTTCGACGCTGGTAGCAAGGCCATGTATGCGGTCGACGCCGGCAACTACCGGCAAGTACCCATCGCCGTGGTAATTCCTCGCTCCAAAGAGGATGTGGTCCACACGGTTGCTGCCTGTCATCAGTTTGGCGCTCCGCTGTTGTCGCGCGCCGGTGGCACCAGCATCCCCGGTCAAACTTGCAACGCAGCCGTTGTGATGGATTGGTCCAAGTACATGCACGGAGTATTGGAGATCAACA
The DNA here is from genome assembly GCA_036557225.1 of Candidatus Angelobacter sp. Taxonomy (GTDB): domain Bacteria; phylum Acidobacteriota; class Terriglobia; order Terriglobales; family Acidobacteriaceae; genus Angelobacter. The sequence goes on from DATBHX010000067.1 coordinate 57,539, forward strand.
CGCAGCAGCGCTGGGCCCGCGTGCTGCCGGGAACAGTCTGCGACGAACTGCGCGATCAAGCAATGGAGAAGAGCGGCAAGCTTCTCACCTGGGGACCTGATCCGGCGACGCACACTCACTGTTGTTTCGGTGGGATGATCGGCAATAACTCCTGCGGCGCGCATGCGCAGATGTCAGGCCGGTGTCATGAGAATGTTGAAGAGCTCGAGATATTGCTCTATGACGGAACACACATGATCGTAGGCTGGACGGACGATGCCGAATTTGATCGGCGCATCTTTCAGGGTGGCCGCGTTGGGGATATTTACCGCTATCTCAAATCATTGCGGTCCCACTACGGCGGCCTGGTGCGGGAAAAGTATCCGAAGATCCCTCGCCGTGTTTCCGGCTACAACCTCGATCAGTTGTTACCCGGAGAAGACGGCCGATTCAACCTTGCGCGCTCCCTGGTCGGCAGCGAAGGCACGCTGGTGACGATTCTCGAAGCCAAGGTGCGTCTGATCGACGCCAAAGCAGAGCGTGTAATCCTGATGCTCGGTTATCCCGACGTATACGAAGCGGCAGACCACGTCACGGACATTCTTCCATTCCAGCCAACCGCCCTGGAGGGAATCGACGAGGACCTTTATCACAACATCGAAAAGAAGCACGGTCCGAACTCCCGCTTTCTCAAACTTCTGCCGGATGGGAAAGGCTGGTTGATGGCTGAATTCGGAGCTGAACAGCGCCAGGACGCAATCGATCTGGCCAACCATGTAGTGGAGGTGCTCAAGAGCAAGCATCACGCGCCATCGATGAGACTGTTCACTGACACCGCCGATATCGAACACATCTGGGAAGTACGTGAAGCCGGCTTAGGTTCAACGGCTTTCGTCCCCGGCGAAGCTGACACCTGGGAAGGTTGGGAAGACTCAGCTGTGGCGCCGGAGAATCTCGGAAGCTACCTTCGCGACCTCCGCGCGCTCTATAACAAATACGAATATAAATCGGTGCTTTATGGCCATTTTGGCCAGGGCTGCGTCCATTGCCGCGTCACCTTTGATCTCATGAGCGCGCCCGGAATACGGAAGTGGCGCTCCTTCATGGACGAAGCGACAGATCTATGCGTCAAGCACGGCGGCAGCCTCAGCGGCGAGCATGGTGATGGTCAGGCCCGCGCGGAATTTCTGTACAAGATGTTTGGCAACGAACTGATCGAGGCCTTCCGTGAGTTCAAGTCGATCTGGGACCCCGATTGGAAGATGAATCCGGGAAAAATTGTTGATCCGTATCGCATTGACGAGAACCTGCGCCTCGGCGCCGGCTACAAGCCCTGGGAGCCAGAGACTCATTTCAAATATCCTGACGATAAAGGCCGGTTCGCCCATGCAGCGTTGCGCTGCGTCGGAGTTGGTAAGTGCCGTCGCAAAGACGCGGAGAAGTCTGACGATGACACCATGTGTCCCAGCTTCATGGTGACGCATGAAGAGCGTCATACTACCCGCGGGCGCGCGCATCATCTCTGGGAGATGCTCAACGGTAACGTGATCGCCGATGGCTGGCGCGATGAGAACGTGAAAGAGTCACTCGATCTGTGTCTGGCCTGCAAGGGTTGCAAGGGTGATTGTCCGGTCAACGTGGACATCGCCACATACAAGGCTGAATTCCTGTCGCACTATTGGGAAGGGCGGCTACGTCCTCGCCATGCTTATGCGTTCGGCCTGGTTGATCAGTGGTCCCGCATAGCTTCTCTGTGGCCAGGCTTGGTCAATCTTGTGACGCAAACGCCGGGTCTGAGCCATGCAGCCAGGATCGCAGCAGGCATGCCGCTCGGGCGCACCATTCCGGAATTTGCCCCGCAGACTTTCCGCAGCTGGTTTGGCAAACGAAAGCCGCGGTCGCGCTTTGCGGCGCAAGGAAAAGTCATCCTGTGGCCAGATACTTTCAATAACTATTTTTTCCCTGAAACCGCCCAGGCTGCGACTGAAGTTCTGGAGAATGCCGGATTTCAGGTTGAGGTTCCCCGCAAACATCTTTGTTGTGGCAGGCCACTTTATGACTACGGAATGCTGAACACGGCAAAGCGCTATTTGCGGAAAATCCTGAAGACGTTGCAGCCGCAGATCGAAGCCGGAATGCCTCTGGTAGTACTGGAGCCAAGCTGCGCTTCTGTTTTTCGCGATGAACTCCACAGCCTTTTCCCCGATGATCCGCTGGCCAATAAGTTACGAGAACAGACCGTGCTCTTAAGCGAGTTCCTGGAACAAAAAGCAGATTACGCGGAATTGCCGCGCATCGAACGAAAGGCGTTGGTGCAGGGGCATTGTCATCACAAGTCTCTGCTCAGGTTCGATGCCGAGAACTCCGTGATGAAGAAGATGGGACTTGACTCCGATGTCATGGCCTCAGGTTGTTGCGGCATGGCCGGTTCGTTTGGTTTTGAGCGCGACAAATATGACGTTTCAATAGAGATTGGCGAGCGCAAATTACTGCCGGCCGTGCGTCGTGCTCCGCTTTCTACCGTGATCATCGCCGACGGCTTCAGCTGTCGCGAGCAGATTGCCCAGGAAACCGGCAGGCGCGCACTACATTTGGCTGAGGTCATTCAGATGGGATTCGAGCATCAAAGCGGCCGCGCCACCGACGTTTATCCCGAGAGGGTTCTTGTCGCGCGGCGCAGGTCCACACGGCGCAAAGCCAGGTTACAAGCCCTGGCTGTACTGGCTGTGGCCGGAGCGGGCGGGCTTGGATGGAAGCTGCTGAGAAAATCCTGAATAGGAGGAAGCATGAACAAGACAATCGGCGTCAGAGAATGGGTGATCGCAGAAGGGTATATCCCTCCGGAAAGCCATGGGCCCAAGCCGCAGATGTTGAGCCATGAAACGGTCTGCCTGCTCAATACCTCGAGCCAGGACGCGCATGTTGAGATCACGATCTACTACTCTGATCGCACACCGGTGGGCCCGTACAAAATCACGGTGCCTGCTCAGCGCACACGCCACATTCGATTCAATGATCTGACCGATCCCGAACCGATTCCGAGAGACAAAGATTTTTCCAGCGTCATTCGTTCTGATGTCCCGGTCGTGGCCCAGCACACGCGGCTTGATTCGCGACAGGCCGAGAACGCCTTGCTGAGCACAGTAGCATATCCTAGTGCGGCATGATCGTTCAGTGGGCTATTTCAATCGATAAAACGCTCCCAGCATTGTGCCGAAGACCAAGTGTGAAAACAGGATTGTCAGTGGCGTCTGCACTCCGTAGTGCAGCGCCAGAAATCCAGGCGGTTCCAATAAGCTTTGGGCCTCCGGTCCATGTTGTTCGCTGGCCATGCGTGGATGCAAGCCGGGAAGTAGTCCCACCACGATGACCAATACTGCGATTCCATGAATCAAGCCGAACACTGCTCCACGCCACCATCCGGCGGCGCCTAATTGGTGAAAGAGCAGCACGTAGATCAGAGAGAATATCCATCCAGCAAAAAGGTGAACACCAAAGCCGTAGAGTTTTGCCCGATCGCGATCAAGGGTGAAGATGGTGCCCAGCATGTATGGAAGATTCATCCGTGTGAGTCCCAGGCCTTGGGCAGCAGAACTGATGGTTGTTAGCACGATGGTTGCAGCAAATCCGCACACAAGCCAACTAATCCAATTCATGCTTGGGCTCCCGCGGACGTGCGCACATCGTCGCCGGTTTGCCCGGCCGGATGTTCTTTCCCCCGCTCCTGTTCCGCAAGCGTGAGCGCTGCGCTGATGAGTCCGATGTGCGTAAATGCCTGGGGAAAATTACCCAATGCTTCACCAGAGTCAGCATCGATTTCTTCTGCAAAGAGACCCAGATCATTGGCATATTTCAGCAGCGATTCGAAGCACCGGTGGGCTTCTCTGAGCGTACCCCCTCCCAGGGCAAGGTACTCAACGCCCCAGAAGCCGCAAATGCCGAACGCCCCTTCACGCGGCTCGCGCCGGTATCGAAACAGCAATCCATTGCCGGCGCTGAGATGCTCGCATACTTTTTTATATGTGTTCCTCATTCGTTCCGAGCCCGCTTCCTCAAAGCCGTACCACGGAATACGAAGCAGCGTGGCATCGATTCCGTCACCGTCCAGTACATCTGCATAGCTTTGGAGGCGGTCGTTCCAGGCGCGTTGTTCTATTTGCTGACGAATACGGTCCCGCTCACGTGTAAACCAATCGCGTGGCACTCCGCTAAGCACGCCTTTCCCCTCCATGGCCAGCAGGCGGTCGAGTGCGGTCCAGCAGAGCAGGCGGGAGTGCGTGTTGTTTCGCCTTCCTGACCGCGGTTCCCAGATGCCTTCATCAGGCTGGTTCCAGTTTTGGGCCACGTATTTTCCAAACCCGATTAGCACTTTTTGTGTGCTGCGATCGAATCCTCCGTTGCATTCTCCATATTGGGCGCTCGCATCAATGACCTCGCCATAGACATCGAGCTGGAGCTGCTTACGAGCATCGTTGCCGATGCGCACTGGAGAGGAACCACTGTATCCAGTCAGATGCCTGAGTTCGTACTCGGAAGGCGCAAGTTGGCCAAATACCGTGTAGAGGATCCTGAGTTCCGGCTGGGTCAGCCGTGTAGCATGTAGAAGCCAGGTGAGGAATGCTTCCGTCTCTTCTAAATACCCAAGGCCCAAAAGCGCACGAACTGTCAATGAGGCATCGCGCAGCCAGCAATAGCGGTAGTCCCAGTTCAAGTGATCGTCGATTCTCTCCGGCAGGGAAGTTGTGGGTGCGGCAATGATGGCGCCCGATGGGGCATAGGCCAATAGCTTGAGAAGCAAGGCGCTTCGCGTGACCACCTCGCGGTACGGGCCCTGATATTTCGATCGCGAGGCCCATTGCTCCCACCACGCGATCGAACGCCGGATTGCGTCGTCGGCGCGTTTGCCTAACGCGGGCAACACGGCCGGCGCCTCTTCCGCGTAGCTGAATGAGAATTGAAGCGTCCCGCCGCGTTTTACGATGAGTTGTGCGTAAGCGCTGTGCTCTTCACTGGTCATCGGGATGCTGCCGCGCAGACGGTATGTCGCACGTCCATCATCGATACGCAATCCCAGTGGCCCCATATCGCGAATGCGCGCCAGCTTTGTTCCGTAAGCGGGGCGCGGTTGAAAATCGATCTTGATCGCGATCTCGCCTTCAGTACAGATCAGCTGGCGCAGAATCTCATGCGTGGGAACCATGCTCTGCCGTTTGAATTGTTCTGATGAGACAGGCATGAGATCGGTAAGCGTGCCTCGTCCGCTTGAACAATGAAATTCCGTTTGTAGGACATTTGAATTGCCGACGTAACGGCGCCTGGTTTCGCACGGGCCAAGAGGCGCAATGGACCAGAATCCGCCTTTGTTCTGGTCCAGGATGCCGGCAAAAATCGATGGGCTATCAAATCGCGGCCAGCACAGCCAGTCGATTGATCCGTATTTCGAAATCAGGGCCAGGCTGCGGCTGTCTCCGATCACGCCGTAATCCTGGATCCGGGGAACTCTTGAATCGTACGCGGGCACAGTAGTTAGGATGAGAAACTTATGAGCCCGTGCTGCTCAGCAACAACGCTAGGTCAGGATACGCGAAACGCTCCAGCAATGATCTGGCGATGAAGGAATCATGTCTCCTGTCATTTGGAAACCGCTCAATCAGTACAGGTTGTGCCGTCACAAACCGGTGGTCGCATTCGTAATTGTCTGGCGTGCAGTATGGAATCCAGCTTGCGTTTCTACCGTCTTGCTGGCATCTGCCAACAATCTTTATCCATCGTAAAAAGATATAAGGCAAAAGGGGAGTCTCAGGATTGAAGACGCCTGAAGCGTAAAAGAAGTTCGACAAGGCACTGAGGGGACATCGCAGTCCTCAGCTATTCGACGAAAAAACAGCTTAACACCATCATTCTAACTTTGAGGGGATTAATGCCATGAAAATTATGTCCGCGAATCTGGAAACACTCCGTGAGCTTTACCACAATCAACTCCGAATGCTGCTCTCGACCGAGCAGCAGATTGTTGATGCTCTGCCCAAGATGATCGAGAAGGCCACTGACGTGCAATTGAAACAAGCATTTCAATCGCATCTTCAGGAAACCAACGTGCATGTAACACGGTTGCAGAATATCCTGCGGGAAGAGACCAGGGATGTCGAAGCTGAGACCTGCAAGGTGCTTAAGGCATTGGTCACTGAGGCAGAAGACATGATTAAGGACGCCAAAGACCTGGCGGTGCGCGATGCCGCATTGATCGCTGCTGCCCAACGAGTGGAGCACTATGAGATCGCTGTATATGGCGCGGTCCGCCAGTGGGCACATGTCCTGGGGAAGAGCAACCAGGCAGCTTTATTGGACCAGACAATCAAAGAAGAAGGCCATGCGGACCATCTGCTGACCCAGATCGCCAGCCGGATCAATTTTGAGGCTGACAAAGCGGCCTGATTCACTGAAAAAGCAACTCTCGATTCGGGTTCGTCGGGAGTTGCTTTTGCATCCCATTTGTCAATCAGAGTTCCCGGCCTATTCAAACCAACTCTCTGACCCGGTCCGCGATCTGAGTAGTAACGATCTTGCTTCGATTCGGCTCGCCACGGAGCAAAGATTCAGCCAGTTTGGCTGCTTGCTCTAACGTTACCTTCGCTGGCATCGGGGCCTCAAACGGATCAACCACGGCCTCAATCAGCACCGGCCCGGCAGGGTTGGCGTTGATGGCGCGATCCAGGACCGAACCGCATTCTTTCGGATCGTCAATGCGCACTCCGACGGCGCCACATGCTTCCGCGAACTTGACGAAATCGATGGCCTGCAGGTCCACGCCATATTCCGGATTGCCCAGAAACACCATTTGCTCCCATTTGATCTGGCCGAGCGTATTGTTCTTGATCACCACGACAACAATCGGCAGTTTGTACTTCACTGCGGTCGCCAATTCAGCCATCAGCATGCTAAAGCCGCCGTCGCCCACGAAGGCAATGCACTGCCGGTGTGGATGCGCCAATTGGGCCGCGATCGTATAGGGAAGTCCGCAAGCCATCGTGGCCAAGGTGCCGGAGCATGAGTAGAGCTGGCCCTTCTGAGCAGGAATGTGCCGCGCCCACCAGGTAGTGATGGTTCCGCTATCTGAGCTGACGATTGCATCACCGCGCAAACGCCGTCCGAGTTCGTGCGCCACAACTTGTGGCTTCATCGGCTTGTCCATATTGCTGGACCGCTTTCCCAGCAGCTCGCGCCAATCCTGCATGCCTTTTTGTGCTTTCTCCAGGAAGCTGCGATCGCCTTTCCTGTTCAGCAACGGCAGCAAAGCTTCAAGACAGCGGCGGCTGTCACCGACCAGCCCAACTTCAACGTTGTAACGCAAGCCAATACGAATCTGGTCGTGATCAATTTGGATAGCCTTGGCTTTACCTGGCTTCGGCATGAATTCAATGTAAGGGAACGATGACCCGACAATCAGAAGCGTGTCGCAGTTTTCCAATGCCTCCTGGGACGGCTTGGTGCCCAGCAGCCCGATACCGCCTGTGGTAAGCGGGCTGTCATCCGGGACGGCAGCCTTGCCCAGCAACGCTTTTACAATAGGCGCGCCCAGAACATCAGCCGTTTGTTGGAGCGCATCCGTCGCGCGGAGCGCTCCCTGACCGGCAAGAATGGCTATTTTCTTTCCTTCATTCAGAATCGCCGCTGCGCGACGCAGATCTGCTTCGCTCGGAAGATGGCCGCTGTCGGCAGGAACACTGGAAACGTGCCCGGGAACATTTCGCTTGGAGCCACCCTTGCGATCGGCCTTCATGTCCTGAATATCAGTGGGGAATGTGATGTGGGCCACTTTCCTATATCCGATGGCAGTGCGGCAGGCGAGTTCGGTCACGTTTTCGACGTGCGTCGGCCCCATCACTCGGGTGCTGTAAGCTGCCACATCCATGAAGAGCCGGTCCAGCGCGACATCCTGCTGTGTGAACGTGTCATTTAGATCGTGGAAGGGAAGACCGGTGATAGCAAGAACCGGCTGTCCATCGAGCTTGGCGTCGTAGAGGCCGTTCAGAAGATGAATTCCTCCGGGGCCGGAAGTGGCCAGGCACACTCCCAGCCTGCCCGTATATTTTGCGTAGCCACAAGCCATGAAAGCAGCTGCTTCCTCATGGCGCACCTGAATGAAACGAATTTGTTCCTGATGCGTGCGCAGCGCCTCCATGATGCCGTTGATTCCATCACCCGGCAGGCCGAAGACCGTGTCGACACCCCAGTCAATTAAGCCTTCGATCAGTACGTCTGCTGCAGTCTTAGCCATAACACTCCTCCCCTCGCAAGAACACAGATGATCTTAGGAACGTCAATCGAAGCGGTGAGGTTGCCACGCAATGAAAACACCCGCACGAAAGGCACACTGCTTTCGCAGCTATGACTCTGGAGAATGTTCTTCTAAAAATCTTTTCTGTACTTCCCATCCACGCCAAACCCACCGTTCTGGTCGCGCGTGCCCGTCACTGACCATCGAGGATTGAATTTGTACTCCAGCTGAATCGCCTGCCGCTGCGTGGAGGTTACATCGGTCGCATAGGTAACCAGAAGGCTGCTGGTGACGCGCTGTTGAATGGCAATCCGCGCCCCTGGGTTTTGTCCGTTATCAGTACCCAGGTTCGGATCGATCTGCAACTGTGACAGGCCGGCGAGCTTGGCGATCTGGCCGCTCACCTTGCTGCTCACCTGGGATGCCAGCAATGATTCTGCGCCCAGCACCGGAGGCGTGCTTGGGGCTGCGTTGGCAGCCGTTTGCGTGGTGCCGGTTGCAATCAGGTGAATAATGTCAACCGGGGGCAACGCCGGATCGGACGTGTACGTGGTCTCCAGCTTCTCCAGCGGACCGTGCAAACCCAGTGTGATGTTGTATTGTTCAATCGTAGTCAAGACCTGCAAGTTCAGCACCGGCTCTGTTCGCACCGGGTTGTTGAAATCAATGGTCCCGCTGCGCAATTGATACCGGTTTCCGGCTATAAAGATTTCACCGCCTGTTAGATTGGCGCGGCCCAGGATTACCGGGACCGCCGACGTGCCCACGACGTGCAGGTTCGCGTCTCCGCTCAGGCTCACCTGACTGCTGGCCAGGTTCATTTGGCTGGTAGATTCCACAGCAATATTGAGCTTCATGCTCTGTGTAAGCGAACCAGGAGTGCCGCTATCGGTGGATGCGCCGCTGAACTGCGAAGTGAAGGTGCCGATATCGAAGTCCGGCGTGAAGGAAATGTGCTCAATCTTGACTTGTCCGCTCACGGTTGAGGCCTGGGGATTGCCGGTAAGCGCAAGGTTTGAGGCCAGGATCACCCGCACGCCCTCTGGGTACCGCACGCGGATATTGTTTGCCGCCACGCTGAGCTGAAATTGTACAGCCGGCCTGTAAGCCACTGCGCCGGATGCATTGATTGTGCCGCCGCCCATCTGGCCTTCAAAGCTTGCAATCTCCAGCTTGGATTGCGTTACGTTGATCGCGCCATTCGCATGGTCCAGGCCTACAGGAGAGTCAACCGTATGCAGGCTGGCGTTCACGATTTTGATTTGGCCGCTCAGATTCGATCCCGCACCAAAGCGTCGTGAATCCACGTCCAGCTGAATCTGACCGTTACTGGTGAGGCCGGGTACCAGCAACTCGGCGATCTTCAAATCGATGTTGCCTTTCACCAGGAATGTCGCCGCCTTCGGAGTAGTAACGGGCACCACTGCCTGCGCGTCAATGGTGGTTCCGGTTCCGCGAATCGATACTGGCTGCAGCGTTGCCGTGCCGTTCTGGTAATCCACACGAATGGGCTTGGTGGCTCCTAACTGAAATTGCTTGTAGTTGAGCGCCAGATTCGGCACTTCCACGTGCGCTTCCACTTTGGCTTTTTCTGCGAGCGGTCCGCGCACGGTTGCATGCAGCTCTGTCTGTCCGGAAAAATCAGGCGCTTGCGTGGGCGCATAAATAGCCAACAGCGGCTGGAAATCGATGCGTCCAGTATCAAGCTGCACGTCGGCCTGGTAAGGCGCTTCAATTCCAACGGTGCCATGCGCTTTCACAAAAGTCTGTGCCACAGCGGAGTCGAGCGCAATGGTGGCCAGGTGGTTCTTCACCGTGGTTTCGAGCTTGATGTCCGGAATTGTTTGTTGCTTTACCCGGAGCTGAGGCGCTTCCAGTGTCGCCTGGAGCTGCGGATCTTTAACAGTTCCCGAGCCGTTCACGTTCAGGTTCACGCCACCGGCAATCTGCATATTGCGCGCCTGCACCGTTTGCAGCTTCTCCAGGCGGAAGTTTTGTGCCTGCACGCTTACCCGATAGCCCTGGCTCTTCGGCATGTAGTTGACATCAGCCTGGGCTTTTCCGGCCGGCATCTGCAATGCCAGCTTCGCGCTTACTGCGTTCCCATCTCCCTGGAACTGAAGATGAACATTCTGGATCGATTCATTTGCAACCCTGGCATTCGCGACCGTGACGGATCCCTGGCCAATCGGGTTCAATTGCGATCCATGCACCGCTACATTGAGTGAGAGTGTACCCGTGACCTGATACGTCTGGTTCGCCAGCTTCGCCAGATCGGCCATCGAGATCTGTGAAGCCGAAAGTTTTACGGCAATTGGGCTTGCCGGCGAATAAGCCCATTTTTTCAAACGAGCCTGCGCGTCAAAGCTGATCTTACCTTGTAGCTGTGCTTCAAGGTCGCCGTTGCTTATGCTCACCTGGGAAGGATCGGCGGTGAAGCCGCCACGCAGCACTCTCCACGTGCTGCCTTTTACACGGAAATTCCGGGCTTCCACTTGACCCTTGATCTGCGGAGCATTGGTCGGGCCGCTGACGGTTGCATTCAAGCTGGCTGCGCCGTAGAGTCCCAACGGCGCTGGAGGCGGGCCAGGAACGGGTTTGCTTAGCGCAGTCGCCAGCATCTCGAGCTCGTGCAAATCCTGTGACAACATCGCGACCTGTAATTGCGAGTGATCGCTTACTTTGCCGTTCACGTTGATGGTTGTTCGCGGGGTGCGCAGATAGCTCTTGGTCAGCGAGAGCTCCTGGCTTTGGGCCGCATAATCTGCGTGGATCACCCCGGCCAGTGCCATCGCCGGCGACTGGCCCAGCTTGCCCTGCAGTGTGGCATCGGCATGTGCTGTCAGATTGTCCAGTGTCTTCGTCCAGCGGGCGGTGGCATCCGCGCTCACCCTGCCGCTCAGATGTGCTTGCTCCAGCGATTGCTGCCGTGTCGATGTCTGCGCTTCATCCAGGGAGAGATCTTTCACTCTGGCCTGTAGTTCCGCGATCCCTGCGCCGGCCACGTCGCGAATTGTCAGTTTGCCGCTTACGGTTCCACCCAGAACACGGGCATGAATGTCGTCGACTTGCGCATTGCCTTTTACCAGCGCATAGCGCGCGTAGAGATCGCGCACCGTTGTTTGTATGCTCGGCGTCCTGACTGCCAGCCCCTGGCTGCTAACGTTCCCGGCAACCGAAATTGTTTCCAGCATCGGGCGATTCGGGTCAGCCTGATATTTCAAGTTGCCTGTAAGCCGCACCGTGCCCGTTGGCACAGACGGATTGTTTAAGATGCGCTGAAAGTCGCTGGTAGTCAGTTCAGCTTCATAGTTGCCTTCGGCCTGCAGATTGGGCGAACTGTAATTGTTCAGTGTCGCCGTCAACGCTAGATGGGACTTACCCGCAGACAACCCAAGATTGTCCAGGGCGAAAGTTTGCGCCGTTAGCCCAAATCTCGCTTCCAGGTTGTGTTCTATGGGAGCGTATGCGCCATAGATGATTCTTCCCGAGCTGTATTTCAGCTCGCCGACATACTTGTTTTCTCCTGAACGATAACCGGCATTGAAGTTTAGATCGCGCACCTCAGCGTCAAGCGGTGTCTTTCGGTCGTTGTAATGGATTTCACCACGATTGAGCTTCAGGTCGCCGATGGCGAGGTCGAATATATTCACCTGGCTGCTGCTCTGGCTCTTCTTTGGCGGTTGCGGCAAATTGTTCTCACCGGCCTTGTTCACCGCGAGGCGCACCACTGGATGATCGATGGCAATGTTGCGGACGTGCCATTTACGATGCAGAAGCGAATCAATCGTCAGTCCCACTTGCAAATGATCCGCCGAGAGCAGCGGCCGGGTTGGATCAGTTTCTTTTCCGTGCACAGCCACGTTGTAAAGATCCAGGCTCAAATGAGAGAGACGCAGCTCGAAATCGCGTACCTCAAGCCTGGCCCCCGTCAACTCCTGCACGCTCTTCTCCACTCGTGTCAGTATGTCGTGACGCAGGTTCTGGCTATGATCCAGCAGCAGCACCAGGATTCCGGCCGCACCCACTCCAAGAATGGTGCTTGCCAGGGTTACCCACAAAACGATTTTCTGCCACTTCTTCACTCTCTCCGACTTCTTCACGGTAATCACCACTTCAAAATGCCTGCCCTAAAGTTATGAAATATTGCATTGACTTCACTCCCGGCGGCGCATTAATCAGATGCCCTATGTCAAAACGCACGGGACCGACGGGCGTTTTGTAACGCAGACCAAAGCCAACGCTATGACTGAATTCAGAGAACGTCTGCTTCAGGTTGATGTTGGTATAGACGTTGCCACCGTCATAAAACGCTGCTCCACCGAGCATGCCGCCCACAAACGGCATGGAAATCCCGAGGGGGAAGCGTAGCTCTGTGTTCAGAATCAAGAGTTCTTTGCCGCCGACCGGCACGGTAATAAGCTCGCCGCAATTCGGATTGTCAGGCGGGCAAACGAGGACGCTTCGCTGTGGCCCTGCGCCGTTCAGGCTGTAGCCGCGTAACGTACTGCCGCCGCCGGAAAAGAAGCTCTCGCTGATGGGAATATGCGCGCCGCCAAAGGGATACTCAAACCCCAGGCGCACGCTGTTGGCCCACACCACCGACGCCTCTTTGTTGAGCGAACGGAAATACGATGTCTGGCCCAGAAAGCGCGCGAAGTTCGTGTTCGAGCCCAGCGCTTTCGGATCCACGTCCACCTGAAAGCTTTCGTAGAATCCGCGGTGTGCGTCCAGAGGGTTGTCACGCGTGTCGCGATTGAACGAAGCTGTCACAGCAGAGATGCGCACGTTCTGGTCCTGTGGCAGGACCAGGTCAGGAATCGTGATGTTGGAGAGGCTGGTGCGCCGGAAATCGTAGCGGACAATCACGAATTTTTGCCGGTTCTTGTCCAGGTAATGCTGGAACTGGATTCCCGCGCCGCCCTGGCGCGATGTGAAGATCGGATTCTCACTGTTACGCTCCGCTGACAGCGTAACCGTTGAACTCCATCCGCTGTTCCAGAACGTGGGATTGGCCCAGCTGGCGGCGCCGCGCTGGTCCAGCCTGGCTGCGTACGCCGATGCGATCAGCGTCTCCGCGCGTCCGCGAAAATTTCGGCGCGTATATTCAATCGAGCCTTCCGGCCCCCAGAAAGTTTCCTGACTGGTTTTGAAACTTGAAGGCAATCCAACTGGCGGAAGCCCCGGCAGGGCAACCGTGCCGCTGGGAATGCTTCCACCGCGGTTGATCACCTGAAAACCAAATCCATAAGCAATGGAGTTTTTCTTGGACTCATGGATCTTCAGCAATACGTCTGCATCAGGATCATCCGTGACCGGGCGTCGCGTATCCACGCTGGCCCAGTCAAAGACACCCAGCGTGTACAACTGACTTTCGCCGCGAAGCAGCGCGGTTTCGCTGAGCGGCTGGCCGGTCTTGATGTTCGCATTGCGCGCCACGATCTCCGGCCGGGTGTGCTGTCCACCGACCTGGGCTATGCTGGCGGTACGCACCTCAGGTCCTTCGTCAACTTCATACAGCACATCCACAAGGTGAGGATCGTTTTTGTCGTGCTGCACCGTCGCTTTAAAAGTAGCGGAGAGGAAACCATGATCCAGATACGAAGCCATGATCTGGTCGCGGTCCTTATTTAATAGCTCGGTGGAAAATGGCTTGCCCGGTTCCAGTTGCATGCCTTTGGGAGCAAGCTGTTCTTTGCTCAGTTTGCTCAGGCCTTCCACCTTGAGCGACTGCACAATGTCGCGCACGCCTTCTTCCACCTGAAATGCAAGGTTCAGGTCGCCGCCATGGCGCTCCACTTTGGGCGTTACCTTCACCTGGCTGTATCCGGCGCCGTGATAAAGCCCTTCAATATTCTTCACGCTCTTGCGTACGAGCTGCTCACTGTACTTGCCGCGGGAAAAAAAGAGCATCGGCGTGGCTTTAGAAACTGCCGCGCTTCCTTGCAGGTCTTTGTCAGAAAAGTGCTGGTTGCCGTGGAATTCCAGCGACTTCACCTTCCCGCGCTTGCCCTTGTCAATTTCGTATAAGACGGTTACTCCCGAGGGCTGCTTATCGAACTTGCTCTGCACCTTTACATCGAAAAACCCCTTGGACTGAAAGTAGGAGGCCAGATTCTGCCTGCCTTCATTCACCAGGTCCGGGTCCACCGTGTACTCCTGGTACATAGGGATCAGTTTTTTCTGTGTGCGCATCCACACATGCGCGCCCGCCAGTTTGATTTCGATCCTTGGCCCCTCGGTAATTTCAAAGGTAACGTCGGCCCGGTGCGTCTCGGGATTATAGAGAGAGGAAACGAGTTTCACGTGCGCCGCCAGATAGTGTTGTTGGCCCAGTTGTTGCTGCAGAAAAGTGGTGGCTGCCTGCACTCGCTTAAGCGTGTAGCCTTTGCCCGGCTTGATATAGGCGCCTTTAATGCGGGCCCGAAACGAGCGCAGTTTTCTTCCAAGCGCGGCGCTTTGCGGCGCGGAAACTCCAGTGATTTTCACATCGCCGAATTTCGCTCGCCGGTTTAGGCTGATGTCATACTCCACATTCACCACGCCGTGCTCGTGGTCCACATTCAGCTTTGGCTCGATGGTCACCAGGAAGAACCCGGTACGATGAAAAAAGTTCAGCAGGCTTGACGCTGCTTCATCCACTCTTTCCTGTGTAAAGGGTTCTTGTTTGGTATAGCTCGTTACCTGGAGCAGGCGCGTATAGCTAAAGCGGCTTTCCGCTTTGCCGAAGCTGAAGACGCCAAAATAATAAGCAGGCTGGAGCACGAAAGTAATGCGCAGCCCTGCCGCATGGGCCTCTATCTCAGCTTCCACTTTTTCAAACCGGCCTGCTTGCTGTAGCGCAGCCACAGTCTCGTTCATCGCGGCTTGTGAATAAGGCGCATTTGTTTTTTGCTTGATCAGCGCTCGTAGCTGGTTCAGTTTTCCGTCTGGCTGTCCGGCAATCAGCACCGAAGCAACCTTCTGACCTTCATACGAGGCGGCCTGTGGTTCTCCTGCCTGCATCTGCTGTGCGTGAAGCTTCTCTTTCGAGATAAACACCGTCAATAGCGTCGCCAGCGCGACGCATATCAAAACAATTGTCTTCATTGTGCCAGAGATATCTCGCCCATTCCGGAGCCTGACATTGCTCCGCGTCTCCCGTGCTACGGATGATTAGAGTTGCGGATCAAAGTTGATGTTGCTTGCATAAGCAGAGCTGCTCTTTTGCCAGGCGCGGTCGTGGCGTGGTTGCGATGTCATGCGGCGGTTGGCTTCCGCGGGGAGGATGTTCGTACGTTGTTTCCGGCGAAACGAAATGCCCAGTATCCCCGATCGTGCCTGCCGCTCGTTAATACCGGGCATTCGCCACTACTTAGAGATTAGAAGCAGCAAGGCTTATCTATCGATGTTTGAATTCGGTGTATGACGTATCTTGGCGCTTGCGGTTCTCGCGATAGCGAGAATCCAATTCCGCAGGTGTTGCATGAGTATTCCTCATCTACTCTGCGTTGGCTATGACCGGACGGTAACGCACTCGCGGGCCCTGGTGTTGCGTCATGCCGGGTTTGTTGTGGATGAGGCTTTCAACTTGAAGGGTGCCCTGGGCCTGGTGAAGTTAGATCTGGTAGATGTTCTGCTGTTGTGCCATACGCTTTCTAAAACAGAACAGCGCTGGCTCATCGCGGAGGTGCGCAAAGTAAGGCGGATGTTGCCCATTGTTTGTGTCCAATCGCACGATCACGACTCCCCGCAGGCAGACTGCACAGGCGCACCGAACGATCCGGCAGGTCTAGTGGAGACAGTCATGCTGGCTTTGCGGCTTCCTTGAGCCATCGAACATCAGTAGTTATTCGGCCCCTTCCACCACGGACGCCTTTCGCGGGGGGGGTAATTCCAGATACTTCGTGGTCAACAACACCATTTGATTCAATTGTTCCGAGAGCAGTTTGGAACGTTCGCAGAGACCATTGGAACGGGATACCAATTGCCCCATCTTCTCCATCAGAACCACGGTTCGGTCATGCAACCGTGTTCGATGTAATCGAGTTGCATTCAGGGAAACCGTCTTTTCAGAAGCTGCTATTAATTGATGTTCGACTGGCAGGGATGTGACGATTGCGTGATCCGTTTGCGACTGATGCAGCCAGAGGTCCAATTCCGCCTTGAATGCAATCACTGCGCTCCGGGACTTTCCCCGAGGACGACGCACGGGCAAGTTGAGCTCCTGTTCCCATCGCTGTACTGTTCGGACGCCGCGGCCCATGTAGCTTGCCACTTCTTTCCAGGAATTGAGCACATCTCCGTTGCTTAGCATATGGTTCCAGCCTTCGTCCTGTATCTTTAGATGCCAGAGCAGAGGAGTTCGTTGGCGCATCTTGACGCTTTGCGGTTCCTCTCCTCAACAGCGATAATTTTACTGGAATTGGCATGCGTGCGCTGGCGGATTTTTTTCCCTCATCCGAAAAGGCCCCCAAGCACGGTGAAGGAGCCACCCTCCCTCGGGTGGCTTTCTTTTTGTAAAAGAAGGGTTTACGCGATTCAGTCAGTCTCCGGAATCACGATTACCGGGTTATGTGCTGGACTGGATATGCCCCTTCGGATTTGGTTGGACCTGGCTAGGGACTGCCTGGTTCTGCCAATCAGTTCCTGGGATTGGGCTACGATTCGGAATGATCGCCCGACCTGCTCGCGAGCAGCATCCAGGCTGGCATGCACAGAAGCCATCAGGGCCGCCCTGTGTTGCTCAAACACCCCTCCCAGATAGGCATCCACCGGCTTAATCTTTTGCACTACCATAATTACTCGTTCCCCGATCTATTTAGATGATAAAACGCGGAAAAGGGTAAAAATCAGGCCAACCCAATTATTTTCCTGTCGACATCGGCGATATTCCGCCCGGCATCCTAGTATTCGGGGAGTGGGGGCAAGCTTGGCGGAACGCAACATCATTGTCATCGGCTGCTCCGTTGGGGGAGTGGAAGCTCTGCAGGAGCTGGTTGCGGGCTTATCCAAGAATTTGCCGGCCGCAATCCTGGTGGTGCTTCACCTTGCGCCGCAGGGAACCAGTGTATTGCCCGATATTTTAAACCGCGCCGGAGAATTGCCGGCCGTGCACCCCAAAGACGGAGAAGCTATCCGCATGGGGCGGATTTATGTCGCTCCCCCTGACAACCACTTGCTGGTCGACGATGGTCGAGTGCGTGTTATGCATGGCCCCAAAGAGAACCGTCACAGGCCTGCCGTAGATCCACTGTTTCGCAGCGCTGCCCGCTGGTATGGGCCACGCGTCATCGGCATCGTGCTGACCGGATCGCTTGACGACGGTACCGCAGGCCTGCTGAGCATCAAAAAGCGCGGTGGCGTAGCCATCGTGCAGGACCCTGACGATGCTTTGTGCGGGGACATGCCTCGCAGCGCGATGGAAGCCGTTGAGGTGGATTACGTGGTACCTGTTGGGCGAATACCGGAAGTGCTTCACCAACTCGTCTCCCAGGAAGTAACGGAAAACGGTGCAGGGAAATCTTCCCGGCTGAAGAAGGAAACCGACATCGCGGAGCTTGATATGAATGCCATTGAGGACGAAAATCGCCCGGGGACGCCGTCTACCTTTGCTTGTCCGGAGTGCGGCGGTGTGCTGTGGGAGTTGGGCGGAGAAGAAATATTACGCTTCCGCTGCCGGGTCGGTCATGCCTATACCGCCAACAGTCTGAGCGTGGAACAATCGGAACAGATGGAAGGAGCGCTTTGGGCGGCCATGCGAGCGCTGGAAGAAGGGGCATCGCTGGCGCTCCGAATGGCTGACACTGCGGCGCGCGGTAAACATCCCCGCACGGAACGCCGCTATCGCGAACGGGCGGATGCCAAGATGCAACAGGCGGAAGTACTGCGGAAACTTATTGTCGCTGGGAAGGAAGAAGCAACCGAATCAGCCAAGGCTGAGCCGGGAAAAAAGGCATCGTAACGGCAGCACGTTCAAGGATTTAACGGGCCGCCAAGCAATCACTCAAACCTATGTACTTCTCTTCTTCCGCTCTTGAATCGCGCTCAACACTTCCTGTGATCGTTTTACCAGTTCCTGTGAGCGGATAACTGCCAATTGTGCGGTCTGCACGCTCTTCTTGGCGCGCTCTGCCCTTCGCGCCGCGCGCTCATCCAGGGTACGAGGCGTTTGCGTCGGTTTTAGCTTGGTTACCCCATTTTTTGTCTTTACCATAATATGATGACAATCCAGGCTCCTGCGGGAACTTAGAAATAAATTCTTCAACCGACTGCGATTCCACTATCCTTAAGTATCTTAAGGATCTCAAAGAAGGTCATCATGGCGCGCCAACCCAAGCTTAGGGCCGAGGGCTTGCCGTATTCGCTCCGCAGTTTTGATGTTGTCGCGATGGGAGCGTCAGCGGGTGGATTGGGTGCTCTGACCCAGGTATTGCGAGCGCTGCCGCGGGATTTTCCCAGCAGCATCGTCATGGTCCAGCACCTGGCGCCGGGGCACAAGAGCTGGATTGCCAACCTTCTGGGAAGGTCGACCCCCCTGAAGGTCAAACAGGCGGAGCACGGCGAAATCCTACTGCCTGGAACCGTCTACACCGCGCCCCCGGATGAGCATCTGCTGGTGGGACCAGGGAAGATCCAACTGGCGCACACACAATTGGTGCATTTTTCGCGTCCTTCGATCGACCTGCTCTTCGAATCCGTGGCCGGTACTTACGGATCCCGCTCTGTAGCGGTTGTGTTGAGTGGCTCAGGCAAGGACGGTTCGGGAGGTATTCGCACTGTTAAAGAAGCAGGCGGAGTCACCATCGCGCAGCTGCCGGAGACCGCGGAATTCAAGCCCATGCCTGAAGCGGCCATTGAGACCGGTTGCGTGGATTTCGTTCTTCGATTAGAAGAGATAGGACAGAAGCTGACCGACCTGTGCTGCAGGCTAATCAGACGAGATGGCTGAGCCACATACATTGAAAGACCTGGTACGCCGCCTGGCGGAAGAGCGCGGCGTCGATCTGCGCGGCTACAAAGTAACCACGCTTGAACGCCGTGTGCGCCGCAGAATGCAGCAGCTTGGTATCGGCACCTACGAAGATTACCTGCACTATATTGGCCAGGAAAGCGGCGAAACCGCCAAGCTTCTGGATACGGTCCTGATCAATGTCACCCGGTTCTTCCGCGACGTTCAAGCCTGGGATGCGCTGTCTGAGCACGTGCTTCCGGCGCTGTTCAAATACCGGCCGCCAGGAAGCTCCTTCCGCGTGTGGTGCGCCGGCTGCGCCACGGGAGAAGAGCCTTACTCCGTGGCAATTCTGCTGTGTGAGCTGCTGGGGCCAAAGGTCAAGGACTACGAAATCAAGATTTACGCCACGGATAATGATGAGAGTGCTTTAAACATCGCGCGACGCGCGGAGTATCCCCCGGAAAGCCTGCGCGGCGTGCGGCCGGAGATCAAAGCCAAGTATTTCAACGGGGAAAAGCTCATGCGGGTGGCGCGCGATGTGCGGCGTATGGTCATCTTTGGGCGTAGCAACCTGCTCACCGATGCGCCGATTTCGCACGTCGATCTGCTGTTGTGCCGCAATGTTCTGATCTATTTTGACTCCGGGGCCCAAAGTCATATTATGGGCCGGATAAAATATGCTCTGAATGAAGGTGGAGTGCTCTTTCTGGGGAAATCAGAATCGCAGTTGAAGCGCAATTCTGAGTTTATGCCAATCGATCCGCGCTGGAGGATTTTCCAACGCCGATCTGCTTCCGGCGGGTCCACGTGGCCGGAGCTTGCAGGAGGACGGGACATGGAACAGGAGTCTAAGGAAAAGGCCCGGCAGGAACTGGAACGAATCAAGCTGTACTACGAGACCGTGCTGTCTACGCTGGAACCGGGTGTGCTGGTCATTGATGCCGCGGACCGCGTTATTACCGAAAACGACAAGATCCTGAAACTGTGGGAATTCTCGACCAAA
>DATBHX010000068.1:0-20709 GCA_036557225.1 Candidatus Angelobacter sp.
GCCTAGGCTGGCGCGCTCCTGGGCCGATTCACGAAAACTGGCTTCTAAATACCGACTTGATGTGCTCTAGCCGCTTCGATAGCCTCTCCGCTTCTTCTTTCATTCCCAGCTCATTGGCCACGGAGATTGCGTCGTACAAAGCATCTTTCGCGCTGCTATAAAGCCCCGTCACTCCGTACCGCGGTGACTCATACATCTGGTCGTAATATTTCTCTCCCAGCGCCCGGCATTTGCGCAAACTATCGATTTTCAACTCGCGTTCTGACCGCTCCCATCCCACGTCGGTCGGCGACTCCTTCACCGGTAAAGCCGTCAGCATCGCCCGTTTACCGGTGAGTTGGATCCTGCGAAAAGAGTCAGGAAAACTCTGGGGCAGTTCCTCCTCCGGCAGAAGAAGCAAGTCCGGATAGAGCGGCTCCCGCAGCAACGAACGCCAGTCTTCATCCATCAGCCATGGATACGCCACGGGAAAAGCGCAGCAGCGGGCCCCTATCGACGACCACAAGTTCATCAAAACCTTCAGCAACGTCATGGCCGCAAACGTCTTACACGCCTGCTCCGCCTGCACTGCATGCCTCTCATGCAGCAGAACCACGCTCTCACCGCGCCCTTGCAGCCGAAATTCCAGATGAAAACGCTGTGTGCCGGAAAACGCCACCACACAACCGTCCCAAGCCGGGGCTGAAGTCACGATCTGCACGCCGGTCGCATCCGCCTGCTTCTCGCCCCACTTCCACCAGCGCTCATCGCGGTTGTAGTACAGGCGCGCGACGTTCAACCCATCGCGCATCAAAAAGCCGCTATCCAGCAGAGAATGCATTGCCGCACCAACCAACTTCTCCGGGGGCTCTTCCAAGCCCCACAGCACCGCGGTCGCGTCCAGGTCAGAGCTGGCGATCACCAGTTCTACCGCGTCCAGCGGCGCCTCTACTTTGGTCTGGCGCGAGTCCCGGTAAAACTCGATCTCATAAGCCACAGGCGCGCCTTCCTCATCTCGACGCACTCCGGCGACCTTGCCTTCCGAATATTGGGGCAGCGCGCTCTCGGGCACGGCGCGCAGAAGACGCACGGTCTCACCTGGATATAACACTTTCAGTTTTCTCTCCCAGCAGACTAAACGCCCGCTGTTCCCTGCGGCAATCAATTTCTGCTAGAGTCTCCTTCGCAACCAACACCTGAGGAGCGCCAATGCCCAATGGCGGGCCTGACAATTGCAGCACCTGTGGATTCAACCGGCGCAACGGCGGCCAGTGGAGAAATCCTTCGCCCGATGAAACGCAGCTTCCGTTTTGCGAAATCCGCGGCCTGCCTGTTCTCGCCGACCACTGGACCTACTGCCAGAACTGGCATTCACGCACCCGTGAACCCATCGGCCCGATCTACGCTTCTGGGCTCTACGACGGCGGCTACCGGCGTATCCCCTGGCATGGCGCCATCGAACCAGAAACCACTAACACCGGCGTCTGTAATGAATGCGCCTCTCCGATTCATGACGGCATCTCGATCGCTGCCGTTGAAGGCGCTCCACTCGCCTTCTGCAGCAACCTGCACTATCTCGAATGGTGGCAACGCCAGCACCCGGGTGAAGACGCTCCCATGAGCCGCAGCATCTTGAACCACTAAGTCGCGATTGCTTCTCGCGGCTTGGAGCAGAGCCTGCCCCGAGCGATTGAGGCCCGAAGGAGTCGTCGGGGATTCATACTTGCTAAAGATAAAAATGAATTCCGCCATCCCACACAGGGTGGAGCAGGCCTTTAGGCCTGCGTTTACGGACCTAAAACATCGGCTTTAGCCGCTGAGGTAAAACAGCCGCAATTTACCTTTCTTCAGAACGCATGTAGAGTGTTGCGCATGACCAAACTTTTCCTTGCCGCTTTTTTGGTAGCAGCAGCCGCCCTCGCCGCCTCGGCTCAGAACCCGCAGGCAACGCCTGCTCCTTCTCCGGCTGCACCACCCGCCGCGGCCCGCCCCGCGGACGTCGACTCCATCGATCACATTATTGCCGCCACCTATGACGTGATCTCCGGCCCAGCCGGCCCGCGCGACTGGGACCGCTTCCGCAGCCTCTTCTATGCTGGAGCGCGGCTCATTCCCACGCGCCGCGATGACAAAGGCGTGACCAGCGCCCGCGCGCTTACGCCGGACGAGTACGCCACCCGCGGCCAGTCTTTCTTCAGCAAGGAAGGTTTTTTTGAGAATTCATTGGCCAATCACGTGGAAACCTGGGACCGCATCGCGCACGTGTGGAGCACTTATGAATCACGCCATGCCAAGGGCGAGAAGCCCTTTGCCCGCGGCATCAACAGCTTTCAACTCATGAATGACGGAAGTCGCTGGTGGATTCTCAGCATCTTCTGGGAACAGGAAGATGCCGCGCATCCGATCCCGGAAAAATATTTGAAATAACGATTCCTAAAAAGAACGCAGGGTCTTAAGCCTATTAAGACCCTGCCCAAACTAACAAGATCGCGGCTATTTTTTCCCTACCACCAGCAGCGTGAAACTCCCAGGCTTCATGGTACGCCGCGGACGTTCTCCCTCTTTCGCCGGCGGAGCTTCATCAAAATCCGCAGCCACCAGGTACACATCGTGGTTAGTTGTGTCGAGCGCCATGGTGCGCGCGGATCGCTGCGTCTCTGCGTTTTCCACTACCGTAAATTTGTCCGGAGAATCTTCATGCACGACGGTCAATGTGCCATCACCGTTGGAGCTGAAGGCCAGCTGCTGATCGGCATCGAAGGCGTTGGCATCCACGCCCTGTCCAATTGCGGGCGTAGCAATCACCTTGCCTGAATCGGCATCCACCACGGCCATCATCTTGTTGTGGCATCCCGCAAATAACCGGCGATGTTTCTGGTCCATCGCCAGCCCGCTCGGCTCCTCACATGGCGCCAGCGGCCACGTATTCAGCACCGCCGCCTTCTTCGCATCAATGACCGTCAATTCACTTTTGTCCTCGATATTGACAAAGACCTTGCCCTTGCCATCGGACGCGCCAAACTCCGGCTTGCCGTCCAGCGGGATCGTCGCTACAACCGTGCCCTTCGCGGCATCGATCACCGTCGCATTCTTGCTGCGTCCATTGAAAGTAAAAATCCGCTGTGACGCCGGATCATAAAGAATCGCGTCAGGGTTCTCGCCCTCGATCTTGATCTTCGCGGTCTCTTTGAGCGTCTTCAGGTCGAAGACTGTGACAGTGTTATCCCTGCCGTTGCTGGTGAAGCCTTTGCCCAGCTCCGGCGCCAGGGCAATGCCGTGGACTCCGGTCGTATCGGGAATATCGCCGATCACCGAACCCTTGGCGGGATCCACCACCATCACGTGCGTGCCGCGCGAGATGAACAGCCGCTTGCCTGCGGGATCGTAGGTCAGGTAGTCCCAGCCACCCTCGCCGCCCAGGACATACTTCTGTTTCACTTCATATTTCGACGGCGCAAATGCCACCGCCAGGCCCGCAAACGTTAACGTCATGACTAGAGCAGCAAGAATTGGTTTCCGCATCGTAAGTCCACCTCCAGATCGAATCGGTGAACTATTCTAAATAGTTTGTGCGCACTCGTCCCGGATTTCTGCCCTTTAACAATATTTTCAAGAATGGCCGCTGGCAAATCACGCCGCCATTCACTCCACCGCTCTCGCCCGCCACCAGCGCCTCAGCGCCACCATCGACCATACAGCCTCTACCAACCCAAACGGCCACGCACCCTGAAGAAACCCGTAGATCGAAGCCAGCACACACGCCCCGGCAAACGCCAGGACAAACCACGGGCTCCGCTTCTCCAGGGCGTAGAACAGCAGCATTGCCGTCACCGCCAGCAATCCAAAAGCGTTCAGCGAATTCACTGCGCCTGCCGAGGAACCACAGGCCTCACCTCAATCGAACCAGTCGTCGCCGACGGTATCCGCGCGGCAATCTCCATGGCTTCATCCAGGTCTTTGGCTTCCACCAGAAAGTATCCTCCCAACTGCTCTTTCGTTTCCGCGAATGGTCCGTCCGTGATGGACTTCTTGCCCGCGCGCACACGCACGGTCGTCGCCGTCGATGTAGGCTGCAGTTCATTGCCACCCAGAAATTTGCCTGCCTTCTGCAAGTCTCCAATCAAATCTCTGTACTCCTGGTAGATTTTCTGTTGTTCCGGATCATCCAACCGCTCCCACCGCGACTCTTCCAGGTAAATCAACAATAGATATTGCATTGAGCAGATCTCCTTTTCGCCGAACCGACTATCAGAAAACAGCTTGCCGCCAATCATCGCTCTTACGCTTGTTGAGGAGGCATCACCGGCCGCACCTCGATCGAGCCGCTCTTGGCGATGGGAATCCTCGCCGCGATCGCCAGCGCCTCCTCGTGGTCTTTCGCCTCCACCAGGATGTATCCGCCCAGTTGCTCTTTGGTTTCGGCAAACGGCCCGTCGGTGACCGATCGCTTGCCATTGCGCACCCGGACCGTGGCGGCCGTGGGAGTTGGTTGCAGCGCATTCCCGCCTTTGAATTTTTCTCTCGGCTCCAGGTCCTCTCTCAGCACACGAAAACCTTCATACACCTTCTGTTTTTCCGCTTCCGGCAGCTCTGCCCACTGCCTCTCTTCGTGGTAAATCAGCATGAGGTATTGCATCCGTGGAACATCTCCTTTCCGCAGGATACCCAACCGAGCCTCGATTCTGGCTTGGTGGTCTTGCCGTTCTGCCTGTAAGTCGCTTCAACTGCCGAAAATCGACAAAGCGATAAGAAAGAATTTCTAACCTATTTTGCAAGTCTAACGGCGAAACGCGTTCTTTTGGATAGAAGCACTCCGTTTCCTCCAAGCGGATGTCAACGGTCCTACCCCGTGGGATGGCAAACTGCTGGTGACGGCACTTTGCCATCCCGGGACCAGCCCCAGTCTGGCGCCTCTGGCGCTCTCGGTTCAAATGGACTGCTATATTGAGGTCCGCGTTCTTAACGCGCTGCGCATGCTTGGGATGGTCCGGTGACCAGCGAGGTATCGGGGAAGCTGAAGGCGCCGCCCACGGCATCAGATGTCGCGTTGCGCTGGAACCACTGCAACAACACCTGATTGTGCGGATGGTAGGTAAAGCCGTCGATAGAAACGGGGAATCCTGCGTTCGGCAGCATGGCCAATGGATCGGCTGTCTCCAGGTTGCTTTGACATCCCGGGCCGCTGGCGGGCTGCCACGCCGGCACCACATTGCTGCCGAAGGGATTGTTCATCCACTCGGAGATCTCGTGGCTCATCGGCGTAACATCGGCCACGCTCGCGCCCAGAATGCCGGGATCCATCCAGCTCGCCCAGATAAACGTCTGCACAAACTTCACCTGCGCCAGTTCGCCGACATCGAATGACGTGTGGAAGCCCAGCACGCAGCAGTGTTTGATGTCGCTCTGCGGCGCCAGCAGAACATTTGCCGTCAGCGCGATCGTCAGCGCGTCCACCCGCAGGTTCTCCAGCTGAATGATGGTGTTCAGATGGGAGATAAAGAAGCCCGTATCTACCACTGCGTAGGTCGCGCCTGTGGTGCGGTTGCGATAAACCTTGCCAAACCCTCTGGGCACATCGATGGTCAGGGAGTGCAGGATTTGCGGCTTACCCAGCAAAGTGTGCCAGTCCTGTGCGCTGTTGTGGAAGAACTGCGCCCGTTGCACCGCGTCGGCAAATTGCGTAGCGCCGGTCTCATACGTGGCATTGTGAAAGTTCGGTGAGCCTAGCACCCGCCCAAGAATCGGGCCTGGATCAAGCACCAGCGGATTGCCGGCGTCATCGACATACCCTTCAAAAAACATGGAGATGGGAATAATGTCAGTGGCTATCTCCGTGGCGCCGCCAGCTACCGGACTGCCGCCTACCATGGTGTAGGGATAATTCACGCCATCCAGCGCAAATGAACCAGAAAAATGTGGAACACTGGAGATGCGGTTTTGCCGCACGGCAAGCAGCCCAGCTTCGGAAAGCTTGCTGCCCGATTCGAACCTCGGCTGAGCGCCTTGATTCTGCAGGAAACCGCCGCTGGCATCGATCGGCTGCGTCGTCTCTTCCGGCGACTGACGGCCATCTGCAGGCTGCCTGACCTGGCTCCAGACGGCCGACGGCATGGCCAGGCACAACATGATCCCGCCACATATATAGAGGAACAACCTCTTCCGCCGATCTCGCGATAAAACCACGGGTGCCTGCTCCGGAAGCCGTAAATCAGCTATTTTCGTGTTCGCGGGTGCTTTTGTCGAATGAAATTCTGTAAAGAACTGAAAACAAGAGCCCTTTTGTCCATCCAGATGCACCATTATTAGTCTTTCCAATAATAAGGACCAGAGTACCTCGTTCGCTTTTACAGATGCCACTCGCAGCTGCGATGATAGCCCGTTTTCCTGTATAGTTCTGCCTTCCTCATGGCCAGGACCAAACGAGTTACGAAATCTACGGTAACGTCCGCACCAGCCTCGAATTCTCCGGCCTCGAGTTCTAAAGACGCCGTCCGTGTCGCTGTAGTTCAGGCTGCGTCGGTCGCGTTTGATCGCCGGCGAACGTTGCAGAAAGTTCTTGACCTCACGCGTGACGCCGCCCGCCAGGGCGTGAAGCTCGTCCTCTTTCCTGAGGCATTTGTCTCCGGCTATCCTCGCGGCCTCGATTTCGGCGCCGTGGTCGGCTGGCGCACGGAAGAAGGACGTGAGGATTTCAAGCGTTACTTTGAGAGCGCCGTGGAAGTTCCCGGGCCGGCGGTCGATACGCTCAGCAAAGCTGCGAGCGTCAACTCCGTCTACCTGGTCGTGGGTGTCATCGAGCGTGAGCGCGGCACGCTCTACTGTTGCGTCCTCTTCTTTGCTCCCGACGGAAAATTTCTCGGCAAGCATCGCAAGGTCATGCCCACCGCCTCGGAGCGCCTGATCTGGGGCTACGGTGACGGATCGACGCTGCCCGTTTTTGACACACCCTTCGGCCGCCTGGGAGCAGTCATCTGCTGGGAGAACTACATGCCCCTGCTTCGCACCTACATGTATTCGCAGGGCATTGAAATCTACTGCGCCCCCACCGCCGACCATCGCGATACCTGGTCGGCCACCATGCAGCACATCGCCGCTGAAGGCCGCTGCTTTGTTCTGGGCTGCAACCAGTTCAATCGTCGCCGCGATTTTCCTGAAAACTATCGCACCAACTTTGGCGAAGAGCCGGATACGGTGATCTCGAGCGGCGGCAGCTGCATCGTCGATCCCTTCGGCAAATTCCTTGCCGGCCCGAACTTTGACGATGAAGCAATCCTGGTCGCCGATCTTGATCGCGGCCTCTTGCCTAAAGCCAAATTCGATTTTGACGCTGTCGGTCATTATTCGCGGCCGGATATCTTCCGCCTCACCGTTGACGACCGGCCCAAACCGCCTGTCGCCACCGTAAGCAGCGGTCAAGAACGCAAAGCCGAATGATCTCACGCACGGAAATCCAGGATGCCGGCCGGCGCATCGCCATGCACGTGCGCCGCACACCGGTAATTTCCCTGGAAGAAAAAGCTTTCGGCATTGATGCCAAAATCTTCTTCAAACTGGAATGCCTCCAGCACACCGGTTCGTTCAAACCACGCGGCGCCTTCAACTGCATTCTCAGCTCCAACGTTCCAGGTGCCGGCGTCATTGCCGCATCCGGCGGCAATCACGGAGCAGCCGTCGCCTACGCTGCTCAGAAGCTTGGACACCGCGCGGAAATCTTTGTTCCCAGCATCACTCCGGCCCCGAAGGTGGAGCGACTCAAGCAGTACGACGCAGCCATCAGCATCGTGGGCAAGGACTACGCGGAAGCGCTCGAAGCCAGCCGCGAACGCGCAGCTCAGACCGGCGCCGTTTCCGTCCACGCCTATGATGACCGACGCGTGCTCGCCGGCCAGGGCACCCTCGGCATGGAACTTGAAGAACAGATACGCAGCCTTGATTCTGTTCTGATTGCGGTGGGAGGAGGCGGCCTGATCGGCGGTGTCGCCGCCTGGTATCAGGATCGCGTACGCGTGATCAGCGTGGAGCCGGAACGCGCGCCCACGTTGCACCACGCACTTGCGGCAGGGCATTTGGTCGATGTGGAAACCGGAGGCGTTGCCTCAGATTCACTCGCGGCCCGTCGCGCCGGAGAACACATGTTTCCGATCGCGCAGAAATTCGTCTCCCAGGCGCTTCTTGTCAGCGACGAACAGATCATTGCGGCGCAAAAAGCTCTGTGGGAAAAGCTGCGCCTCATCGCCGAACCCGGCGGCGCGACGGCATTCGCGGCGTTGCTATCCGGCGTTTATCAGCCACGAGCACCCGGCGAGCGTATCGGCGTGGTGCTGTGCGGATCAAACGCCGATTTAACAAAATTTCCCGCTTAGCGCTGAAATTTCAAATTTTGGCAATTCCGGCGACCCATCCCGGCTTGCCGTGGATTTTGGCAATTCATTGAATCCATTTCGCCCACGACAACGTAAGAGTAGAGAATGAGTTCCGCTCACCCATCCATCTTCCTGACCGGTGGCACCGGCTACATGGGTAGCCGTCTGGCGCCGATGCTGATTGCCCGCGGTCATGATGTCTGCGCGCTAACGCGACAGCAATCCGTAGCAAAGCTTCCGCCAGGATGCCAGCCAATCATCGGAGACGCCATCGCCGGGGGATATGAAGAGCAGGTCCCTGGCGAATGCTCCTTTGTTCATCTGGTGGGAGTGGCCCATCCGAGCCCAGCCAAGGCGGCCGAGTTTCGTTCCATCGATCTACCCGCTCTGCGCACCTCGGTTGCAGCAGCACAAAAAGTGCACGCCCGGCATTTCGTCTTTGTCAGCGTGGCCCATCCTGCGCCGGCCATGAAGGCCTACATTGCGGCGCGGCAGGAGTGCGAGCAGATCATCGAGGCGAGCGGGCTCAATGCCACCATCCTCCGTCCGTGGTACGTTCTCGGCCCAGGCCACCGCTGGCCCTACGCGCTGCTGCCGGTCTATTGGCTGATGGAGCGCATTCCTGCAACCCGCGAGAGCGCGTTGCGCCTGGGTCTGGTCACGCTGCCGCAAATGCTCAACGCGCTGCTGGCCGCCATTGAAACCCCCTGCCAGGGAACCAGGATCATGGATGTTCAGGCCATCCGCCGCCAAAACCCGCCTAAATAAGCGATTGTGCGATTTTGGCCGCCAAAAATGCGGCTTCTTGTGCGCGTTTTTCGCGTGAAAGATTTTCCCGATTTCAGCTTACCTGTTTGAAACGCTTTTTCAATCCCCGGCACTAGTCTGTGGCAGGTAGAACCGCCGAGGTATAGCTCTGCCCTGGTCTTTTCAACAATTCAAACCCAAGAAGTAGCGAGGACAAAAAAATCATGAGACTTCCCTGTTTCGGGCCCAAACTGTTGTGCGCTTTTCTGTTGCTGGTGCTGGCTTCCAGTCTGTCGTTTGCTCAAACCGAAAACTCGGCCGCCATTGACTGTTCCGGCGCCACGCCCGGGGCATTCACTTCAGTGGAGCAGGCAATTTTGAGCTCGCCGGACCACACCGTCTTTACCCTTACCGGCAACTGCACGGAAACTATTGTCGATATACAACACCGTAATGACTTGAGCTTCATTGCCATTGGACCAACCACGATTCAGGTGATTTCACCGGACCACGAGGTGTTGATCATTACCCACTCGCAAAACATCACCTTTTCCGGGACCATCACGATAACCGGCGGCCAGGGCGTACTCGTGAGCAGCTCAAATGGAGTGCTTTTTGGTGGAATCACGATTCAAAACAGCGGCCAATTCGGCCTCACCTCCAGCAATTCCCAGCTTCTGTTCATCGGCGGTTCAGTCACCACCAGCACCCGCACTGGCGTAGTCACATTCGGAGGCACGGTTGAGTTGGACGGCGTCACCATCAGCAACAACGGCAGGCTCGGCGTTAGCGCCGCGACAACTCACCTGGTGATGTCCGACGGAAATGGTCTCCCCCCGATCGTCAGCAATAACGGGCTTGCCGGCATCCAGATCTTCAACTCTTCGCAAGGTGACCTTACCGATCTGCAGATCACCAACAATGCGGGCAACAATTTCGGGCTTGAAGTGTTCACCAACAGTGCCGTGGTCATGCAGGGTGGCGTGATCAACAGCAACAGCGGAATCGGCGTCACTTGCGGCTCAATCAGTCACTGTGAGTTCCTGCAAACGCAGATCAATGGCAACTCGGGCGGCGGAATCCAAACTACCACTCACTCTGAGCTTGATCTGGATGGCGCAGTTCAAATCACCGGCAATACAGGCGCCGGCATCCTTGTAGACCAGCACTCAGCCTTCGCCAGCAGCGGCGGCAACACGATCTCAGGCAACACCGGCGACGGTCTCATCGTGAATGCCCTGTCGACTCTCGACTTTGTTGCCCCGGACACAATTACTGCTACGGCCGGCAATCTCGCCTTGAACTGCAACAATGGTTCGATGGTTACAGGCGACATCAGCACCTATAAACCCAAGCGGTGCGGCACTGCCTTCCAGGCTGTTCCGATTCACTGATCGAAGTTCGGTGCAGAGAAAAAGGCCGCCGATGAGCGGCCTTCTTTATTCGCGTGGATACAACAGTTATTGAGCGCCGGCAGCGCTCACGTACTCTCCCAGCAGAAACTGACGCACAAACATGATCGTCGAATAGAAAAGGTAGTCCTGGTTTCTCTTTTTCGCATAGCCATGGCCCTCGTCGTTCGCCATAAGGAACCACGTGGTATTGCCCTGGGCTTTCAGCTTGTCCAGCATCTGCCGCGACTCCGTCCAGGGTACGCGCGGATCATTCTTTCCTACCGCCGCATACACCGGCTTGCGGATCTTTTCCGAGTTGTTCAGCGGCGCGGTCCGCTCCAGGTATTCGTGCATTTTTGGATCACGCTCATCGCCATACTCAACCCGTCGCAGGTCCCGGCGATAGGCCTCGGTGTGCTCCAGCAGCGTCACCAGGTTTGACGGTCCTACGATTGGCAGCGAGCAACAGATCTTGTCGTTGTATTCATAAGCAATGGCCCAC
Organism: Candidatus Angelobacter sp.; assembly: GCA_036557225.1. Classification (GTDB taxonomy): domain Bacteria; phylum Acidobacteriota; class Terriglobia; order Terriglobales; family Acidobacteriaceae; genus Angelobacter. The sequence goes on from DATBHX010000068.1 coordinate 10,986, forward strand.
GTCATATATCCGCCGTAGCTGCCGCCGGTGATCATGATCTTGCCGGCATCGAGCGCGGGATTCTTGCCGATCCAATCCAGCAGCGCGCCGATGTCTTTGTGCGTGTGGTCGCGATTCATGCCGTTATCGAGCTTGAGAAAAGTTTTGCCGTATCCGGTTGAGCCGCGGACGTTGGGAAAGATCAGCGCCACACCCAGCTCATTCAGATAGAAATTGTTTCTGCCCAGGAAACCCGGCTGAAATTGCCCTTCCGGTCCGCCATGAATGTTCACGATCACCGGCCGCTTGCCGGGAAATTTCTTGGCATCTGGCATGTACAGAAAGCCCGAAACCGTCATACCGTCAAAGCTCTGCCATTTAATAAGCTGTGGCTCAGAGAAATTGGCTGTATTCAGCCCGCCGGTTTCGCTGAAAGTCCAGCGTTCAACTTTTCCATGGTTCACGTCGAGGGAGTAAACATCGGAGGTCGATCGGGCGGAGTTCAAAACGAATCCCAGGTCGTGATTGTTCTTATGAAAGTTCAGCCCGCCAATCTGTCCTGCAGGAATCCCGCTCACCGGGCGATATTTGCGCGTGCTCGTGTCCATTAAATACAGCTTGCTCAGGCCGTCTTCATTGGCGACGAACGCGAGCGTCTTGCCGTCATCACTCAACTCGACTTCATCAATATCCCACTTGATGTCCGTGGTGAGATAACTGGGCTTCATCGTCGCCAGATCGAAATAGGTCAACCGCTGAAATTCCGACTCGCGGTCCGTGGTCGTATAAAAGCCTTTGCCGTCTTTGCTGAAGGGCCCGCCGCTATAGGCCACCTGCTCGTTGCCCGCCTTCGGCGTCAGCATCTTCTTCTCTCCCGTTGCCAGGTCGACGAGCCAGAGATACGTTTCGTTGGCAGAAATCCCCTGCACCACCAGCAGCTTCTTGTTGTCGGGCGACCAGCTCGCCACGTCCCAGCCGCCGCCTTCCAGTTGCAACAGCATCTTGTCCGTCTTCGGATTCGTGACGTCCATGATCCATATATCGTTGTCCTGGCCGGTGCGGCGCGTGGACCCGTAGGCAATGCGATTGTCATCATGGGCGAATGCACGGCCGGTGTTGCGTGACTTGCCATCGGTAAGCAGCGTCACGTCGCCTGTGGCCAGATCGTAGCGATAGATCTGGAACCACTCGCCGCCGCCTACGTCTTTACTGAAAGTGAAATAGTCGCCCTTGGGGCCAAAATGTCCGCCGCCGGTGCGATCGGGGAAAAACGTAAGCTGGCTGCGATCGCCGCCCGGCATCTTCACCCGGTGGATCTGCGGCACATCGGCAAAGCGCGTCCCAATCAGCATCTCCCGCTTCACCGGGTCCCAGTCCTGCAGCCCGGCGCCGCGGAATTCGCCGTACTGGTTGGCTTTGTCGGCAATCCCCGCCGGAATCGGCGGAACGTTCTCCACCACCAGGTTATCGCCCGGCTTAATGACCGCCGGTTGGCTCGGCGCTGCACCCTGCGCCATCAGCATCGAGGCCGCTGCCAATAGTCCGAACAATAACATCAGGACACGCACGCTCGCTGCGTTCAACGAAATTCGTTTCATATCCCCTCCGCATCTCGCGACTGAAGCGTAATCCGCCGCACCATCCTCGTCAAGCAGCATGACGTTGATCGTGCCGACGATAAACCTATTTAAAAGCTGTAGGATTATTAAACGAAATGGTTAGACGAAATTGACCTGCGACCTGTTAGCACGCCGCTCTAATGTGCAGACAGCCGCATGATTTCATCGTATTCGTAGACCGACGTTCCATTGGCTACCTGCCTTGCCGCGCCAACCATCGCTCTGCCCAGAATCTCGGCCCGAATTGAGTGATACCGCCGCAGCGGGCCTAGCGCCGCCAGGTCCAGCGCGGGAGCGATCTTGATCGCAATGCTCTCTCCCAGCCTGAACTCCGGGCGCTTTCCAATCAGCAAACTAGGCCGTAGAATGCGTATGGCCCGAAACGGCAGCTTTGCCAACTCCGCTTCCAGTTCGCCCTTCGTCCGCAAATAGAAGTTTTTGCTGCCAGGATCGGCCCCCACTGACGACACCACAATGAACTGCTCCGCTCCTGCCTTCAGCGCCTGCTGCGCCGCTCGCAGCGGCAACTCGAAATCCACATTGCGAAAGGCTTCTTGCGATCCCGCCTTCTGAATCGTTGTACCCAGCGCACAGAACACATCCTGCGCGTCGCGGAAGTCTTCCGCGCTCAGGCCAGCCAGATCGGCAATCCGTTGCGTAACCTTTGCGCGTGTGACGGCAGGTAGCTCCCGACGCCCAAACGTAAGCACACGCGTGTAATCCGGATCATCAACCAGCGCACGCAGGCAGAATCCTCCCACCAGCCCTGAAGCACCCAGCACCACCGCCGTGCGCGCACTCATCGCTGCGGTCCCTGGGTTCTGCTCTTGCTTCCCTGTACGTCCATTCAACTAATGTAAACAACTTTGCGGAGTTGCGCTCTTGGATCTCCGTTAGCGGAACTGAACGGGATTCGCTGGTGCCCCAACCTGCCAAACACTGGGGTATCCATCGGAATCGAATGGAGTTGATCGAACCGGGTTGGGTGGCATTTCCGAAAGAGGTTTGTTTTGACACGCGCTTTCGGCCGCTGCTACTATCTATTGACAGCGTGATGCTCTCCCTCCCGCAAGCGTCCCCGTCGTCTAGCCCGGCCTAGGACATCGCCCTTTCACGGCGGTAACACGGGTTCAAATCCCGTCGGGGACGCCAAAGAATCAAGAAGTTAGTAGCGTCCTGGCCGTAATTCCCACAACACTCCACAACATTCGTCAAAATCATGCGTGAAATGCGGTTCCCGTGCGCATGATCAAGTCCGCTAAGGCTGCCTGTGCCTGGCGTTTTGGTTCTTCTAAAGCCTGCGTGTAGCCGTCCATCGTTGTCTTGAAAGAGGCATGCCGCAAGAGTTCCTGTACAACCTTCGCGTCGACGCCCAACGACTTGATCAAAGTCGAGAACGTATGCCGGAAGGTGTGCCAGCCGATTTTCTTGTCGATGCCGGCTCTCCTTGCTGCCGGCTGGATGTAATACCGCATCACTGTGGCAAGCCACAGTGGCTGCTTCCCTTTCTTCTGTGGCGACGCCCAAACCCAATCGGTAGGAGCCGTGTACGTGCTTTCCTGCCGCCATGCCATGAGCGCTTGCGCAATGTGCTCATTCATAACGACGGGTTTGCGCGACGCCTCCGTTTTGCAATTCCCGACGACCTGGTCCACGACGGATCGAACGATATTGATGCGCATCTCCAAGAAATCCAGGTCACACCATTGCAGACCCGTCAGTTCGCTTCTTCGCATCCCGGTAAGAGCGTCACAGACAATCATTGCCCGCTCGCGGAGCTCCAGCTCGTCAAACAACCGATGGAGTTCCGCGACTTCGAGTAGAACGGGAGTATTCTCGCGCACACCCGATTGTCGAACCGCTGTGATTGGGTTTTTGTCTGCGAATTCATACCGAATTGCATGACTGAAAATGCCTGACATAATGTTTCGGACCTTGCACTTGCTTCCCCTGCTGAGCCCCATGAGGTTCCGGAGCCAGTGCTCAACTCGGACGGCCTTGATGTTGTGCAGATACTCCTTGCCCCAGATCGGAAGAATCCAGTTTCGGAGGTAGACCAAATACGTCTTTCTGGTCTTCTCTGTCTTGTTGTCCGCCAGTAATTCTGTCTGACGGTAATGGTCAACCAGATCTTTGAATGTCATCAACGACGACATTGGCAAGTCGCGATTGATATTCGTTCGCAAGAGCTGGATTCGGTTTAGGGCTTCTCGTTCGGTGCGAAGCTCATGCACGTTGCCGACCGTGAGAGTTCGCTGGTGGCGCCCACCGTTCGGCCCGATTTCTCGCCACAAGAATTCCCACACGTCAGGTCCTCGCTTGCGTTTCGCCCTTCTGAGATGCCCGTCTTGATACCGTTGCGCCATTGAAATTCCCTTCATTGGCGCACGGGCGGGTGGTTTGTTTTTATATCACCCTGCATGTGTTGATCAAGCTCTGAAAGCTTGAATCGCCATTGCCGTCTCTTTCCAGGTCCAAGAGGATGTGCCGGCAAGGAACCGGCACGAGCCATACGGACAACCTTGAGACGTTTGATATTCAGAAATGCTGCCGCTTCGTCTGGGCTTACATACGGTTCCGGATTCAAGCGTTCCATAGCCACTCCTCTACGAGTTAAACGTCGGACAAAGGGCTTAACAGCCCTTATCGATCGTTCTTGACACAGACTCGTTGAGGGCGAGCGAATTTGTCATCAGTAAAAGCGGTTCATAGGGAGGTGCCCGCAGCGAAGCAATTGAAAATGTGGGCTTTGACACATGGAACAAAACATTACCGGTAACTAGCGGTAACGTTCGCGTAATCTGAAAACAAAAAGCGCTTAGCAGGCGGGGTTTTACGTTGTTTGATCCAAGGAACCCTTGATGTGAGCTCTAACATCACTGAGAAACCTCGAGACCGTGTTGCTGCGCTTCTGGTATTGCTCGTAGAAGGTCCGCACCCTCCAGGTTGTTGGCGGCTTATACCTGGGCGCAGAGGGATATTGCGCCGCCTTCAGGTCCATTTCTCGGCAAAGCTGAACTAACGTCAGATTCGGATTGTTGCTAAGGAGTTCCACGGCGAACCCAAAGCAAGGCGCGTTGGGGCGCACCCGCTTCCTTGGGGTTTTGGTGAAAGACGGAGCCCTACCGGAGGTTGCGACTAATGCTGGATGAGACGAATGGGTGACGACGCTGTCACCCAGTCCGAGCGAAGCCGTATGAAACCTAAGATTCCATTCCTCCCGGTTGGCTTCAAAGTGTTGCTTGTCAGCTCTGAGACTTTCAAGGCGCTGGGTTAGGCTCGAGATCCTGTAATTATCCGGCGGGCGCAACTGTGCCGCGCTTAGTGCTCTCTGGCAGTATTCAATCAGCATCTCGATGCTCATGATTCTGGCTTGAGCGATTCTGCACTGATTTCTGGCGTGGATGATCTGGGCCGCTACCTTGTAGATGTCAGGCTGATCCGGATTGGCCGCCAGCATGTGTTCCAGTCCCTTGGCGTCAATCTCCGCTTGCCCTTGCCACTTGGAATAGAGCCGCTTCATGCTGCGCTGGTATTCACCCATTGCACTCTTTAGCCACTCGGAGTTGGGGCAGCCAGTCATACCGTGCTCCCTGCCGAGCTCTGAACTAATGTTCGAGCACCGCATAGACATTAGGCCCTCAAGGCGATTGGGACAGATGGCTCGGAGAAATTCGGGTGTGAAGGCTTTTTGTTGGGATTGCCAAACCTCGCAATACATCGCGTAATTTCGCGCCGCCAGTTCGCCGGTGCGCAGACGATGCATCTCGATGCGCTGCGACGGTATTGTGATGGCGTTCCCGTTGCCCATGTTGTGATAGCGAATGTGTTGCAGGTCTTCGATTGCAAGTCTTTGGAATTCTTCCAAAATGTCCGCAAGCATAAGGGCTGCTAGTTTTTCGTCAACCTGCTGCCAGATCAATAAACCAAAGTGGGAGACCATGCAGTAATGTCACCTACGGCTCAAATCGAGGAAGCAGGACGGCGGCCGCAGCCAGGTTGTCGCGGTTGAGGATCGCCATACGGACCGAAAGCAAAGAGGCGCATTTCGCTCGTATTGGAGTCGCACTTTTTCATTGATGTTTAGCGGCGACGACCCGCAACGCGGGACCCACTGGAGAAACGGGTAATAACAACTTCGTCAGACCGCATAGTTTCACAATCTCTTCATTTTGGCACAGATCGTGATTTCCTGGCAGGGAGCAGGACTTGGAACTACTTAGGCTTTCGTTCCCTGGGTTTTGAAACAGACGGGTTTGTCATTGACAAACGTCCCCCAAGGTGGAAAATAGGGCTGAGAGCGCGCCGCCTGGGTGTTGAAGCACCCAAACGGCGCTAACCAATCGCACCTACTCGGAGGCGCAATGGCTAAGACCAAAAGTACCACACCCCTCTTTTCACAAGACAGCGCGATTCGGCATGTTGCCCTTTACGCGCGGGTATCTACCCTACATGGTCAGCAAGATCCAGAAATGCAGCTCTCAGAGCTGCGAGAGTATGCGGGTCGGCGCGGCCTCATCGTCTTTCAGGAATTCGTTGACCAAGGCGTTTCCGGCTCCAAAGAGTCCCGCCCGGCGCTCAATCAACTGATATCAGACGCGCGGCGATGCAGATTTGACGCTGTGTTGGTTTGGAAAATTGACCGTTTCGGACGCAGTCTCAAACACCTTGTCAATTCCCTTGCAGACCTGAGTGCCTGGGGAATCGCATTTATCAGCCTTCGCGACAACTTGGATTTAAGCACTCCATCTGGAAGGCTCATGTTTCAGATCATCGGTGCAATGGCCGAATTTGAACGTGCACTGATACAGGAACGCGTAAGGGCCGGCCTCCGAAATGCCAAAGCTAAGGGCAAACGGATCGGCCGGCCGAAGGTGACGGTCGATTCTACGGAGGTCCTGCGACTCCGAGGCGAGGGGATTTCTTGGCGAGCAATTTCTGAACAGTTACAACTCGGGCTCGGGACCGTTTATCGTGCCATCCATGCTAAGTCAAGTAGCTCGGGTCACATCTAAGACAACGGCGAGAGAGACTTCGAAAATGTCACTCTAACCTCTCCTATGCCGAGACTGTCCCGGCTTTGCGCTTAACGATAGCGCGGACCGTCAGACAGCATCTCCGCCCTGGTTCGTGGCCTCTCATTCGCCGTGCGATATTACCAAAATCACTGGAAAACTTCGCTTTTCCTTGCAAAATCCCGTAACTCACATAAACTAGGCATACACTCCCTCGTTGAACTATGGCTAGGACCTCTGCTTATCCCACAAAGCACAGCACGAATCTCGGTCTTGAGAAGAAGCTCTGGCAGGCCGCTGACAACCTTCGTGGCCACATGGAGACTGTCGAGTATAGGCGCGTTATCCCCGTGCTGATCTTCCCCAAATACGTCTCAGAAATGTTGAAGAAAAGCTCCACGCCTTGCTCAACGAAAGGGCGCTCCATCGGAAGACCGCCAAGACTAACAAAAACACCAATCCTTGAGGCCGACGCATGATAGCTGGCGAAAAAACGCTAAGAGCAACCCTGACCGAGCAAAAGCAATATGTCATCCCAATGTTCCAACGTTACTATTCTTGGGACAAAACAGACTGGGAGAAGCTTTGGGACGACATTAGCGAGCTTCGCGCGGCCAGGAAGCCCGGGAAGCAGCATTTCATGGGCACGTTGGTCTTTGTCCCTGAATCTGTCTCAACTCTTCGTGTACCGTCGTTTCTGGTCATAGACGGCCAGCAACGCATAATTACGCTCTCATTATTGCTCTGCGCCATTCGAAACCTGGCCACGCAAAACGGATTCGCTGATCTTGCTGATGAGATCACTGAGACGGTTTTGATTCACTCGCGAAAAAAAGGTGCCGAACGATTCCGGGTTTATCCACGGTTGCGGGATCGAGAAGACTTTTTCGCCTCTATTGATGGCGGCGCTTCAGGAGGAATGATCAGTCAAGCGGTGCAATATTTTGCACAGCAGATCAAATCCGAGATCGAGGCGCAGACTGAATCGGAGTTGAACGATTTTTTTAACTTCCTGCTTTCTGGACTGATGTTTGTCCACATCAACCTTGACAGCGAAAATCCTTATACGATTTTCAGCAGCCTAAATTCCACGGGTAAGGAACTCAGCGAAGCTGATCTCATTAGAAACTTCGTGTTCATGCACGTTCCCTTAGAGACGCAGGACGAATTTGATAAGCGGGGCAAGTGCCCTTATTGTGGCATCGGTGATATTAAAGGTATTTACAACAGCAAGCGGGAAGCTTACGACCACTATCTTCCCAAAGGCATTTATCCATTTAATTCTGTCAATTTTCGAAATCTTGCGCCCATGTGTCACGAATGCAATTCTAGCTACAAGCTCGGCAAAGACCCGATCCGCCAGAATGGCACGAGGCGCAAGTCTTTTTTTAGCTATGCGACGGCGCCTTCAGGAATCACCGTGTCCATGACACTCAAGAAGAGAGACGTTATGAATCTCCGACCTGCGGACATCGATCTCCAAATTGCATCTGATGGACGTGATCAAGAAGTCGAAACGTGGAAGGACGTCTTTGCCATTGAGGAGCGCTACAAATCAAAGTGCTGTGGCGAGAATGACGGCAAGGCCTGGCTGCAGCAGGTTCTCGAAGAAGGGGAAAACGTTAACTTATCACCCGCACAGCTGCTAAACCACGAGGTCGCGCTCGCCAATCGGTTTCCATATGATGGTGCTCGATTTCTTAAGAGAGCTTTTCTTGTCGCCTGCAAAGATGCTGCACTAATATGAATACGAGAATGGGTTGTGTCCCGAGCGGCTGCCGGTTGCATCCACTGCAGCCGTGGAACAGATGAATTCATTAACTGCCAATTTTTCACCGGCGGATCGGAACAATCTCTTGGCCACAACGACGAAAGCAAGACCTAAAACCGTCCTAGTTGTTGGTGACGTGAATCTGGATGTTAGTTGGCCAGTCGAGCGCCAGCCTCCAGGATCCACCAGCCAAGCGCATGGAGGTGTCATCCCGGAGAAGGTAGCCAACCCGGCCAATGAGATGGCTGTGCTTGGAAGTGCCGGAACTATCGCTCGCGCGGTCTGTATGGCAGACCCCGACGTTAAAGTCATACTTGCAGGTGGGTGGGCCGCTGAAGACGATCCGAAGAACCTCGTGCCTGAATGCGAGAAGGCAGGATGTCCCGACGAATTGAAGGTTGGTGGGGATCCGCAATTTATCAGGCCCTGGCAACTCGAATTCAAGAGATTGGTAACACCCGAGTTCACAAGAGTGCTAATGCGCATTTTTGTCGACGGGAAATATGTCAAACGCTATGACCGAGAGATACTGGAATCCCCAAAGGAACTCGACCTAAAGTTTGAGTGGCCGAATCGTGATGATATTGACGTTGTCATTGTAGGCGACTACAACAAGGGTCTCCTGGAAAACCAGGAAGTAATTAAGGGGCTTCAGAGATACAGCGGTAAGCCGTTCATTTTGCGTGCCAAGCGGAAGTTGAAACACAATGTTTTGACGGCCCTCCCATGGACAATCTTTTGTCCCAACCGACAGGATTTTATGCATTGCCTTGAGCTTGAGAGGCCCATACCAACCGCATTCAAGCAGCTCGGGGAGCGGTGGTGGTGCCATCCGGACATCTTGGAAGGCTTCGAGCTTCTTCTGCGCAGGTTCAAGGGCAAAGCGATTCTTCTGAAACTCGACAAGGAGGGCGCTGCTTTAATGAACGGGGACCAGATAACTCTTTCTCCGATCGCAGCAAGGTCGCGGAGAGACTGGGACGGAATCGGCGCTGGCGATACTCTAATGGCTGCTCTCGCCGTCAACTTGTGTAGAGACCCAAAAGCAGATCTACACGAGCTCGTTGTTGATGCCGTCAGATCCGCCACGGTGTTTTGTGCGGCGACATCGGATTTTGGAAGGTGGAAAGGCTGGTACGGTCCGACTGTGGGCTTCAATCGAACCAAGACGCGCGAAATTGAAATCGAGAATGCCGGATCGCTTGATCTAAAAAACACGCTCAAGGAATGGAAAAAGAGAAGTACGTACCCAGACCTGCTGGAACTCCCCCAGCTATATATCGAAAGTGCAGAATGGTATCTGCCCGGATTCCTCACGGTTAACGAGAGATTCGGTGGCG
>DATBHX010000069.1:0-31871 GCA_036557225.1 Candidatus Angelobacter sp.
AAGCGCGAGGAGATCGAGGCCCGGAACCAGCTGGACGGCCTGGTCTATCAGGTGGAAAAGACCCTGAAAGAGCATGGCGACAAGATCTCGGGCGACGAGAAGGGCCAGGTCGAGTCGGCGATTGCCGATGCCAAGAAGGCCCTGGACGGTTCGGACGCTGCAGCCATGAATTCAGCCCGCGAGAAGCTGACGCAGGCTTCGCACAAGCTGGCTGAGGTCATGTATAAAGCCACGCAGGCTCCGCCGGCAGGTGATGGCGGTGCGGGACCGCAAGCCGGCGCACCGCAGAACGAAGCCGGCGGCCAGCAGCAGAAGAAAGATGAAGGCGTGATCGACGCCGAGTACGTAGATGTGGAGGACAAGAAATAAGTTCTCACGTCTAAAGGAAGCGGCGAGTTGAAGGCGGCGTCTGGCCGCCTTCAGCCGCATGAACAATGAAGGGGAGCCCAATTGAAGAAGTATTTAGTCGTAAAAATGGCAGAAGGTTGGAGCCAGGTGGTCAACTGGATCGTGATGCCTGGGCTCTACACACTGGAAGCAGCGCAGGAGTTTGTCGCCGACGCGACGGCGAGCGATCCCGGCGCAAACTTTTTGATTCAGGAAGTGGGAGCGGCGTGAAGGATCGCCGTGATCGCACGTGATCGCCGAGATCGCGCGTGATCGGAAAAGCGAAAGCTAACGTAGATTAGGAACCAGGTCGCTGTTAAAAAAATAACAAGCTGCTGATGGCCGATTCGTTACCAATTTCGGCAATTTCGGCGATCTTGGCAATTGGAGTGGTGATGCGATACATGAAACGTCGTGGCTTGCGGATGTTTGCTGTCGCGGCCCTTGTACCTATGATGGCGCTGGCGCAGGCCAGCAAGCCCGCCGCGGCTTCACAAGATCCGGTTGTCCAGCAGGTCACACAACACGTGCATGACTTTCTGGCCAACGTGCCCAAAAACGATCCCAAGGTTTTCCAGGATTTCTTTGCCGACGATGTGATCTACACCCGCTCCGCGGGTGTAACGGTCACCAAGGCGGATATCCTCAAGAACATTGACGTACGCGCCGCCAACGACCCGCAGGCTACGTATGACGCCGACGATTTCACCGTCCATCCTTATGGCGAGATGGCCGTGGTCAACTTCCGGCTGATCATGCACAACACAGAAAATGGCAAGGCCACCACCGCTTATTTCCGAAATACGGGAACGTTCATGAAGCGCAACGGCAAATGGCAGGCCGTGGCCTGGCAGGCGACGAAGGTGCCGGAAAAGCAGTAATTAGTACTGAGTCATTAGCAAAACCAAAATTCATGGCAGCTACCCAACAAAAGGATTATTACGGAACCCTGGGTGTGAAGAAGTCCGCCTCGGCGGACGATATTCGCAAGGCGTTCCGCAAGCTCGCCAGAAAATACCATCCTGACGTCAATCCCGGCGACAAGAAGGCGGAAGAGAAGTTCAAGGAGATCTCTGAAGCCAATGACGTGTTGAGCGATCCCAAGAAACGCAAGATCTATGACCAGCTTGGTTTCTACTCAGACAATATCGACCCTGCAGCCGCAGAGGCCTATGCCCGTGGCGGTGGCTTTGGCGCCGGCGGATTCGGCGCGGGGCCGTCGAGTGGTGGCGGGGGCAGAGGCGCGCAGGGCTTCGACTTCAGCGGTTTTGACTTCTCTGACGTCGGCGGCGCCGGCGGACGGCCGGGCGCTGGCGGCTTTCGCGACATCTTTTCCAGCATCTTTGGCGGCCGCGGCCCAGGGGCAGCCATGGAAGACCAGCCGGAGCGCGGCTCTGATCTTGAATACCAGGTCAACGTCGGCTTTTGGGATGCGATCCGCGGCGCGGTGATGCGCCTGAACGTCACCCGGCTCGACACGTGCTCCAACTGCCACGGCACGGGCGTTGTCGGCACGCCGACCACCTGTCCGCAGTGCCACGGCAGCGGTCAGATCACGCAATCGAGCGGTGGCATGAAGTTCAATCTGGTATGCCCGCGATGCCATGGCTCGGGCAAAATACAAGATTCGTGCCCGGTATGCCACGGCGAAACCGTGGTGGAGCGCTCAGAGTCCATGGAGGTGCGGGTCAAGGCGGGCACGCGCGACGGCCAGCGCATACGCATCGCCGGCAAAGGGAATGCGGGAACGCACGGCGGCCCGGCAGGCGATCTCTTCATCATTATTCGTGTCGGCGATCATCCGATTTTTCGCCGTGACGGCGACGATATCTATGTGACCGTGCCCGTCGCCGCGTGGGAAGCGGCTTCAGGCGCGAAGATTGAGGTCCCGACCATTGACGGGCGCTCACAGCTCAAGATCCCACCGGGAACGCAAAGCGGGCAGAAGCTCCGGCTGCGCGAAAAAGGCGTGCCCTCGGCCACGCGTGAAGGCACGCGGGGAGATGAGATTGTCGAGATCAAGATTGAAGTTCCGGCGGCGCATGACATGCGTGCGCGCGAGTTGTGGCAGGAGCTGCAGAAGCTGCATCCGGAAGATCCCAGGGCGGAGCTGTGGGGTAAAGTGTGAAGCGATATTCCGAAGCCGCGTGGTGGAATTTCGGCCGTTTTGGCCTGATCGTGGTCTTCGTAGTCGGAATTCCCTGGTTGCTTTTCAGAGGTCGGGACGGAAGCAACCAAGGGCGCTGGGACGGATGCGGAAGCGAAGTCTCTGCTGAAGAGGTATCCCCTGACGGAAAATGGAAGGCGCTGGTTTTCGTTGTCGATTGCGGCGCCACTACTACGGACAAGGAGATGTCGCCTCGCGTGTCGGTGCTACGGGCGAGCGAGTCCCTCTCCAGCTTCTCAGACGGCAACGTCTTTGGAGCTAGAGCGAATGAGAAGTTGAAGCGCCCGACGATTCGAGTAAGCTGGACGGGCAGCAACGAACTAACCATTCGATATCCCGCTCCTGCCAGTGTCTCCGAAAAAGTGACGAAGTACAAAGACGTCACGATAAAGTATGTGGCTGAACCATGACCGCTAAACGCAAATCCCGCGGCGCTTACATGATCTCGGCGGTGGCTGAGATGTACGGCATTCACCCGCAGACCCTGCGCCTGTACGAACGTGAAGGGCTGCTCAAGCCTTCGCGTACCGAAGGAAACACGCGCCTCTATACGGAGGAAGATCTGCAGCGGCTGGAGTTCATTCTGAACCTGGCGCGCGACCTGGGCGTAAATATCGCGGGCATCGCGATCATTCTGCAGATGCGTGAGCGGATGGAAGAGATGAACCGGAAGATGCAGGACTTTGTCCGGTTTGTGCAGGAAGAGGTGGCTTATCGCGCCGGCCACGCCCATGCGGACGCCAGCCAGGGCGCCATCATCCCCCTGCGCAAACCTGGATTCAACGTTTCACTAAAAGATAGACGGAAGTAAGCTCTAGTCGTCTCTGAGATCGTGACCGTGGACGGAGACGATCGGGGTGCGGGGCTCCGGACCCTCGCTGGTAGCGCCTTCATCCACGTCAAACGTCGTGCCTCCGGGAGCGCCCGCCGCCATTGCTCTCGATTTTTGCGGATAGATACGCATACGCTGTCGCAGTTTTCTCTCCAGATCAGCCCACTCTTCGCGTGCACGCTCCACGCCGCGCCGGATACTCAGCGCGCCTTTCTTCTCTTTGCTCTTCTCTTTTCGGAAATTATCAATGAAGCTCATTGAGGTGCTCCCCTCGGGGGCCATGTAAGCCTAAAGCAGACACAGTACCCGTATAGTGGGATGCAATCGGGCGATTATTGGAAACTGCTGCTGGAAGAATGTGTATTTTGTGCGGTTTGGGGCCTGTATTCCACCGTGTTCTGAGCTCTTGCTGCCAGTAAATCGAGAGCGTGGCGAGGCCGACTTGCGTGCCGAGCCACTTGCCTTGGGAGCCAAATTTCGTCCTGTAAACGATTGCCGTTGGGCGGTTTGGAGCGAAGCGACAAATCTAAGGACGGGAACTCTGTTTCGCCAGCCAGTCCAGAAAGAGCTGCTCAATCGGCTTGTCCTTAGCACGGATTACGTGGCGCATGGTGTGTCCAGTGGCAAGGTGGCAGAGTTCTTCGGCCATGTTCTTGATGTGATCGCCAGCGCGCTCCAGAGCATTGGCCATGGCCAGGACGTGCAGGCTCTCAGGTCCTTTGAACCCTTCAGTGCTCTCCGTGTGCCGGATGACGACCAGATTGCGCAGCCGGTCAATCTCTGAGTCAGTGCGCAATACGTGGACAGCCTGTTCCACGTCGCGAGCCACAAAGGCGCGGGACACGGTGGCCAGCATGTTCTCCAGCAGGCAGCCCATGCGGGTGAGCTGCTCAATATCGTCCATATCAATCCGGTTGCGGACAATGGCGGAGCGCTCGGCAAAGCTGAGCACCAGGTCGCCGACGCGCTCCAGGTCCAGCATCAGCTTCATGCAGGCCAGCAGTTCGCGCGCCTGCTGCGGCGTTACCTGCGTGATGACGAAAGACAGCCTCTCATCCATCTCGCGGTCCATGTTGTCCAGCTGTTCTTCGCACTTGCGGACTGCCGTGAGCGCCAGCTGTGAGCCGTTGATCAGCGCATCAATCGTGTGCGAAACCGCCTCATGCGCTGTAGTGATGGCGCGCATGGAGAGATCCACCAGATGGCCCTGCTCGGAAGGTTCGTGCGGAAGGAGTACTGCCTGGGAATTCATGGGAGCTGCTGATTTTTCCGCCGTGTCTCAGAGACAACGCAAAAACACAGCTGAAATTGCACCTTTCACTTTTCTTCGGTTATAAAACTCGAATGTGAAAGGAGTGTTAAAACGCCATGAATCCTGTGCAAAATCGCCCGAAGGGCAGCAGCCCGTTACCCGGCGAGCTGCTGGTGCAGGATGCTCGTGCGGTTCTCCGGTGAAGGGGTGCAGCTCAGAAAGGTGACCAGGTTCTCTGCCAGGTCAATGGCATGGTCGGCAATCTGCTCCAGGCAGCGCGAAGCAAAGATCAGATGGATATTCTGCTCCTCGCCTTCAGGGTGCGCGTTGCCATTGAGCCCGCGCAGGACGTAGGCGCGGTATGCATCCACCGACGTTCCAGCCGAGGCAGCGCTGCGCGCCAGCACGGGATCCATGTGCGTGAGCGAACGCAGGGTCTGGCGGCACAGATGTGACACGGCAATCGCAAGCGGCTGCAGACGGGAGAAATCCTCATGCTCGTGGTGCTCGCCTACCTGGCTGACGCGGCGGCCCAGATTGGCTGCAAGCTTGCCCAGCCGCGACAGGTCCTTGCTGATGTTGATGACGGAGGTCGCCAGCCGGATTTCCGAGGGCAACAGGTCACCGCTCTCCAGCGCCGCTACCACCGTCTGATCGATAGCGCACTCCATCTCCTGAATTGCAACCGCATTCTCCATCACCCCGGCAACAACGTGAGTGTTGGAGTGAATCAGGGCCACAATTGCCTGATCGACAGCCTTATCGACCGTGATGCCCATGCCTACCAGTTGGCTGGTGATCTTTCTGCGCGGGCTTTGCGTCTGTACTGCCTGGATCGTCATTTGAAAAACACCTTGTTCTAGATACTTACTTGTTAGACGAAAGTTACCATGGGACGGTTAACGCCAAATCACCGAAAAGTGAAATTCCGGTAAGTTCTTTGCGAGCTCTGGTTTTCAGCTTAGTAGATGATCAGATGCAGGGGAAGATTCACTTTTTTGGCGCTTCAAAACGATAGCCGGCGCCGCGCACCGTCTTCAAATAGCGGGGATGTTCGGGATCAATCTCAATCTTCGCCCGCAGCTTTCTCATATAGACATCCACCGAGCGCGGACTGACAAATGTGGTCTCACGCCAGACAGCGTCAAGGATCTGGTCACGCGTAAAGACGCGGCCTGCGTGCTGGGCCAGATAGTGCAGCAGGCGAAACTCGGTGGCGGTGGCCGTCATGGCGGCGCCACGGACGGTCAACGTCATCGCCAGAGAATCAATCTCAATATCGCCGGCGGAAATCACTGAGGGAGCCAGCGGCGCTTCACAGCGACGCAACACAGCGCGCAGGCGCGCTACCAGTTCGCGCGGGCTGAAGGGTTTGGTGATGTAATCGTCTGCGCCGGTCTCCAAGCCACGGATCCGGTCGGCTTCGCCAGTCTTGGCGGTGAGAAATACGATCGGAATTCCAGACAATGCGCGCCCGGATTGGCGTACCTGGCGGCAGAGTTCCAGCCCATCACCGCCGGGAAGCATGATGTCAAGCAGCAGCAAAGATGGCCGGTCTTTCAGAGCGTCGGCCACCACGGAATGGGTGCTGGAATAGGTGCGCACGCGATAGCCCGCCGCTTCCAGATTGTGGCGAATAAGTCGCGAAATGTCCGCGTCATCTTCCACCACAAAGATCTTCTGCTTGTCTCCCGCGCCAGCTTGCGCGCCGGTCTTTTCCGCCCGCGACTCGTCCGATTCCGGCAACGTCCTGCTTAACGTACCCATATTCTTGGAACAATACAGAGGCAATGTTAAAGGAAAGTAAAAAATCCAAAGGTCCTTCTGCTTTACTTTGTGCAGTGCGAACTGCATGGGTAATGGATGAGTAACGGTTTAAGATAGCTTCCACCTATGCCGCCAACCTTGCGAGCCGTTCGCGCCGACGACCACGAGTTCCTCTTCCGTCTGTATGCCAGCACGCGGCTGCATGAGATCGCAGCATTTGGCTGGCCTGAGGCGCAGCAGCAGGCCTTTCTGCGCATGCAATTCAACGCGCAACAGCAATGGTACAAAATGAGCTATGAACAGGCTGAGCACCAGATCATTGAACACGAGGGTGCTTCCATCGGCCGGCTCATGGTGCTGCGCAAACCGGACTCTGTCCTGCTGGTGGATATTGCCTTGCTGCCGGAGTTTCGCGGGCAGGGAATTGGCGGCGATATGATTCGCGAGCTGATTCAGCAATGCAACCAGCAGAAGCTCCCGCTTCGCTTGCAAGTGCTGAGACTGAACCCGGCGCAGCGGCTGTACGAGCGCCTCGGCTTCAAAACGACAGCGGAAGACCAGATGTATTTGCAGATGGAGAAGCAGCCTAGCTGACTATTGCGGCTGCTTTCGATCGCTATTCTGCAAGCTGAGCGGAACATATAATCCGCGTTCGGGCGATACACGCTTCTGTTCGAGAATCCGGCCCGGCGTGCAAGTGGTCATGCCGGTAAGCAAAGGCGCCTGGCCATCATGTCGCTCAAAATGGTAGCTGCGAATGGCGTAACACGTATTCTGAACCTGTAGCTCGTCGGGGGACAAGCGACCCGCCTGAAGGGCATGGCCTTGCAGACCTCTTATCTGGGGGACCTTTCCAAGCGAACTTTTGATCTGTGGAACCTTTCCGACATAGGCCCCGTCCAAATTGGATGAGGCTTGCTGGGGCACGGGCACCGCGGCCGCGAAGAGAAGAATGATGCTGAGAGGCCACATAGAGAGTCCTCCTCGGGGCAATTATAGTCCAGATTCGCGACCCGACAGTGACTACTTAATCACACGAATTCTACTTTTGGCTGGTGCGGAATAATGCCCGCGCGATAGCCCATGTCCAGCAGACGCGCGACAGCTTCCTTGCCGTCAGCGCCGTAGTCGAGGGTGCGCTCGTTCACATACATGCCGACGAAGCGGTCGGCCATCTGCGTATCCAGATCACGGGCAAACTGCATGGCGTAGGCCAGCGCCGGCTCGCGATGGTCGAGAGCGTATTGAATGCTGTCACGCAGGGCGCGGGTGACCGAGGCGATCAATTCCGGACCCAGTTCGCGGCGAATCGCATTGCCGCCCAAAGGAAGGGGCAGTCCGGTCAGCTCATGCCACCACTTGCCCAGATCAAGAATGCGATTGAGGCCGGAACGCTCGTAGGTAAGCTGCCCTTCATGGATGATCAACCCCGCTTCATACTTCCCGGCGAGCACCTGGGGAATGATCTGGTCGAACGGCACCACCGCGGTTTCAATCTTCGGCGCAAACAATTTCAAGGCGAGATATGCCGTGGTCATGGTACCCGGAACCGCTACCTTCACCCGCTTGAGCTCTTCCAGGTTAATCATCCGCGGCGCAACCACCATGGGACCATATTGTTCGCCGACACTGCCGCCACAGGGCATGAGCGCGTATTTCTCCTGCACGTAAGGGTAGGCGTGAAAGGAAATGGCGCTTACGTCGTAAAAGCTTTCCATGGCCTTGCGATTCAGCGTTTCAATGTCCGTGAGCGTATGCGTGAACTTCAGCCCGGGAACGCGGACCTTGTTGGTCGCGAGCGCGTAGAACATAAACGCGTCGTCAGAATCAGGGCTGTGAGCGACCCTGATTTCACGGATGGCGGCAGATACAGACGAAGATGACATAGCAAAATCCTACAATACTCTGCACTTGAATGCGTTCGGCAGAAGTGCTGTTTCAGAACAAATTTTTCTTACCTGGGAGAAGGGCGAGGTCTAAATTCGGTTAAGTCTTCTCCACCGGCTCCTGCTGCTCGACTTCGAGAGCCGGAGCGGGCGGGACCACATGCGGACGGCGCAGGTGCCAACGCAGCCGCCATCGCATGGCGATCACGGCAACCACAATGGCTCCAATGGAGAGCACCAATAAGCCGAACGCAACCTTCAGAAGCATGTGCGGCTAGGATACCAGAGCTGCTCCCTGCCCCCTGGCGGAAAATGCTCTTAAACCCCGACTGGGAATGGCTTAGTACGCGGCTCGGGCGCAGTTTTGCCGCGCCGTTCAAAGCGGCCCTGCAGCAGTGACATCAGCCCCGTGTACCAGTACCCAAGTACAAACAGCAGCAGGAACGGTATTGTCCAGTAGTTGCCGCTCGAGAAAGCATAGAGGCACATCATCACAAAATAGGAGCCCACCAGCAGTTCGAGCCAGGGAACCAGGCCCAGGCGCTTGCGATATTTCTGTCCCATGGCTTTGTCGGCTTTCGATTGCACGCGATATTTCGGCGTGCGATTGAAAGGCGACTTCACGCCGAACAACGCTTCAATCACCGCGCGCGTGTTGGTGAGGGTAAGGCCGATGCCCAGCGCCATGAGGAATGGCAGGAACAGGAAGGTGCGCGGCCAGCGTCGCGAAAACAGCTCTTTTTGCGAGACCAGATAGAAGCTGGAGATGGAAAAGGTTGACGCCAAAAACAAAGGCAGGTCAATCACCAGCATCTGGAACCAGCCGCCGAAGGAGCGGATAATCATGGCCGGCATCAGCAGCGTGGAAAGCACGATCATCAACGGATAGCTCAGGTTGGCGCTGAGATGGTAAAACGCCTCCACCTTGATGCGGAATGGCACATCACTCCTGAAGACCTGGGGCAGGATCTTCTTGCCGGTCTGAATCAAGCCCTTGGCCCAGCGTGCCTGCTGTGTCTTGAAGGCCGTCATCTCGATCGGCAATTCAGCGGGGCACTCAACGTCTTGCAGATATTTGAACTTCCAGCCCTTGAGCTGCGCGCGATAGGAGAGATCGGTGTCTTCGGTCAGCGTATCGTGCTGCCAGCCGCCTGCCTCAGAGATGGCCTCGCGACGCCACATGCCGGCGGTGCCGTTGAAGTTGAAAAAGACCTGGCTGCGCGAGCGTCCGCCATGCTCCAGCACAAAGTGGCCGTCAAGCAGAATGGCCTCGACTTCGGTCAGGAATGAGTAGTTGCGGTTCAGGTGCGTCCAGCGCGTCTGCACCATGCCGATCTTTGGATCGGCAAAGTGGTGCACTACCTTCATCAGCCAGTCTTCTGAAGGCACAAAGTCGGCGTCAAAAATGGCGATGAACTCGCCCCGGGCGGTGAGCAGGCCGTTCTGCAGAGCGCCGGCCTTGAATCCTTCACGGTTGGTGCGGTGAATATAGGTGATGGGCTGGCCCAGCGCGGCGTAGCGCTCAACCACGGCCGATGCGACCGCTACGGTTTCGTCGGTCGAGTCGTCGAGTACCTGGATATCCAGCAGCTCCCGCGGATAGTCGATCTTGCACACCGCCTCCACCAGCCGGTCGATCACAAACTGTTCGTTGAAGATCGGCAATTGGATGGTGACGCGGGGGAGCTGGGCAAATTGTGCCGGCGACTCCGTGGTGCGGTTCTTCCGGTTGCGATAGTACATGTAAACCAGCGCGTAGCGGTGCATGCCGTACGCCGCCAGAATGATCATCACCAGGAAATAGGGGATCAGAAGCGCCAGGTCGAACGCGTTGGGAGAGTAGAGGCCGCGGAAGGTCTTGTCCAAGAACTGGCTCTTGAAATAGTGGACGAACCCCCTTTGCGAATTGGCAAAGAGCAACAGCGCGGAAATCGTACAAAAGTTCAAACAAGCTCCACGGAGGGACTAAGTATTTCGAAAGGTTAGATTGTAAATGATCCCAGGCGAACAAAGGGAGAATTTATTCGGAAAAGCTCGTGGAGAATGGCCGAACGCAAAGCGTGGCGTTTAAAGGCGCATGATCGGCCGGCTAAGGTTCAGTTCAGGAATAGCTGTCGATACAAGGTGTCGCGGCGCTTCGGCACGAAGCCCGCATCGCGAATCATCCGGCGCAGCTCTTCTTCCGTAGTGCAGTTGGTAACGCCGGCGGAGCGGACCACGTTTTCTTCGAGCATCACTGATCCCACGTCATTACCGCCGAAGCGCAAACCAAGCTGGCAGACCTTCAGCCCCTGTGTGACCCAGCTGGACTGCACATTCTCAAAGTTGGAAAGAAACAGCCGCGAGATCGCCAGCACCTTCAGGTATTCGACTGCCGTGGCTTCATCCCAATGGCGGCCGCCGAGCGCAGTGTTCTTCGGCTGGAAGCTCCAGGGGATAAACGCTGTAAAGCCGCCGGTCTCTTCCTGCAGATCGTAGACGCGCTGAAAATGGTTGATGCGATGCTCAAAGCTCTCCCCCACGCCAAACATCATGGTGGCGGTGGTGCGCATGCCCAGCCTGTGCGCTGTGCGATGTACGTTGAGCCAGTCGTCGGTCAGGCACTTCAGGCGGGCAATCTTGTAACGGACTTCGTCGTCGAGGATTTCGGCGCCGCCGCCGGGAATGGAGTCAAGACCTGCATCACGCAGGCGCTTGATGGTTTCTTCAATCGAGAGACCACTGACATCGGCAAAGTGAATGATCTCCGAAGCGGAAAAGCAGTGCAGATGGACCTGCGGGAAGCGCTGTTTGATGCCCCGCAGCATGGCTTCATACCACTCGATCTTCAAATCCGGATGCAGGCCGCCCTGCATGAGCACGCCGGTGCCGCCCAGCTCCACGGTCTCGCGGATCTTGTCATAGATCGTCTCCATCTCCAGCACGTATCCCTTGGCGCGCCCGGGGCCCTTGATGGGCGCGTAAAAAGCGCAGAAGGTGCAGTACTCGGTGCAGAAATTCGTGTAATTAATGTTGCGATCGATGATGTAGGTGGCCACGCCTTCCGGATGCCACTTGCGGCGCACCGCGTCGGCCTCCATGCCCAGGCCAATGAGATCATCGGAGCGGAACAGGTCAAGCGCTTGTTGTTTGCTGAGGGACATGAACAAGTTATTTTACAGCACGCAGCAATCGGCAGTCAGCATTCGGCCGATCCAGTGGCGTTCAAAATCAAAGGAGTCGAGGAAAAGAATTTCTAGCTTCTACTGTAGAAACCACCCTAAAATTGCGGCGCTAGGCCGTGCGTGGGCGCGGCTCTTTGGGTTCCGGGATTACGGGCTTACCTTCGCGCCGGCGCTTGCGCGTCCACCAGAGAGCGGCAATGCTGCCGATCACGCCAACCGCGATCACGGTCCACAACATCGGTTCATAATAACGATGGAAGAAGCGGAAAATCTGCTTGTGGTAGATCGACCCCAGCCAGGCCAGTAATCCATAGCGAATGCCACGCGCCGTTCCCACGGCGATCAAGAAGTTCCTTTTGGGATATTTGAGCACGCCGGCGGCAAGCAGAAACGGGGAATAAGGCGCCGGAGGAGGCAGCAGCGCCGGCACAAACAGGCTCCAGAAGCCATAGCGCTTGAAGATTCTATAGATTTTTTCTGCGTTCCTTTTCGAGAGCTTCCTCTCCAATGCCGCCTCGCTCTTGGCGCCCAGAGTATAGGTGGCGTATCCGCCTACCATGCCGCCGATCGTCGCCATGGTGGCGTAGTAGGGCCACCAGGTTTTCTGGTGCGCGGAAAGAATAATGGTGAGCGCGTCCATGCTGCCGGGCATGGGGATAATGGAATTGTCGGCAAAGCCGAGCAGGATAAGTCCCAGCCCGCCAAAGCGCTCCAGCCAGGTGCCAATCGAGAGATAGGTCAGAAGCAGCACCAGTTATTGGATGCGGATTTTGGCCGGTACTCAGATTGAGAGTTGTTAAGTGGGCTTCTTTTTCTGTCGCTACGCTCCGAACCGTTTCGCGTGTCATTAAGCTGGCTACTTTATGCTGCCCTGTAACGCGCGGCTCAGCGCGTGGACGGCTTCCAACCCCGTCACGTGAAACCCGCACGTGCCGGGGGCCCCGGTTCGCCGCGATTTGTTTTGATCGTTATGGCTTAGCGGTTTGTAATGGTGTATTTACAGATGACTGAAGAAATTCCAGTTCCGGCGCCTGCGGTAAAACGCCGCACTCTGCTCCATAGCGATAAAAGAGGCGCAGACCCTCAAGATTTTCCGCGTCCAGGGTGTAGTCGACATTCTCTGTCAGGTAGTCCGAAATCAGCTTGTGTGAGAGCCCAAGCCTGGCCGTCCAGGCGGAAGCGATCTCAGGAATGTGTTTTACGCCGTTGTCGCGCGATTGCTGGAATGCCTGTGCGATGTTCATTTGTGGGGGCGCATCACGCAAGGCTGCTTTCCTGATCGCCCAGAAGGCAAAGACAAACGGCCGGCCGGTCCAGCGTTTCCACTCCTCAGCCAGATCGTAGACGTGGTAACCGCCGGTCCGCGTTTGCAGCGCAGGGTCACCGATCAGCAGCGCCGCGTCATGCCACTGCAGCATCTCTTTGAGATCAGGCTTCTGGCGGCTGAAGCCGGGATCGACGCCGACAAACTTACGCAGATAGATTTCAACCAGCGCAGCCGATGTACGCGAAGAATCGTCCGTCGCGACGCTGCGGATCTTATCCAGCGGAACCTTGCTGACCAGCAGGATCGATCGCACTTTGTCCTTGGCTGCGATGGCGACCTCGGGCACGATGACGAGATCGGGAATGGTTGTGTACGCCGCGACAGGAATGATACCGATATCGGCCGAGCCTTCGCCCAGTTGCTGCGCGCAATGCGATGGAATGGTGTAGCTGATCTCAAAATGCCGGCGCAGTTGCTGCGCGCTCTCACCGTTTTCAAAGTCCCACATAAGCGGAGCGGTGTTCAAAAAGCTGATGGCAGAGATACGCAGGGCAGACATTGACTTGATTTTAACAGGCAGAGACACTCGAACTGGGAAGAGGGTAGTGTTCAGTTTGAATTTCCCACAGCTTTGTAGTTCGACAAAAACTTGTACTCCTGTCATCCTGAGCGACTCCGAGGGAGCTTTGCGACCGAGGGGAAGTCGAAGGACCCCGAGAATATTTCATTTGTCCACACTGCTTCAGGGAGTTCGACCCAAGCATTCCGCATCCTGAGCTGTTTGCCGGAAACGATAGAGCAAAGCCAAGCAGATCATCGGTCGAATTCCCTGTTGCGGCATGGCGGCGGAAACATTCTCGGGGTCCTTCGACTCTACCTCGCTCCCGCTGCGCGGTCGCGAGGTGCCGCTCAGGATGACAGGGATAAAAACTTCTCGATTTTACCTGTCGAAAATCCAAACTGCCCTGCTACCGGAGAGGGTGATGTCTTGACATCCCTTCTGCGATGCGTATAGAGTCCGCCCAACGGTGACGCACGAATGGCTACCGCTTCAGCAGGGATTTCCAACAACATCTATTGGCTCGCACTCTCACTGACCCCGGGTCTTGGCCCGACGCGCGGACGCAAACTCGTAGAGCGCTTTGGCAACATTCAGGAAATATTTCAGGCATCGCTCACAGAGCTGGAAGCCGAGAACCTGCAGGCGCAGTCGGCCCAGCACATCGCTCTGGGAAAGTCACTGGAACTGGCGCACGACGAAGTCGCCAAGGCGGCTGCTGCGGGAGTTCACGTGCTCTGCCGTGAAGATGCCGCGTGGCCGCAACGGCTGAGTGAAATTTATGATCCGCCGCTGGTGTTGTACGTCCGTGGAAGCGTTGAAGCGTTGTCACGGCCGGGGATTGCCGTCGTCGGGACGCGGCACCCCACGCCGTATGGGATCGGTATGGCGGAGCGGTTGGCATGCGATCTGGCTGCGCACGGCCTGGTGATCTTCAGCGGGCTGGCGCGGGGCGTGGATGCCGCCGGACATCGTGGCGCCATTAAAGCCAAGGGCCACACTGTTGCCGTTTTTGGTACAGGGGTGGACGTGGTCTATCCGCGGGAAAACAAGCGCATCGCCGATAGCATCCTGGAAGTCGGGGGCGCGCTGGTGAGCGAATTTCCCCTGGAGACGTTCGCCGCGCCGCAGAATTTTCCTATTCGCAATCGCATCATCAGCGGCCTCTCATTGGGCGTGCTGGTGGTGGAAGCCGGGGAGTACAGCGGCACACGAATTACGGCCCGTTGCGCGCTGGAGCAGAGCCGGGAAATCTTTGCCGTGCCGGGGAATGTAACCTCGCGGAACTCCTGGGGACCGAATACGCTGATCAAGCAGGGAGCCAAGCTAACTGCAACATGGGAAGACGTTTGGGAGGAATTGCCGGCGGTGGTAAAGCTGCAGCTTGAATCCGAACGGGGACAAGAAGCATCAGAGGAAAAGACGCCGGCAAGCCTGTTCAGTGCCGAAGACAGCCCGGGAGAAAAGAAGCTGCTCTCCTTATTAAGGCAAGACGAATCCATTCACATCGATGTGATCGTCGAAAAACTCGAAGGACAGATGTCGTCTTCAGAGATTTTTACGGCTCTGTTTGAACTGGAAATGAGCGGCAAGATTCGTCAGCTTCCAGGTAAGAATTACGTGAAGCCGTTCTGATATTGGCCAAAAACCAAAAGGTCATGGCCCCGACTGTATTTGTCGCAGTAACCAGTTCCGTGTTAGCTTCAACTGAAATCAAGGGAAACCAGCTACATTGCCAAAATCACTCGTCATCGTCGAATCGCCAGCCAAGGCGAAGACCATCAATAAGTACCTGGGCAGGGACTATGAGGTGGAAGCCTCGCTTGGTCACATCAAAGATCTGCCCAAAAGCCAGCTCGGGGTGGATATTGAAGGCGACTTCTCTACCGAATACATCGTTATTCCGGGGAAGGAAAAAGTTGTCGCCAAGCTGAAGAAGCTGGCCAAGGGCGCGAACGCGATTTATCTGGCGCCTGACCCGGACCGTGAAGGCGAAGCCATTGCCGCACATCTGGAAGAAGAGCTTTCGGAAAACGGCGGCAAGAGGAAAAAGAAGAAGGATGGAGTCCCCTTCCATCGGGTGACCTTCAACGAGATCACCAAGAAAGCGGTGCAGGAAGCGTTCAAGCACCCGCGCGATATCGATCGCAACCTGGTAGATGCGCAGCAAACGCGCCGCGTGCTGGACCGGCTGGTGGGTTACCAGGTCTCGCCGCTGTTGTGGGACAAGGTCCGGCGTGGGCTCTCGGCCGGGCGCGTGCAGACCGTGGCGCTGCGGCTCATCGTGGACCGCGAGCGCGAGATCAAGGCGTTCGAAAAGAAGGAATATTGGACAATCGACGCGCATCTGCATCCCGGCAAAGGCTCAGCGTTTGACGCTCACTTCATCGGCCGGGGCGACGAGAAGACCGAGATTCCGAACGAGGAAGAGTCCAAAAAGATCACCGCGGCGCTGGAGCAGGCGCAGTGGTCAGTGCGCAACATTGAGAAGAAGGAGCGCCGCCGCAGCGCAGCCCCGCCGTTCACGACCAGCAAGCTGCAGCAGGATGGCTCGCGCAAGCTGCGCTTCAGCGTGAAGCGCGTGATGATGATTGCGCAGCGCTTGTACGAGGGAATTGAGCTGGGCGACGAAGGCTCGGTCGGCCTCATTACTTATATGCGTACGGACTCGGTGCGAGTTTCGAACGACGCCGTGGCTGAAGTGCGGCAGTTGATTGAGTCGGCCTACGGCAAGGATTTTCTGCCTGAGCAGGCAAACGTTTATAAATCGAAAAAAGAGGCGCAGGAGGCGCACGAGGCCATTCGCCCCACGTCGGTGGCCCGCCATCCTGACGAGATCAAAAAATATCTGCAGGAAGACGAGTACAAGGTTTACAAGCTCATCTGGCAGAGATTTGTGGCTTCGCAGATGATGCCAGCGGTCTTCGATCAGACCAGCGTGGACATTGAAGCGAAGAACGGTGCTGAGTCATTTACTTTTCGCGTGACCGGATCGGTGCTGAAGTTCGAAGGCTTCTTGAAAGTCTATGAAGAGTCCAAGGATTCGAAGGACGAAGAAGACGAGGAGCTCAAGCACAAGCTGCCTTCGCTGGAGATCGGACAACGGCTTACGCTGCGCGAACTGAAGCCGGAGCAGCACTTCACCGAGCCGCCGCCGCGATTCAACGAAGCGTCGCTGGTGAAGGAGCTGGAAGAGCGCGGCATCGGCCGGCCATCGACTTATTCAACCATCATCTCGACCATCCAGGAGCGCCAGTACGTCCAGAAGATCGGCGGCAAATTTATTCCCACCGAAACAGGCCTGGTGGTGACCGATCTGCTGGTCAAGAATTTTGAAGACATTTTTGATTTCCAGTACACGGCGCGGCTGGAAGAAGAGCTCGACGAGATCGAAGAAGGCAAAGAAAAGTGGACTGACGCTCTGGCCGAGTTCTACAAAAAGTTTGAGAAAGACCTCCGCTATGCCCAGAAGCACATGGAGAACATCAAGCGGATGGAGAAGCCGACGGAAGAAAAGTGCGAACGCTGCGGCTCTCCGCTGGTGCTCAAGTGGGGCAAACATGGCTCGTTCTACGCCTGCAGCGCCTATAAGAAGGATGATCCGGAGAGCTGCACCTTCACCAAAGAGAACCCCATCAATCTGCCGGAATTCGATGCGGCGGAGATGCCCGAGACCTCGCAGGAAGAGTATTGCGAAAACTGCGGCCGGGTGATGGTGCTCAAGCGTGGACGCTTCGGCCAGTTCATGGCGTGCACGGGATATCCTGATTGCAAGACCACACGGCGGCTGGACCAGGGCAAGCGCGTGCCTGACGTTCCATTGGAAGAGCTTTGTCCCAAGTGCGGACGCAACCTGGTGCTGCGCCACGGCCGTTACGGCGAATTCATCTCTTGCAGCGGATATCCGGATTGCAAGTACATTAAGCAGAATTTTATCGGCGTGAAATGCCCGCAGTGCGAAGACGGCGAGTTGGTTGAGAAAAAGGCGCGCCGCCGGGGCAACACTTTCTATGGCTGTTCCAACTATCCCAAGTGCGAATTCACGTCGGCTTACAAGCCGGCGGCGGAAGCCTGCCCGCAGTGCGGCAGTCCGTACCTGCTGGAGAAGCATTTGAAATCGGGATCATTGCTGGTTTGTCCGAACAACAATAAGAAGGCCGCCGAGGAAGAAGAGGCGCCGAAGCCTAAGAAAAAGCGCGGCAAGAAGGGCGCCGCAGCGGAAGAAGCCAAGCCCGCAGCGGCAGCCGTAAAATGCGATTACTCGCGGTCGATCCCCACGCCGGAGTGGATGTTGCAACAGCAACAGGCGGCCGCCGAACAACGGGAAGCCGGTTAACAGGAGCAAGACAGAGATGGCGAAAGCAAAGGCAGCAGACGCACAGTTGATCCTGCAGATATACAATCTGCGGCGCGAACCGGTCATGCGCGCGGCGAGAAAGTATTGCGTGTCAGACCTCTGGCCGCAAAACTACGAAGAGTTCAAGGCCGTTGTTACTGGTTACGGCACCGAACCCAACGCCTGTTTCCGCCAGGTGCTGACATACTGGAACATGGTGGCTGCCATGGTGCTGCAAGGCGCCGTGAATGAAGATCTGTTCTTCGCCACCAATGGCGAGCCGTACTTTCTCTGGGCAAAATTCGGTCATTACATCGCCCAGGCCAGGAAAGACCAGATCGATCCTGAGTTCCTCTCCCACCTGGAGAAGCTGATGTCAAAGCCGCAGGCCAAGAAACGGATCAAGGGCCTGCAGGAGAGATTGGCAGCCCGGATGGCCGCAGCCGCCAAGGCCGCGAAATAAGCTGTAAAAAGGACTATCCTTATTCCATAGGCCAGTGGTGCGGGCTGGCGGTGGATCAGGAGAGCGGCCATGTTTCAACTCGAACAATTTGTTGCAGATTGTCACGCGGCCCTGCGGGAAGACGCCAAACAGCCGGCGGTGCGCGAGGTTGTAGCGCGTGCGGTTGCCAATCCGCGCGAGGTGCTGCAGGCCCTGGGCGAGCCGCAAAAGGCTGAGATGCAGACGCTCTATCGCTCCGACGATCTCACCATCCTTAACGTGATCTGGGCGCCGTGGATGAACCTGCTGCCGCATAACCATCAGATGTGGGCGGTGATCGGCCTCTATACCGGACGCGAAGACAACATCTTCTGGCGGCGGGCATCGGGAAACACCGGACTGGTGGAAGCGGCGGGTGCTCGCGCACTGCGCGAGAAAGACGCCGAGCCGCTGGGTCGCGACGTGATCCACTCGGTGAGCAATCCTATTCCGCGCCTGACCGGCGCCCTGCATATTTATGGCGGTGATTTCTTTGGCGCGCAACGCAGTGAGTGGGACGCAGAGACCCTGTTGGAGCAGCCCGGCAGCGGTGAGAAGATGGCCCGACGCTTCGATGAGGCAAATGAACGCATGCAGGCCATGCTGAAGAAAAGCCCTGCCCAGCTCTGATCGCTCGCGCTAGGAAATATATTCCTTGATGTACGGGTCTTCCACTTTGCCCAGTTCGGGCGCGGTGCCTTCAAAGATCACCTTCCCGTCGCGGAGAATCATAAAGCGCGTATGCACCTCTTGCTGAGGCCTGCCGTCAGTCGGCTGCATGTGCCTGGTCACGGGATCAAAGTAGTGGCTGGCCAGGGTAAAGCCGTCTTGCAGGCGATGGCTTACCAGCAAGGCGCTGGTTTTATAGACGTCGCGCTGCTTCATGATGAGCTCAATGATAGTGGTGGAGGTAATGGGGTCCAGGCCGCCGGTCGGCGAGTCATAGAGCAGGACCTCAGGATGGGTGATGATGGCGCGCGCAATACCCACGCGGCGCCGCATGCCGCCGGAAAGTTCGGAGGGCAATTTATTGATCGATTCTTCCAGCTCCACGAAGCTCAGTGATTCGCGCACCCGGCGCTCAATCTCGTCCTCGGGCAGGTGTTCTTCCATCAGGCGGAAGGCCACGTTGTCGCGGACGTTGAGCGAGTCAAAAAGCGCGCTCTCCTGAAAGACGATGCCGACCTTGCTGCGCAGATCGAACAGCTCTTCTTCTGACATGGTGGTGATGTCATGCCCCAGCACGTAGATGCGGCCGGAATCGGGCTTCAGCAGCCCCAGGCAAAGCTTCAGGATCGTGCTCTTACCGGAGCCGGCGACGCCCAGCACGATCTTAGTCTCACCGCGCTTCAGCTCGAAAGAGACGCGGTCAAGCACCGGCAGATCATCGAAGCCAAGAGAAACATCTTCAAAGATGATTGCCTTGTGGACCGTATCGGGCGCGCCGTTCGTAAACGAGGACATGTCAGCTCATCTCAGATTAATGAATAGCTGGGTCAACACGGCGTCCGTGGCCAGGATGAGGACAGAGGAAGCGACTACGGCCTGGGTGGTGGCGCGGCCCACACCCTGCGTGCCTCCCTTGGTATTCATGCCGTAGTAACAGCCGACGGTGGCGATGATGAAGCCGAAGACCAGCGGCTTGACCAGGCCGGTGATGACGTCGTTGTATTTCAGGACCTGATAGGCGCTGTTCCAGTACTGATAGGAATTGAGGCCCAGCATGGCGAAGGAGATGATCCAGCCGCCGATCAAGCCCACGAGATCGGAGATGATGGTCAGGAAAAACATCATGAAGACGGTGGCGATCACGCGCGGCGTCACCAGTTTTTTGTAAGGATCGGTGCCCAGGGCGCGCATGGCGTCAATCTGCTCGGTCACCTTCATGGAGCCAAGCTCGCTGGCCATGCCGGAGGCGTTGCGCCCGGCCACCATCAGGCTGGTGAGCACCGGACCAAGCTCGCGCACCATGGAAAACGACACAAGCTGGCCGGTGAGGGAGAGAGAGCCGAACTCCTCCAGGGTCTTCGAAGTGTTGAGGGCCAGCACAATGCCGGTAAACATTCCGGTGAGCATCACAATGGGCAGTGAGCCCACGCCGATAAAGTCGGATTGCTGGACCAGGTCTGCCGTGTACAGCGGCTTGCGGAAGAGATTGCCGACCGCGCGCAAGGAGAGAAAGGTGTAATCCTGGACCGCCAGGATGCTGCGCTTCGCGATATCAAGCGGGGAGATGAGTTCCATCCGGGAAAGGTCAACTATAGCAGAGAGGAGCAGGCTAAGGCTTGATCAACTTAGCCGTTTGACTCTTCCGCCAGGACCGGGCTGAAGAGAAAGTCGTGAAATTCGCCGGTCAGGCCGTTGAGGCGAAACAGAGTACCGATCTGCGCCCAGTGCCGAGTCTCATGCAGCAGGACGTGGACGATAACCTTTCGCGGAGTGAGCCAAAAAGTTTTGTTCATCAGGCTCAGGTCGCGAGGGACGTCCCAATTCTCTGCGGGAAATGTCTTGATGAATTCGCGCAAGTCCGCGCGGCTTTGCCGGCCAAAATCAAACAGAGCCGCAACGCTGCTGTTTGGGATAGAAGCGGTGTCGGTGATTGGCCGGTTGGAAAGCCGTTCCACGTAGCGTTTTTCGGCGGAAAAAATGTGGCGGACGAGATCGCCGATAGTCTGGAAGCGGCCATCGCCGTGAGGGCCGACGGTCATGGCCAAGACTCCATCGCCGTGTTGCTGCAGCCAGCCATGCCACAGGCCGCGTTCCCAGTCGGTATAGGCCATCAGGTCGCTCAGGCGAAGGCTTGGGCTCGTGGACACTTGTTCTCCTCCTCCATGCCGGGATTTACCCATTATAAGAATTCTCGTGTCAACAGGCGGAAGAGTGCGGGTATTTTGAGTGGGACCTCCAGGTGGATGGTTATGCGGGGGGAACGGGCGCACGGCCCCTGTCAATTTCGTACAGGGGCAAAGCGTCAGTTCAGATCAAATCTAATTCCACACAAAGAAGACATCCCATGCCCATCGTGCGCCATGGCTATGGGCTTGATCGTCGCCCTTAGAGCGGAAACGGAACTGATTTCCATATTGGTCAGTGCGTCTTGAAAGGTGGAAATCCAAGGATATGGAATCCACGCCCAATTCAGGAAGGGTGTGAAGTTCGCCGGGTTCAGAAATACCATTGTGATTCTTGTCCTGCCACAGCCGCAACTTCGAAAACACGGCGTCGCGGGCATCAATGATGCCGTCTCCATTGCCGCCATTTTCCGGCTTATCAAACTCAGCCAAAGCAACGAAGCCATTGGGAGCATCTGACGCGGGTTGAGGCGTGAAGTTCCCAAACAATTCCGCTCCGCTCGTGATCGAGCCATCTCCGTTGCGGTCGAGCACTAAGAAAGCATTTGTAGAGCCAGGTGCGGTCCAAGCAAGGTTGACGGGCGCGCCTGTGTTGAAGATGTCAAATTTCACGCCGCCAGTAGTATTGGTAAGCTGTATGCCAGAACCATCTACATCGATAATGATTGGGGAAGGGTTACAGCCACCGTCCTGGTCTGGTTTATAACCTGGGGGGCAGCGGGGGAGCGGGTTGCCGGTACCACCGCCACCTGAGCCTGACGGGTATACCTTTGCTTTCAAAGTGCTTTTATCGCATGAATTTGGACCTGTAAGACCTACAGTCGTATTGTTCCAATCCGGCTGTGTACATTTGCCAGTGGAATCAGTTTGGGCGCATGCGCCAGGCTCCATTACCGACTGTCCTGGGCTGCTGCATTGAGTACAGTCTCCCAGGCCCATCGTATGCCCGATTTCATGGGCGACAGTTTCAGTGATCGCTGTGCAGTCAGTAATTTTCGGGTTTACATCAGTTGAAGCATTTGTGCTATTTGTCCCATTCCCCTGACCACCCGTGTTCGCGAGTACATTTGCAGGATTTCCATTATCATCGGTTGGCTGCTTGGAGGTAACCTGATAAACGTTCGTCTGGCCTGTGGTATTGACGGGAGTGTTGTTAAACGTGACGTTGAAGGTAACCCCCGAGCCGTCCGCTACCTTGGCCGAGTTCCAGTTGTCAAAAGCGGCCTGAACGCAGGACTGCTGGGCAGCGGAAAAACCTGATACGTTCACGTTGACTGTGGATCCCGGGGCCCACGCTTGAGAAGAGCTGGTAACATCCGGATTCACGCATGTTGTTTGCGCATAGGACCATATGTAAATGAGAACAGCTAAGCCGGCGACGATACTCGATGGTAAGAAGCGACGAGATAACATTTTAGTCTTCGCCTTTGCCAGGGGAAGCCGGCTTTTTCAGCTCTTCTACTAGTTGGTTTTCTGTACCTCCATGCTCCTTAAGTGGATGATTCAAGGCGTTGCCGGACTTTTGATCATCGTCAAGGGAATAAACGTGGTTACCCTCAAGCTGATAACCTGTTATCAGAATGAAGCTGCGCGTATCTTCTTTGTACTGCAGAATCAACGCGTAGCGCTTGCCTACTTGCGGCATAGATTCCGTTAAGGACCCTCTTTGCAGGATCTTGCCGGAAGGAAGTCTTATAGCGCCCCCGTTGCGCTCAATCTCTATGGTCTGGCCCGCAGCAAGCGTAGAACTACCAGGAGATTTGATAACCTCGCGTACATCAATTTTGAACTCTGAATAAATGTTGCGCTTATCGCTGGAAAGATAGCTCCGGCCGTTGGTAACAGTGCCTATAACAATTGTGTTGTAGCCGGAAGGAGATAATGACTTGGAAGTGTGGCTTTTCGGCAAGTCGAAAAGATTCGCCTCGCTGCCCTCTCCCAGCTCAGGCACCTTCTCATTATTGAGGTTATAGCGCATCCCTTTCTGAACATGGCCCGAATCAAGACTATCTTTCAACGCCGAGCTATAGTCAGTAATAGGACCAAAGCTGTTGTATGGAGCGGAGGCATCAGCATTCTGGGCATACATCAGTTGATTGAAGATGCCGGAGCTGGATAAAAGCAGCAATGAAACGACTGTGAATAGAGATAAAACCCGGCCGAACATAGTTACCAGCCCTCTACTTTCGTCCAAGATTATTGCAGAGGTTATCGACGACAGCAAGCAGCTAGACGATGAACTTAAACACTATGCGAGATCGATACTTTGCTGCTGCAAAGTTTGAAGCTTTTAAGAATGTAACCCGGTCCGGGCTTGTCACCTTTTCATGCGACA
Organism: Candidatus Angelobacter sp.; assembly: GCA_036557225.1. Taxonomy (GTDB): domain Bacteria; phylum Acidobacteriota; class Terriglobia; order Terriglobales; family Acidobacteriaceae; genus Angelobacter. The sequence goes on from DATBHX010000069.1 coordinate 23,286, forward strand.
GAAGGTAGGCTCGCTTTTTTTGGTTGAATAAGCCAATTAGGCAAAAAGACAACAGGCAAGGGGAGTGTATATTTAGAAAGAATATTTGTTTTTTGCTCGTATTTGTATTGATAAATATTCGCCATTGTGGTATGAATAGTCTTTTGCCGGGAGCGGCGCCGGCAGGGAAACAGTTAGCACAACGAAGACCCTGGAAAGGCCTGCACTTCTCGTTGCAGTCCGCGGATTGTGATTCCGCCTGCTGTGACAAATCCCTAAAGTCGAAGTGTGCCTATGAATCGCCGTGATCGCCGCCATCGCGCGTGATCGCCGTGATCGGAAAACCAAACCCAAAATCTGCGAAAGCGAGCCACCTTCGGGTGGCTTTTTTATTGCGAGAAAGACAATGACCAAAGAAAAAATCCTCCAAGCCATTCGTTCGTGCGCCAAGAAGCTTAAACGCAATCCCAGCCTGCGCGATTTACGCCTGATGGCCGGCATCTCTGAGCTGGTTTTATACCGGCGCTTCGGCAACCTGAGCAAAGCGCTTAAAGCTGCAGGACTGCAGATTTCCGGCTCCGGCTTTGGGCAGCAGGAATCGACGCTGCTGCTTGACTGGGCCGCGGTGGCGCGCAAGCTCGGCAAGATTCCCAGCGTGCATGACTATGAAGGTGCAGGCCACTTCAGCAACTCGCCGTTTTACACGCGCTATCGTTACTGGACGCGCATCCCTGAAGTGTTCCGCCGCTTTGCCCGTGAAAACGGAATCGAGGCGCAGTGGGCCGATGTGCTGACGATGATCGCCGCCAAGGCTGCGAAAGACAGCAAGATTGCCGGACCGCGTTTGCGGCCGCGCGTCCGCAGAGGCCCGATTCTGCCAGGACGCCGGATTTACGGCCCTCCGTTGCTCCTGCCGGAGATGGCGTACGCGCCGACGACCGAATTGGGCGTTATCTTTCTGTTCGGCGCGCTTGCGCGCAAGCTGGGATTCATTCTGGAGCATTTGCAAACCGGCTTTCCCGATGGCGAGGTTATGCGCGAGGTCGCGCGCGGCCAGTGGCAGCGCCTGCACGTTGAATTTGAACTCCAGAGCCGTAATTATGCCAAGCATCGCCATCCGCGCCGCGGCTGCGAATTGATTGTTTGCTGGGTGCACAATTGGGATGAATGTCCGGAGAATATTGAAGTGCTGGAACTGAGCAAGGTGGTGAAGGACATCGGGTGATCGGGAAATCGGGACATCGGGTGATCGGAAAGGCAATTTGTCTCTCGGTAGAACTCCCTGTAGCGGCATGGCGGACGATACATTCTCGGGGTCCTTCGACTCTACCTTGCTCCCGCTGCGCGGTCGCGAGGTGCCGCTCAGGATGACAGGGATAAGATTTCTCGATCTTACCTGTGGAAATCGAGACTGACCCACTGCCTCAGGACTTGGTAGTGGTACAGTTCGACGGCTTTGGCAGCGCAAGGTCCCTCCGTCCTACTCGCGCGCTGATGAGCACCCATCACGCGAACACCGCGCGTGCTGGGGACCCCGCTGAAAAGCGCGCGCTCGCTTGACGGGCGTCGGGATGACGAGGCTAAAGACATTTTAGATATTGATGTATCCCAAAGCGGCATTTACCTCAGCGGCTAAAGCCGGACTTTACTATGCACCTTCCGGCCCGGCTAAAGCCCGGGCCCTGATACGAAGCCAGTCATGCTCGCCCTCTGTGCTTGTCTCGGTAGAACTCCCTCCGCCCCAGCAAGCGAAAACCGCGCGTGTTGGGGACCCCTGTAGCGGTATGGCGAAGGACGCATTCTAGGGGTCCTTCGACTTGCGCTTATCCCGCAAAGCGGGACGCGCGCGGCGCTCAGGATGACAGGGATAAAATTTCTCGATCTTACCCGCGGAAATCGAAACTGACCCACTACCTCAGGATTTGGTAGTGGTACAGTTCGACGTCTTTGGCAGCGCAAGGTCCCTCCGTCCTGCTCGCGCGCTGATGAGCACCCCATCACGCGAACACCGCGCGTGCTGGGGACCCCGCTGAAAAGCGCGCGCTCGCTTGACGGGCGTCGGGATGACGAGGCTAAAGACATTTAGATATTGATGTATCCCAAAGCGGCATTTACCTGAGCGGCTAAAGCCGATTTCTTTAGCAGCCAGGCCGCAGGCCTAAAGGCCTGCTCCACCCCGTGAAGGCCGAGTTTTTCGGAAAGGTAAACTAAGGATTTCTCCGCGTTGAATGGCGGCTGCCGAGTCGGTTACAATCACCGTCCCCATGGCGACAACACAGCATTCGGTCCGGCAGGCGATTCACGGCATTCTTCTCTCCAAAGGACGCATGGAGGCGCTTACGGACGGCATTTTTGCCATCGCCATGACGCTGCTAGTGCTGGAAATCAAGGTGCCAGATCTGCCCAGGTCGGCCAGCACCAATGAGTTGCTGCTCAAAGTCCGCGAGGAAGCGCCGGCCTTCATCAGCTTTATCATTTCATTTCTCTATTGCGGGCTGCTGTGGTTGTGGCATCACCTGGCGATGCATTTTGTCCGGCACCTGCAGCTGGCGCTGGTGTGGTTGAACGTTATCTTTTTGATGTCGGTATCGCTGATGCCGTTTTCCTGCGGGCTGCTGGCGCACTATCTGCGCAACCGCGCGGCCCAGGAAATCTACTTTGCCAACATGTTTATTGCCGCAGGATTGCTGGCGCTGCAATGGGTGTTGGCGAAGAGAAGAAAGCTGATCAATGAAGATGACCGGCTGGCCAGCCGTCTGATGGGACAGCAACTGATGTTCTTTCCCATTGCGCTGGGCGCAGGGATGGTGGCTGTGATCTTCAGCCCGATTGCCGGATCCTATGCTTTTATTGCGGTGTTGCTCGGGCTGCGGCTATGGCAGAGAAGATGGCACCGCAATCAAGCGTCTGTCGTCACCCCGCCGCGCTAAAACCGCGCGCGTCGGGGACCCCGCGAAGGCCCGCGTCCCGTTGTGCCGGGACGCTTGACGCTGATACTGCTAGTGGTTCAGTTTTTCAAACTGAACCACTAACGGTTACGAATCCCTAGGGCCCTTTTTCTTGATCTCAATGTTCAGGCGCTTGATCTTCTGGTTCAGTGTGGAGAGCGGGATGTGAAAACGTTCCGCAGCATCGGTCTGGTTCCAGTTGCATTTTTCCAGCATGCTGACGATGAGGCGGCGTTCGCAGTCTTCCACGATCTCAAAGAGTGAGGCGTCAGGGCGATGCTCAAACATCTTGCCGCCTTCGGAGCCGCGGCCGACGATATGGTCGGGAATGAGCTCAATGCCGACCACAGGGCCGTTGCAGAGGACCACAGCGCGCTCAATCACATTTTCCAGCTCGCGGACGTTGCCCGGCCAGCCGTAGTCCATCAGCGGGCGCAAAGCTTCCGGCGAGATGTGGGTCACGGACTTGCCGTTCTCGCGCGAGAATTTTTCCAGGAAGTGGCCTACCAGAAGCGGGATGTCTTCACTGCGGCTGCGCAGCGGCGGCAGATCGACGGTGATCACGTTCAGGCGATAAAAAAGGTCTTCGCGGAACTTGCCTTCGCGCACCAGCAGGTGCAGATCGATATTGGTAGCGGCAATGACGCGGACATCGACTTGCAATTCATGTACGCCGCCCAGGTGCATGAATTTGCGATCTTGTAAGACGCGCAGGATCTTGGCCTGGGTTTCCAGGCTCATGGTGCCGATCTCATCGAGGAAGATGGTTCCGCCGTCGGCTACTTCGAATAGGCCTTTTTTGGAGGAGACTGCACTGGTGAACGCTCCTTTGACGTGGCCAAAGAGAGTGGATTCCAGCAGGTCAGCCGGCATGGAGCCGGTGTTTACGGGAACAAAGGACTGGTTCTTGCGCGGCGAGTTGGCGTGTATGGCTTTGGCGATCAGTTCTTTGCCGGTGCCGCTTTCGCCCTGGATCAGGACGGTGGAGCGGCTGGAGGCGACCTGGCCGACCAGATCGAAAATCTTGAGCATGGCGTCTGACTTGCCGACGATCTGCTCAAAGCTGTAGCGCTGCTTGAGGGCGCGTTTGAGCTGCTCGTTTTCTTCTTCCACGCGGCGGCGGGCGACGGAGGCGCGCACGTCGGCCAGAAGCTTTTCGTTGTCCCACGGCTTCTGGATGAAGTTGGTGGCGCCCTTCTGCATGGCGCGCACGGCGTTATCGAGCGTGCCGTAGGCCGTAATCATGATTACGGCGAGCTGAGAGTCGCGGGTGCGGATTTCGTTGAGAATCTCCAGGCCATTGCGATCAGGCAGGGCGAAATCGAGCAGCACGAGGTCGAAGTTCCGCTCGCCGAGACGAGCCATGCCTTCTTCGCCGGTTTCGGCGGATTCAACGCTGTAGCCCTCGAACTCCAGCAGGGTTTCCAGCGACTCGCGGATACCAGCTTCATCGTCGATGATGAGGATGGTCCCGTTATGACTGGCTTCGGTATGGGGGCGGCTTAATACCGCAGCTTCAGACATTGACAGCCTTTCTCAGCGGGAACTCAAGCTGAAATCTTGTGCCCCGCCCGGGTTGAGAATCTACGCGGATTTTGCCGGCATGCTCCTGAATGATGCCGTAGGTGACTGACAGCCCCAGGCCCGTGCCGCGCGACTGGCCTTCACGAGGGCTGGCTTTGGTGGTGAAAAATGGATCGTAAATCTTGTTGATGTGCTCCGGAGCAATGCCGGCGCCACTGTCACTGATGTCGACCTGCACGGCGTCTCCGTTGCTGGTGCGGATGGTGAGCGTCCCGCCTTTGCCGGCCATGGCGTCCTTGGCGTTGAGGAAGAGGTTCAGGAACACCTGCTGCAGCTTGCCAGCATTGCCGTGGATCGTCGGCAGGCCTTCATAGAGCTGGGCGTCAACTTTGACGCGCGAGGTCTTGAATTGGTGCTCCAACAGCGCCAAGGTGTCTTTGATGATCTTGTTGAGGTCGATCTGGCTGAACTCGGTGGCGCCGGTGCGGGAGAAGTTCAGCAGGTTATTCACGATCTCCGAAGCGCGGAAGGTCTGTTTTGTGATCTTCTCCAGCAGATCGCCAAGCTTGGCGTCGCCGTTGATCTGCTTGGAGAGCATCTGCGCATAGCTGGAGATCACCGCCAGCGGCGTGTTGACTTCATGGGCCACGCCGGCGGCAAGGAGTCCGATGGATGAAAGCTTTTCTGCCTGGCTCAACTGCGATTCCAGGTCGATGCGTTCGGTGATGTCATCAACGATGATCAGCCGGCCGATCACGCTGAACTTTCGGGTGACCAGCGGAGCTATAGCGACGTTGGCGATACGCGTGTCGCCGGCGCGCGTCTTCAACCGGAACTTGTAGAGATTATGGATGCCGGGGTTCTGCCGTACACGGTAAAACTCTTCAACAAAAGGCGCAGGGAAGACCTCGCTCAGGCGCTCGCCCAGCACCTGCGAACGGGGCATTGCATACATGACCTCCATCTGCGAATTCCAGGATTCAATGCGGTCTTCCAAGTCCACGGCCAGCACGCCGACGCTGATGGATTCCACGATGTTCTCATTGAAATCCTTCAGCCGTTCATACTCGTTGGCTTTTTGCTCCAGTGAAGCATAGAGCCGGGCGTTTTGGATGGCGATGCCGATATAGCCGGCCAGCGTCTCCAGCAGTTCCACGTCTTCGCTGGAAAGGAAGTCGCCGGCCATGGTCTTGCCCAGGCCCATCACGGCGATGGTACGGTTCTGCACCGTGCAGGGAATGTAGTAATTCAGGTTCAACTTGGCGATGGTCTCGCGCGCCGTCACGCTTTCCTGCAGCGCCTTGCGCGTGTTGTCAAAGAAGATGTGTCCGGCGTAATGCTCAGGCCGCTCGACAACCAGGAAGCTCAGATCGAGAGCGCCGTTATAGCTGATGCCGAAGGATTTCTCCATCACGAATTGGTTGGCCTCGGCGTCAGCAGCCAGGAAAATAGCGATGCGGTCGACCAGCAGGGTGCGCGAAAGACGGTCGATCACCGAGGTGAGCATGGCGCTTAAGTCCATCTCTGAACTCAATTCGCGGCCAAACTCAATCAGCGTGCGCCGGTAGTCATAACGCTTGCGATAGAAAAAGCGGTCCACACGGACCTGGATCCAGTTTTTCAGCGGTTCAAAGACCAGCGCCGTGATGATCGTGATGACAGAGACGACCGTGATCAGCCCGGCCAAGCCGGCATTGGGGAACTTTATCGTAATGGAACTGGCCAGGCTGACAATACCGAAGATGTATGCGCCGACGATCGCTGCTGTGGCCAGCGTGTAAGACACGCCACGCTTAAAGATAATGTCCACATCCATCAGGCGGTAGCGCACGATGGCGTAACCCCATGTCACAGGCAGGAAGACCAGTGACAACACTGAGACCTTCATTGCCGGCGTGGGCAGTATGCCGAACAGGTACGGTATGACGTAAAAGAGCGTGTACGGGCCGATGGCCAGCAGCGTTCCGCGGGAGATCCATTTCATCTGCTGCTGTTGCAGCGGTGTAGTCGCCCGGTTATAGCTGCGCCACAGCACCACGGCGGCAATGGCGAAATAAACCGTGGTGTAGAACATCTGCAGGCGATCAAGGTTCCAGCGCAATGATTCGCTGGCCTTCAGTTCCTGCAGGGCAAAGATCCATGCGCCCAGCAGGATCAAGCCTGGCAAATACACCAGGCTGACCAGCCAGCGCATAATTTTGCGGCGCTCGCGGTTCTCCGGGAAGGTGAGCGCGAAGTGCAAAAACAACGCGGCCTGCAGCACGCCCGCCGTGACATTGCCCCAGAAGATTATCCAATCAAAGGTGTTCAGCTTGCCCGTGTAATGGAACGAATAGAGGACAAATGACACCAGGCAGAAGACGTAAAAGTGCGTCGACTTTGGAGCGGTCCAGCGGCGGAAGAGAACGTAGAGTCCGATTCCCAGGTAGATCAGAGCAATCAGCCGTTGACCTACTTTCATGGAATTGTCGGCTGTTACCGGGATCACCGTTGCGTCAATGCTGATCCCCTGGCGCTCCACCACATAGGTCGCTTTGGAGTACGCGCCAGTACGGTACAGAAGATTTTCAAATTCAATGATGTTGTGGATCGCCTGATCTTTAGGTTGGCCATTGATCCGCAACAGGCGGTCGCCGACTTTAATTCCGGCTTTCTCGCCCGGACCGTCAGGTATAAGCCCCCTGGCCATTAGCCCGTTCGAGTCTTCCTTCCACCACACGCCATCATAGGGAGTGGAGTAAACACTCTCCTTCTGCCAGTTGATGACGGCAAAAACCACCAGCGCTACTGTCACCAGAGCCAGTGCAACCGCTGAGAACCGGATTAGTGAGTCTTTACGCATCCGCTGGTCTTCTACACTCCCTGCTCCCCGCTTACCGGTGTAAGCTGGGTAGCCATGCTTGGATTGGAGCAAATCGTATGCCATGAGCGAACGCAATTCAGAAGGAATAACGTGCTTGTTTTCCTATATTTAGAAAATTATAGATGACAGCTAAAATAAAAGCTATTAATATTGGAATTTTTTGTGTGGATTTTTGTAGGCCTAAGATCATCATGAAATATTGTTAGCTGAAAACAAATATTGACTTAAAAATAATTAAAATCAGGGACAGTATTCCGCAAACAATAAGCGACTTGGGAAATAGCTTTCAAATCGATTGCCTGAATCGGGAATGATAATTCCCTTGATAGAACCTGTTTTGGACCCACTATTAAGCCTCATGGAGATCAGCAAACATTGCGCCCAGGTTGGAAAACAGGAGCTCAACTATCTCCAGGCAGGTTCAGGGCCGCCCGTGATCCTGATTCATGGTTTGCTGGGAGGCCATTTTTGCTGGCGGCTCAATATCCCGGCGCTGGCCGAGCGGCACACAGCCTTTGCTATCGATCTACCCGGCTTCGGTGAGTCTGTGGCTCCGCCCACTCTGGACTGCAGCATGCAAACGCAGGCTGCTCGTCTTCTCGCCTGGATCGAGCAGCTTGGGCTTGAATCAGTTGACCTGGTGGCTGCCTCATGGGGCGGCGCCGTTGCACTGCTCCTGGCGGGGCTCACTCCTCGCATACGATCTTTGGTATTGGCGGCGCCGGTGAATCCATGGTCGCAATTTGGCCGGAACAGACTGCGCTTCTTTGACGGATGGACGGGAAGAACGCTGTTTCGACTTGGTGTACCGTTCTCACGACCGCTGCACGGCGTTGCTTTGAAGAGGCTGTACGGCGATCCTGCACGGATTCCCCCCGGCGCGCTGGCGGGCTATTCGAAAATGATGATGTGTCCTGGCCGGGCGGAGAATCTGCTGAACACGGTCCACTGCTGGCAAAGCGATTTGCAGGCCTTGCGTGAGGCCATCGAGCGCGTCCAGGTGCCTTCTTTGCTGATCTGGGGAACCAGGGACGGCGCCGTCGATATTCGCTCATCGGATGTCCTGCTGGCGAAACTTCCGGTGTGTGAGCGGGCCATCATTGCCGGCGCTGGGCACCTCAGCTTTGAAGAGACACCGGAAGAGTTCAACCGGCTGGTAGTGGATTTTCTGGAGAGGGTTTCTGCCAAGTCTCAGCCTGCGTGATCTCCCAGTCCGGCAAAAAGCGCCTACTGAAGGGGCCCCGATCTTCACACGGCCAGACCTGGGGACCC
>DATBHX010000070.1:0-44395 GCA_036557225.1 Candidatus Angelobacter sp.
TTGCCTATGGTGAAGAGGTTGCGCGCAAGCTGAATGAGTTGGAGAACCGCGAGGACGTAGTGCGCGAGCTGAAGAAAGAGCTGGCTGTCGCGGCAACAACGTACCTTTCGGTGGCGCAGGGGGTATCGAAGAAGCGTTACAGCTCGGCGCGCGATCTGCAGAAGCTGGTGGAAGCGGAGATCAACCAGCTGGCGATGAAGGCACAGTTCAAGATTGAGGTCTCGGGATCGGACGAAGAGGCGAACTGGACGGCGGTGGGCTTTGACAACGTGCAATATCTTATTGCGCCGAATCCGGGCGAGCCGCTGAAACCGGTGGAACAGATTGCTTCCGGGGGCGAGCTTTCCCGGGTGATGCTGGCTCTCAAGGCGACGATTGAAGCTGGAAAAAAAAGCAAGGCAGGCACGCAGCGTACGTTGGTATTTGATGAGATCGATACCGGTATTGGCGGACGCGCGGCGGAGGCCGTGGGCAAAAAGCTGAAGTCCCTGGCGCGAGCGAACCAGGTGCTGTGCATTACGCACCTGCCGCAGATCGCATCGTTTGCCGACCATCATTATCTGATTGAGAAGCGCGAGGCCACGGGGCGGACCCGGACGCTGGTGCGTGCGCTCAACGCCGAAGAACGCACGGAAGAGATCGCGCGCATGCTGAGCGGAGCGAAGCTGACAGAGACTTCGAGGCAGCATGCGGAGCAGCTGCTGAAGGCGAATGCATAGAGATTTGAGTTCGATGCCGTGCCCGGCCTAACCATTTTTGAGAGCCGGTAAACAATCCGAGTGGTTGGAAGGCTGATGAGAGTTTTGGTTTATTTCTTTCTGGTTCTGGCCGTAGCCGGTTTTTTAGGAACCCTGACGATTCACATCGCCGCTTTCGCCGGGGTAACAGGGCCTCTTATCTATTTGAAGTTTATTGTTCCTGGTTTGTTTGTTGTTTGGCTGCCAACGATTCTGGTTTCGAACCATTTATCCAAAGAATTTAAACAGAACGATTACTGGCGCGCGGCCTTGCGCGGTTGTCCAAAGTGGATGCGGACAGGTTTTTGGGTCATTTGGGGTTATGGAATTTTAGGTACATTTTTGTTGCCATTGTTGTTGGGAAAGAGCGTCGACTCTCATGCCAGTTCTGTCCAGGGCATGTCAGGGTTCTTGATGGCTTTCTACGCGGCAGCGGTATGTGTGCTTTATTCAGCTACACGAGCGGAGGAGTTTGATCGCAATCGACGCTGCCCCAACGGGCATCACGTTTCGCCTGTGGCGAAGTTCTGTGATGAATGCGGATCGCCCATCACGGATAATGCAAGTACGGCCCAACAAAGTTAATTTTTGCGTACTCGAACTCCGGATCGGGCAGCCGAATGATCTCGCGTTAAAGATCATGGGCTAAACGATTCCGCGATCGAGCCGTCTATATTAATTCCAGCCGTTTGCAAGCTTGATCATTGAAAAGGAGCCCCAATGTCTCCAGCTACTGCAGCGCCCGCAACTTCCTCCATCTCATCTAACGCCTTTGTCGCCATCTTCTGGGGTGGGCTGGCGTGCGGTGTTCTGGACATCACGCAGGCGTGCATCGCCTGGGGGATTCAGAACCATGTGCCGCCGCAGCGGATCTTTCAGTCGGTTGCTTCGGGCTTGATTGGGCCAAAGTCGTTTCAGGGCGGAGCGACGACAGCGGCTCTGGGGTTATTTCTGCACTTTCTTATCGCGTTTATCTGGGCGGTGATTTTCTATATGGCCAGCCGGCAGATTGGGTTTCTGACGGAACGGCCGGTGATCGCCGGATTGCTCTACGGGGAGTTTGTCTGGGTGATGATGAATTGCGTGGTGGTGCCGCTTTCGGCGATCCATCGCTGGCCGCCGCGGTTTGATCCGGCGTCGATCATCACGGGACCGATTTTGCATCCGGTGCTGGTGGGGCTGCCGATTGCGCTGGCGGTGAAGAAGTGGGCTCCGCTGAAATAACCTTTTATTGTGTCGCCCCTGACGGGGCTCTGGCGTTTTTTGGATGCTACCCACCCTTCCGGCATTCGAGCGTGTTCCACGCTTGAATACCTCCAGAGGTGGGCTAGGCTCTTCCGCGCCTTCGGCGCTGCAGTGTCGTGAGGGAGAGTCTGTTGTAGCTTCCGTTAAGCGTTGTATGGCGTTCGCAGAAATGCCAAAAATGGCGGGATCGCTGGGAATAGAGTAGTGCTACGAACCGGGACTGCAGAAAAAACGCAAGGTCCCGCAGGCCGACTTGCGCGCTGATAACCGCGCTCGCTAAACGGCCGTCGGGATGACGGCGGCTGATTAAGGGCCAAATTTCAAACAGAACCACCGCCCGATCTTCGATGACCCGATTTCCCGGCGAGCCCGATTTCCCGGTCCCCAGACCCCTCCCCGTTCAACCCCTGATACTCCCCCGTTACTGCTAAATGTATAGATTTCAATGGTTTGGAGTAGCCTAGGGCGTTTTTATGGGATAACTTGTTGGCAAGGAATAGTGTCTAAAAAGGATATAATTTAACCAGATCACAATGACACAAGAAGCTAAGACTTTGCTGCTGCTGAAGCCGAGGGGTTTTTGCGCCGGGGTGGTTAGGGCGATCGATATAGTTCGCATCGCGCTGGACGCGTTTGGGCCGCCGATTTATGTGCGCAAGGAGATCGTCCACAATCGTTATGTAGTTGAGGACCTGAAAGCCAAGGGCGCGATCTTTGTCGACGAAGTGTATGAGGTCCCGGACGGCCAGCGCTTGATTTACAGTGCGCATGGCGTTTCACCCAGCGTGCGTGAAGCCAGCAAGCTGCGTAATCTAAGGGTGATCGACGCGACCTGCCCGCTGGTGACCAAGGTGCACGTAGAGGCGGTGAAGTACGCCAAGGGCGGCTACAGCATTATTCTGATCGGCCATCACGATCACGATGAGGTGATCGGAACATTGGGCGAAGCTCCGGACGTGACCCAGGTGGTAGGGAGCGCGGACGAGGTAGCGAGCCTGGAGATTCCTGATCCCACACGCGTGGCCTACATCACGCAGACCACGCTCAGCCTGGACGAAACCAAAGACGTAATTGACGCGCTGCGAAAAAAATTCCCGTTGATTGAAGGGCCGCACGCGCAGGACATCTGCTATGCCACGCAAAACCGCCAGACAGCGGTGAAAGACGTGGCCCATCAGGCCGACCTGCTGCTGGTGGTCGGTTCAGAGAACAGTTCCAATTCCAACCGGTTGGTCGAGGTATCAACAAACCTGGGCACGCCTTCCTACCTGATTGACACCGCGGGTGACATCAAGGCGGAGTGGCTGACCGGAGTGAACACGGTGGCTTTGACGGCGGGTGCTTCCGCTCCTGAGGTATTGGTGGAACAGGTGGTGGAGTTCCTGAAGGGAAAGGGTTTCAACACGACTCGCGAAGTGGAGGTCATGCCGGAGAATGTGCGCTTTGGCCTGCCGCCGGAGATTGTTGAAGCCATTGCAGCCGCTCCAGCCGCTGCGGAGTAAGCCATGAGCAAGATGTTTGACCCGCAGCCTAAGCGGACTCTCACCCCAGCACGCCAGGACCAGGCGAGCCGGGGGCCCCAGTCTCTCACCCCAGCACGCCAAAACCAGGCGAGCCGGGGGCCCCAGTCTCCGGGCCAGATGCTTTTCGGAAAAATCGATGACATGCTGGGCCGCGTCGCCGCGGGGATTGAGACGGCGCGCGACTATCTTTTTGCGCAGCAGCATGAAGACGGCTACTGGTGCGGCGAACTGGAAGCAGATACCACGCTGGAATCGGATTACATTGCCATTCATACGCTGCTGGGCACGGGCAACCGCACACGCATGGAGCAGGCGGTACCGGAGATCATTCGTCATCAGAATGACGATGGTGGCTGGCCGATCTTTGCCGGCGGTCCTTCCAACATCAGCGCTTCCGTGAAGGCGTACCTGGCGCTGAAGCTGATGGGGCTCAAGGCCGACCATCCGGTGCTGGAACTGGCGCGGAAGAAGATCCTGGAAATGGGCGGCGCCACCGAGTGCAATACCTTCACCAAGATCTATCTATGCTTCTTTGGCCAGTATGACTGGGAGGCCGTACCGGCCGTTCCGCCGGAGATCGTGCTCTTTCCCAACTGGTTCTGGTTCAACCTGTATGAGATTTCATCGTGGTCACGCGCGATCCTGGTGCCGCTGTCGATCGCGTATGCCAAGAAGCCGTTCAAGAAGATTCCGGCAGAGATGGGTATTGAAGAGCTGTTTGTCGGCGGACGGCACGGCAGGCATCTGCATCTGAAGTACACGCCTGAGACCATCAGCTGGCGCAACTTTTTCCTGGTGCTGAACCGGGTGGTGCATTTTTGCGAGCGCTTTCACATTCGGCCGCTGCGCTATCTGGCGCTCAAGAAGGCGGAACGCTGGATGCTGGAGCGTTTCGAAAAATCAGATGGGCTGGGCGCGATTTATCCCGGCATTCTGAATTCGATCATCGCGTTGCGCTGCCTGGGCTATTCGACCGACGATCCGCAGGTGATTCGCGCGCTGGATGAGTTTGAGAAGCTGGGCATCGAAGAGCCTGGTGTTCCCGACGATCGCGAGCCGACGTTCCGCATGCAGCCGTGCATGTCACCGGTGTGGGACACGGCTTACGCGCTGTTCGCCCTGGGCGAGAGCGGCGTGCCCAAAGATGATCCGCGGCTGCTGAAGGCAGCGGACTGGATCCTGAGCAAAGAAGTTCGCACTAAGGGTGACTGGGCCGTGAAGGTGCCGAAGGTGGCGGCGGGCGGCTGGTATTTCGAGTTCAATAACGAGTTTTATCCTGACGTGGATGATTCGGCGATGGTGCTGCTGGGGCTGGATAAAGTCGACAATCCACTTGAGCGCTATCAGCACGAGGTGAGCCAGCGCGCGATTGACTGGATCTTCGCCATGCAGTGCAAGAGCGGCGGCTGGGCCTCATTCGACAAAGACAACACGCGCATGGTCTTCCAGCACATCCCATTTGCCGACCACAACGCCATGCTGGATCCGCCGACTGTCGACATCACCGGCCGTGTGCTGGAGATGCTGGCGGCGTACGGTATTACGAAAGAAGATAAGCGAGTCCAGAAGGCCATCAAGTTCATCTTGAAAGAGCAGGAGCCGGATGGATCGTGGTTTGGCCGCTGGGGCGTCAATTACATCTACGGCACCATGCTGGTTCTGCGCGGCTTGCAGGCCATGGGCGTGGACCATCATGAGCCCTATATACAGCAGGGCGCGGAGTGGCTGCGCATGGTGCAGAACGCCAATGGCGGCTGGGGCGAAACCTGTGGATCCTACGACGATCCGACGACGCGCGGCATTGGACCGAGTACGCCCTCGCAGACGGCCTGGGCTGTGATGGGATTGCTGGCCGCAGGCGATACACGCAGTGAATCAGTGCAGCGCGGGATCCTGTACCTGCTGGAAAACCAACGCGGCGATGGACACTGGGATGAAGACCAGTACACCGGCACAGGCTTTCCGCGAGTGTTTTACCTGGCATACCACCTGTATCGCGATTACTTCCCGCTGATCGCGCTGGCGACGTATTCGAAGGAGTTTACGGCGCTGGAGCAGCAGGAGGGAAGCGTGGGGTACGCGAGAGGTTGAAGAATCGCCGAGATCGCGGGTGATCGCCGTGATCGGGAAACCAGGATTTACCACTGATCAACACTGATGACGCTGATCAGGCAAAAGATAAAGGCGCACAGGCAAGAGTGCCTGGGCCACAAAGAGAAATTACATCGCAGGCGAGGGCGCCTGCGGTCCACAAGAGAAATTCGGAGCACAGCCGAGGGCGGCTGTGACACACAAGTGAGGAACTGAAGAAGGTTTAGGAGACCCAATTTGCCGGTACCAATTTCACAGATGTGGACGGTTACGAGCTACGTGATGAAGCAGAAGCTCGCCCGACGGAAACGCTATCCGCTGGTGTTGATGCTGGAGCCGCTGTTTCGCTGCAATCTGGCCTGCGCCGGGTGCGGCAAGATTCAGTATCCGGCCCACATTCTCAAGAAGGAGCTGACACCGGAGCAGTGTTTCCGCGCGGTGGATGAGTGCGGCGCGCCCATGGTGTCGATCCCCGGCGGCGAGCCGCTGATGCACTCACAGATCGGCAAGATCGTGGAAGGGCTGGTGGCGCGGCAGAAATATATCTACCTGTGCACGAATGCGCTGCTGCTCAAAGAGAAGATCGATCTCTTTAAGCCGAGCAAGTACCTGACATTCTCGGTGCACATGGACGGCCAGAAGGAGCACCACGATTTTTCCGTCTGTCGCGAAGGCGGATATGACGCGGCGCTGGAAGGCGTGAAAGAAGCCTTGAGGCGCGGCTTCCGTGTGACCACGAACACGACGTTGTTTGATGGCGCCGATCCTAACAGCGTGCGCGAGTTCTTTGACGAGATGATGGAGCTTGGCGTTGAGGGCATGATGCTCTCACCCGGATACTCTTATGACAAGGCACCTGACCAGAAACATTTTCTTGGCCGGGCGCGCACGCGCAAACTGTTCAAAGCGATATTGTCGAACCGCAAGAAGACGTGGCAGTTCAATCAGTCGCCGCTGTTTCTGGAATTCCTGATGGGCAAGCGCAACTATGCTTGCACGCCCTGGGGCATGCCGACATACAACATCTTCGGCTGGCAGAAGCCCTGCTACCTGCTGCAGGACGGCTATGCGGACACGTTCCAGGAACTGATGGAGTCGACCGCGTGGGAGGAGTACGGAACGGAGTCAGGCAATCCCAAGTGCGCGAATTGCATGGTGCACAGCGGCTATGAGGCTTCAGCCGTGAATGACACGTTCAGCTCGCTGCGTGGGCTGCTGGCGACGGCGAAAGCGACGCTCTTTACCAGTCACAAAGATGAGCATGCACTGCAATTGTTGAATGAAACGGTGCGTCCGGTGCACAGCTACAACCCGCTGGTGCAGATTGAAGAAGCATCGAGCCAGATGGAGGAGACCAACGCATGACCGGCCCGGCAGACGGCAAAACGATCAAGGACGCAGATGCACTCGAAGTCGCGCCGGGATTTGCCCATGAAAAACTTGAGGGCTGGGTCCCGGAGCTGGCGGGCGAGGAAGAGGTCCGGCAGGCGCTGGAGAAGGCCTTTGACTATCGCGGCGATGTGACCATCACACGCAAAGATGGCAGCAAAGTTGAAGGCTACGTCTTTGACCGGCGAACAGGCAAGACCCTGGCCGAGTCGGCCGTACGGTTGTTTCCCAAAGATTCCGACAAGAAGATCTCTGTTCCCTACTCCGAGATTGCTGCGCTGGCTTTTACCGGCCGCGATACCGCCGCGGGCAAGAGCTTTGAAGCCTGGGTGCGGAAATACTGGGAGAAGAAGGCAGCGGGAGAAAAGAACATAGGGATCCAGGCGGAAGCGCTGGAATAGGTACATTGCCAGGATCGCCGGAATTGTCAAAATCGCCGGAATTGAAAATACCCGACTCGATCCACTACGGATCACGCAATTGAGCACAGATCGTTCAAGTCAGGCCGGTAGGAGAGTTGTTGTCATAGAGATCCCTCGCTTTGCTCGGGATTAAACCCTATGAAGGTTTTCATCACAGGAGCGACCGGATTTGTAGGCAGCCATGTGGCGCGCGCGCTGGCGTCTGAAGGCGCGGAGTTGCGACTGTTGGTGCGGGCGACGAGCCGGAAAGACAATATCGCCGACCTGCATGGGGAAGCCGTGGTGGGCGACCTGAGGGAGCCGGAATCGCTGAAGAAGGCGATGGCCGGCTGCGAATTTGTTTTTCACGTGGCGGCGGATTACCGGCTCTGGGTGCGTGATCCGGAGGAGATGTATCGGGCCAACGTGGAGGGGACGCGATCGATCATTGCGGCGGCACAGCAGAGCGGGGTTCGGCGCGTGATCTATACCAGCTCGGTGGCGACGATGGGTTTTACCAAAGAAGGCCACATCGCGACGGAGACTTCTCCAGTTTCGATTAACGATATGGTGGGGCACTACAAACGATCCAAGTTCATGGCGGAGGAGATTGCGCTGGAAGCAGGCCGCAAAGGCGCCAATGTAGTGGTAGTGAATCCGACGACGCCAATCGGCGAGTATGACATCAAGCCAACGCCGACGGGACGAATCGTAGTGGATTTTTTGAAGCGTAAGTTTCCCGCGTATGTAGATACCGGGTTGAACCTGGCCGACGTAAAAGAGGTGGCGCGCGGACACCTGTTGGCGATGGAAAAAGCACGGCCCGGTGAGCGTTACATTCTGGGCGGCGAGAACCTCACGCTGAAGCAGATTCTGGACAAGCTGGCAGCGCTGACGGGGCTGCCATCGCCCAAGATGAAGGTCCCGCATGCGGTGGCCATGGGATTTGCGGTGTTTGATCAGTTCTTTACCGGCATGGTGAAGGGCAAAGAGCCGCGGGCAACGATTGATGCGGTGAAGATGGGCCGCAAGAAGATGTTTGCGTCGTCAGCCAAAGCGGAGCGAGAGCTGGCCTACAAAGTTTTGCCGGTGGAAGATGCGCTTCGGCGGGCGATTGAATGGTTCCAGACCCAAGGCTATGTTGAGCCGGCGTCCGAAGCAGCCATGGTGAAGGCATGAGGCGCACGGTAATCATTGCTGCAATGGAGCGCGAGGTAGAGCCGCTGGTGCGAAGCTGGCGGCGGACATCGCTTGATGATGGCGGGAGAAGCCTAATTGCTTTTGAAGGCGCAGATCAGGCGATCGTAATCAGCGGGATGGGCAGAAAGAACGCCGAGCTTGCAGCGCGAGCCGCAGTGGCTCGATACCGGCCGGCATTGCTGGTTTCTGCCGGGTTGGCTGGAGCACTGATTCGGAGTTTGAAAGCCGGCAGCGTAGTGACGCCCAACGTGGCGGTGGATGCTGCGGATGGAATGGAGTATCGCTGTGCATCCGCTGACGGCGGCGTGGTTGGCGGCGGAGTTCTGGTGACAGCCGATGAGATCGCCGGCGCGGATGCCAAGATGAAGCTGGTGGAGCGCTTTCATGCGCTGATTGTCGATATGGAAGCTGCGGGCGTGGCCAAAGCAGCACAGGAAACACAGACTGGCTTTCGCTGCGTGAAAGGCATCTCTGACGAGACGGACTTCGTCATGCCGCCGCTCAAGAGATTTGTGGATGCGGCGGGAAATTTTCAATCGGGAAAGTTTGTGGCCTGGGCGGCAGTGAGACCGTGGCAGTGGGCAAGAGTGTTTGCTTTGGGAAAGAACAGCAGAAAAGCGACGCTGGCTTTGTGCGAGTGGCTGGAGAAGCACCTCGGCGGAGGCAGGCCAGCCGCGGAAGTTGTTACACTGAATAAGGCAGAGTTGCCGGATGTGGTTCCGGAGCGACGGTAAGGCTCCGAGGCTTGGCGTTATCGATAGGCCTGGAGAGCAGCGGAGCAGGTCCCTCGCCGTGCGACTTACGAACTCATGATTTGCGCTGCGTTTTTTGCGCACGGCTCGGGATGGCGTGTCGAGAGAGTAGAGATTTTCGGTTAGTGGCGACAGTTGTCAAACACGAAGCTGACAAATCACAGCAGGTGATTCCCACCACCATGCGCGCGGCGGTGTATCGCGGCAAGGATGATGTGCGGTTGGAGACGGTGCCGGTGCCGGAGATCGGCGCTGGTGAACTGCTGGTGCGGATTCACACCTGCGGCATTTGCGGAACGGACCTTAAGAAGATCGCGACAGGATCACATTCGGCGCCAAGGATTTTTGGCCATGAGATGGCTGGGCAGGTTGTGGCAATGGGCGCGGGTGTAACGACTTTTTCCATCGGCGACCGGGTGATGGTGTTCCATCACATTCCCTGTGGAAAATGCTATTACTGCCGCAAAAAGGTTTTCGCCCAGTGCCTGGTCTATAAAAAGGTCGGCGCGACAGCGGGTTTCGAGCCCAGCGGCGGTGGCTTTGCCGAGTACATTCGCGTGATGGACTGGATTGTTCGTAAAGGAGTGGTAAAGATTCCCGACCATGTTTCTTACGAGCAGGCATCTTTCATAGAACCGGTCAACACCGGTATTAAAGCGATTGAATTGCTGCGATTGCAGCCGGATGAAACGGTGCTGGTCATCGGCCAGGGACCCATTGGTGTCATGCTGGCCGTGCTGGCCCGGCGCACAGGTGCGACCGTGGTAACTTCCGATTTATATCCCCAACGTCTTAAAATAAGTGAGAGCTTCGGATTACGGTATAACGTCAATGCCGGCACGGCTGATCCGGGAGCGCGAATCAAAGAGCTGACAGACGGACGCGGCGCCGATGCGGTGATCCTGGCTACGCCGGGGAACAGCTTGATCAAGCCGGCGATGGATATGACGCGTCCGGGCGGCAGGGTCATGTTATTTGCGCAGACGCAGCGCAGCGAAGTAGCGATTGATCCCTCAGCGGTCTGCCTGGATGAAAAGACGCTGATGGGATCGTACAGTGCGTCAGTCGATTTGCAGGAAGAGAATGTGCGGCTGGTTTTCAGCGGGGAGATTGATTTTGCCCGGCTGATCTCACATCGTTTCCCGCTGCAGCAGGCGGTAGAGGCGTTGCGGCTGGCGGCGCATCCGGGCCCGGATTCAATGAAGATCGTGGTTCAACCTGGAACAGACTGGGAGCAAATTTGAAAGGACAGATGACAGCCGCGGTCCTCTACGGCAAAGAGGACATCAAGATCGAAAAAGTGCCTATTCCCACGCTGGAGTCCGGCGAGGTTCTGGTGAAGGTGAATGTTGCGCTTACCTGCGGGACCGATCTGAAAGTCTACCAGCGCGGTTATCACGCGCGCATGATTGTGCCGCCGGCGCTGTTTGGACACGAGCTTTCCGGCGTGATTGAAGAAGTTGGCCCGGGCGTGCGCGACTTTCGCCGGGGCATGAAAGTAGTAGCGCTGAACTCGGCTCCCTGCGGCGCATGCTTCTATTGCCTGAAGCACCAGGAAAATATCTGCGAAGACCTGCTCTTCAACAACGGCGCATACGCCGAGTACATCAAGATCCCGCGACGCATCGTGGAAACCAATATGCTGGCGCTGCCGGACGACGTGAGTTTTGAGTCGGCGGCGATGACCGAGCCGCTGGCCTGCGCGCTGCGCGGCCTGCAGGAGACGGGCGCCGACATCGGCGATACGGTGACGATCATTGGCGCGGGGCCGCTGGGACTGATGCTGGTACAGGTGGCCAAGCTGACCGGATGCAAAGTGATTGCGGTTGTGAAGCGCGGCGAGCAGGTAACGGCAGCAAAGAGATTCGGAGCAGACGAGGTCATACAGGTGGGCAAGGCGCGCGATCCAATCGACGCCGTGATTGGGGTGACCGAAGGGCGCGGATCAGACATTGTGATTGAGGCTGTGGGCCGTCCGCAAACCTGGCAATGGGCCGTGGACATGGTGCGGCGCGGCGGCGTAGTGAACTTCTTTGGCGGATGCGCCAGCGGAACGAAGGTCGAGCTGGATACGAACCGGCTTCATTATTCGGAAATCACGTTGAAAGCCACGTTCCATCACACGCCGCAGACGGTGCGCAAAGCGTTTTCGCTGATCGCGGAAAAGAACGTGAAGAGCACCGATTACGTTACCGGCGAGGCGCCGCTCAGCAAGCTGAAACAGGTGCTGCAACAGATGCTGGACCGCGGAAGCCAGATCAAGACCGCCATTATTCCCGGACATTAATTGGCAGGGGCTGAAGCCCCTTCATTTTAAGCACCCTAACGGCCCGGCTGAAGCCCGGGCCCTGATACGAACCTAAGACACGCTGAAGCTCGGGCCCTGATAAACCCAGGGCGAGCCTGGGTCCTGATATGAACTACGGTCCGACTCAAAATCGAACCCCTGATACGAAACAGATGGCCTGACCAAAAATCGTTCCCTGATAGTTGCTTGTATTGGAGAAAACTTTTCAGCAGCTTCTAACAGTCTTACCCTGATACAGTTAAATCCAGCATGTCTTTGTCGCGCACAAACAGCTCGTCCATGCCTTTGGGATGGAATGCGCTGCCGGAGTCATATCGCATCCCGGCGGCGGCGCCGTCGCTTGAGGAGGCGCAGGCTTATTGCCGGCAGCTGGCGACGACCCACTATGAGAATTTCTCCGTCGCAACGTGGTTTCTGCCCAAGCGGCTGCGACAGCATTTTTACAACGTGTACGCATACTGCCGGATCTCTGATGATCTAGGCGACGAAGTGGGAAACGCGCAGCAGTCGCTGGAGCTGCTGGACCAGTGGGAAGCGGAGCTGAACGCCTGCTATGAGGGTGCACCGAAGCATCCGGTGTTTGTGGCGTTGCAAGATACTGTCAGGCAATTCGGTATTCCAAAGCATGAGTTTTCTGATCTGCTGATTGCCTTCCGCCAGGACCAGACGGTCACGCGCTTTGAGACGTTTGACGACGTGCTGGCTTACTGCCGGTATTCGGCGAACCCGGTCGGACATCTGGTGCTTTACCTGTGCGGCTACAGCGATGCGGAAAGGCAGCAACTCTCCGACTACACGTGCACCGCGCTGCAACTGGCCAATTTCTGGCAGGATGTTTTTGTCGACTACGGTAAGGGGCGCATCTATCTGCCGCTCGAAGACCTGCGGCGATTCGGCGTCAGCGGAGAGGACATTGCCCAGCGTCGGGCCACGCCGCCGTTTATCGCGCTGATGAAGTTTGAAGTGGAGCGAGCACGGGAGTGGTTTGCGCGCGGGCTGCCGCTGGTGAATGCAGTCGACCGTGAGCTGGCCGTCGACCTGGAACTGTTCAGCCGGGGCGGACAGGAAATACTGAATGCCATCGAACGCCAGGGATTCGATGTGCTGCGTGCGCGGCCGGCGATCTCAAAATCGCGCAAGCTGATGCTGGTGCTGCGCGCGGCGGCGGGCAAGATGCTTCTACCCCATCACCCCGCGGGGGCCCGTTGAACCAGCAGCTCAGCCATGCTTACGCGGTTTGCCGGGGGATCACGCGTCGCGCAGCCAAGAATTTCTATTATGGTTTTATTGTCCTGCCTGCGGAGAAACGCAATGCGTTGAGCGCAGTGTACGCGTTCATGCGCCATGCCGACGACATCACCGACGAGCCGGGTGATCCGCAACAGAAACGGCAGAAGCTGACCGAGTGGCTGGAAGCCGCGAAAGCGGTCTTTGCCGGCAAGGCAACGGACGATCCTGTGCTCATGGCGCTGGGCGATGCGCAAAAGAATTTCAAGATCCCGCCAGAGCTGTTTGAGAAGCTGGTGTACGGCACCGGCCTGGATTTGGATATCCCGGCGGCCAGCGCGGATTCGCCGGCGGTTTTATGCAACACGTTCGAAGACCTGAAGCAGTATTGCTATTACGTGGCTTCGGTGGTCGGACTGGTGTGCATACGCATTTTTGGCTATGAAGACAAGAAGGCGGAATTCCTGGCGGAAGACTGCGGCCTGGCCTTTCAGTTGACCAACATTATTCGCGACATCAAGGAAGACGCGGGGATGGGACGCATTTATATTCCGGAGGAAGACCTGGCGCGAACCAACCTGACAGCGGCGAACTTTTCCACTGCCGCGTTACAGGAACCGGCGCAGGTGCAGCAGCTGCGTCCGGCACTGGAGTATGAGGCGGAGCGGGCACGGAAGTATTATGAGTCGGCCAAGTGGCTGATGGAGCTGATTGAAGAGGACAGCCGTGCAGCGCTGTGGGTGCTGGTGGAGATTTATAGCCGCTTGCTTAAGAAGATTACCGAGCGCAATTATGACGTGCTGACGGAGCGGGTGCGGCTGACGTTCTGGGAAAAGATCAAGGTGCTCTCGCGCGGATTTCTGCTGCGGATCGCGTGAAGGGAATCGCCGAGATCGCCGGAATCGCGCGTCATCGCCGACATCGGAAAGGCAAAAACCTACCACGGAGACACAGAGACACGGAGGGCAATCGGTTATTGCGATATGAATAACTGAACGAGAACTGCAGCCGTGGAGAGCAGCGGAGCCGATCCCTCGCCTCGTGCATACTGCATTGTAAGGGTGAGGCTCTGGCGGAGTTCGGCTCGGGATGGCGTGTCGCGGAGCAAAGACATCAATCAAATTGAGAACAATCGAAGCGTTGGCATTGTCGGCGGCGGGCTGGCCGGGCTGGCGGCGGGGTGCGCGCTGGCGGATGCGGGGCTGCGCGTTACGGTTTTCGAACGGCGGCCGTATGTGGGCGGGCGAGCATCCTCGTATGAGCATCCGGGAACGGGTGAGGTGGTGGACAACTGCCAGCATGTACTGCTGGGCTGCTGCACCAACCTGATCGATTTCTACCGCCGGCTGGGCGTGAGCGACAAGATCCGCTGGTTTGACGAGCTGACATTCATCGAACCGGGCGGGCGAACAAGCCGCATGGCGCCATCATTCCTCCCGGCGCCGATGCATAATATCCCAGCATTTTTAGGCGCGAAGATGCTGAGCGCCGGCGACAAGCTGGCAATCTCCAGGGCCATGGCGACGATCAGCCGCGGATTGCCGCAAGATTCAAGTGAAGATTTTCTTTCCTGGCTGAAACGCAACAAGCAGACGGAGCGGGCGATTGAGCGGTTCTGGAAGACCGTGCTGGTGAGCGCTCTGAATGAAGACCTGGACCGGGTTTCTGTGCACTATGCAGCGCAGGTTTTTCGCGAGTCATTCATGAAGTCGGCAGAGGCGGGAAAGATGGGGCTGCCGAGCGTTCCGCTGTCTGATCTCTACAGCTTTGCGATTGAGTATATTCGCGCACGCGGCGGGCAAGTGCTATTGCGGTCTTCAGTGATGGCGATCGGGCCGAAGCAGAGCAGTGTTGGAATTCTCTCCTCACCCCGCCAGACGAAAAGCGCGCCTGTCGGGGACCCCGGTGCTGGCTCGGGCGAGCAACAGTTTGACTATGCGGTGCTGGCTGCGCCCTTCCAGACTGCGGCGAGCTTGTTACCGTCAGATGCCGTGGCCGAGCCGCTCAAACAGCAGCTGGCGCATTTTGAAGCTTCGCCGATCACCGGAATTCATCTCTGGTTCGATCGCGAGATCACGCCGCTGCCGCATGCGGTGCTGCTGGACCGTACGATCCAGTGGATGTTTCACAAATCAAAATTTCACGACAAGCGGGAGAGCGGCCACACGGGCAGCTACGTCGAGCTAGTGGTGAGCGCGTCAAAATCGCTGGTGCAGAAATCGCGCGAGGAAATCCTGGAAGTGGCAACGCGTGAACTGGCTGAGTTTTTCCCCGAGGTGAAGGAAGCGAAGGTCGTGAAAGCGGCAGTGATCAAGGAAATCTACGCGACGTATTCCATTGTTCCGGGATTGGATCGCTACCGTCCGGGGGCAAAGACAGCATGGCCGCGTATATTCCTGGCCGGCGACTGGACCGCGACCGGCTGGCCGGCAACGATGGAAGGCGCGGTACGGAGCGGCTATCTGGCTGCGGAGGTGATTACTGCGGAGATCGGTGAGAGCAAGAAGTTTGTGATCGGGGACCTGCCCGCAAGAGGGTTGATGAAATTTATCTGACACACCTTTTAGGCCATAGGGATCCCTCGCTTCGCTCCGGAGTACCCTTCTACTTCACCAGCAACAGCACACCAACGCAGACCAGCGCCGCGGAGATCCAGCGGCGGCGATCGACGTTTTCATGCAGGACGAATTTCGCCAGCATGGCGGAGCAGATAAAGGTGAGTGAGGCGGAGGCAGGCGCGACCAGGCTGGCGTCGCCCCAGGAGAGCGCGGTGAGCAGGCAGAAGAAGCTGAAGATCAGGCACAGCAGTCCGCAGAGAAAGAGCTTCTCACTGACCACGCGGCGGATTACTGCGAGAAGGCCTTTCCGGGAACGAAGCTCTTCGAGGTCGCCGATGCGCTTCATGGCGGCGGAGAGCAGCACATCACCGCTGCTGGAAGCCATGACGAGCGTGGCGATCGCGATCCAGAGCTTAAGCGAGCTCATGTTGCTCCTCATGCGTGGAGAGTGCAGGCTTGGGTTGCGGCTGGGTGAGCGAAGGTCCACGGGCGACCAGGCCCACACCGCAGGTGATGAGCAGGACACCGGCCCATCGCCAGGGACTGACGGCTTCATGCAGAAAAACGCGCGAGAGAAAAGCCGTGACCACGTAACCGAACGCGGTCGCGGGAAGAACGTAGGTGAGATCGGCCCAGGAGAGAGCGGTGAGATAGGCGTAAAAGAATCCGGCCAGACACATGATGCCGAAGATCACCCAGGGGTCGAGAAAGGCGTTGAAGATGTGGGTCCAGTTGCTGAGCTGGATCTGGCCGATATTGTCCATACCGCGCTTGAGCATGACGTCGCCGGTGCCGTTGCAGCAAGCGATGGCCATATAGATCAGAACTTTTTTGAGCTTCACGCAGAAATCCGTTTCAATGACAAGCGTGGAAGGGATTGAGTTGGCAACATCATCGAACGAGCAGTCTCCACAGGACTGCCCCAACCACGGCGGCCAAGCCGAACGCGTAGCCGATCATGCGAGCTTTGCCGACTCTTTCCTGTTGTTCCATACGCGACTCCGAAAAGTTGGAGGCTAGTCGCCTGCGACCTCAGCACGGCGCGGTTCTTCGGGAGAAGCTTGCTTCTGTGCGAGCATCTCCTTGGCGGCTTTATTGCGCGCGGCGCGCAGCTTCATGAATGATTTGGCTTCCTTATAGAGACGCTTGCGCTCTTCGTTGTTAAAGACTGCTTTGCGCACGATACGGAAGACAGCTTTCGGACGAAAATAATATTCGTCGTAAAATTTGTGCACCATCTCCAAAACGTGCTCTCTTGGCAAACCTGGATACTCAATTTGCGCCAGTTGGTGCCCGCCCTCGTCGACCATTTTCTCATTGCCAACAATAAAGCCATTTTTCCGGGCAAAATCATACATCTCTGTGCCTGGATAAGCGTGAGCGATGGATACCTGAATCGTTTCCACGTCCAACTCTTTGGCGAAATCAATGGTGCGGCGAATTGACTCGCGGCTTTCGCCTGGCAGGCCAAGGATGAAGTCGCCATGCACCACGAGCCCCAATTTCTTTGTATCTTTGGTGAACTGGCGCGCGCGCTCGACGGTCGCACCCTTTTTTACGTTCTTCAGAATCTGCGGATCGCCTGACTCATATCCGACAATCAACAACCGGCAGCCGGCTTCGCGCTGGGCTTTCAGCGTTTCATAGTCGGTGGTGACGCGCGACGTACAGCTCCACGTCAGGTTCAGTGGCTGGAGTTTCTGGCAGAGTTCAACCGTGCGCGCTTTCTGGATGTTGAAGGTGTCGTCATCAAAGAAATATTCTTTCACGTACGGCCAATACTCTTTGGCCTTGGCCATCTCGCGCGCGACGGCGTCCGTCGACCGTTTGCGCCACGGATGCCCGCTCAGAGTCTGCGGCCACAAACAGAAAGTGCACTGTGCCGGACAGCCGCGCGTCGTATACAACGCGACAAACGGATAAAGCAGGAACGGCACGTTATACCTGCGCACGTCCATGTCCCTATAGTAAACATCTGTGACATCCGGCAATGCGTCTAAATCCGTCACATCCCCCCGGTCCGGGTTATGAACCACTTTTCCATTCGCATCGCGATACGATATTCCCAAAATCTCATTGAGCGGTTTGCCGTTCGCGTACTCCACCGTGGAGTAATCAAACTCGCGGCGGCAGACAAAGTCGATGGCCTTGCACTCGTTCAATGAGCGCTCCGGCAGCGTGGTCACATGCGGCCCGACAAAGGCAATCTTCAACTTCGGGTTCGCTTCCTTCATCTTGGTGACCAGCTGAATATCGCCCGGGAATCCCGGTGTCGACGTAAAGAGCACCAGGAATTCATACTGCTTGCCCAGTTCAATCGTCTCAGCGGCGCTTACGTGGTGGGGTGGCGCGTCCAGCAGGCGCGATCCCTCCAGCATCCCGGCCGGATACGCCAGCCATACCGGATACCAGTATGATTCGATCTCACGCGTGGCCGGCCAGCGCGAACTGGCGCCACCGTCAAAGTTCTCAAACGACGGAGGATTCAGGAACAATGTTTTTAATGGCATAGGTCCAAGGTCTATATTAACACCCTTTATCGTGCGCTAACCTCAAGAGAATCCAAGCGGTTACAAGCCAAGGGCCAATGGTCAATAGGTGCAGGGAACGGTGTCCTTTAGGGCCGTGAGTCGAGGTTGGATCGCCTCAATGGTATTCTCCCCAGATGATCCGGCTCAGCGTCATGTATCCTGCAACCCCCGGCTCGCGCTTCAACTGGGACTATTATCTCGGTGCGCATCTGGAGCTTTCACGTCGTCTGCTCACTCCGCGCGGCCTTATCCGCACTGAAATCGACCGCGGCATTGGTGGTCTTCCTCCCGGCGCGCCCGCTCCCTATCACGCCGTGGGACATCTTTTCTTCCACACCCTGGCCGATCTCCAAAACGCCCTCGCAGCCACCGCTGCCGATTTTATCGCCGACGAGCGCAATTACACCGATGTCCCCAGCGTCGTACAGATCAGTGAGGTGGTGGAGCAGCTGAGTTAACTTAAACTCTCATGAGCGCCGCAGCGCCAGAGGGGTGCAGGAGAATCCAATGAGAAATTTGATCTTCGCAATCAACACCACCCTGGATGGCTGCTGCGACCACACCAAGCAATTTGCTGATGATGAAACACACGAATATTTCACCCATCTCCTGCGCGACGTGGACCTGCTCGTCTTCGGACGCATCACCTATCAATTGATGGTTCCTTATTGGCCCGATCTCGCAAAGACCCAGTCGGATACGAAAACAACGAATGAATTTGCCCGGACATTTGACTCCCTCCAAAAAATCGTTTTCTCCCGGACATTAGGCAGCGCTGAAGATAAAAAAACCCGAATCATTCGCACGAATCTCCACGACGAAATACTTAAATTGAAGCAGGAACCAGGCAAAAACATTCTGGTCGGCGGCGTAAATCTTTCTTCCCAACTGATCGGGCTGGGCCTGGTGGATGAATACCGTTTTGTGGTTGGACCAATCCTTGCCGGAGAAGGAATCCGGTTGATGGAAGGAGTCAGCCTGCCCGAGAAACTGCAATTGAAATTGGTTGGAGCAACGCCCTTTAAATCAGGATGTGTAGCGCTACGCTACTTAAGACAGTGACAGGGAATTCGGCAAGGCTCTTCTGCTGGTGCCTGGAACAACGTCTACTTTCACGGCGAGCATTGGCTCTACTTTTGCGGCGATCACTGGCTCTTCGGAAGGGTTTGGGTTCTCCGATTCCGCGCGATTCCGGCGATCACCGGGGTGGGATCACGGCGCTTCCGGCGATTGAGTTAGTTCGTACACATTGCAAATCTCAATCTCGTCCGTTTTGATCACAGGGCCCCCAGCGAGCCCGATTTTGGCTTGCTGGGGCAGGATCTCGACTGGCACCAGGATCCGTCGATACTCTGCGCCTTCAAACTCATCCAGCCGCTGCCAGTGCTGCGGCAGGTCATTCGACGAAAAGACCATCGCGTCAATCGCACTCTCGCTTCCATCCCAGATGAAGCCCAGAAATCCCTGAGCAGCACCCCAGCCTGCATTGTGCAGCGTCCCGCGCAACAGCGCTTTGCGCCATGTGCCTTCCATGCCGGCCATCTGGTGGTGGTTCTTCTTTCCCGGCGCCAGGCTCCCATAGACCGCCAGCCGGCGGGAAGGGAAGTCAAGCAGCCGGTCCATCATTGCTGACGGGATCTCAGCCGGATCGGATCCAGACGAGACCTTAACCGAATCGGACTCACCCGGCATTTCCGGCTTGCGCGCCGCATGGGTCGGCGTCCAAAGCTCTTGCAGCGCACGGATTGCATGCTGCTGCTGCTGCTCCGGTCCCGAATGAGGCCCTGAAGAGAGCGCGCGGTTCCACAGCCGCAGGGCGATGATCACGCTGCGCCGGAATCCTTCATTGCTCCACTGCTCTGACAGCCGGCCGGACATACCATCATTCTGTCATATCCGGCCAGTCTCCCTCGAAAGATTGAGCTCGTTAAACTAACTACTAATTACGGCACTAATATACTTGACAAAATAACGGCGTTTGTCTAGTATCTTATGCATGGAACCGACCACATTACAACAAGCAATTATCTACTTCGCCGATCCAAAAAATTGCCGTGAATACATGATAGCGCGACGCTGGCCGGATGGAGTTGTTTGCCCCAAATGTGGAAGCAAAGATGTTCGGTTCATGGAGCAATATGATCGCTGGTATTGTCGGGCAAAGCACACCTCACCACAGTTCACGCTAAAAACTGGAACCATTTTTGAAGACTCTCCACTTGGACTAGACAAATGGCTTACGGCAATGTGGATGATCGTTAATTGTCGCAACGGGGTTAGCTCCTACGAAATCCATCGCGCTCTAAAGGTCACACAAAAATCAGCATGGTTTATGGATCACCGTATTCGTCTCGCGTTGCAGCAAGGTTCGCTTGTGAAGCTTGGCGGCAATGGTGGTGAAGTTGAAGCCGACGAAACGTTCATCGGCGGTAAGGCGCGCAACATGCACAAGAGCGCGAAAGCGCGACGCATTACGGGGCAGGGACACAACAATGTGGACAAGGTAATTGTCATGGGTTTGATGGAGCGCGGTGGAACTGTTCGCACTCAAGTAATCCCAGATCGCCACAAGACCACATTGCAGCCCATCGTAAAAGAACACGTCCAAGCTGGGGCGGCGCTGTTCACGGATGAACTGTGGGGATATCACGGGTTGGATTCAGATTTCCAACATCAGGTTGTTGATCATGCCGTGAAATATGTTGATGGACGCGTTCACACGAACGGCCTGGAAAATTTTTGGTCATTGCTGAAACGTGGATTGAATGGAACATATGTTGCCGTAGAGCCGTTTCACCTGTTCCGGTATTTGGATGAACAGGCGTTTCGTTACAACCATCGCAAAGATGCACAGGGAAATAAATTGAACGACGGCCAGAGATTCTCGATTGCTCTTTCTCAAATTGTGGGCAAACGGATTACTTATAGCGAACTTACTGGCAAGGAAAGGCAAGCAGAAGCGTTCTAGTACTACTGGTCGTTTGAAGCGTGGTCGGCGGGCTAAGATTTAGCCCGCTTGCCCTTATCCTCTACAGCTTCGCGTAATACTTTTTCCACAAATTTCCGGAGCGTAATTCTTTGAGTAAGCGCCTTTATCCGGCAAAGACGAATCAGGTCTTTCGGAAAATCCCTCAGGTTTAATGCGCCATTTGGTTCGTCGTTCATTTTTTGCGGTTCTAAATGTTACATGAGTATGCTATGGTACAGATGTAACATTGGTAACAGGGCGAACCCTGAAAGACATCCCCTGATCCGGCGAAAGGTTCATAAAGCGCATGTGGAGCGTGATAAAGCTGTACATGGGGAAGTTCCTGAATCTGGCGGGCTATCCGGCTATTGTGCGGGAAGGCGAGTACAAGTCTGCGGAACTGGATGCAAGAGTAAGGGTGCTGAAAATGGATCTCAGCACCCTGGTATCGGTGAATGGATTTGATGTTTACTTCAACCGGTTCACCGGCGCGATTGAAGGAGTTGGTTTTAGCCCAAGCGCTTGTTGCACGTCGGGCAGAACGATGCGATCAGAAGGTTCTGACGTCCCACGCGAAACACCGGCGCTACCAGCTCATACGCGAACCACTGCGGATTAGCCTTAGTTACGTCGGGGTTATGGCTGTTAGTCAGATGCTGAAGCAAACGCTCTTTGATATTCTGGGCTTCACCGATGTAAAGCCAGACGCCTTCGTTGAACAGCGCATACACTCCGGAGGCCTCAGGAGCGTTAGCGGCAATGGATGCACGATTGAAGAGGAACCCTGCGGTTCCGTCCCAAGTAACCATTTGACTTTTGTCCTATGGCGCACTACAGTTCTCGGTCCCCAAAGAACAGAGTTCCGTAGTGCGCGGTCCGAACGTGAAACAGCCGCGTGGAGTCGGTGCAAGAGAACTCCACAGATAACAGCAGCAACGCCATGGCTCAATTCGTTTCGTCCCGCGAAGACTTCAACGAATTGGGCCTTTGTGTTATCGCCCTCTGCGACGGCGCGCCGTGGATCGCAAAAGACTAAGTCCCTCCTCATGAGATACCTTGGTGATGAAATGTTACGTCCTGCATATGGTACGGAACGTACATTCCATACAGCGAATTGTAGTCCCGAAAAGGGCGAAGGTAAATTGCTTAGTCCCGCTTTTTCCCTGTGGATATTGTGGAAAAGTAGCGAAAAGTAGACGAATAACGAATGTACAGTAAATAAAAAGCGAAACTAGGCGATCTGATTTAACGTTTTTTAAAGGGGTATAGTGAAGCCATGAAGCCACTACCAGCACCAGCAGTTCCCGGCAGGACTGATCGTGAGCGCATGGACAATGCGCTAAGGCAGGTATTGACCGTTTCCAAAGCAGATATCTTGAAGAAAGAAGACGCCGAAAAGCGCAAACGGGAGAAAAAGAAAAAGGCGAGCAAACACTAACGCTCGCCACTGTCACGGCATTGAGCCGATGTTATACGATCCCAGTTATTTTGTCAGATATATTACTACCCTAATTACTAACTGCTAAATACTGAATTTCAGAACCTATACCGTATCCCCGTGCTGAACTGAAACTGATGCGTTGTTCTCGGCGGATTGGTAAAAATCTGCGTCGCGATCCCGTTGTTGACAAGCGTGATCGTCGGCCCTCGTTCCCGGAACAGCACCGTATCGCCTGCATCCCAGCGCAAGGTCCAGTGGTGCGCCGGATAAAACTCCATCACCCCGCCGTAGTCCAGTGCTTTTTCCGTCTGGCGGCCAGTCCGCGCGACCGGGTTGAGCCCTGTGGCCGGGTCAAAAAAGACCGTTTCGTCACGCAGCTCGCGGCCAAACATGATGAAGCCCGGCCTGACCTTGGCAAAGTACCCGAAGCGTTGGTTGCGCACACCGGCCTTGACGCCAAAAAGGCCGGTGATCACCGTCCCCTGGGCCGGGATCGTCGGCAGCCAGCTGAACGAGCCATCCAGCGCGATGTGGCGGGTAATGTTGAATCCGGCATCAGCGCCGGGTCCAAATTGCCCGCCGCCCAGGCGTATGGCGCTAAAGCTTCCGCCCGCTTCAAAGCGTCCGGGTGAGTCTTGCGTCCAGGCAAGAGTTGAAAGGAACAGCAGGCAGCCTAGGGCCATCCCTGCCGCAAATTTAGGCAGACAACTAAGAAAACTCCCCCGCGTACGGGTAGATTGCATACAAGCTTTCTCCTGTTTTTATTAGTCGTCTCCATTCCCAAACTAAGATCGTTTGTAGCTGAATTACTTGCAGGGAAACTCGTTTGGAAAGTGGCTTCCGGGGTTCACAGGGTGGAGCAGGCCTTTAGGCCTGCGTCGATGTGACTTGGAAAATGGCTTTAGCCACTGCGGTACTTCCGCATCGTAGTTTCGAGGTTGCGTAGGTGAAACAAGCTTCGATACTCCAGCCCGCGCCGGCGGGACGTCTGGTAGTAGCCCGCCGTTTTAACGGCGGGAAGACTAAGAATGATGAGGGAGTCCCCTTCAGGGGACGACTGGAAACTAGCCGTCGAGTGTAAGTGGAGCCCCGTAGGTGCAACACCGATCACCCAATCTCCCGATCACCCGATCGCCCGATCGCTTCTCTCAACTCCAGCACCTCCAGCGGACACTTTTGCCAGTTATGGCTCCAGCACACGATCAAATCGCAACTATCCAATGAGTGCTCATGTGCCAGGAAATTCCTGCTCTCGTATTCAAATTCAATTCGCACTCTCTGCCACTTGTCAGGTTCCACCTCGCGCATGGCTTCGCAATCCGGACACTCCTGCTGCGCCCGCAGTATCTTGAATCCCAGCCTCTTTGCCTCTGCTCCAAACAAAATCAATACCCCTGACTCATTCGTCGGAGCATGGTTGAACACCTCATGCGTCAACGGTGTTCCGTACACCGGTTGGCCCGCCTGGACTCGTGGTCTCGAAGACGAGCCGGTAGTGGTACTCAATCTCCGTTTGTCGATCTGTTGAGGCCCCAGGTGCTGTGCGATGATCTTCAGAACATCTTTCCACTCTTCTTCCATTCCTGTCCGCTTGGCATATTCCAGCATCCCTTCCGGCAAGCTTCGCCAGCCGCCGTAGAGCCTCAACATCGGGGTTACGCTGTACTGTCCACGCAGTTCGTACTCCATGATGGTTGGGATTTTCCCCAGGCTCCTGACCAGTTCCGCCCAGTCCGTGAATAGCGATTGCGTGCTGACTGGATATCCAGACCCGCGCCGCTCCAGTCCACACTCCTTTAAGGCGCTTGCATACGTTCCAAACATCGACCGGAATGTGCGTTTGGTGACTCTTACATTTTCCAACAGCTCGGGAAAACTCGGCACATGCCCCAGCTTTTCTGTACATTCTTTAATCGCGGCAATGATTTCTTCTTTCGTCATACGTGGGCTCCAATCGTTCCTCTGTTTCGCGATCTTTGGTTGGATCGCAGCGGTGCAAATGCAAAAAGCCACCCGATGGGTGGCTCGGTAGTGGGTCAGTTTGGATCTCGACAGGTAAGATAGAGAAATTTTTATCCCTGTCATCCTGAGCGGCACCTCGCGATCCCGCAAGGCGGGAGAGCGAGGTAAAGTCGAAGGACCCCGAGGATGTTTCCGCTGCCATGCCGCAACAGGGAATTCTACCGATGATCTGCTTGGCTTTGCTCTATCGTTTCGATCGAACAGCTTAGGATGCGAAATGCCTGGGTAGAACTCCCTGAAGCAGTATGGACAAATGAAAGATTCCCGCGGTCCTTCGACTTCCCCTCGGTCTCCTGCGTTGCGAGATCCCTCGGAGTCGCTCAGGATGACAGGGGTAAGAATTTTTGTCGAACTACAAAGCTGTCGAATTCAAGCTGACGCACTACCGGTGGCTCTGGTTTCTGCTTCTGTAATTTAACTCCGTTTCAGCCTGTTCCGAAAGCCTGCTCCCAGCTCCTGCGTACGCTCCGCAGCAATGATGGATAGACCACCAGCTTGCGGAACGGATCGATCAGCGCCAGATAGACCGGCGTGAAACGGCTCACCTTGCGTACATACACGGCAAAATAGAAGCGGTAGGAATCTCCGGTTTCCACCAGCGTGCTCAGCGCGGCGGCATGGGCCGTGCGATTCATCAGCTCCAGCAACTGCTCGTCTTTGAAGCGGTACACCACCTGGAACGGTCCCTCGCGTGTGCCTGCCGGCACCAGCGACTTCGAGCTGTCCGCGCTCGTCAGGCGCGTCGCAAATGCTTCCCCTGTACTGTCCGCCCGTGGGTGGTCCCAGCCGAAAAGCCGGCCAATGAACAGGCGCAACTGCAGCAGCGCGCGCGCCGGCCCGGTCGCTCGGTAGGGCCGCGCGCTTGCCGATCGCAAAAACTCATCCAGCGTGATACCGGAACGCGAATGCGGCAGGTTCACCGCCCACACGTCATGCAGCGGTACACCAGCAAGCAGATCATGGACCCGCAGTGGCAGCCGTTCGAACTCTTGCGTTGAAATCTGTGGCATCGCCCCTTGGTCGCTTTCTCTCCAGGATTGTTTCAGATCGCAAAGCAAGTTGCCAGGTCGCAAGGCTGAGTTGTGAGTGTAACCGCCTGTTAACGACAACTATTCATTCCATTTGTGTTCGTGCTACGCTCTGCGGCATGAAGCGCGTGCTCTTTGTCGCAGCCTTTCTCGTAGTTTCTACTGTTTTCGTGGCGGGACAGAGCGGTCCTGCACTCGGTGTTCGTAGACTCGTCGGCTCGGGAACAGCGGTCTCCCAGTTTCCTTCGTTCCAGTTTCTGCAAAAGCCCGGGCCTTATCCCGTGGGGCTGAAGGTGGTGAATCAATACGATCCCTCACGAAAGTTTCCCGCTTCACCCGATCGCCCCGAAGCACATGGACGACAAGGGAGCCGTCCTTTGCAGACGCTCATCTGGTATCCAGCGCTCGAAAGCAATAGTAGGCCCATGACAGTTGGAGATTATGTCGCGCTGGCGGATAGAGAGATCAACTTTGACACGCCTGACCCAGAGCACAACAAATGGCGCAGACGATTGAAGAGTTCCTTCGATATTTCTCTGTTGGCGGTGCGCGACGCGAAACCGGTCGAAGGACGCTACCCGGTTGTCATTTATGCTCCCAGCGATACAACCATGGCATGGGAGAACGCTGATCTGTGCGAGTACTTTGCCAGCCACGGCTATGTCGTTCTTGCCAGCTATTCAATAGGAGCGTCAACGCGCGATATGAACGAGGACTTGGCGGATATTGATACGCAAGCTCTCGACATTTCATTTCTAATTTCTTATGCAGGTACGCTGCCTGATACGGATTCATCGAAGGTCGCCGTGGCGAGCTGGAGTTGGGGAGGAATATCGAGTTTGTTCGCTGCTGCGCGGGACCCTCGCATTCAGGTCCTGGCTGAGATGGAAGGCAGCATGCGTTACTTTCCAGGACTTGTGGCAAGCGCTGGAGACATTCATCCAGAGCAGTTGAAGCTGCCGCTCCTCTTTTTTACCGCAAACGAGATGAGTTACATTGAAAACCTTGATGCCAAGGGCCCGCCGAATAAAAGAATAGGACGCAGCGTTCTTAACCAATGGACACACGGAGACGTTACAACTGTAAACATGGTGGGCATGTCCCATCCTGAATTCTGTTCCATGTGTAACCGCATGAAGAACGCCGACACATTCGCGTTAGATCAGGTCGCGGATTATGGACCGGAAGACGCAAATACAGGTTATTCGTGGGTTGCACTTTACATGCTTCAGTTTCTGGATGCCTACGTCAAGCATGACGCTGCGGCGATGGCGTTTCTGGGGAGGACTCCCGCTGAAAACGGCGTCCCCAGGCACATCATGGAAATCAAATTCAGACCGGGAGCCTTTGCCGAGATCATGCGATCGGCAGCTCGAACGGGAGAAGAGAGCGCGTGGAAAGCGTTCCAGAGCTTTGCTGCCGATCCCAGGCACCGTTTCATGACTGGAGAAGAGAGCACGATAAATAAGCTTGGCTATGCCTGCCTTCACGAAAAAGATCCTTCGTCAGCCATGGTGCTCTTCAAATTGAATGCAAAGGCTTATCCCGATTCCTTTAACGCATGGGACAGCCTTGGTGATGGTTACGAAGCGACCAACGATATCCAAGATGCGCGTATGGCATATGCACGGTCTGTGGAGTTGAATCCTGACAATGAGCACGCAAAGAGTGAACTGGTTAAATTGCGCAAATAGCGTCTAACGACGTAGGAGCACTCTGGCGTGTCGTGGCCGCTTGTGCGGTGACCACAAGGTAGCGGTGCAGTTTGAAAGTTCTTTATAAGCTCGTCATCCCGAATCCCCGTCAACGAGCAAGCGTTTTCTTCAGCTTGCGAGTAGGGGTGAGGGACCTTGCGGTACCAAAGCCGTCAAACTGTACCCACTACCTGACGCTGAGGGAATCGCGCCATCACAAGTCACTGTTGTAACAACGCCATTACGCCAATCATAGCCTTTTAGGCACACTTCTCTCTCGGTCTGATTTTGCCACAGCAGGCGAACCAAAGGGTCCGCGGACCAATGACGAGGGTTGCAGGCCGTTTGGTTTTTCGCAGTTGGTTTTGGCTAATTGCTATTTGCCAATTGCTAACTGCTTCCCCCCGACGCCGCTCTCGGTCTTACCATCCTCACTATGGCACAAATACACACTTTTTGTCAATAGACAAAATGTCTAATAATGTAGCGCCTGCCTTTTGACGCAAGAAACACCTTCAGCTTGCCGCCCTCCCGGACAAACCAAAAGCCGGCCGAAAACAGGAGTAGACCGGGATCGCCGAAAGATCAATCTCTCGGCCGCAACACCTGGTACCGCGTGATGGTATAGCCCAAAGCTGCTCCCAGAAATACGTCGGAAGGGAAGTGAGCGCTGTTGGTAACACGGGAAAAGCTGATCGCGCCGGCAAAGCCATACATCACCCACGGCACCCAGCGATGTTTTCGGTAACGCGTGGCCACCACCGTCGCCACCGAGAACACGCCTGCTGCGTGCCCTGACGGAAACGAACTGCCTTTGAAAGGCGACTTGCCGCCGTTGAAGAACGTGTTGGTAAACGGCTGTCCCGGAGGCACGTCCGACGGCCGTTCTCTGCGCGTGATCGCCTTGATGGCCAGGTCGACCACGGCTGTATCCGCGTAGGCCACGCCGGAGAGCAGCGCCGTCCCTACCTGGTATTGGTCTTGCCGCGCATATCCCGCGACCATCAGGCCTGCCGGAATGGCCGCCACTTCGGCAGTCGTAATGTAGGAATCGAAGACGTCGTTCACGTCGTCCAGGTTCCCCGCATGAGAGCGAAAATAAGGCATCACGTGCGGATCGGCCACAATCAGCCCCGCTGTTACTCCCGAGACCGCGAGCGTCGGCGCCCAATGGCGTCCTCTGGCTAGTTGCGTCGGGAAGAGCCAGATGGCCTTTTGGTCCTGCAGAAAATCGCGCGGCAGCGTTTTCCAGGTCACCACCCGTTGTTCCGGCTCGTCGCCGCTGCTTTGGGGTGGAGGGTTGTCCGGCAGCGCGCTGTTTGCTTGCGCAGGACTCTCCGGCAACTGCTGAACTGTAGCCTGGGCACACGCCACGCGCGGTGCGCAGAGCGTGCAGGCATAAAGGATCGTAAGAATGAATCCGTATTTGAAGGTATGTGTCATCGCGTAATTTGGTTTCCGCTTCTCTGCCTTTGCGCACACCGGCGATAAGCCGCCTGACGGTCACAATCAGCTGCTCTGTCGTTACCCGGCGCCGCAACAAGGGCAGGGAATACCCTTGGTGCAGGCGTCAGACATGAATTCTCACTGTCGTGAAGTTTGTTCTTATGCCGGCCGTCTCGCCCTTATTTCTGCTGCGGCGGGTTTTGCGTTCCCGACTGCGGGCTTTGTGCTGCTGCCGGCGTCAACTGTGCGTTGGTAGCCAGCTTGTAACTCAGCTCGGTCTCTGCCGGAATCTCTTTGTTCTTGCCGGTGAGCACCTGAGTTCCCGCGCCGCCTGCGCCGCCCAGCACTGCTCCAATGGCAGCACCTTTGCCGCCGCCGAGCAATCCGCCCAGGATCGCGCCAACCGCCGCGCCGCCGCCCACGTAGATGCCGGTGCGCTTATTGGCGCCCAGTCCGCCAGGAGTGCCCTTGTCGCCGGCCGCCTGGATCAGGTAAGACTGGCCGTTTACATTCACCGAACGCAGATCGAGCGTTGTGTCTTTCCCGTCGCTCGATGGCACGGCCACCAGCCGGGCGCGCGATCCGCGCGGAATGGCCACGTTGCCGCTGGTATCTTTCACGTCCTGGCTCACGCTGCCGGTGAAGTGAGCGTTGGCCTCGGGCTTGGCTGGAATTGCAGTGTCAGTTCTTACTTTGATTTCGGTGCCGGAAGGCAGATTGGTATTGGTTTGCGCCACCACCGTCGCTGCGGTCAATAGCGCAAACAGCGAAGCAAACAGCATTTTGCGTTTCATAAGGGTTCGTCTCCCTTTCGAGAGATGCAACGGTTTTACGATGAGTTGCTGTGCCGACGGGCGAATCCGGAGCTGCTGCTTGGTAGCTGGCAGTACAGACATCCAACTTTCTTGTTTCCAGCCGCGGGACGTTAGAATGCTGGGCATGACCCCTCGACCTGAGCTTTCCGCTACTTCTGACGGCAACTTCGCCGACGCGCTCAACGCTCGAAAGACTGGCTGGAGCGCCGCCATGGGCATTCATTTTGTGCGTGCCACGGCCGACGAGGTCATCGCTGAGCTTCAGATCGCCCTTCTGCATCATCAGGCATACGGGATCGTTCACGGCGGCGTGCATTCAGGGCTGGTTGAGACCGTAGCCTCAGTCGGGGCAGCGCTGGCCGCACTGCCCCGCGGACAGTCTGTGGTTGGCTTGGAGAACCACACATCGTTCCTGAATGCCGTACGCGAAGGCTTGCTGCGCGCTACGGCCCGTCCGCTTATGCGTGGTCGCCGAACCCAGGTATGGGAAGCGACCATTACCGCTCCCGACGGTCGCACCGTGGCCTGCGGCCAGGTGCGCTTTCTTGCGCTCGAAAGCGGTACTTCTCTGGCCGGTGAAACCGTTCAACTGAAGCACTCTGCGGGCGACAGGGCGTTCTAAAACGTCACATCGGTTTCGTGACCGCCATCACAGCGCTCGTGCTCACCTTCCAGCTAGATTGTGCCCAGGAGGGCGTTATGAGCACCGCCGTACTCGAATCCGTCATTGAAAAGCCCGTTCTTGAGAAGCCTGAAAACCTGCGTCTGGTGGCCGCTGCTCCGCCCTCGGCAGCTCCGGAGGAGAAATTCGCCGATCCTCATCCCCTTCTTCCCGTCTTCATCATCGGGGCAATCTCGTTGATGCTCGCTTCGATGTTCATTGGCTCGGTTGTGGCCGGCTTGTTGTTGCGTAACTCTGGCTTGATGGCCCAGTAGCAAAGGTGGAAGAGCGGCCCTTTAGGGCCGCGTAAGGGATTAGAAAAATGGGGCTTTAGCCCTGAGAAATCTCTACCGCTTCGCCGGCCCCGTGGCCCACGCCTCCAGCGCTCCGGTCTGGCGCATCAGCTGGATCTGTGCCCGATCCAGCTCAAAATTGGAATTCAAATAAGCCGTGTAGCGTTCATGCTCCGCGACGCGCGCATTCTCTTCTTCTTTAATGCTGGCTGCACCGCTCTCAACCTTGGCATGTGCCGCCTCAATGTCAGCCTGTGACAGCTGGTGCTCCAGCTGCGCTACATCTCGGGCTGCAGCCAGTTGCTCCACCGATCGCTGCAACTTCAGCGTCTCTGTGCTCACCTGCTGCCGTACCGTCTGGGCGTCTTTGCGGGACTTGACGGCTTCAAACTTCGCCACTTCTGCCGCCGAATGCTGCACCGGGTTAAAGAAATAGAAGCGAATGGCGACTCCCGCGGTTATGTTGTTGCGCTGGAATTTCAGGAAGAACTGATCATAGTTATTGAAGCGTGAGAGCAACGCATACTGTCCTGCATAGTCGATGGTTGGGTAGAGTTGTTGGTGCTCGGCCTTGGCGCGAAAGGCCTTGGCATCGGCTGCAGCATCTGCGGCTTTCACCGCCGGATTGTTATTTGCCGCCTCGCTGGCCAGGTCCTGGTCCTGCGATACTGCCGGCATCTCCGGGATCGATTCCGTCGAGGTGCGAATGGCGCTCACCGGCAATCCCGTCAGTTGGGAAAGCCGAAGCCGCAGCTGGTCCGCTGCTGACTGCGTCTGCGCGATATCGAGCCTGGTCCGGGCGCCGGCCAGGCGCGCGCGCGTGGTTTCCACCTGGCTATCCAGTCCGGCTTGTACGCGCTGGTTCACGATGTCCTGAAATCTGGTGGCTGCCTGTTCCTGTTCGCGCTGTATGGTGAACGACGACTCGAGTAAATCCAGCTGAATGTAATCGACCGCCGTCTCCATGATGATCTCATTGCGCCGGTCGGCATTCTGCGCGGTGGTCGCCGCGACTTCGCTATGCGCCGCCTTCAGATTGCTGAGCTGCGCCTTGTTCCACAGCGCGCCCTGGAAATTCACATTGAAGATCGAGGGCGCTGCCCCTTCCAGGCTCAGCGGAAAGCCGTACGATGCGCCGATCCCTGCCCCCAGCACCGTTTGCGGCTTAAAGACGTCGCGCACCTGCTGCACTGCGGCCTGCGCGCGCTGCAACTCGGCTGTCGACACACCCGCCGTGGTGCTGTTTTTTAGCGCCAAGTCAATGGCCGTGCGGAACGCCAGCGGCTTCGACTCTGCAGCCGGGGTATCTTGCGCGAGCACGATTGCCGGAAGCGCCACAATCCAGGCCGCTACCACGATGAGACGGGCATACAATTTCATTTTTCACCTGCGCGATGTTGCCGGAGATAGTGGTTCAGTTTGAAAACTGAACCAACAGCAGTATCAGCGTCTAGCGATCCCGGCGAGCCGGGACCGCGGGCTTTTAAGCAGACGTTCATCGCGCGAGCGATGAATCCAAAAAGCAAACTGCACCACTACCTGCCGGATCTTATTCGAAAGACGTGATTTTATCGGGAAACACGGGCCAGCGCATCCCGCGCCGGCTTGTATTGCGAAGCCATCTGCAGAGAAGCTTGAAATGCCTCCGCAGCTTCCTTTCGTTTGCCTTGCCGTTCCAGCAGAATTCCCATCAGATAGTGGGCCTGGAAGGCGGGGCCGTCTTCAGAAGGATCTTCCTGCGCCACGTAACGGCGCAGCATCTGGATGGCTCCAGGAAAATTGCGCCCGGCGTGCAGCAGCAGGTTCGCGACGTCAAACTCCGTCGGATCGCCTTCACGCGCAGTTGCCAGTGACTGCGTGACCGCGCTCTCCATGTCACTGATGCGGCTGGCGCGGCGGTAATAATGCGCCAGCTCCACCCAATAGCGCGAAGGCGCATTGCTGGCGGCCACAGCCCTTTTGTACTCTGACTCAGCCCGGCCGCTGCCCTGCTTTTCTTCCACGCGAGCATTGATGTAGCTAGCCAGCGCCGGATCATGCTTGGCGACAAACTCAGCCTGCTGCCGCGCTTTGCCTTTGTCTCCGCCCAGGAAGGCGGGAGCCTCCAGGTAGAACTCGCTCAGATCAGAGCGTGCGGCAAGATTCATGGCATCGAGCGCCACGGCGCGCTCGAATTCAACTTTGACTTTGCGCGCCAGCCCAAATGCGGCAAACGGGTTGGCCTCTTCGGCCTTCCGTCCCATCGCCCGTCCCAGCCATTGATGATATGAGCTGTTCCCCGGTTCCAGCGCTACGGATTTTTCCGCCATGCGTACCGAGTTGTCCCAGAGCTCCAGCTGATAGTAAACGCGGCACAGCAAATTGTAGGCATGAGCGTCTTTGGGATTTTTTTCCAGCGAGGTATTCAGCACGCGCAAAGCCTCGTCGGCCTTGCCCGCCGAAAGCAGCGAAGTTGCATCAATATCGGCGCCCGCCAATACGGCGCTCAACAGGAATAGGATGGGCGCAACCCGGGACAAAATCCTCAACGCTCAACCACCTTTACATCCATGCCGTTGTGCAACGGCTGCCCATTCACCGCGCCCAGGGCGATTGTGCTTCCGTCAGAAACGCCTTTAATGATTTCCACCCTCGTCAGGCTCGAGAGGCCCGTCTGCACTTCCTGCGCCTGGAGCTTGTCGTCGGCGATCTGGTACACGTAGCGTTTGCCGTCCGCGTCATGCACGGCTTCACGCGAGACCGTCAGCGTATTGTCATGCCGTGTGATCACGATGCTTACGTTTACATTTACGTTGGGCAGCAGCTTACGGTCTGCGTTGTCGATCTCGGAGGTGATCTCGCCCACGGTGCGCGTGCCCACCATGGTCACAGTTGCCGGCACGCGGACCAGCGCTCCGCTCCAGGTGCGGCCTGGGATCGCGTCCCAATGGATCTCCACCTGCTGGCCTTTGGCCAGCCGGCCGATGTCGGGTTCGTCCACAAAGGCCCGTACGCGAACTTTCTCCAGGTTGGCGACCTGCACCAGCAGATCACCGCCGTTGACGTAGCCCCCGCGTCTGACCGGAACCTGATACACAGTGCCCGCGAACGGAGCAGTGACGTTGGAATGTTTCAAGAGGTCCTGCGCT
This sequence comes from Candidatus Angelobacter sp., assembly GCA_036557225.1. Lineage (GTDB taxonomy): Bacteria > Acidobacteriota > Terriglobia > Terriglobales > Acidobacteriaceae > Angelobacter. Next base: position 33,459 of record DATBHX010000070.1, read on the forward strand.
GCAGCATAAGATGCGCGCGCTTCGGCGGCTGAGGCCTCAACCTTGGCGACCTCCGGCGTGGAATACCTGCCGCTCATCTTGGATTGCAGCAGCTTTACATCGGCATCGGCTTTCTGCACGCGGTTCTGGGCTGCTTCCAGCTCTGCCGGTGATGCTGCTCCGTTCTGCCGCAGTCTCTGGATGGCCTGCAGGTTGCGCTGGGCTTCATCGCGTTCTGCCTGCGCCTTGGAAAGGTCTGCGTGGATGGTTAAAACTTCTTCCTGAGTGCCGCCCGTCTTCACTGCCTGCAGAGCGGCTTCAGCCGTCCGCAGTTGCGCCAGCGCGCGCGCCGCCTGGGCGCGGGCGTCGGCGTCGTCAAGTTGCACCAGAAGCTGCCCCGCTTTTACGCGATCACCCTCGGCCACGCGCACGTCTTTCACTGTCGCGGGCGCCGGAGCATGCGCCTCAAAGCTCTCCACCGGCTCAATCTTGCCGTTGGTGGAGATCACGCTGGCAATCTCCTGGCGCGCTACTTTTTCTGCCCGGACGGTTACTCCCGTGCGCCGCTGGTTGACGCCGGTAAAAATCACCACCGCAAGCACTGCCAGCACCGCTACGGCAATCAGCCGTTTGCGGTCGCGCCCGCCTCCGTTATTTTGGCTCTGTTTCGCCATCAATCTAAGAGATCACAGCACTAAATTCGAAGGTTCAGAAAATCTTGACGCCCAAACTTCCAAGTATAACCAAGCAGGCTTGCCAAGGCACAGCAAAACCACTCGCCCCAAGCCGGCGAACCAAACCAGCTATCGAAACTGACCCTTGCTCTGAAATCCCGAGCGGAGCGAGGGATCCATACCATCTCAAAATCTGTCGGATAAGCCGATGAATCAGTTGTAGATTCTCATCGGCATAATCCTTCATTGCTATATGGATCTTTCGCATCGCGCGAGATTCTAAACAAGCCAGTTTCCCCTCCTGGTCCTGCAATTTCCTAGGATGAAAAATCCCTGCTGACTTAGATAAGCGCTCCGCCCCCGCGGTTACATGGGCTTGCGATTGCTACAATAAGGCCGATGTCACATCGTACAGGTTATACCGAAGATCATGCAAAAGCCGGGCTGGACCACAGCTTTCCTGCAATCGACACCTGGCCCAACCAGTTTCCTGCGTATGAAATCGTGATTGATGTTCCGGAGTTTACATCAGTTTGCCCCAAAACCGGGCTGCCCGATTTCGGCACGCTGGAGGTCCGCTACATGCCGGCCAAACTCTGCCTGGAGTTGAAGTCATTCAAGGAGTATCTGCTCCACTATCGCAATCTGGGAATTTTTCAGGAGAATATCGTCAATCAGGTACTGGAAGATGTGGCCCGCGCCGCGAAGCCCAAATGGGTGATCGTGAAGGGCGTATTTCGTCCCCGCGGCGGAATCGGTACCACCGTGGAAGCGCGCTGGCCCAGGCCACGGAAGTAGGCAAGGAAAGGAAAGTCAGGTGAACCCCGCAAGGCTCATCGTCACACTGCTGCTTGCGTGCTTTGTAAGTGCTCAACAGCCGGCGCCGGCCACCGAGATCAGTTTTGAACGCGTCACCCGTGCCAGCAAGGAATCTCTTCGCGACTCCGCCGAATTACCCATGGTCCTGACCACGGAGTTTTCAGCCGTCGACTTGGGTGGACGGGTCCGCGAACATAGAACGGGAAAGTTTGACTACGATTTCCACGGATACAATCCCCGCTCCAACAATGGACTCCTGAACTTGCTGGGTCCCAAGACCAGTGTTAAGGAGGCTAGCACCGCGGCCGCAGTCACCATGCTGCCGTCGATACTGGTGGCTCCCGGGGTGGAGCAAAGACTCACGATGAAAATGCTTGAGTCGCCGCAACCTGGCATGGTCGTGGCCGAATTTGTTCCCGAGAAAAACAACCAGGCAATGAGTTACGAAGTACGGGTAGATAAAGAGAAGCCTGCCTCTGAAGAGAAGGCCGGTTCCAATGACTCGTGTCAAAGCGTTGGCTGGATGCGGAAAGCCTATCTCTTCACGAACCTTTGCCTGACTCGCGCACAGGTGCAACTGCAAAAAGGCGATCTCGCGGTAACGTCCTTTGCCTGGGATACCGGCGGCCTGCCTGTGCAGGCAAAGATTGACTTCCTGGGCAAGGCGAATATCACCGGTTACCACGTTGACATCGATTTTCAAAAAGCCACGCTGCCGGGCGATCCCAAACCTTTCGTGGTGCCCCGGCACGTTACCGTTACCGTCATCACTGACAAAGGCAAGCTGCAGATGGCTGGAGACTTCGCGCTCAAGAAATGAGCGAACCTGCGGGTATAATCCCTCCATCCATGCCGCCCAAACTCTATCCTCGTCTTTTGCTGGCGGTGCTGACCGGACTCAATATCCTCAATTACATTGACCGCAACGTTCTCTTCGCGGTCCAAACCGACATAAAAAAAGAATTCCTGGTGACTGACGCCCAGATCGGCGCGCTGGTCTTTGCGTTTTTCATCACCTACATGGTCGCAGCTCCACTGGTCGGCTGGCTGGGCGACCGCTTTCCCCGCAAAAATATTATCGTGTTCGGCATTTTGATCTGGAGCGGCTTCACCCTGCTGACGTGGCTGGTGCATGACTACAACCAGCTGTTCTTTCGCCACGCCATCGTTGGGATCGGCGAAGCCAGCTATGCCACCATCGCTCCCACGCTGATTGCCGATTCGTTTCCGCCGCTGAAACGCGGGCGCATGCTCTCCATCTTTTATCTGGGACTGCCCGTCGGCAGCGCCGCTGGATACTTCGTTGGCGGATACGTAGCCCACTACTTTGGCAGCTGGCGCGCCCCGTTTTTGGCCGCCGGTATTCCCGGGTTCCTGCTGGCTATTGTGCTCTGGCTGCTGCCGGAGCCGCCGCGCGGCCAGCATGAAGAGCACTCGCCGGTCGACGTCTGGACACTGCTGCGCGGCCTGGCCCGCAACGGCGCATTCATCACCGCGACGCTCGGCATGGCCATGTACACCTTCGCCATCGGCGGTATGCAGGCATGGGTCCCAACTTTCCTCATCCGCCTGCGCGGCATGGAGCTGAAATCGGCCAACATCGACTTCGGTTTGATCACCCTCTTCAATGGAATCGTGGCCACGCTGCTGGGCGGCTGGATCGGCGACCGCCTGCTCAAGCGCTACTTTGGCGCTTACTACACATTTTCCGGCGTGGCTATGTTGATCGCTGTGCCTTTCATGGTGGCCGCTATCTACACCACGGGCAGGTTGATGTTTCCGGCGATTTTTGTCGCCGTGTTTTTTATCCTGGTCGGCACTGGTCCTTCGAACGCAGCCGTGGTGAACTCGGTGAGCGCCAGCATTCGCTCGACAGCTCTGGCGGTGAACGTCTTCGTCATCCATCTTCTCGGCGATGCTTTCTCGCCGGCCCTGATCGGCCGCCTCTCGGACCGTACCGGCTCGCTGCAAACCGCCTTCTGGATGGCCTTCGCTGCCGCTGCTCTCTCCGGCGTCATCATGCTCTATGGCGCGCGCTTTGCGCCGCGCTTCAAAGTCGATGCAGTCAAGGCTGCGCAAGGATGATGATCTGGGTTTGGTGGATCACGGGCACGCTGCTGGCCTTGATTTGGCTGGCCGCCACCGTGCCGCTGGCCCGGCATATTTCTGAAGTCGCCGACCTCACTCAGCCAGAATGGGAAGTGCCGGCAAACACCGCGCTGCCATCGCTCACCATCGTTGTCCCGGCGCGTAACGAAGAAGCTGAGATTGAACCTGCTCTCCGCTCGCTGCTACAGCTTGACTACCCGGATTACGAAGTCGTCGCCGTCAACGATCGTTCCACCGACCAGACCGGCCCGATCATGGACCGCCTCGCCGCCGAGCCGGCTGCGCAAGGCAGGCTGCGCGTGATCCACGTGCAAGAGCTGCCATCCGGCTGGCTAGGCAAACTCCACGCCATGTGGCTGGGTTCCAAAAGAAACGCGTCGATGAGAAACGCCGCGCCGCCCGGAGCGAGCGACTGGCTTCTCTTTACTGACGCTGACTGCGTTTTTCATCCGCAGTCACTCCGCCGTGCCGTCCACTATGCGATCAAGACCCGCACCGACCACCTGGTGCTCTTTCCCACCGCGCACATGAAAACGCTGGGCGAGCGCATGCTGATCTCTTTTCCCCAGGTAATGGCCAGCTTTGCCATGCGCCCATGGAAAGTCCGCGACCCCAAAGCCCGCGACCACATCGGCGTGGGCGCTTTCAACCTCATCCGCCGTACCGCCTATGAAGCCATCGGAACCTATGAAAAGCTTCGTCTTGAGGTCGTGGACGATATCAAACTGGGCGAGTCCATCAAGCGCGCAGGCCTTCGCCAGGACGTAGTCTGCGGTCCAGGGCTGGTCACGCTTCGCTGGGGCGCCGGCGCAGCCGGTATCATCGGCAATCTGGAAAAGAATTTGTTTGCTTTTCTGCGCTTCCGCATGAGTCTAGTGCTGGCAGTGTGTGCCCTGGTCTTTTTTCTCTGTGTCTGGCCATTCGCGGGACTGGTGCTTGCCCCTGGCCTCTCTCGTGCCGGCTTTGTCGTAACGGTAGCTATGATCGCGCTGGCCTACACCTTGACCGCGCGCTACGCCGCAGGCTCTGGCTGGCTTTTTCTTGCATGCCCCTTCAGCGCGATTCTGTTCGTCGTCGCCGTGCTGCGCTCGGCCTTCAGAACGCTCCGTGACGGCGCCGTGACCTGGCGCGGGACAAAATATGAGTTGGAGGAATTGAGGAAGGCGAAGTGAGCTTGCGGTCATTCGCCTTGCACGATTTCAGGGTAAGTGTTACTTCACACCCACGATACGCCATCCCGAACCGAGCCAGATTACAGTGAAGGTCTTTTATGAGGATTGGCGAAGGTGAGGGATCTGCTCCGCTGCAGTGAGGGTACAAACGACCAATTCCAGCCCTTAAGACAAGCACGAGCCGATCCCTCGCTCTGCTCGGGATGGCGTTTCGTGTTGGGATAAATCTCTTTGCGGGATGATTCCCGCTCACCCTGAATCTGCGCTCATCTGCGCAAATCTGCGGCGAAATCCTACCGGAACAAATTCTTTAAAATAAAAATCGCGTTCGCGGGCCTTTCCGCCAGACGGCGCATCAGGTACGGATACCATTCCGTGCCGAACGGAATATAGACGCGGCAGCGCCAGCCATCTTTGATCAGCTGCTGTTGCAGGTCCCGGCGGACGCCATAGAGCATCTGGAACTCAAATTCTGAAGCCGCGATCTTTTCTTTTTGCGCAAACTCGATGGTCGCCCGCACCATGTTCTCGTCGTGCGTGGCGATCCCGTGATAGACGCCGCTCTTGAGCAGCATCTTCATCAGCTTTACGTAATTTGCATCGACGTCAGCTTTTTTGGGGTAAGCCACTTCCGGCGGCTCTTTGTAAGCGCCCTTGCACAGCCGTATGCGGATACGCTCAGCCAGCAGTTGTTCCACGTCTTTTTCGCTGCGGAAAAGATAGGACTGAATCACCGCGCCTACACGCCCGGAATTCTCCGGCTGGCGGTGCAGCCGATGCACAAAATCAAGCGTCCGCTGCGTGTACGGCGAACCTTCCATGTCGATACGGACAAAATTATTGGTCCGCGCCGCATGCTGCACCACGCCTGACGCGATCTCATACGCCATGGCCTCATCCACGTCCAGCCCCATGTGCGTCAGCTTCAGGCTCACGTTGGCGTTCAGCTGCTGCGTCTGCATACGATCAAGAATCTGATGGTAGAGCTGGGCGCTGTGGCGCGCTTCGTCGGCGTTGGTGACGTTTTCGCCCAGATTATCGACGCTCACGCTCAAACCCAGCTTGTTCATGGCTTCGGTGGCCGTGAGCGCATCGTCAATCGTGGTGCCGGCCACAAAACGACGGGAAAGCCGCTGGCCAATCCAGGTGCTCTCCGCCGCTGAGCGGAGTGATTTGCTTTCAGAAAGGGAAATAAAGGTAGCCCTTAACACAAGGCTCCTGAAGATCGGAATTTAGGATTGTAGAAAGGCAAACATAATTTTTTAACACAAAGCGGCTGGATTGTGGAATTCCATGCCTAGGCCTTTGCTGACTTGCCGCAGAAGCCACAGCGACTGGTATTGAACAATAGCTTCCACAAAATGGTGCCCGCAAGGATAAAAAGCCCCCAGTCAGCGGTGGAATCCAGAGCAAACTTGTTTCCGCACTGTGGGCACTTCCATTTCGTCCACCAATACAAAGGTATGCCAATGGCAGTCACAACAGTACCCACAAAAACTACGGTGATGGCGGCGTAGGATGTCCAATTGAGCGCAGGCATTTCCGCCAGTTGAGGAGCATACCACTTCCTCAAGCCGAAAAGGCTTCCCGCTACCAGAAGTACGCTCAGCCTTGCTAGGTTTCGACGCCGGCGGTAATCGGCCCAGCGAACTCGTCGCTCTTCTGGTGTTAGTTTCTCCGGTATCATTCTGCGCGGTTTTGCATTTCCGTGCTGTGATTTATCGTCCGTGTTCTTCCAAAAACCTCTCTGCCTCAATGGCGGCGGCGCAACCGGAGCCCGCAGCGGTAATCGCCTGGCGATAGCGGCGGTCCTGCACATCGCCGCAGGCAAAGACGCCGGGCACGCGGGTCAGCACGAAGTCATGCGTCTTGAGATAGCCGTCATCGTCCATATCGAGCTGGCCTTTGAACATCTTGGCGTTCGGCTCATGGCCAATGCCCAAAAACATGGCGCTGACCGGAAGGTCCCAGACCTTGCCGTTCTTGGCGTTACGCAGCCTGAGCGCCGTGACCTCATTCTTATCAGGATCAAGAATGTCCTGCACGATGGTGTCTACCAGGAATTCAATCTTTTCGTGTTTGCGGGCCCGGTCCAACATGATTTTGGAAGCGCGGAAGTGGTCACGACGGTGAATCAGCGTGACCTTGCTGGCGAAGCGCGTAAGGAACAAAGCTTCTTCCATGGCCGAATCGCCGCCGCCGATCACGGCGATCGGCAGGTTCCTGAAAAACGCCCCATCACAGGTAGCGCAGGAAGAAACGCCGCGGCCGATCAGCTTCTGTTCGTTCGGCAGTCCCAGCCACCGTGCGGAGGCGCCGCTGGCGATGATCAGCGTCCGCGTAGTCACCGTTTTGCCGCCGCCAAAGTCGAGTTTGAAAGGCCGTTCGCTCAGGTCAGCCCTTACCAGGTGGCCGGCCATAAAGTCGGTGCCAAAGCGTGTGGCCTGCCGGCGCATATTCTCAATCAACTCCGGACCCTGGATGCCTTCCGGGAACCCGGGAAAATTCTCCACCAGCGTCGTGAGCGAGAGTTGTCCGCCCGGCTCATGGCCTTCAATCACCAACGGCCGCAGGTTGGCGCGCGCTGCATAAATGGCGGCGGTCAGACCGGCGCATCCGGTCCCCAGAATCACGGTGTCGCGAACGGAATTTTCCATAGCATCCATTAGATTCATGACTTTCGATATAGTTTCAAGGCTTCACAGCAGGCGGCTTCGGCTTGTGGGCCGCGCCGGTGTTCTTCGGCGTGGGATTGAGCCAGGCGATATCCGAGCGGAACATCGTCCGCAATCCCAGCGCGGCGCGATATCGCGCCATGATCTCCGAGGCCTGGCGAAAGACCGGTTCGTACGCGCTCTGGTCGGCCTCCTGGCAGCGCGTGAGAGCGGCGGAACTCTTGTTCAGGCGCTCGATCCGTACACGCATCGCCGGCGTATCCACTGACATCACGGCGACCGGCGTCGCCGCGCCCGCAGCCACGCGCGCTTCCATCACGATTTCAAGAAAATCTTTGGGGTCGCGCGGGTGCAGGACCAGGATTTCAATCGTGTTCGTGGAATCCGTGCTCATGGAGTATTGCGCGGTGGCGAGCGGCGAGTCAGCGGCGAAGTCGCGGCGCAGGCGTACAAACTTTGCATCCGGCGCGTCTTTTAATGTGGTACGTCCGCGTGAAATCTCAAAATCTGAGCTGAAGGCCGGCTTGCTCTGCACAAAAGCCAGCGCTCCGTTGATGATCTCCTGTTCCTCTTTACCCGGCGCGCAGACGTTGAGATAGTTCACCTTCATCTGGGGCTGGCCCGGTGATGGTTGCGGTGTGGGCGACGGTTGCTGCTGGGCAAGGGCCGCGCCGGTCGCCAAAATTACGATTAGGAAGACCTGTTTCAACACGGTTTGGATTGTAGCAAAAAGAGGTGTTGAAACCGCGCTGCGCCGCCGTGGAAGAAGAACATGATCGCATAACCAGGATGAGCAACAGATTCTGTTGCGATTTTGACGCTCAATGCTTCCGCGCTGCTGCCTGCAGCCATGCGATCAAAGGCTGCAGTTCCGCCGGCACCGCTCCCTGGTCTACACGGACTTCATGGCTCTGCTGGCCGGAGCTGATGAAAATCTTGTATTGCAGATGGTCGGCGCTGCTCGGGGCCTGCATGACCGAAGGCTGGTCGAAGAAGTGAGCGTTGGTGATCAACTCCTGCAGCTTACGCTGCTCTTCTTCAGGCAGGCTCTCCAGTGAAGCACTGTAACGCTGGACGATTCCGGCAAAGCCGCCGCTGCGCTCAAATTGGACTTCCATGGTTCCTGCAGGTTTCTCTAATGGTTGAAACCCGGTCAGATAGATTCTACATCGCTCGCTTAAGCCCGGGGCTCGCCGAATGACCGGTTGCCTTTCCCTGCCTCTCGCCAACGACTCCAGGCCGGCACATTGCCGGCCTGGAATCTGGTGAAGCGGAAGACAGGTATTTGAGACTACGCTGCAGGCTTGGCCGGTTTCGCCAGCTTGGACTTGGGCGGCGCTGCCAGGGCAACCGGTCTCGTGGTTTTGGGGGTGATACCTACGGTGCTCCAGGCATCGATCACGGCCTTTTGTTCGGTACTCTTGTCGCCGAAGAGCGTAGTGGCCCTGCTGACAGTAGCATCGGCAGCGTCCTGGAAGTTCGCCGTCGGGCTAAGGCCTCCAGTCAGCGTGCGATACCAGATCAGGCCGGCCTTCTGCCAGGCATAGCCGCCAATATTGATGGCCGCCAGGCAGAACGCCCGGTTGGGAATACCTGAGTTAATGTGCACGCCGCCGTTGTCGCTGTCAGTGTCTACCAAATGCTTCATGTCGGCCGGCTGTGGGTCTTTGCCCAGATTGGGATCGTCATAGGCCGTGCCGGGCTCTTTCATGGAGCGCAGCGCCACTCCCTGCACGCTTGGCATCAGCAAACCCTTGCCGATCAGCCAATCTGCCTTGTCGGCCGTTTCGTTATTGACCCATTGCTTGATCAATGAGCCAAACACGTCTGACATGGACTCGTTGAGCGCACCGGACTGGCCCTGATAAACCAGCTGGGCCTCATTCTGCGTGACGCCGTGCGTGAGCTCATGGCCGATCACGTCAACGCTGATGGTGAAGCGGGTGAAAAGCTCGCCGTCGCCATCGCCATAGATCATCTGCTGGCCGTTCCAGAAGGCGTTGTCGTACTGAAAGTCATAGTGGACGGTGGATTTAAGCGTCAGTCCATGGTCGTCAACTGAGTTGCGGTTGAAGACCTGCGAGTAGAAGTCGTATGTGTCGCCGGAATAATCGTAGGCTTCGTTCACGGAGACGTCGCTGGACTGGCCTTCACCCTCATCCCGTACTTTGGTACCGGGCAAGTCGGTGGTCTGGCGATCGTCAAAGATGGTGCGATGCTTGGTTCCTGCCTGGCCCAGCAGGGGAAGCAGAGCAGCTGCCTGGCGAATGCCACGCTGCCTTTCACTGATTTGTATCGACCGCAGGGCGCGTGCCCTGTACTTCGGGTTTTCCGCCAGTTTGCTCTCAATATGTGGCGGCAAAATGAAACAAATGGGATGCGAACAGTGGCTCATGGAGGTACTCCTTTTCGAAGCTTGGGCGAGTAGATTCACCCGCGGCTGAGCTGCCGGTAACAAGCTTTAAGCTAGGACGGTAGCCCCGCTCAATCCTGGCTGTCAACAGTAAGTGCGCGATACGTGGCTGTCGTTACAAAAAAATGTCCGGGCAGTCATTGACTGCCCGGACAATTGCCCCGGCAATTTTTTTTAGTTTTTGTTCACCCAGCTATCCACCCACTGATTCACTGTCGTGTACCAGAGCTGGCTGTTCTGTGGCTTGAGCACCCAGTGGCCTTCGTCAGGGAAGTAGAGCATCTTGGACGGCACCTTGAGCCGCTGCAGAGTGGTGAACAGCTGAAAGCCTTCGGATACGTCAAGCCGGTAGTCCAGTTGTCCATGGACGACCAGCGTCGGTGTTTTGAACTGCGGAGCAAAAAGGTGCGGCGACCACTTGCGATAGCCTTCGCGGTTGTTCCAGGGCAGGCCACCAAACTCCCACTCCGGAAACCAGAGCTCTTCCGTGCTGCCGTAAGCCGATTCAGTATTGAACATACCGTCATGCGAAACCAGGCACTTGAAACGGTTGCTATGGCCGAGGATCCAGTTGATCATGTAGCCGCCATAGCTGGCTCCCAGCGCACACTCGCGATCTTTGTCGATGAAGGCGTAGTTCTTCTCGGCGTAGTCCATGCCATTCATCAGGTCGACGAAAGGCGCTCCGCCCCAATCCTTGTTTACTCCGTCAACAAACGCCTGGCCGTAGCCGGTGCTCCCGCGGGGATTCACCATAATCACTATGTAACCATTGGCGGCAAAGAGTTGCGCGTTCCAGCGGAATGACCATTCGTCGCCCCACTGGCCCTGTGGCCCGCCGTGAATGAGGAACTTGACCGGATATTTCTTGGTTTTATCAAAGTTGGGTGGCTTGAGCAGGAACCCCTGGACTTTCGTCCCGCCGGCCCCGGCAAACCAGAAAGACTCAACCGGCTCCATGGCGATGTTGCCCAGAACCGCGTCATTCATGTGGCTAAGCTGCTCGGCCTGGTAGCCGACGCTGTACTCGCGCCGGTTGGTAATTTTTCCCTGATCGATCTTGGCGGCGACAATACCTGGTTTTTCGCCTCCAATC
>DATBHX010000071.1:0-112969 GCA_036557225.1 Candidatus Angelobacter sp.
GCCGCAGAAGGTGCTTGATCTGCTCACGGACGACGCGCGCAAGGCGTATCAAGCCAATCGTGCCCGCGTCGCCCAGAACCAGCAAAGCCCATGGCCCGTCATGTTTCCCAAGGAGATGGAGTTTGAACGAGCCTTCGTAAAAGCTGGCGGGACCTTGCTCGCGGGCCTCGACCCAACGGGCATTGGCGGCATCATTGCCGGGTTCGGCGACCAGCGTGAAGTCGAGCTGCTGGTGGAAGCAGGTTTTACACCGCTGGAGGCCATCAAGATCGCAACGTTGAACGGCGCGCAGTTCCTGGGCGAAGCTGAACACGTTGGTTCGCTCGCCGCCGGCAAGCAGGCGGACATCATGCTGGTCAAAGGCGACCCGTCGGCCAAGATCTCCGATATTGAAAATGTGGAACTGGTCTTTAAAGACGGAATAGGCTGGGACTCAAGAAAGCTGATTGACTCGGTCAAGGGCCAGATAGGAACAAGATGAAGGGATGTTAATTAATGTGCAAACTATGCGCCCTAGTACATTCTCAAGTGAAATCTCGTCCGGGTTAAGAGTATCCAGTTTCATTCCCAGTAGAAGCAATTGATTACAGATTAATTTTCGATTAAAGGCAAAACGTCTTTTTTGGAGTTGCGGGACAACTCGCATTGAATCCGAGAGCTCTCATTTGCAGCGCGGTACTTTGCTTTTGGGAGGTCCGGGTCCATGTTGCAGTGGGTGACCAGGGGTCTGCAGTTCTTGGGTTCCAGCTTTTCTGACGTCGCAATCATTCTTTTACTTGCCGGTCTCATGGCCGGATGCGGAGGGGTAGGGCACAGTACCAGCGATTCCGGATCAGGTCCTTCTCCTACGCCGACCGCCACACCTGTTACAACCGCCCCCAGCGGTTATCTCACATGGAAAAACGACAACGGACGAACCGGTCTGCAAGCAAATGAGACCGCACTCACTCCGGCGAATGTCAATGCCACGCAGTTTGGCTTGAAGTTTTCAGTTCCAGTCGATGGCTGGATCTATGCCCAGCCTTTGTACGTCGCCGGCGTCACCATAGGAGGCGCGAAGCATAACGTGGTCTTTGTCGCCACGGAGCATGACACCGTTTTTGCCTTTGACGCCGACGCTGCCGGTCCGCCGCTGTGGACAAAAAGCTTTCTTGGCCCGGGAATCACGACGGTGCAAACCTCCGGCAATCACGATATTCCTATGCAACCAGAGGCCGGTATTACCGGGACCCCGGTCATAGACGCCAGCGCTGGAACTATTTTTGTCGCCGCACAAACCGTAGAAAACGGCATCTTCATGAACAAGCTGCACGCGCTGGACGTCACTTCAGGCGCGGAGCGGCCCGGAAGCCCAGTCGAACTTACCGATGGAGCTTTCGACCCCAAGCAGGAGTTTCAGCGCACCGCACTGCTCTTGGCGAATGGAAACGTATATGTTGCTTTTGCCTCATATGGCGACATTGATCCGTACCATGGTTACATGTTTGCGTTTAACGCTGGCAGCCTGGGGAAGGTAGCGGCCTGGAACGTTACGCCAACGGCGTCTGAAGGCGGAATATGGATGGGCGGAGCGGGCCCGGCTGCAGACCAGAACGGTAATATTTTCGTCGTGGTGGGTAACGGGACCTTTGACGGCACTACGAACTTTGGACAGAGTGTCGTCAAACTCGATTCTGGCCTTCATGTGACGGATTTCTTTGCTCCGTTCAACGCCAACCAGTTGAATATCGGCGATCATGACCTCGGCGCCGGAGGCGTGTTGCTGGTACCGGATCAGTCCGGGACCTTTCCACACGAATTGATCGCCTGTGGCAAAAACGATCCTATTTTTGTCGTGAACCGCGACAATATGGGGCATCAGAACCCTGCCGACAACAATCAGATCATTCAAAGTGTGCTCGGCCAGGTTGGCGGAGGGAGCGGCCTTCAGGATGAAGACCATTGCTTCTCAACAGCGGCGTTTTTCAACCAGAAGCTGTTCCTGATCGGCAACAATGATGTGATCAAGGCATTCTCTCTCGATGGCCCGAGCGGCAAACTTTCAACGAATGCTGTTGCAAAGGGCAGTTTTACCTTTGTTTTCCCTGGAGGCCAGCCGGTTGTGTCGGCCAATGGAGTCAACAACGGCATCGTCTGGGCGGTAGACAACAATCCCGCATCGGCTTTGCATGCCTTCGATGCTAACGATGTTTCGCACGAGCTGTACACGAGTCCCACGTTCGGCCAGGCATCAAAATGGGCCGTGCCGACCGTGATCAACGGCAAGGTTTATATACCGACCAAGACCAAGCTCGTGGTTTTTGGTTTGAACTGACACCTGTGAAGCGGACTTTGCGGTTTTGTTCCGCAAAGTCCCTCCTCGCTCCGAATTTGTGCACTTTCGCGGCAAAGCCTGGGCCTTACCAAAGTCTTTGTGCGGCAGAACCTATGCCAGGAATCCCCATGACAACCTGCAGCTCTGAACTTGGATCAATGAAAGGGCAGAATACCGCCCTGACGGCAATGGGGTAACCATGAGATCGGCAAGGACATCGCCTCTCACTTTTGTATGTTGCAGTTTTCTTCTCGCCGTGCTTTTTTCTTGCGCTGCCACGGCAGCCGACGAAGTCCGCGGCCGGGTGGTGGATGAAACTGGCGCTGCGATTGCCGGCGCGCAGGTCGAGCTTGATTTTGGCCAGAAGGTCAGCAACATCAGTACGGATGCTGCAGGCATTTTCCTGATTGTGCCGCCTGCTCCATCGGGCAAGGTAAAGGTTTCAGCTCCCGGATTTTCCTCCGCTGTGATGGATTGGAACCAGTCAGTCTCATCTCTAACCATTACTCTCAAGCCTTCTCCTGTAAGTGAAACCATAGTTGTTACCGGAGAACGCAGCCCGACTCATCTGGATGAAACTGCCGCGAACATCGTGACTCTTACGCCTGCGGAGTTGAATAACCGCGCCGTTCTCACGCTGGACGATGCTTTGCGCCAGGTTCCGGGGTTCACTCTCTTCCGCCGCAGCAATAGCCTGACTGCGAATCCCACGACACTCGGCGCATCAGCCAGGGGCGTGGGCGCCAGCGGCGCCAGCCGCGTGCTGGTGCTGGATGATGGCATCCCCTTGAACGATGCTTTTGGGGGCTGGGTGTTCTGGGACCGTGTGCCCCGCATTGCCATTGATCGTGCAGAGGTCCTACGAGGCGGGGAAGCGCTGTACGGAAGCAGCGCCGTGGGTGGCGTGGTGGACCTGATGACCCAGCCCAACGCAAACCTCATTACGCTGGAGTCTTCCGGTGACAGCCTGGCTGGCCATGACGTTCAGGGCGTCATCTCGCACCAATTCGGTAAGTGGCTGCTTTCTGCCACCGGCGAGAACTTCGGCAATGATGGCGCTTTTATCGTGGCATCGGACAATCGTGGCCTGGTGGATACCCAGGCAGCGTTGAGCTTCGCCAGCGCTGGTGTACGCGTCGACCGGAAGCTGGGCGGCGCAGGTCATGCGTTCATGAGCGGTGATTTGTTTGCTGAAGAGCGCAATAACGGAACAGTCTTGCAGATCAACAGCACCCATCTGGGCGCGCTCAGTAGCGGGATCGATACTGCTTTGGGCAAGAACGTATTTTCATTTCGCCTCTACGGCACCGGCGAACACTATCATCAGAGCTTTTCCTCGGTCGCTACCGATCGCAACAGTGAAGTTTTAACGCGCTGGCAGACGGCCCCGTCTGATCAGATTGGCTTTTCATCGCAATGGATGCGGCCCGTGTCGGTTCTGGAAATCACGGCCGGCGTGGATGGCCGGTTCATCCATGGAGAAACAGATGAAACCGCATTCGCCGCAAGCATCCCCACCAGCTTGAACGCAGCAGGAGGAAGAGATAATCAGTTGGGCGGCTTCGCTCAAGTCTCGGCCGCGATTACACGACGCCTGCGCGCTTCGGCCGGCGTGCGAGTTGATCGCTGGTCCAACGAGGATGGATTTAATCGAGTTACCCCGCTCAGCACCAACGTTACCACCTTCACTCCACTGGATTCCCATACGGAGACGGCGTACACGCCGAGAGCCGGCGTGGTCTACGGCCTGACGGACCAGTGGCAGCTTACAGCGACCGCCTATACCGCGTTCCGCGCGCCAACTCTGAATGAGCTTTACCGCAGCTTCCGCCAGGGAAATGTGCTCACTCTGGCGAATGAAGGGCTGCAGGCTGAGCACCTGCAGGGCGGGGAAGCCGGGATCCGCTATATGCGCCGTCGAGTGATGGTGAGCGGCATGTTCTTTCGCGAGCACTTCGATGATCCGGTGGGAAACATCACTCTCACGACTACGCCTGCCCTGATTACACGTGAGCGGCAGAATATTGGCGCGCTACGTACGCTTGGAGCCGACCTCGACGTTCTGATGAATCTGCCCGGAATACAGCTCCGCGCCGGCTATGAGTATATGCATTCCACCGTTACCAGCTTTAGCGCGAACCCTTCTTTGGTGGGTAACTTTGTTCCCCAGGTTCCGGCGCATTCCGGCACTGTTTCTGCTGTGTATGCAGCGCCGCGGCATTGGACCGTCATTGCGCTGGCCCGAACCGCCAGCCACCAGTTCGATGACGATCAGAATGTTTCTCCGTTGAACGCCTTCGCGGAACTCGGGCTGTCAGTTTCGAAACAAACCGGCAAATTCACATGGTTTGCCAGCGCAGCCAACATCTTTGATACCAGGATCCAAACGGCGGCAACTCCCATTTTTACCTACGCGACGCCAAGGGTGATTTCCGGAGGCGTGCGGTTTGCGACTGCGAGATAAGTCAACGCGTGTCGGGCGCTTCCACCCAAACGCTCACAGCATATCCGTCTGCCTCTTCGGCCAGGGCCCGTTCCCAGCGACCGCTTAACTCGGGCAGAGAGGCCCCACCCTGCAAGCGGGCAAAAACTTTGAGTGCAGGTTCTTCACGGGGAACCTGCATGTGGATTGCGCCGTTGACCAACTCTACGCGGCACGTTCGCTCTGTATGGAGCACGTATCTCCTGCGCAAAGCCAGAAGCGCCGCGTACCAGTCCAGCATCGGGTTCTCTGCTTGAGCGAGCTGCCAGTTGAGTTTTGAGCACGCGAAAGTTGCCGGGTCCTGAGGATCAGGAACGCCATTACCTGCAAAATTGAATTCCTTGAACTCTTCTTGCCGGCCCTGCCTGACTGCCTTCTGCAGGGCAGGATCGCCGTAGTCAGTGAAGAACAAAAACGGGTTGGTCTCATCAAATTCCTGGCCCATAAAGAGCAGCGGCGTTTGCGGAGAAAGCAGAAGCAGCGCTGCAGCCAGCATTCGGGCGCCGCGGGGAACAAGTTCCGTGATCCGCTCTCCGTGCGCGCGATTGCCAACCTGATCGTGGTTCTGCAGGCAAATGACGTGCGCCGGGGCCGGAATGCCGGCACTGCTCGAGCCGCGCAAGCGTCCGCCCCAAAATTGAAATGGTTCGCCTTGGTAGACAAAACCTTCCTGCAATGCACGGATAATCTGTTCCGGCCGGCCAAAATCCTGGTAATAGCCGTTGCGCTCGCCGGTGAAAAATGCATGGACAGCGTGATGAAAATCGTCACTCCAGACGGCATCCAGCCCATAACCGCCAGAGCGTGCAGGCAGCACCAGCCGGGCGTCATTTTCATCAGTCTCTGCGATCACGCAGACCGCACGCCCCAGTTCCAGTGCCAGCGCAGAGACGGCTTCTTTGATCTCAGCCAGAATGTGTTGTCGCGAATCGTCATGGATCGTCTGAACGGCATCCAGCCGCAAACCGTCGAAGTGGTATTCACGGACCCAATAGAGCGCATTTTCCACGAAGTAGCGGCGGACGCCTTCGCTGCCAGGCTGGTCGAAGTTAATGGCTTCGCCCCACGGTGTATGGTGCTTGGCAGTAAAATAAGGCCCAAACCAGCGCAGGTAGTTGCCTTCGTTGCCCAGATGGTTGTAAACCACATCGAGCACTACGCCCAGGCCGATCTCATGCGCCGCGTTAACCAGCCGCTTCAGGCCTTCCGGGCCACCGTAGCTCGCCTGCACCGCGAAGGGAGAGACGCCGTCATACCCCCAGTTACGTGTGCCTGGAAAGGCCGCAACGGGCATGATCTCAATCACCGTGATGCCGAGCTTCTTTAGATAAGGCAGCTTGTCGATCGCCGCATCAAACGTTCCCTCTGCAGTAAATGTGCCGACGTGCAACTCGTAGATGACGTAGTCTTCGAGTGGCAGCCCATGCCAGCGTTGATCAGTCCAGGTGAAATTTTCCGGATCGATAATTTCTGTCCGCCCGTGCACGCCTTCCGGCAGCAACCGCGAGACCGGATCAGGCACGGGTTTGTTCTGGTCGACGATGTAGAAGTATCTGTCGCCGGTTCGGGCCTGAGTCTCGCAGACGAAGTGTCCGTCATCGGCAGATTGCATGGGTGAGTCTTGAGTGCCGTGCTCGTTGGTGAGGCGCAGGGTCACGGCTTGCGCAGCAGGCGCCCAGACGCGAAATTCGCAGCCATGATCGCTAAGATTGGCGCCAAGCATATCCGTCATCGTTTTGCTTAAGGTGCGGCTGTTCACGTATCTTGAGAGTGACGCAGCACACCTCAAGGATGCTTCATCCGGAAAAACCTGTTCTGATTTTAGCTTCGTCGTCGCCGCGCCGGCAGGAATTGCTGCGCGAGGCAGGAATCGCCTTTGAAGTGCATCCCGCGCACATCAATGAAGACCAGCATGAGGGCGAACCCCCGCTCGACTATGCCCTCCGCCTGGCGCGAGAAAAAGCGCAAGCCGTGGCTGTGCGTTATCCGCAGAGAAGCGTGTTAGGTGCGGATACGATCGTGGTCGTCGATCGGGAAGTTTTGGGCAAGCCACGCGATCCCGCAGATGCAGGACGCATGCTGCGTCGTCTCTCCGGCCGAAGTCACAGCGTGACCACCGCTGTATGCCTGATCTTGCCCAGCGGAGACGCTGAGACGCGTTACTCGTCCACGCAGGTCTATTTTCGTCAGCTCGCCGAGCCTGAGATCCAGCAATATGTCGCCGGCGGCGAACCAATGGATAAGGCCGGGGCATACGCTATACAGGGCGGAGCTGCTCGCTGGACCGACCGCATCGAGGGGGAATATTCGAATGTGGTGGGATTACCTCTGTCGCTGGTGACAGAAATGTTGCGAAAGAACGGACTCTTGAAGTGACCCGAACGGTTACTTTTTTTCTGCTGGCTGGGCCGGAGTACCCTGCTCGCCCTCTTTCATTGCGCCTTTGAAATTCTTAATGGCGTCGCCCAGGCCTTTGCCCAGGTCGCCCAGCTTGCTGGGACCAAAGAAAATCAATGCGATGACCAGTATGATTAAGAGTTCGGGAATACCAATTTTTCCACCAAACATTGTGTGCTCCAGTGAAGGAAGCAGCGCAGTGAGCGAAGCTTTCCGTCGGGCTTATCGATTACTTTCAGTGTGATTCTAGGCCAACTATCTTGGCGAGTCAAAGGAACAGTTGTAAATAATTGAAAAATAAAGTCTTAACCAGGACCACTCTTAAGTTCTTTAATAATCCTTCATCTTTATATCGCTTGCAAAAGTTTTATATCGCTTGCAAAAGTCCAGCAAGCAGAGCGGTCCTCCGCGGCAGCTCGGCCACCACGATTGACTCATTGACGGCATGAGCGCCCTCTCCCAAAGCCCCCAGCCCATCGAGCGTCGGAATGCCGAGAGCGGAGGTAAAATTTCCGTCAGAGCCGCCGCCGGTAGAAGACTCCTCCACGTTCATGCCGATCGTCTGGCCCAACTCCTGCGCGATCCGAAAAAGACGAACAGTGCCTTCGGTCCGTTCCATCGGCGGGCGATTGATGCCTCCCTTGATCTCAATGGAGCATGCGGAATCGAAGGGTTTGAGCTCGGCGAATTTTTGTTCCAGAACCGAGGCATCAGCGGCACGGGCAATGCGCAGATCAACCCCGGCCCAGGCTTCTGCGGCGACCACGTTCGTACGGGTGCCGCCCTGGATTACCCCAGGATTCACCGTGATACCACGGCTCACATCAGTGAATTTAACCACCTCCAGAAGCTGCCGTGACAACTCAACAATCGCGCTGTGTCCTTTTTCAAAATCCACGCCGGAGTGCGAGGCCACGCCGCGCACGCGAATGGTGATATCGCCCACACCCTTGCGCGAGGTCTTGAGTTTGCCCTGCGGCCCTGTGGAGGGCTCCAATACCAGCACGGCTTCACACTCTTTGGCGGTGGCTTCCACCAGTGGACGTCCGGTCTTGCTGCCAACTTCTTCGTCGGTGTCCAGCAACACCGTCACGGGGCGATGGCCGCTCTGGCCCGATGCCGAAAGCGCGCGAATCGCATACAGCATCATGGTGATGCCGGCTTTCATGTCATAAACGCCAGGACCATAGGCGCGGACGGAGTCGACGCGGTATGGCATCGTGGCCAGCGTGCCCATGGACCATACGGTATCGAAGTGGCCCAGCAGGAGAATCGGCTTACCCGGGCCGTCACCAAATTCGATTTTTAGATGGTTGCCCGCCTCTTTTTCCTGATAGAAGGTGGTCTTTCCGCCCCAGTGCTCAAAGACGTGAGCCAGGAACCCGCCCATGTGATCAAGGGCCGTCTTGTTGTCGCTGGGCGATTCAATCTCCACCATGCGCTCGAGCAGCGTGAGCATCTCCGCCTGCTGCTGCTGGCAATAATCGAGAAAGGAAAGGACGGACTGGTTCGCAGTTTTGCCGGTGGCCATGCCTCAAATCATACGGCATGCGGCCAGAAACAAAAACGGCAGCCCCGGCAAAGAGCTGCCGTTTTTCCGACGAAGGAGCGCCCTCAGAGCGCCGTCGAGCATCCTGCTATTGCACGTTCACGTTCTCCGTGAACCGGTAAAGCTTGCCTGCGGTATCCCAGGCCTGGATTACCAGAATGTGAGTACCCTTTGTGGCGTTGATCTGCTGGTCGAAGACGGGGCCGGAAGAGCTGCCCGCCTCGAGGCCGTCAACGTAAACCTTCATTGCTGTGATCGACGCGCTGTTGAACTGCACGCCGGCAGAGACCCGAAAGGGAGACTGCACATCCTCACCATCATTGGGAGTGTTGGGATAGATGCCCGGGTTGCACGTATTTCCTTTGGGAGGGCAATCTCCTTCATAGTAAGCCTTAAAACTGACGCTGCTCTTGTAAGTTACGTTGTTGGTGTCCGTGGCGACCACGTTCAAAGTGTGAGTTCCCGCGGCCGTCGCGCTGCCACTGCCCAATACCTGGGTTTGTCCGGGCGCCACTGCAGAATCAAAGACCGGCGTGCTGCCTACATAGGCTGTAACGTGCTTGATGGGAGCATTGCCTTTGAATCCGAGAGAAAGCCCCAGATTCTGCGAAACAGTCTGGCCCGTGCCAGGAGCGCAGATGCGCACGCCGACGCCCGTAGGCGGGCAGGCAGGAAGATTCCCTGTCATCGCAAAGACCTGCTCTGCATGGTAGAGACGGCCAAAATCATCCCAGGCGTTAACCGAGAGATGATGCGTTCCGTTGCTGACTCCGCCTTCAAACAGCTCGATCACCGGCCCGCCGTTGCTGAAGATCTGTTTGCCGTCGATGTAAACCTTCATCGCAGTAATGCTGCCGGATGAAGGGTTCGCCAGAGCTTCAATATGCGGTACCTGATAAACGGTTGCGTTGGCGCTGGGCTGGCAAATCACCAGCTTGCCGCTGGCAGGCGCCGGACATGCAGCCAATGCCGGCAGTGAGATACAGAATGCGGCTGCAAGAAAGAATTGCGTTTTGATATTTGGCAGGGACAGACACTTCATGATGGTGGGCCTCAGGGAACCGGAATTTTTCTTGCTCTTGATCTGGTAAATGCAATTTGAAAGCCAAGCTGCTGCTCTCGGAAGCCCACTTCACAGGACACAGCAAAGATGAACAGGATGGACAAAAATGGGAACGTGAGTACCCAAGGAGAGTAGTAGCGGAGCTATTTGGAAGTTGAAGAAGGCCAGTTTCGCGAGGGAAAGGTCTCTTCTGCGTCGCTTACCGGTGCAGACGCAGACCGTCTTCCTTCAAGCCGATAAACCAGAGATAGATCTCGTCTACGCGCTTGATATCGTCATCCAGCATTCTTTGGTCAGCGTATTCCCGGATGGCGATCTCCGGGTGCCGGCGTTTGAGTACGGAAACAACCTGGAAGAGTTCGTTGACCTTGGAGTGCATGATGCGCAGATCAGCAACCACCCTGATCTCCTCAATTCTCAAAAAGCGTTCATCGGCAGGCGGTTTTTTCATTGAGATTCTCCAAGGGCCCAGGTCACTTGCAGAGTTTCGCAGGTCGCTCGCTGAGAAGCAAGGCCGTGGGGTTGCGGCCAAGGCAGGTCAATGAGTTCGACCCGAGCTAGGCGGTGTGGTATTTGCTCACACCGTCAACACTTAGACGCGTTGTTGCAGAATAGAGGTTATCTCCGGCCCGGTGTTCCCCTTTTGGCACATCCGCAGTTTTGGGCAAGCAGGTACTCTCCTAATTCTGCGTCGTAGAGTCAGGATAAGGCCGGCGCGCATGGGTGTTTCCCACATGGCGGTAAATCTTCTATAATTCGCGCTTCAGAAAATGAACGAGACCGCAACCACAAATCCGGCCCAGACCACGGCGAACGGGGTTAACTCCGGCCCGCTCGACATCAATCAAATCCAGGCCATTTTGCCTCATCGTTACCCGTTTCTTTTGATTGACCGGGTGCTGGAGATTGAGCGCAAAAAGAAAATTGTCGCGCTCAAGAACGTAACCATCAACGAGCCCTTTTTCGCCGGCCACTTCCCGAACTTTCCCATCATGCCCGGCGTCTTGATTGTCGAAGCCATGGCGCAGGCAGGCGGGGCGCTTCTGCTGACCGAAGTGGAAGACCGCAGCGGCAAGCTGATTGTTTTTACCGGGATCGAGAAAGCGCGTTTTCGCCGCCCGGTGGTGCCCGGAGACCAGCTTCGCCTGGAAGTGGAGATGCTCAGCTGGAAGGCAATCTCTTCGCGCATTGCCGTGCGTATCGGCGGCAAGGGCTTTGTGAATGGCAAGCTGGTGTGTGAAGCCACGCTGAGTTGCCAGCTTGTGAACCGTCCCAGCAGCCAGACGGCGGAGGATGCCGGCTCCGAAACTGCGGAATGATTCATCCCACTGCCATCGTTGATCCAGCGGCGCGCATTCCCGACTCATGTTCCGTTGGCCCGTACTGCATTGTCGGAGCGGAAGTAGAGCTGGGCGAAGGTTGTGAGCTGATGTCACACGTGGTGATCCACGGCGCGGCAAAAATTGGGGCCAGCAACAGGTTCTTTCCCTTTTGCGCCATCGGCGTCGAGCCTCAGGACGTTACCTATAAAGGCGAAAAAACCGGCGTCGAGATTGGCGACCACAACGTGATGCGCGAGTGCGTCACCATCAATCGCGGTACCGCGAAAGGCGGTGGCGCCACCAGGGTCGGCAGCCACACCCTGATCATGGCATATTCCCACGTTGGGCATGACTCAGTGATTGGAGACCACGCCATGCTTGTCAACGGCTCCACGCTCGCCGGGCACGTCACGGTGGAAGAGTGGGCCGTGGTAGGAGCGTTATGTCCGGTGCACCAGTTTGTGCGGATCGGTGCGCACTCCTATATTGGCGGCGGCACCGTGATCACGAAAGACGTTCTGCCTTTCTCCAAGTGCGTGACCCCGCGCCACACCCAGACTTACGGGCTGAATGCCGTGGGACTCGAGCGACGGGGTTTCAGCCAGGAGCGCATTAGGAAGATCCACCATGCGTTTCGCGTGCTGCTGAATTCCAAGCTGAATACCACGCAGGCCCTGGAGAAGCTCAAGTCGGAAGGCGATCAGGGCGAAGACGTGGCCATGCTCCTAAGGTTCATCGAGTCGGCGGAGCGCGGCATTATCAAGTAAGGGTGGATGCGGCGAACAAAATAGTTGGTTTTCTTGTGAGCGATTCACGCCGCGCGGTTCTTCGATCCGTTCCGGTCAAAAAACTTGCCTGCGTTCCCTGATGTCCCATCCATGCGATCACGATCGGCGGCGGCAGCTTCGCTTTCTTCAACGGGCTGGTTCTCAATGCCTCCGGCGTTTTTAAGCAGGATATCGGCATACGAGAGATAGTGGCGCACAAATCCCTGCTCTTCCGGGCCCAGCGCAGGATCGACTTCTTCAATCAACTCGTCTTTTTCCTTTGCCATTCCGGGCAGGTGATACCCGTCATGGTGCCGCTTCTTGAAGGGCACCAGGTTCGTGCTGTCAAGGTGGTCAGCCATTTTCCAACACAACGTTTACTCTTTGGTTAAGATGCGATAACAATTTTTTAGATGCCTTCAACTGGCGTAATCTGGCGCACTGGTAGAATTCGGAAGTGGCTGAGAACAAAAAACTTGGATTAATCGCAGGAAATGGCAATTTTCCCTTGTTGCTGCTGGATGCAGCCCGGGCACAAGGCGCCCAGGTGGTGGTGGCCGCCATCAAGGAAGAAACCTCGCCGCTGATCGAGGACCACGGCGCAGCTGCAGTGCACTGGCTCTCTCTGGGAGAGCTCGGCAAGCTGATTGAAACCTTCAAGCGCGAAGGCGTAAGCACCGCGATCATGGCCGGCCAGGTCAAGCACAAGCAGATTTTCTCCGCTATCCGTCCCGATTGGCGGCTGGCCAAGGTTCTTTTTTCTTTGGGCACAAGGAACACTGATTCGCTAATCGGCGCTGTGGCCAAGGTGCTGGAAGACGAAGGCATTCATCTGATCAGCTCGACCTCCTACCTTGAGCC
This sequence comes from Candidatus Angelobacter sp., assembly GCA_036557225.1. GTDB lineage: Bacteria > Acidobacteriota > Terriglobia > Terriglobales > Acidobacteriaceae > Angelobacter. Next base: position 12,756 of record DATBHX010000071.1, read on the forward strand.
GCTGCTGGCCAGGCCGGGTGTGCTGACCCGCCGGGCGCCGTCTGAAGCAGAGCAGAAAAATATCGACTACGGCAGGCAGGCGGCGCGCCATCTTGCGCGGTATGACATCGGCCAGACCGTCGTCATTGCCGAATCTGCATGCGTGGCTGTTGAAGCAATGGAGGGCACGGACGCAACGATCCTGCGCGCCGGCGACATCATGAAAAGCACCGCCTCCACCCCAACCCGCGCAAACCCGGCGCGCATCGGAGACCCCGCCTCCACCCCAACCCGCGCAAACCCGGCGCGCGTCGGGGACCCCGCGCATGAAGGGGAATCGGTGCTCAGCCGCGCGTTGACCGTGGTGAAGGTAGCCAAGCCCGGCCAGGACATGCGTTTTGATGTTCCGGTGGTCGGCTTAAAGACCATTGAGACCATGCAGCAAGCCGGCGCAACCTGCCTGGCCGTGGACGCCGGCAAATGCCTGTTTCTGGATGGAGAAAAAATCATTCAGGCGGCTGACACTGCGGGGATCTGCATCGTGGCTGAAACTGTATTTGAGGTCAGCTAAATTCTCTATTGCTGACACATGTGCGCCCCTATCATCGTTCTCCCAGAGCTTCCAGCTACCAGAGTTCTTCTTTCTCCTCACGCTTGCCTGATTGTCCGGTTATCTGGTCGATGGTTCTAGCGATGCGACGTGCTCGTGACTCCGGATTGCGGGAGTGAAACATGGCAAACAAGTGCCTGCGTCGATGCGATGGCTGCATGTTCTCCCACGCTGTGCGCGCCTGTGAGTTCTGGTTAAGGGCCAGGGCGATCTGCGGCGGTAGGTCGCGCTCCGCTTCCAGGGTTTCAAACATACGTTCCGCAAGCTGGCTGGCCCGGCGCTTACGTGTCTCTTCCTGTTTGCACTGGCCGATCCACTTGGCCATGTCGTTCTTCCAGGAATTGGGCAACGACTCATAAAACTTGAGCAGCCGGCCGGACTTTTTTATCTCCAGCAACAGTTCTTTCGATGGTGGCGTGACTACACGCGGCGTAGTGTCCGGAGCCAGGCGAAATTTCGCTGTCAGGCCGGGCGCGGTCTTGGCGCCTGATTGCATCTTCTTGTTGACGATCATGAAGTGCCCGCCCTTACCGTTGGGAAAGAGCGTGCCGCTGAAGCTGAAGCCGTTGATCTCGCCCCGTACCCGGAGCTGGCCGCGCTTGCCCCATTGTTTAGCGCAATCGAACGGCACGCGAATGATCACCCAGCGCAGGCGGTCCTGCGTGCGTTCCAGTGGCGCGGTGAAAGTCTTGGCAGCGGCTTTGTTTGCGGGCATCGGCGATAGTCTAACAAGACGTTCTGATCTTTGTCCGCCGATGCCCAGCTGAATGGCGCAGCAGGCATCAGCTCCAGAGCCAGTGCCTGCTGTGGCGTTTCCAAATTACCAGACGCGGCAAGCGTTCTCATGTACCAATGGCTTGCCCTTGGCGCAGCCAAAAGCCCGGGCAAATTCAGGCATGTTTGCCACTGTATTGTTCACGCGGTACTTGGCCAGTGAGTGAGGATTGGTCAAAACCACCGTCCGCATGATTTCCGGACGCAGCTCTTCACACCAGCCGTTGGCAAAGGCGAGGAAGAAGCGCTGCAACTCGGTCAGGCCGTCGTCGCCTTTTGTCTCCAGTGTCTTTCCCTGCTGCTTCAGAGTGTTTTCCAGTCCGATCAGCGCCAGGTAGATGCCGCCATTATCGGCGGTGTCTTCACCCTGGGTCAGCAGGCCGTTCTGCTTGACCCCGGCTTCAGGGATTTCCTGCGTGTACTCGTCAGAGATACACTTGCCGCGTTCGTCATAGTTCTTCGCGTCGTCGGCGGTCCACCAGTCGTGCAGATTGCCATTGGCATCGAACTTCCGCCCCTGGTCGTCAAAGCCGTGCGTGATCTCATGGCCAATGACTGAACCTTCGGAACCGAAATTGACGGCGTCATCGGAGTCGCCGCTGAAGAACGGAGGCTGCAGAATTCCGGCAGGGAAGTTGATGGTGTTGAACTGGGGATCGTAATAGGCGTTGATGGTGGGCGGCGACATGGTCCAGTCATAACGGTCAATGGGCTTGCCGACCTTCTGCACCCAGCGATTGAACTCGAACGCGGTGGCGCGATGAATGTTTTCCAGGTAGCTGTTCGGCGTGATCTCGAGCGCGGAGTAGTCACGCCACTTGTCCGGGTAGCCGACCTTGTCGAGGATCGCGTGCAGCTTACCGCTGGCCTGCTTCTTGGTTTGCGGCGTCATCCATGCCAGTTGCGAGATGTCCTGGTCCAGCGCTGATTCAATCGCGTTCACCAGCCTCACTACGCGCTCTTTGCTTTCCGGAGGGAAGGCGCGGGCGACATAGGCCTGGCCAAGCGCTTCGCCCAGAGCATTGTCCGCCGAGTGCACGCAGCGACGCCACCGGGGCGCCTGCTCCGGTGTCCCGGCAAGTGTGTGGCTGAAGAAACTAAAATTCTCAGCGGTAAAAGGCTTGCTCAAATAGTGCGCGGAGTCATGCACCAGGTTCCATTTGAGATATGCCTTCCAGTGCTGCAGCGGATGCTGCTGAAACACCTGCTCCAGCCCGCGGAAGAAATCGGGAGAGGTCACCAGATAAGTCTGCTGCGCGGGAGCATGGATGAGGGTGAGATAACGCTGCCAGTTAAAAGAGGGCGTAAGCTTCTGGAGTTCCGCCAGCGTCATCTTGTTGTTGATGTTTTTGGGATCGCGGCGCTTCACCACGTCCATGGCCGTTTTGGCCAGCGCGGTCTCCATCTCCAGGACCACGGCGGCGTCGGTTGCGGCTTGAGCTGCCGGCTCGCCCGCCAGTTTCAGCATGTTGGTGACGTGCTCCTGGTATTTCTTGCGGATCTCCACGGATTTAGCGTCGTCAGAAAGATAAAAATCGCGGCCGGGTAACGCAAAGCCGCCCTGATCAAACTGCGCGACTGTTTTCCTGGCATCGTCATAATCCTGAATGGCAGTGAAGCCGAACATGGGCGAGAAGGTGGCATTGTCGTCCACCAGCCACGCGCCGCCGATGGTGGAGTGCTGGTGGGCAATCTGGTCGACGAGCTGCGATTTCTGCTTAAGATCGTCAATCCGCTTCAGTTCAGGCTGGAATTCCCTGAGCGAAGCGCTCTCTACCTTGCTTTCATCCATGCAACTGGTCCAATAGTCGCCGATCTTTTGCTCTACAGCGCTGCGTCCAGACTTTTTAGCCGCGGCGGCTTCCAGCGACTGACGCATTACCCCCTCATTCCACTTGAGCAGCGGGCCGGCAACGCCCCAGCCCGCCTGGTCGGCTGGGATCGGATTGGCGGCAAAAAATTTGCTGCAGGTGTATTGATAGAAGTCAGAGCAGGGATCGATCTGTGGGTTGACCTGGTCAGCGTTCAGATGCTGAAGCGTGGGCAGCTGGTCTGAGTCGTCTTTCTGCTGGGCTGAAGCGAATGAAGCCAGGCACAGAAGCACTAGGAGCGGCAAACCGCGCATGCGAATCCTCCTCGAAGTAATTCCAAGTCCTATCGAATGTCTGTAGGTTCAGACGCGCTAGCCGCAGTTTAGTGAGGCAAAAAAATCGACTGCAGCTGAAAATCCGCTCTACCGCTGTGACTCAGCCCTTGCCTTTGGCGGTGCCGCGGTGTTGCTGTACCCAGCCTTCTTTTGTGGTCTGGCGGGACCGGCCAAGCGCAAGCGATCCGGCGGGCACGTTTTCAGTAATTGTCGAACCGGCAGCAATGTAAGAGCCTTTGCCGATCCGTACCGGCGCAACCAACGTTGAATCGCTGCCGACAAACGCACCGTCTTCGATCACCGTCAGGTGTTTGTTAACACCATCGTAGTTGCAGGTGATGGTGCCGGCGCCCACGTTGACCTGCTCGCCGATTTCCGCATCGCCGAGATAGGTGAGATGGTTGGCCTTGGAGCCACGGCCCAGCCGCGCCTTCTTGGTCTCGACAAAATTGCCTACGTGCGCGGCTTCGCCGATTTCGCTGCCCGGCCGCAAATGCGAGTACGGGCCAAGCAGCGCTCCCGCGGCGACCTGAGACTGATCGATGATGCAGCCGGGGCGGACCAGGACATTGTCGGCAATTTGCGAATGGCTGATCACGCTGAAGGAGCGTATGCGGCAGTTGGAGCCGATGCGCGTCGTGCCGAGAATTTGCACGAAGGGCTCAAGAATCGTGTCCGCTGCGATTTCTACCTCAAGATCGATGACGCAGGTGTCAGGGCGGTAGATGGCCACGCCGGCGGCCATCAACTCATGGCATTTACGCATACGCATTGTGGCGTCAAGCGAAGCAAGTTCGGCCAGCGTATTGGCGCCAAGGACTTCCGCCGGATCAGCGGCCTTGACAGCAACGACGGTGGCCTTCGCTTTCACCAACAGCGCAGCCATGTCTGTGAGGTACAGCTCGTGATGGGCGTTGTCCGTGGTCAGGCGGTCGATGTGGGAGAAGAGCGGTTTGGTGGCGAAGGCGTAAATGCCGGAGTTGATCTCACGAACCTTTTGCTGTGCCTTGGTGAGCGCTTTCTGCTCCACGATGGCTTTTACACGATCACTGCCAGCGCCGGCGCGAATCGTGCGGCCATAGCCAAACGGCTCCGCAGGCTCAGCCGTCAAAATCGTCATGGCGGCTATCTTTGCCAGATGGAAGTCACGCAGGCGTGCGATAGTTTCCTGGCGGATTAAAGGCACGTCGCCCGAGAGCACCAGAAGGTTGTCATAGCCCTGCACTGCCGGGCGGGCGCACATGATCGCGTGGCCAGTGCCGCGCTGCTCCGCCTGCAAGACAAATTGCACACCCAGGGTTTCCACCGCTGCGCGCACAGCATCAGCCTGGTGGCCGATGATGACGTGAATGTCACTGGCCGGCACAATTTGCCGCGCTGCCTTGATCACATGAGTCAGCAGCGGCTGGCCGCCGACCTCATGCAGAACTTTGGCGCGGCTGGATTTCAGGCGCGTGCCTTTGCCGGCCGCCATGATGACAATGCCGAATTTGCCGGAGCTGTTTACGGGAGGATGAGCCATGAAGCAATCATCTTAAAGCCTGCGGGGCCAGTTGCGCGGGATGGCGGGCAAATTTTGCCAGCCGGAGAAGTTCCTGACAAATGCGATCGGTGGCGTGCCGGGCGTAATGGCTTTCCAGAATATAGTTGCCGGCGATGCATTTCACGCCCATCTGCTCTATGACAGCGATGTCGGCGTGTACCTGTTCCGCGTGCTCTTCCGCATAGCGAACGCGCATGCTGGCGGAGACCTCAGCGGTATTCACCAGTGCATAGTCGAGGATCCTGCCGGATGAATGGTTGAAGAGCGCCTTAATGTGATCCGAGGCAGTCATGTTGAGACTCTCATTGGCCTCGGTCATCAGGTTGCAGATGAAGACGCGGACAGCGTGAGAAGCGGCGATGGCTTCTGCGATCCCGCGGACCAGCAGGTTGGGGACAAGGCTGGTGAAGAGAGAGCCCGGCCCCATGGTGATCACGTCAGCCGAAGCGATGGCATCGAGTGTCTGCGCCAACGGCTCAGGGTTCGCCGGAACCATCTGCAGCTCAACAATGCGGCGCTGGCTGGCGTTGATGCTGGTTTCGCCCAAGACATGTGAGCCATCGTCCATGATGGCTTCCAGCTGCACGTTGGCGGAGGTGGCGGGAAGAATGTGCGCGCGCGTAGCCAGAATTTCCGAGGCCTTTTTCACGGCGACCGCAAAGTCGCCGGTCATGGCTGTGAGAGCGGCCAGAAACAGGTTGCCGAAGTTGTGACCTTCAAGATCGCCGCTGCTCGAGAAGCGATACTGAAAGAGCTTTGACAGCAGGTTTTCGTCTTCAGAGACAGCAACCAGGCAGTTGCGTACGTCACCAGGCGGCAGCATACCCAGCTCGCGGCGAAGACGTCCGCTGGAACCGCCATCGTCGCTGACGGTGACGATGGCCGTGAGATCAGAGATGAATTGCCCTTCCGGCGGAGCTTCACCGGCGTGCACTGTGTATTGCTTGAGTCCTTTGAGCAGAGTGGAAAGACCTGTCCCGCCCCCGATCGCTACCACACGAATCCCGTTGGGCAATCGGCCCCGGATCTGCTCTTCGTGGGAGGCCATCAAACCTCTTTAGTGTTTCCTGGATTCGGAAGGTTGATCAGTTGGCTCGGGATAAAGCAACTCGGTAAAACGTGGATCGTCCGCCATGTTCTGGAAGTCAGAGTCATTCCGCGCCTGAAAACGGTTCTGGGGATTCAAGCGGATGGCTTCACCCAGATTCTTGAGAGACGCTTCCACCTGGCCGGTGAGACAATCCACCACGGCCATGCCGTAATACGCGAAGTCAGCCTTGGCATTCTGCTTGAGGATCTTCTCCAGATGTCCGCGCGCCTGATCAAACTGTCCGGAGTTCATCAGGGAGACAGCATAGTCAAAATGTTCTTCGTGGGTTTTGAAGCTCGTGGCAGCACCGGCAAGCTGCTGGTTGCATAGATTCAGATGGACGCGAGCGCGGTCCATGAGCTCCCTGGTACCACCGGCAATGATCTTCTCCAGGAGCGTCTTTGCTTTTTCGAATTTATGCTCCTGCATGGCCTTGATAGCGCCTTCGTAATTTTGCACAGCTTGTGCAAAACCAGGATCTTCCTTGAAGGTCGGCTTTTGCGGCGCGGCAGGCGGCTTCTTCCCAGACATCGTCGTTCTATTCCTAATATCTTTTGTTTTGTTATGTTTAGCAGGCAAATGCTTAACACTTCCTGCCACTTTTTTCTTCATTCTGTTGTTTCCTTGAAGCCCACATCAGAATAGCGGGAAGTTGGGGCTGTGGAAATCAGACTGTCGAGCAATTCTCTAAGCGAAAGGGCTGCTTAGGGTTGCAGCCCTTTATACGCAGAAATTGAGCATGCGTCAACTGCACCAAAAACAGTGCAAAACCTTACTGAATCGGAGGCACGTTCTGCAAGTCGATCATCTGGAAGTCGCCGCGCATGATGCCATCACGAATCATCTTCGCGGTCCAGCCTTTTTTCGATTGCCGATAAGCATAAAGCGCTTCCTGCATGCAGGTGCCGCAGTTGGCTCCATGCGTGCCCTCAAAGCAGCTGCGCAGGCTGGCGTGGCCATGGTTGCGATCGCAGTAGCAGTAGCAAGGCATCTGGTAGACCACGGAAGAAACTTTGGCCGCAGCCGCATAAGCTGCTTTTTGCGCCGGCTGGGTCAGGCCTTGCTCAGCCAGCTGCTTCTCCGTCAGGATCGGCGGAAGCTTGGTTGCCGCGATAGGCGCGGTCGCATGGAAAGCGGGCGGCGGATTCGATGCTGCAAGCTGGGCGTGGGTCATGGCAGCGGCGAGCGCAATCGTTACAAGAGCTAGAAAGTGCTTCATAAGGAGCCTATTTTACTCCAGAAGGAGCAGGTCTCAAAAGCGATTCGCGCATCAGTTAGCGTCCTAAATCAGGACACTTACTTCAGGAGCAAGGAGCGCTACCAGGCAGGCCGGTAACACGGATATAATCTAGTTTCGACGAGAGTTGAGGCTGAATGGAAACACCTGAAATCCAGGGCGCTCCCCTGCAAGATGAACCCAAACCCCCTGCGGCGGTTACGCCGGAATCGGCCGGCTTGCGCACGCTGCGCACCTGGGCCCGGGACCTGTTCTTTTCCATTTTGGTTTCGTTCTTCATCATTTTGTTTATCTATCAACCGGTGAAGGTTGAGGGCGGAAGCATGGAGCCTGGCCTGGAAGACCAGGAGCGTATCTTCATCAACAAGCTGGTCTACCGCTTTGAGAGCATCGAGCGCGGTGACATTGTGGTCTTCCATTATCCACGCGACGTGCGCAAAAGTTTCATCAAACGAGTGATTGGCCTGCCGGGTGACCGCATCCGTATTCTGTCTGGTCACGTGTACGTAAACGGCGTGGCGCTGCCCGAACCCTACGTGCCTGACGACTACCAGGATGCGCGCTCTTATTCTGAGACTGTGGTTCCCGCCAACGCCTATTTCGTTCTTGGCGACCATCGCAACAGCTCCAATGACAGCCGTGAGTTCGGTCCGATCATGCGCGGCTATATTTACGGCAAAGCCGTTTTTGGATATTGGCCGATGGAAAAAATGGGAGTTCTGCACTGAAACAAGCAATTGGCAACTAGCAATCAGCAACCAGCCAAAGCAATAACGACCCTGCTCGCGCCGCACGTCTCTTCACGCAAAAACAAAAAAGAACCCAGACTCAGCTGTGGATATCCAAACAGATAGGGAATGAAATCTGACTCGTCGAGCGGCGTAAAGCCAGAACGCTCGCGGCATCTACAGGGAGAATCGGTGTTTACTAATTTGAAGGTTGCTCTGATCCGCAAGTTCACCAGAAAACGCCTGGGGAAAGACATTGCTCCGCTCACGACAACTGCCACCCATCCCGGTGTTCTTATTCCGTATGCCAGGTTCAGCATGGCTTTGGAGAAAACTAATCTGGTCCCCGCGAAGTTGAAGGTGCTCGGACAAATTAGGGCGGCCAAGCTGGTGGAATGTCCTTTTTGAATCGATATCAACTCTGCCGGGGGCAGACTTGCAGGCTTGAGTGACGATCAGATACGCAATCTGAATTGGTATGCCGAGAGCAATTTGTTCAGCGCCGATGAAAAGCTGGTGCTGGAATTAGCGGATGCGCTTACAGCGACACCGGCCAAGGTGACGCCTGAATTACGTGAGCGCCTGCAGAAGCGTTTCTCTACGCCGCAACTGGTTGAACTGGGCGCAGCCATTGCCTGGGAAAATTATCGCGCGCGTTCTAATCGGGTATTCGGCTTTGGCAGCGAAGGCTTCTACAAGCCAAAGGTGGAAGCGGCAGGATAATTCTTATACACGCGAATTGCCTGCCGATGCCGCTGCTGAAGTGCTGCGCTAGGCGGCACGTTTACTCATAGCGTAGGGAGATCATGGGATCGATGCGCGCTGCGCGACGGGCTGGAATATAGCTGGCCAAAAGCGCAACAGCAAGCAGAAGCAAGGCAATCGCCGAGAAGGTCAGGGGATCAGTTGAGCGAACATCGAAGAGCAGGCTGCTGACCAGCCTTGAGAAGGCGAACGCAGCGACCAATCCCAGTCCAATGCCGCAACCAGCCAGCAACATGCCCTGCTCGATTACCAGCCGGAGAATGCCGCGCTGTGATGCTCCGAGCGCCAGGCGAATGCCGATTTCGCGCGTGCCCTGGCTCACCAGATAGGCCATCACGCCGTAAATGCCGATGGTCGCCAATGCGAGGGCGAAGGCGGCAAAGAGCGCCAGCAGTATGGTGGAGAAGCGACGCCGTGCCAGCGACTCTGCGACACGCTGCTCCATGGTGAGCACGCGGTACATCGGCAGGTCAGGATCAAGTTCATGGAGCTGAGTCTTGACCGCGGCGGCAAGCGAAGCCGGATCATTTGCACTGCGGACCACCACGTTCATGGCGCGGCCGGTGTGCTGGCTCTGCGGCAGATAGAGCGCGATGCGCGAGTCGGCATCCAGCGTGTACTGCTTGATGCGTCCGACGACGCCGACCACGGTCGCCCATTCAGGTTTGGAAGCAAGGTCGCCAAAGCTGACGCGTTTGCCCAGCGGGTCCTGGTTGGGCCAAAGCTGCTGCGCCATGAATTCGTCCACGACGATGACCTGAGGCTTGTCGGGTGTGTCCTGCTCATTGAAGAGACGGCCCTGGAGCAGCGGGATCTGCATAGTCTCAAAGTAGTGGCCTGCGACCACGCGTTCGTCGGCGTTGATGAAGTTTTCTCCGGGCTGAAGGACGCGGCCTTCGACGGTGATCGGCCCCCAGGCATACATTTCGCTTAGCGGCAGCGAGGAGACACCGCCGGCTGAGGTTACGCCGGGCAATCGCTCCAGTCGCTCCCAGAGCTGGCGATAGGTGGAACGCACGAGCTGCGGATCTTTGTATTTGTCGCCGCTCATGGTGAGCTCCATGGTGAGGACGTTGGTGTAGGTAAACCCCGGAGAGACGTTCTGCAGGCGCACAAAGCTGCGGATCAGCAGGCCCGCGCCAATCAGCACGACGACGGAGATAGCAAGCTCAGCAATCACCAGCAGCCGGCGAAGGCTGTTGCCGCGTCCCCACACGGCGCTGGCGCCGGCGGAGCCGCGATCGGCTTCCTTGAGAGAGGTCAGCAGATCGAGACGTGAAACACGAAGCGCGGGCGCGAGCCCGAATAAGATACCGGAAGCGACGGAGATCAGCAGGGTGAACAAGAGCGCATCCATGCGGATGCCAATCTCTGCCAGGCGAGGAACACTTTTCGAACCCAGGACGTGAAGCGCGTTCATGCCGAGGATGGCAAGAAGCACGCCCAATGCGCCTCCGCAGAGAGCGAGCAAGACACTTTCCGTCAGCAGCTGGCGAATGATGCGGCCAGCGCTGGCGCCCACCGCAGTGCGAACAGCAATTTCTTTTTGCCGGCCAAGCGCGCGCGATAGCAGAAGATTGGCGACGTTGACGCAGGCAATCAGCAACACGCATCCAACCGCGCCAAGCAAAATGAAAAGCGGACGACGGGCGTTGCCTACGACCTGCTCCTGCAGCGGAACAATGTTGAAGGTCAAACTTCCGTTGGGCGGGTAGACCTCCGGATGGTCGTGGCGAAGGCGGGCGGTGATGGTGTCCATTTCAGCGCGGGCCTGAGGAAGAGAAATGCCGGGCTTGAGCCGGCCGATGATGTTGTAGTCCTCATGACCGCGGACGTTGGCGGCGCTGGCAGGAAGCGGCAGCGGTACAAAGATGTCAGCCTGCTCGGTGCCATAGAGCAGGGGCAGAACTTCCTGCGGCAAGGCAAAGTTCCGCGGAAGTATGCCCACGACCTGATAGGACGCGCCGTTGAGAGTGATGGCGCGGCCAACAACTCGGGGATCAGCGCCGAAGCGCCGCGCCCACATACCGTAAGTCAAGACGGCGGTGTTCGCCTGGCCGGGTGAGTCTTCCGCTGCGGTGAAGAGCCGCCCTTCGAACGGCTGCGCGCCCAGCATGGGCAGCAGAGCGGAAGAGACGCGCATCACGCCGACCCGCTCGGGATCGCCCGTGCCGGTGAGATTGAAGTTGCCGCCGATAGCGATGGCCACCTGCTCGAATCCCTGGTGGCCATTCTTGATATCGAAATATTGGGCGGTGGAGAACCAATCCTGGGTGATGCCGAGTCCCGGCGAGGTGTTCCACAGAATCACGAGACGATCTGCGTCCTTATATGGCAAAGGATGGAGCAACAGCGCGCTGATGAGGCTGAAGATGGCAGTATTGGCGCCAATGCCGATGGCCAGAGACAGCACCGCAGCCGCAGTAAAGCCCGGGGTCTTCAAGAATGCGCGCAGGGCGTAACGAAGATCGCGGCCAAGGGAGCTCATACGGTGGCAATCGTATCACGCACCCTAATCACGCACCCCTAATGTCGCAACCCATGGCCGCGGTTTCGTGCCTATTGCTCGCGATCATTTCGTCCCGGCGATCGCCGCCGCAGTGTCACCAACTCTGGGCGATCGCGGTGATGACCTTGCCCAGCGCTTCCACGTCTCGCACATCAACCACTTCAGCAGGCGAATGCGAATAGCGCAGAGGCCAGCCCAGGGCGACGTCAGTCGCGCCATAGAGCAGGAACGCTGCGCCATCATTGCCGCCACCGGTTACGCCGTACTGCGCGGGAACGCCGGCAGTGCGGGCAATCGAAACCACGCGAGCCGAGAGATCGCGAGGAACGACGTTGGAATTGTCGGTGGCGCGAACAACGAAGCCCTGGCCGAGGATAGCGTCGCCGAAGCGTTTGGATTCAAGCGGCGAGTCGGCGCTGACGAAGGTATCGACGGCGAAGACATAGTCGGGCGTCTTGCCTTGTGCGGCAAGATGCTTGGCAGCGGCAGCAGCGCCTTCCAGGCCAAGCTCTTCACTGGTGGACCAGATGAAGGTGACGTCGCGGCCTTTGAGGTCGGGGCCGAGCGCCCATGTGGCCGCGACCAGAGCGGTGCAACCTACGCGGTCGTCAAAAGCACGCGCCGAGGCGCGGCGTCCCATCAGCCTGTGATACTGCTTGGGAATGGTGACGAAATCTCCGGTCTTGATGCCAAGCGCGGCAACGTCTTCCGGGTTGCGCGCGCCGATATCCATGTGGGTCATCATGCGCTGGCCGCGCGGCCACTCGAAATTGGGCTTGTCCCAGCCTTCGGGCAGCTCCAGCACGCCGGGGTGGTCACCGTTGCTGGAGTGAACCAGCGCAGCGTGACCAAGGAAATAGGCCAGCACGCCGCCGCCCTTGGATTCGAGTTCAAGCCGGCCGTCAGGCAGGATGGCGTGGACTTCATAGCCGATCTCATCCATGTGTGCGACCACGGCGATGCGCGGCGCTTTGCTCGCGGGGCTTCCTGCCCAGTGCAGGACGAGGTTGCCGGCGTCGTCGGCTTCAGGCTTGGCCCAGGGTGGAAGCAGCGCAGCCACGGAATCGCGCATGTTTTTCTCATGGCCGCCGCTGACGGCATAGGTCTCGACGAGACGGTTGAGAATTTTCTCCGGTGAAGGCGCGACTGTCGCTTTCGCGTAGTTGCCGGATGGCGCGGTACCGTCCGATGGTTCCGCGGTTTTCGTGACTGAGCCTTGCAGGTATATTTCCAGTGTTTGCGTCAGCGCCGTCAGGTCATGCGCGTCGATGAGCTCTGCAGGCGTAGACGGCCACGCTGTAGCGATGGAGAGATGCACGGTGCGCTCCGGCAAGTTGGGCTGGGCCATATATCCGCCGCGAGGGAAGAGCGGGGCGGAGAAATCGGTTACGACGGGCGCATTGATTTGGCTCGCAGCCTGTTTGATGTCGGCGGCAAGGCCGTTGAGACCGGCATCAGGTTTTTCTGAAGCAACAATCACGCCGCTACCGACTGGCTGCTTGAAAGCCGGCGTTTCACGTTGCGTACCTTGTGCGTTGGCGGCGGCAGGCGGAGCAGGGGCACGCTGCAGCCGGCCGACGTAGATCAGCTCCTCAGGATTCAACTGATACAGAGTTTTCTGCAAGCTGCGACCGCCCAGCCATTGCTGGGTGACAAACGCGACAGTAAGCGTGCCTTTGAGCTTGGCCGGATCGAGCGTGTGCAGTACTTCCAGAAGAGCGGCGGCGCCAAAGCGATCGCCAATCGCGGGCGAGGCGTACTTTTTGCCGTCGAGAGAGTACAGGGTGCGCTCGATGGCCAGAGGGCTCAGAACGTCGGCGCCGCCGGCGCGTGCTTCAGCGGCTGAGGTTGCGCCCACGTCGACATACATGTTGTCGAGATCGGCCATGCTGGGCGGATGCTGGCGCTGCGGCAAAAGATGAATGGAGATACCGGCTATCGCGCCATGGATCCAATTGCCTTTGGGCGATTGCAGCAACACCGGGTTGGCGGCGTACAGCTCGTTGAAGAGGGGCAGATTGCCGATCTGCGGGAGCCGTTGCAGCGTGAGGTAACCATCCGGAGTGATGCCGCTCACGACGAAGCCAGGCTCGTCAAAGGGCGCAGCCAGCAACCGCTTGGGTGCGCCGGAGCCGATGGTCACGATGACATTGCTCAGATTGTCGGCCTTGACGCTGTAGTGCTGCGACATGGCTTTTACTTGCGCAGCAATAATCTTGCTGACCGATTGTTCATAGCCGGCGACGGCGGGCGTCTCTACCAGTTCGCGCAGGCTGTTGGTGATGGATTGGGGTGCAGTGGGTTGGGCGTAACTGCGTGGTAAGACGGTGATCAGAAGTGCTGCGATCAGAGTAAGACGCAATGATTTCATGAGGCCTCTTCGTCAAACGATAAATGCGGGCAGGAAAGATTAAATGAGTGAGGGATGAAATGCCAGGGAATGTTCACCGCTCGGCTGCCCGGGGCGGGTGTTAGCATAGGTCGCGTCTCAACAGATAGACAGTGGCCAGGAGGAAGTGGAATGGCGCGTGGTTTCAGACTTCTGATCTTGACGGCGCTGTTGGCGGTTTCAACCCGTGTGCTGCGGGCGCAGACGGTCATGACGTGGACGGTAGACGGAGTGCAGCGGCAGGCGCTGGTGTTTATGCCCGCGCCGGCGACGAATGCCCATCTGCTTCCGCTGGTGTTTGCCCTTCATGGACATTACGGCAACATGAATGCCGCGGCCCAGGCCATGCACCTGCAGACGTTCTGGCCGGGCGCGATCATTGTGTATCCGCAGGGGTTGAAGACGCCGAGCCAGGTTGATCCCAACGGAAATGGTTTTGGCTGGCAAGTGAGCGCGGGCCAGCAGGGGCTCAATGACCGCGACCTGAAGTTCTTTGACGCCATGCTGGCCGATCTGCGCCAGAAATTTCCTGTCGACAACACACGCATCTACGCCACGGGCTTCTCCAACGGTGCGATCTTCAGCTATCTACTATGGGCGGAGCGCGGCAAGACGCTGGCGGCTGTCGGGATTGTGGCCGGGCGGATCGATCCGGCTGAGCATTTAACGATACCGAGGGCGGCGACGATCATCGGAGGAACAAACGACAACGTTTTGCCCTTTGCCGAGCAGCAACAGGCGATTCAACAAGCTCGCCAGATCGACAATGCCACCGGCCCGGGCCAGAGCTGCGGACCAATCTGCACACTCTATCCTTCAAGCAGCCAGACGCCGGTGGTGACGCGAATTCACAGCGGCGGGCACATCTATCCCCCGTGGGCGGGCGCGGCGATTGTGGAGTTTTTTAAGGCGCACAAGCTGTGAAGAATCCGCAAACTAGATCAAATTCCGCTCTTTCACTTCCAGATACTGATTCACCAGCGTCGTAGTGAGCCGGCTGGGGGAGATCTCCAGGGCCAGAGCGCCCTGGTTGCGGACTTTGCCGATCAGCGTTTCACGACGGTGGACCATCTCCTGCGCGGCGGAGACTTCGTAGAGCTCTTCCACGCTCTGCGGGGTGTAGGCGGCGAGCTCATTCAGATCGGTCTGGGCAATCACGGTGAAGAGCAGCAAATGTTTGGACATGATGCGGGAAGCGCTCTCGATCACCTCAGGGGTCATGGAGGTATCGGCGAGATCGGTGACCCAAATGATGAGCGAGCGCTGGCGCTGCAGTTGTAAGAGAACGGAAGCGGCGCGAAGGTGGTCGGCTTCAGAGGCTTCTTCGCGGGCAGAGGCCAGGCTTTCAATGATGGCGCGCATGTGGCTCAGGCCGCGGCCCAGGCCAACACGCTGCTGCACGTTACGGCCGTAAACAAGAAGACCGACGCGATCGCCGGAATAGAGGGCGATCTGCGCCAGCGAGAGCCCGGCGTTGACGGCAAGATCGAGTTTGCTGAGTTCGCCGACACGCGCGCGCATCAGGCGGCCGGCGTCCATGACGAGCCAGACAGCCTGGCTGCGCTCCACCTGGAAGAGCTTGGTGACGTGTTTGCCACGGCGCGCGGTGGCGGTCCAGCAGATGTTGCGAAATTCGTCGCCCGGCTGGTATTCGCGCAGGCTTTCAAATTCGCGGCCCACACCGCGCTGGCGGATCAGCCGCTTTTCCAGTTCGATCTGGCGCGCGCGGGAAAGATAAATGTTGTGGCGCTTGGCGTCTTCAATATCGGGGAAGACGCGGATGGTCTGCTGCAAGTCAGCACGAGCCCAACGTTCGGCGAAGTGCGAGCCGCTGCGGTAACGCAGATAGGCCTCGCCCAGATGGATGTCGCCGCGTTCGAGGGGACGGACGACATAGTGCGCAGAGCCGGAGTCGCGAGAGGCAGCCTTGATCTCGACCGTCGGTGGCGCAGGGATGAGGGAGAGGGGAAGATCATTGAGCACGCTGCAGGTAACGTCGACGCCGCTCTGATTGCGCAGCTCAAGAGTGACTTTCATCGAATTGCTGAGCGAAGGCGGGCCGGCCCAGGAGCGTTCCAGCACGAGCCGCTCAGGGTGGGGAAGGCGGAGGAGGTCGATGGCCCAGGCGAGCAGAGCGCAGATGTCCCAGGCTGCCATCACAAGAAGAAAACGTAGGTCCCAGAATGCGGGGATGGCCCAGAGCAGGCCAAGCAGGGTGATGAGAAAGAAGCGCCGGCCGAAGCCGAAGCTGAAGCGCTTGGCGCGGCGGGCGCGTACAGCGAGCGGCGGCGGCGCTAGAAGTCGTTGTTCCACTATTTGGGGACCTCGACCGAGTTGACGATCTCGGTCAGCACGCGGTCGCTGTCCAGGCCTTCGAGTTCGGCCTCAGGCTTCATCATCACGCGATGACGCAAGACCGGCAGAGCGGAGGATTTGACGTCGTCGGGAATCAGGAAGTCGCGGCCTTCGAGACCGGCGGATGCTTTGGCTACCATCATGAGGCTGATGGCGGCGCGTGGGCTGGCGCCGAGCGCCAGCGACGGCCAATTCCGTGTGCGGCGGATGATCTCCACCATGTAGCGGAAGAGTGCCGGCTCGACTTTTACGCTGCGGACTTCCTCACGCGCCTGCGCCAGCACTTCAGCCGGAAGCGCGACGATGTTCACCGCGTCAAGCTTATGGGCGTCAAAGCCGCGGTGATGTTGCTCAAGAATGTTGATCTCCTGATCGGCGGAAGGATAGGTGACTTTGATCTTGAGCAGAAAACGGTCAAGCTGCGCTTCGGGCAGAGGATAGGTGCCTTCAAATTCGATCGGATTCTGCGTGGCGAAGACGGTGAAGAACTGCGAGAGCGGGTGGGTTGCGCCGTCGATGGTGATCTGGCGCTCTTCCATGGCCTCAAGCACGGCGGCCTGGGTGCGTGGAGGCATGCGGTTAACTTCGTCGGCGAGAAGAAGATCGGTGAAGAGCGGTCCGCGATGGAGGGAGAAACTGCTGGTGGAGAGATTCAGCACGTTGCTGCCGATGATGTCGGCCGGCATCAGATCAGAGGTACATTGGACACGGCGAAACTCGAGGTCGAAGAGCCGGGCGAAGGTCTTGATGACCAGCGTCTTGGCAATGCCCGGCACGCCTTCCAGCAGCGCGTGGCCACCGCAAAGAATGGTGAGCAGGCATTGGTTGATCAGATCATCCTGGCCGACAATGACTTTGGCCAGCTCAGTTCGTCCGTGCGAAAGCACCTGCGACACGGTCTGCATGCGAGGTAGTCTCCTGTTCGTCTTTATTCAGCGGAACCAATTTCAGTCTCTGCGTGTAACGGCTCAAACGTTGCGCCAGCTCAAGGGCCCAGGCTTCAGAGAGCGCAGGGTTGCGCAATGCAGCTTCAATCTGCTGGAGCAGATCGCTGAGATCGTCATCTTTGTAACGCATACGGTTTTTTACCGCGCGGGCCAGATCAGGCGCAGAGATGCTCTGGCTGATGCCGAGCTGGCGCGTGGCCAATATCCGGAAGCGGGTGTAGGGGACCTCAAGCGCGGCGTGCATTGCATTGGCGCGACGGTACAACTTGCCCAGCGTATAGACAAATTCCAGCGGCGAGAGTCGTGCAGGGCGCGGAAGGGCGTGGATCGGCCCGTTGCGCCGGGAGAAAGTGAAGATGAGCGCGACGAAGACCAGCAGGCACTGCAACAATCCATAGAAAATCGGGGGCTGGTTGAGGTATCCGCCGAAGGATTGCTTGTAGCCGTGGAAGTATTCGTCCCAGTAAACATGGACTTCGCCGGGCTGGCCAAGAGAGTTCAAGAGCAGTGCAAGGTTGCCGGATTTGGCGATCGCTGCATTGGTCAAGGGTGTGCTGGCAGCCCACCAGATGACCTCGCCTTTGCCAACTTTGTAGGAGACGACGATCGGCCGAGCATCGTCGGCGTAGTGGACCAGGAATGCGGTTGTCGGGTTCTTCCAGTAGGCGCCGGGCGACATCTGAATGGCTCCGCCGCGCGTCAGGGAGCTGAGCAGCTGCGGCTGATACTCTTTCCAATTTGGCGCCGGCAGTGGCTCACGGTCAGTTTCCGCCTGGGGAAGATACACAGATGGAAAAGGGCCGGTTACCAGAATTTTTCCGCCCAGGCTCAGGTATTTCTGCAATGCATTTTTTTCCTGTGGCAAAGGCGGACGAAAAGGAGAGGCCAGGACCAGCGCGCTGTGCGCCGGATCAGGGGGAAGCTCTGTGGGAGATTGTTCCCACCGCTCTACCGTGTAGCCGATGTCCTGCAGCAGCAGGTATGCGGCCTTGGCGCCGCGGCTTTGCGCGGAGTAGGTGCTGGGAACAAAGTTTTCTTCTTCTTCCTGCGACAGAAATGCCAGGGCGATCACGATCGGCAAGAGAAGCAGGGCGGTCCACATGAGCAGGCGACGGTCGCTCTTTTCGATTTTCATCGGCACCCCAGCTTTTCCAGTTGACTGAGGGTTTCGTGGAAGTCGGATTCCGCGGCGTCGCCATAGCCGTACCAGACCAGTTCCAGCTTGCTTGTGAGCGCGGCCAGCACGGGATATTGAGCCGCACGGGCGCCAATCAAGCGGAGATACTCACGCGGTGTGCGGGCGCGGTTCGGTTTCCAGGCGCCGTGTTCCTCGAGATAGGAAATGCCGGCCCAGTACGCCATGTGGATGGCGTTGCGCCAGTCCTGCTGCTGGGCCAGCGCGCGCGCATCGGCCAGCCAGGCGCGCCAGTTGCGGGCCGATGGAGCAAAAGGAATGATCTCGCGTTGCGGCAGCTCCTCCTGCGGACGCCGCAACCGGCGAATGGTCCAGACCAAGAGAAAGGTTGCCGCGGCTGCCACCAGCAGATAGATGATGAGACGCATTACATCAAAGTTCCCGCCACCGCGTATGGCAAGCTTGCTCAGGAGACGAGACAACCAGCGGAAAATCCTGGCCAGAAACGCATCTTTTGCATTGGGGCCGCGAACTTTGTTGAATTCGCGCTGGGCCAGGATCTGGTCCAGCTTGCTGTGCGCAGCAGAAAAATCGCCGTGGGGTCGGTCAAAGCTTTCGGCCTCGGCATTGAGCGCCTGAATGTAATTGCGGAGCTGCGACAGAAGAGAGGCGCGCTTTTCTTCATCGGCGCGTGAGAAGGCCGTGAGATCGTCTTTGAGAATTTTAAAGTTGACCTTGACGTCGCCGAAGCTGGTGCTGACCAACTCGATGTCGGGAATCTCGGCTACCAGTTTGCCTGCCTGGCCAGGATCGGTTTCGAGCGCGTCGATCTTCTGCGCCAGATCGCGCAACTGCTGCCGGTACTCCGTGACCGAAAAGCTTTCCGCCTGTGCTGCCGGTGCGCAAGCGCAGGCCAGGAGGGCCAGCAGAAGAGAGTTGATGACGTGGTGGTATTTCATCCGAGTGGGGGAGGAGCGGCAGCGGCCATTTGTCGCGGCGCTGTCTCACCCATGGTTTCCATCATCAGTTGCAGGTCAAAGGCTTCTTTGCGCACACGCTCATCGTAATACAAGAGAGCCACGGCGATGGTGGCGACGGGACCGGCCAGCGTCCCCGCGACAAACCCCGCCATATACTGCCACAAGGCGACCGGAATGGCCATGACGGGTGACTTTTCCGCTGCAAAGATCCCCACAAAAAGGACAGGTATGGTTAACGCCATACTCAAGACCCAGCCCAGAACCGCCGCCAGAAAGAGCACCAGCAGAATGCGCTGGACGCACTTGCCTTTGCTCAGATAGCGGCTGCGTTTCAGGCAAGCAGACACGGGAAGTTTTTCCAGGACACAGGCCGGCACCGCAAGCTGATAACTGCAGTACAAGCGAAGGACCCAGATAATACCGATCGCGGTCACGACTGCAGTCAATATGCCGACAATCCAGCCAACGGCTGCGGATGCCTGCGAAGAACCGATGATGTAGAGCAATCCCGAAGGCAAAAACGCGCCTGCAATCGCAACCAGCGAAGCGCCTGCACAGATGAGCCCGACGAGCAGAAAGATACCTGCAATGCTCCAAAGCATGGGTCGAATCGTCCTGTATGATTCGCCGATCCTGACTGCGTGACCAAGGTGGACCCGGGAGACGGCATACACGGTTGCGCCGGTAGCAAAGGCATGGGCAAGCAGATACACAACTACCATCGCGATGGCCCCCACGACAAAAGCAACTCCGGTGGCGATAAGATTCACCTTGGTGATGGAAAGGTATGCGACAAGGAAAAAGCCGGTTTGCGCAACCAGCAAAATAGCCGGCGGCAGGGCAGCAATGCCGGCAAACAACCAGAAGTTATTTCGGTAAAGATGAAAAGTACGGTCCAGCACCTGAGAAGTGCTCATGGGCCGCAAAGTTGAATCCATGGATGACATCGTTCTCTGGGGGTGAGGGTTGCATACTACCACAGATTATCGCGCCTAGTAGAACGGAACTAGCTGATGCTGGAAGCAGCCGCTGCGGGCGGCGCAGGAGGCGCCTGGCCCACGGCCTGCATCATCAATTGCAGATCGAAAGCTTCTTTGCGCACACGCTGGTCATAGTAGACCAGAGCCAGGGCAATCGTGGCGATAGGCCCGGCAATAGCACCGCCAAGAAAGTCCGCGATGTAGATCCAGATCGTCGCCAGAATGCTGAAGTGCGTTTTGCTGCTTACAATAAACGCGCTGCTGGCCATCAGGGCCGGCATTTGCAAGACATAAGTAAGCACGACGGTCATCAGGCCGGTAAGGAAAATAATGCCAAATATGCCGCCTTTGGCGCCGAGGGTGAGAAATTTACTGCGTTTGATCGATTGCATCGCGGGCAGGTTTTCCAGTGTGCAGGCAGGCACGGAGAGAGCGTAACGGCAGAGCGCAATGAAGATCCATACGATCGCGCCCATAAACAAGAGAAGACCCACGATTCCGGCGATCGCCACCACAGCGAGAGCTGCACCCTGGCTGGCGCTGCCTCGGGCCAGAAACGCCATTGAGAAAGCCAGCACCAGAAACAATGCGTAACTAAGAAGCAACGGACCAAAAGTAAAGACAGATATTGCCAGAAGCAGGCCCAGGATACGCCCGAAAATTGGCTTGACCTTGCGGTAGGAATCAGCGATGGTGGTTTGCTTACCCAGATGCACCATGGAGACAGCATAAGCAGTCGCGCTGGAAGCCAAAGCCGTGCCTACCAGATAGACGACGGAACCTACGAGGGTTGTGATGAGCCCGCGCACAATCAACGCCTGCATAAACTGAGGAGTCATCGCTTCCGGCGTTTGCGGGATGGAGAGCGGCCCAAAGATTTTTAGCTGAATGAGCAGAGTGATCAGCTTGAGCGCGGGTGTAATGACCGCGATACCGGCAAACAAGACAAAATTGTTGCGGTATAGGTGGAAAGTCCGATCGAGCACCTGCGAAGTGCTCATGGGGCGTAGGGCAAGATCCATAGGAAACGATACTCCGTCCAAGGGGGAAGGGCTGAATAGTAGCATAGAACATTCGTGCGGCAAGTGAAACAGTATTGCGTTCGTTTGCTTGCCTGCTGTGAGCGGCAAGGCTCTTCTTTGCCGGTGGTGAATCGCAGGTGTCTAGCTCTCTGGCTTTCTGGTAGGATTACCAGCTTCCTTTGAGGTGGACTCATGAAAAACTTCGCCCTGTTTATGACTCTGAGCATCGTGGCTGTGCTGGCCGCGGCGCAGCAGCCGAAGGCTGATCTTCCGGCGCCTATTCACTACGTGCGTTGCGGCGCCTTGGTGCAGCCGGAGACCGGCAAGCTACAGCACAATGTTTTGATCAGCGTGCAGGGTGAACGTATCACCGAGGTGAAAGAAAGCGCCAATCCACCGGCGGGAGCTCGTGTGACCGATCTTTCCGACCACACCTGCCTTCCCGGCTTGATCGATACGCATACGCACGTGCTGCTGCAGGGCGACATTACGGCCGAGGACTACGACGAACAACTGCTGAAGCAGTCAACCGCCTATCGCGCGATTCTGGGCACGCGTTCTGTGCGTCGCGCACTGGAATACGGGTTTACCACCATCCGCGACCTGGAGACGGAAGGCGCCGGCTATGCCGATGTCGATTTGAAGAAGGCCATTAACAACGGCATCATTCCCGGGCCCCGGATGCGTGTGGCAACGCGGGCCATGGACGTCACCGGCGCGTATCCGTTGCTGGGGTATTCGCCCGAAGTGCCGGTGCCGCATGGCGTCCAGGTTGTAGATGGCGCAGAGAACGGGCGCAAGGCCGTGCGCGAGCAGATCAGTTTTGGCGCAGACTGGATCAAAGTCTACTCAGACCGCAGCTATTTCGTGCGGCAGGATGGCGTGCTTGACGACATACCTACCTTTACCCTCGATGAATTGCGCGCCATTGTGGATGAAGCCCATCGCCAGCACCACAAGGTGGCTTCACATGCCATGGCTCTCAATGGAGTGCACAACTCGGTGGAGGCGGGGGTGGATTCGGTAGAACATGGAAACTACATTGCCGATGCTGACCTGAAGACCATGGCGCAGAAAGGAATTTTCTATGTGCCTACCATCTATGTCGGCGAATATGTGGCCCAGGGGCGCGCGGACGCCGGCGCCAAGGTTTGGCTCGACATGATCAAAATTCACGAAGAGACTTTTCATCGCGCTTTGAATGCAGGCGTGAAGATAGCTTTCGGCACTGATGCGGGCGGCTTCGACTGGAGTATCGATCCGGCCCGTGAGTTTGGCTACATGGTGAAATACGGAATGACGCCGGCGCAGGCTATCCGCGCAGCCACCAGCAACGCGGCAGAACTGCTGGGCATGCAGAATGAAGTGGGAACGGTGGCAGCAGGAAAATATGCTGATATGGTGGCGGTGAAGGGCGATCCGCTGGCTGACGTCACGTTGCTTGAAAAAGTTGATTTCGTGATGAAGGGCGGAGAAATCTACAAATCGCCCGCGCACTGATTCGAGTGGATGTGGTCGATGTCAACGTGTGTTGCTTGGTTGCTGATTCATCGCTACCGCGATGAACATCTGCCTGAAGGCCCTTGCTTCGCAAGGGAATCGCTAGATGCTGATACTGTCAGCGGGTCAGGTCAGCTGACCCGCTGCCAACCCGGCAGCGCGCCCTTGAATCTATGTATGCACCATGCTGCTTTGGATCATTCTGGCGTTGGGCTGGATCGTGATATTGCTCGCCGCCGTGTCGCTGTTTCGCATTGCCGGCTACGCCGACAGGAAAATGCGCCGTCTCAAACACCGGCCCCGGCATAGTGAAGACCAGGCAGCGTGAAACTCCAGCCCTGGGCTTGTGTTTGTTCCTCTACTGATTTCAACCACATCTTTGCTATTGCGTTATCACCATCCACTGCGGCCCGATAACCTGGCCGAATGGTGAGTCGTTTAGCGTCACGAGTGTGCCATCGGGCTTGATGGTATAGGCGGTAATGTTGTGGGTCCCGGTATTCGCAACGTAGAGAAACGTGTTGGTCGTATCGACAATGGCAAAGCTAGGCTGCGGGCTGCCTGACGCCACCAGTCCGAATGGCGAACCTGCCACGGGCGTCAGCACACCGCCGTTGACGGCAAAAGAAGAAACTCCCGCTGCGCCCTGTTCGGCGGAGAAAAGAAAGGTCCCGCCTCCATTCAGCGCCAGGGTGAACGGCCCGGAGTGAGTGGGGAAAGGGGATCCGGCCACCGGCGTCAGCGCGCCGTTGGATTGGATGGTGAAGCTGGAAATTGTGTTGTTGACGAAGTCGGCAGCGTACAGGAACTGGCCCTTGGAATCGATGGCTATGCCTTCCATCTGCGCACCGGCCGCAATGGGAGCGCCAATCTGCGTCAGGGTGCCGTCGGAGCCAATGGAAAACGGCACGATGGTACCGGAAGGGCCGGTGGAAATATAAAGAGCGCCCGAATTCGGTGACATTGCCATGAATTGCGGGTTACCTGCAGTCAGTGATGCGAAGCTAAAGGGCGAGTTGGCGATCGGCGTCAACAGGCCCCGAGTGGCGTCAATGCTGAAGATGGAGATGGAAGCGCCAATGCCGGGGGCCTGTCCCTGGTTCAGAACATAAAGGAACTGGCCCTTGGAATCGATACCCAGGGCGATGGGATTGGCGCAGACGGCTGGGCTGGTGCATGCCGGAGTCGGCGGCACCGCAGTGCCGATCGGTGTGAGTACGCCGGTGGTATGGTCCAGCGTGAAGCCGGAAATCGTGTTGGCGGTCAGATTGGAGACATACAGAAAATTCTTTGAGGGATGCAGCGCCAGCGACACCGGCCGCGGGTTGGTGGCAAAGGCAGATAGCGGCAGAGAACTTAACTCACCCGTTGACTTTACCGCCTGGGCCAGGATGCTATTGCTGCCTTCGCCGACAATATAAACGAATGCCAAATTGGGAGCTATGCTGCTGCTGTTCGAACCCAGACAGCCGCTGGTGAGAACAATGATGAATATAAGCGCTACGGTTATGAATGCCTTCATTCAGTTGCTTTCCTCGTTATCAATATATAGGAGCGAATGCTGGCGGCCAAAAACACCGCCCTGAGCCTGGAGTGAATTTCGGTTCCGGCAAGTCTGCGCATCAGTCTAGCTGGTTTACCGGTGTTCTATCCAGTAGGAACGTCCCGGCCGGCAGCTTTTGCGCGCCTGACCGCAGCTTTTATGGACTTTTCCTGCCGTTTCGATTTCAATGGCTTTTTGCCCAACGTTACCGGCCATGAATTCCATACAAGAATTTTCCGATCACAGCGTTGACCCGCCCGTCCGCGGCTTTTTGCACCAGCCGTCACAGCCGGACGGCAATGCTCTGGTGCTGACCCACGGCGCGGGAGCGAACTGCAACTCAAAACTTCTGACGGCACTGGGAAACGCTTTCTCCGACGCCGGATTGCTGGTCTTGCGTTGTGACCTGCCTTTCCGGCAATCTCGTCCGTCGGGACCGCCGTTCCCCGCCATGGCCGCCCGCGATCGCGAAGGCCTGCGCCGAGTGATAGAGATTCTACGGCAGAAGGTTTCAGGACGTCTTTTCCTTGGCGGCCATTCCTATGGCGGCCGGCAGGGAACTATGCTGGCGGCTGAGCACCCTGATCTGGTGGCGGGATTGCTGCTGCTGTCTTATCCGCTGCATCCGCCGCGCAAACCCACGGAGCTTCGTACCGCGCATTTTCCCCAGTTAAAAACTCCGGCGCTGTTTGTCCATGGCAGTCGCGATCCATTTGGCTTGCAGGACGAAATGTCTTCCGCTCTGGCTTTGATACCGGGACGGCACAGGCTGATGAAGGTTGAGGGCGCAGGCCATGAGTTGCTGGGGAAGAAGAAGGATGACGATCTGCCGGCGCGGATCGTGCAGGCGTTTCAGGAGTTCTTTGCTGATCAAGACTCGCGGCTATAGGGATCCCTCACCCGCAAACTACCCGGGTTCAGGATTTCAGAAAAAGCCAATTGCTTTCTAGCACGAATGCGTCGCTGACCGGCCGGACTCAAACTCCAATTTGGCAATTGCTTCGGTGTGCACCTCGTCGGGACCATCCGCCAGGCGCAGGGTGCGGACGTTGGCCCAGGCGCCAGCGAGAAAAGTGTCCTGCGAAACTCCGGCGCCGCCGTGGGCCTGGATTGCCCGGTCCAGCACACGGAGCGTCATGTTGGGAGCAACCACTTTGATCATCGCGATCTCCGCCCGCGCTTCCTTGTTGCCGACTGTATCCATCATGTAGGCGGCTTTCAGCGTCAACAGGCGCGCCTGTTCGATTTCCATGCGCGACAAAGCAATGTCGGCGCGAATGGTGCCCTGCTCTGCCAGTGGCTTGCCGAAAGCGACGCGCTTTTGCACCCGCTCGCACATCATGGCCAGCGCGCGCTCCGCCACACCGATGCAGCGCATGCAGTGATGAATCCGGCCAGGTCCAAGACGGCCTTGCGCGATTTCAAAGCCGCGGCCTTCGCCCAGCAGCATGTTGGAAACTGGAATGCGCACATTGTTGAAGGTCACGTCGCCATGGCCATGCGGTGCGTGATCGTAGCCGAAGACGGTCAGCAGCCGATCGACTTTTACTCCAGGTGTATCCATAGGAACCAGGACCATGGACTGCTGCAGATGCCGCTTGGCTGCGGGATCGGTTTTTCCCATGAAGATCGCGATCTTGCAGCGCGGATCGCCAGCCCCGGACGACCACCACTTGCGCCCGTTGATTACATACTCATTGCCTTCCCGGCGAATGCTGGACTGAATGTTGGTAGCGTCAGAAGAGGCGACTGCAGGCTCGGTCATAGCGAAGCAGGAACGGATCTCGCCTGCTAGCAGAGGCTTAAGCCAGCGACCTTTTTGTTCCGGAGTGCCGTACCGTGCCAGGACTTCCATGTTGCCGGTATCGGGCGCGGAGCAGTTGAAGACCTCCGGCGCCATGATGCTGCGGCCCATGATCTCGCACAGCGGAGCGTATTCCAGGTTGGTGAGGCCGGCGCCATGTTCATTGTCAGGTAGAAACAGGTTCCACAACCCCGCGGCGCGCGCTTTAGGCTTGAGCTCTTCAATCACGCGCGTGGGCGCCCAGCGGTCGCGCTCGATTTCCTGATAAAAGCGCGCCTCGTTGGGGTAAATGTATTCGTCCATAAAGGCGCACAGGCGTTTCTTCAGCTCTTTGACTTTGTCGCTGTATTCAAAGTTCATAGTTGACCTTCAGGCGCTCACGGGGCCCTATAAGCGTAGTCGATTGACCACGATTCATCAAATGAATCAATAGAATGGTGTAAGATTTGTGGCGTGCATCTAAGCCAGGTCGATCTTAACCTCTTTGTGGTGCTGGAAGCCATCTACCGCGAGGGCAACCTGACCCGCGCCGGACGCCAGCTCAAGCTGACGCAGCCGGCCATGAGCCATGCGCTCAAACGGCTGCGCGAGCTGCTGAAAGATCCGCTGTTCATCCGTGAAGGCGCAAACATGGTGCCGACGCCGTTCAGCCGCAACATGATTAATGATGTCCGCCAGGCGCTGCAGATCCTGGAGGTCAATCTCTATGAGAACCGGAATTTCGATCCGGCACACACACGGCGGAACTTTCAGCTTGGCTTCTGGGAGCTGATGGAAGCGATGATCCTGCCGAAGCTGACAACGGTGCTGGCCGAGGCGGCGCCGGAAATCTCCGTGACCACGATGCGCGTGAAGCGGCGTGAGATTGAGATGGAGCTGGCCAGCGGCTCGCTGGACATGGCTCTGGATGTCCCCATCAACATGAGTGAGAACATTCGCCACAAGCCGCTGTTGTCTGATCGCGTCGTCGTCGTCGCACGCGCCGGGCATCCCGCGATCGGCCGCGAGCTGGATCTGGAAACATATTTGTCGCAGGACCATGTTCTAGTGTCGTCGCGGCGCTACGGCCCGAGCTTGGTAGATGCAGAGCTGAACCGCAAAGGCAAGAAGCGGCAGATCAACCTGCGCTGCCAGAATTATTTTGCCGCCTGCCGCGTGGTGAGCGAGACGGACATGCTGCTGACCATGCCGGAGCACTATGCGGAAATGCTGAACAGCCGGTTTGGCAACCGGCAGTATCCCTTTCCGCTCAAGAGCCTGCAGACCCTGGATATACACATGTACTGGCATGAGAGTGCGGACAACGATCCTGCCAACCGCTGGCTGCGCGAGCAGATTACCAAGGTGGCGGAAGAGTCGACCCAGGCCGCTGCGGGCCCGCCCGTGGCACAGAAAAAGCGGGCCGTGCGGGCCTTGAGGTGAGATGAATGAAAGCCGCAGTGTTGCATGAGCTCAAAAAGCCGCTGGCCATCGAAGAGGTGGAGCGGCCGCAGCCGGGCGAAGGCGAGGTTCTCATCAAGATTGAGGCTTCCGGCGTTTGCCACTCTGACCTGCACATCATTGAAGGTGACTGGAAGCAGTTTGGCGGGATCATCAAGCTCCCCTTAATTCCGGGACACGAAGTCGCCGGCCGTGTGGCGGAGGTTGGCAGCGGCGTGCGCGATCTAAAAGTCGGAGACCGCGTCGGCGTGCCGTGGATTTACTGGACCTGCGGCGAGTGCGAGTTTTGCCTTGAAGGCTATGAGAACCTCTGCTCGCGGCAGAAGATTACGGGACTCATCGTGGACGGCGGCTTCGCTGAGTACATCAAGGCGCCGGCGACGCACGCCACCAGAATTCCTGATGCGGTTCCTTCTACGCAGGCGGCGCCGCTCTTTTGTGCGGGAGTCACGGTCTATCGGGCAATCAAACAGTCCCAGCTTCGCGCCGGACAGCGGCTGGCGGTTTTCGGCGTGGGCGGACTGGGGCACATGGCAATCCAAATCGGCAAGCACATGGGCGTCGAGGTCACGGCGATCGACATTGCAGATGACAAGCTTGCGCTGGCCGCGTCGCTGGGGGCGGTACGGACTCTGAATGCAAACACCGCCAACGTGGTGAAAGAGTTGCGTCGCGCAGGAAGCGTGCATGTGGCGCTGGTGACCTCAGGCAGCAAAGCTGCGTATGACATGGCCTTCCCCTGCGTGCGACCGACAGGACAGCTGATGGTTGTCGGGTTGCCGCCAGAGATCAGTTTTGCTCCGATCATGATGGCCGCCAAAGAAATTCGCGTGCAGGCTTCGGCGGTGGGCACGCGCCAGGATTTGGTTGAAGTGCTGGAGATGGCTGCAGCGGGCAAGCTACATTGCCAGGTGGCTACCCGTCCGCTGTCCGAAGCCAATGCAATCTTTGATGAGATGCGCGCGGGAAAACTTTCCGGACGGATTGTCCTTGAGATGTAAATCCACCACTGAGGCACGGAGACACGGAGAAAAGCAAGCCAATGCAGGAGTTCCCTGGCATCATCTCTAGCGATGCCATTGAGGCACGTTTAAAATAGAAGTTCGTTCCTACAAGAATCCTTTCAAGGAGCTCGATGAGAGAAGCTGTTGTTGTTACCAGCTCGCGCACGGCGCTGGCAAAGTCGTTTCGCGGATCGTTTAACCTCACGCGGCCGGACGACCTGGCCGCGCATTGCATTCAGGATGTTCTGCGTAAGACGCCGAAGCTCGATTCTGCCGAGATCGAAGATGTTGTGCTGGGCTGCGGGCAGCCACATGGATCGCAAGGGCACAACGTTGCCCGCGTGTCAGCGATGCTCGCGGGGCTTTCACCATCGGTGGCGGGCCTGACAGTCAATCGCTTCTGCTCTTCCGGGCTGCAGGCAATCGCGATTGCCGCGCACCAGATCATGCATGAAGGCGTGGACGCGGCGATTGGCGGCGGCGTAGAGAGCATTACCATGGCAGTGCGAGACGCCAGTCCGAATCCCCGGCTGCAGGAAAAGATGCCCGGTGTTTACATGGTGATGGGCGAGACGGCCGAAGTGGTGGCCAAGCGCTACAAGGTCAGCCGCCAGGTGCAGGATGAATATTCCCTGCTGAGCCAGCAGCGCACTGCCCGCGCCCAGCAGGAAGGTTTCTTTCAGAAGGAGATCGCGCCCATCAAGGTCACGCGCGGCATTCTGGACAAGAAGACGAATGAGGTCGTCGGCAAGGAAGAAGTTTGCGTCGAGAAGGATGAATGCAACCGGCCAGACACTACGCTGGAAGGATTGCTGGGATTGAAGCCGCATTTTGATCCGCACAGCGGCCAGGGGTCGGTGACGGCCGGCAATTCGTCACAACTTTCTGACGGCGCTTCAGCCACGCTGCTGATGTCGCGCGAGCGAGCGGAGCAACTGGGCATTCCGTATCAGCTGGTTTTCCGCGGATTTCAGATCGCAGGCTGCAATGCGGACGAAATGGGAATCGGCCCGATCTATGCCGTACCGAAGCTGCTGAAGCGTACCGGCGTGAAGATGTCTGATATCGATCTTTGGGAGCTCAACGAGGCATTTGCGGTGCAGGTGATCTATTGTCGCGATCAACTGGGGATCGATCCGGAAAAGCTGAACGTGAACGGCGGCTCGATTGCCATTGGACATCCGTTTGGCATGACCGGCTCACGCATGGTCGGCTCCATGGCCAATGAGATGGAGCGGCGTAAAGCCCGCTACGGCGTTGTGACAATGTGCGTGGGCGGCGGGCAAGGTGCTGCCGGATTGTTTGAACTGGCGAAGTGAGGGAATGCCGGCATTATATTTGCATGCTCAAAGAGCCGGTTTCCGAACACGCGCCTTTGGTTGAACTGTAGGAGCCGCCGAAGAAACCGGCGCCGACGTTGCTGGAGGCAACGAATTGTCCATTCGCAACGGTTTGGCCTGTGGATCCGGCCGCGCTGTCGTCCAATATCAGGGTGCTTCCGTTGCCCAGCAGGACGGTCGCCGGATCAATGGTGGCAGAGCTGAAGCAAGTTCCGCCCGTTATGGTAGCAGTGCCTGTGGCAGAGAAAAATCCATGCGCATCCGGACCAGTCTGATTCAGGGTCAAAGTAACATTCGCGCTACCACCGGTGGAGGAAGCAAAGTTACCGGTGTAAGTGCCGGAGAAATTGTTGGCTTCATCACTGGCCAATCCCTGCAGGTTGGGGAGGCAGCCGGAACCGGTCACAGAATAGTTGCCGCCAAGGAACTGCGGATGCGGAATAGTAGGATGCATCATGCCGGTAAAGCTCACTCGCTGGCCGTTGGGGAGCATCGCGGTGAAACTTGCTTCGGTCTCGTTTACCGTGCCGCTGACTGGTATGTCAGTGGATAAAGGGAAACACGGCGATCCTTGAAAGTGCATAATGCCTGACAAGGACGAGCCGTTCTGTATCAGGCTGCCTACCAGAACGAAGTTGGCGACGGATGGGTCTGCGGCAGATTCTGCAACGGTGGAATGGAGCCCGGAATCAAAGCCCATCAACGGGCCAATCTTTCCGCCGCTACATCCGAACAGGGTTATGAAGAGCAAAAGGAAGACAGCGAGTCGGTAGCACCCAATACATTTCATTTGAGAGCCTTCTCACGGCCACACTCAAAGCATAGGCATAGCAACCGGTGAGGCGATGCGGGTGAGAGTATAGCACCGGTGATGAATACTTAAGGACAAACAGTATGCCCACTACGACCACTTTTGATGCGGCACGCAAGGGAGCGGGATTTCTGCTGGAAGAGATCACGCCGGAAGAAGTCTTTACCCGTGAAGATCTGAGCGACGAGCATCGCGCAGTCGGGCAAATGGTGGAAGAGTTCTGGACCAATGAGGTTGAGCCGAACCTGGCGGCGATCCGGGAGAAGCGACCCGGGGTAGCGCTGGAGATCCTGCGAAAATCGGCCAAGCTGGGTCTGCTGGGAATCTCCGTGCCGGAGAAATTCGGGGGCATGGAGATGGACCTGCCTTCGGTGATGGTAGTGGCTGAGGTGATGGGCCGCGATGCATCGTATGCCGGCTGGCACTCGGCGCATACCGGCATTGGCTCGCTGCCGATTCTGTTCTTCGGCACTGAGGCGCAGAAAGAAAAATATCTGCCCAGACTGGTCAAGGGCGAACTGCTGGCCGCCTATGCGCTCACCGAACCATTGGCTGGATCGGATGCGCTGGCTGCGCGCACGCGGGCCGATCTGAGCCCTGACGGCAAGCACTACATCCTGAATGGCCAGAAGATGTGGATCACCAACGGCGGCGCAGCGGATATATTCATTGTGTTTGCCAAGGTGGGTGGCGAGAAGTTTACCGCATTCATCGTGGAGCGCGCGTTTGGCGGGCTGACCAGCGGCGCGGAAGAGCACAAGATGGGTATCCGCGGCAGCTCGACTACGGCCATCTACTTTGACAACGTGCGAGTGCCGCTGGAAAACGTACTGGGCGAGGTTGGGCGCGGCCACGTGATTGCGTTCAACATCCTGAACCTTGGCCGGCTCAAGCTGGGGCCGGCGGTGATGGGAGCAGCTAAAAACATTCTTGCCACCAGCATCAAGTACGCCAAGCAGCGCAAGGCTTTTGGCGTTCCGATTGCGAGCTTTGGCGCCATGCAGCACAAGCTGGCGGAGATGGCCATCCGCATTTTCGCGACCGAGTCGATGGCGTGGCGCGTGGTGGGAATGATTGAAGCGCAGCTGAGCAGCGTTGATCACGCGGCCTCTGACGCGGCCCACGCGGAGCTAAAGGCTGTGGAAGAGTACGCTGCTGAATGCTCGATGGTGAAGGTGTTTGCCGCGGAGATGCTGGACTACGTGGCAGATGAAGGCGTGCAAATCCACGGTGGCTATGGTTTTCATCAGGACTACATGGTGGAGCGTGCGTATCGCGATGCTCGTATTAACCGCTTGTTTGAAGGCACCAGCGAGATCAACCGGCTGGTGATCAGCGGCATGCCGCTCAAGCGGGCGGCGCGGGGAACACTGCCGCTGCTGGACGCGGCGCGCAAAGTTCTTAAGACGGCTCTTGACCGCCCGGCCAATCTTGCGGCCGAGCCCGCGAACGATGAAGAAACGCGTTTGGTGCGGAATGCAAAGGCGATCGGGCTGTTGGTATTGGGTGTAGCCGATGCGAAGTTCGGCGCAGAGCTGGAGAAGCAGCAGGAGATCGTGATGAGTCTCTCCGACATTTTTATGGAGACCTTCGCCATGGAGTCGACACTGCTGCGCTGTCGCAAACTGGGCGCAGCAGAAAGCGCCGCGGCTTCAGCCATCTGTTCCGTTTTCCTGCGTGATGCCATGAACCGAATCCAGGCAGCAGCGCAGACGATCCTGGGCGGCTGTTCCTCCGGCAGAGACCTTCATGGACAAATGGAGGCGTTGCGCCGCCTAGCAGAGCACGATCCGGTAAATGCGATCAGGTTGCGCCGCAACATTACCGAAGCTCTGCTCGACCGCGAGCGTTACATCTTTTAGCCGCCGAATCAGAAATGAATGGTCTCGCTACTTCAGTTGTGGGATTGCTTCCAGTTCCTTCTCGTCAATCTTCTTCAATCCCAGACGCTTTTGCAGCCAGCGGTAACGGTCAACGCGGGCGGTCGCGTTGAGAGCGTGAGATGCGTCATAAATCGTCATCTGCTTGTCGCGGGAACTGAAGGCGCCGAGATAGCGCTGGGCCAGCGCCTTGTAATCCACGAGCGAGAGGTTGGGTGGATGATCCGCGGAGGCAAATTGAAGGAAGATGCTTTCACTGGTGGTGTGGCCCAGAAAATAAACCGGATCGTCATAGGCATATTCGCGGAAGTAATCGCGGACGCGGTCCTCGCCGATCTCTTTGACGTGCGCAGTGGTTTGAGGATCACGGCCGGCGAAGGCGTCTTCTTCATCGAAATAGCCGCTGGCCATGAGCACATAACAGCAGATGCGGGTCTCCACGCCGGCCAGGATGGCCCCGACGTGCGCATCCCAGCTGTGGCCGACGTAGGCGATGCGTTTGGGATCAACGGTGTGGCGAACGAGGAGCAGATCAACGGCGCGGCGCAGGTCGATCACCTGGTGCAGAGAGGCGTCACTCTGCTGCTGGGCGGCTTCCAGCGGGTCTTTTTCCAGCGGAGCAAAGTCATGGCGGACTTGCGGAGCGTCAATCAAGACAGAGACGACTCCGGCGCGAGCGAAGATGAGAGCTTCTTCCAGGAACTCATCCTTGTTGGCGAAAGGCGAGCCTTGCTTGAGCCAGTGTCCCCAGATGATGGCCGGGTGATTGTCGCCGCCGCGCGGCAGTACCAGGTAAGCGGGCACGCGGTCGCCGCTGGCACCGGCATAGTTGAGCTCGATGAGCATGACGTCGCCGCGCTTTTCGATGTTGGTCTCACGCAGCTCCAGACCGGACTTGCTGTCGTAGTCGAAGCGCGAGATCAAATCCGGGTAGCTGGGTTTGGGCGGCTCGTCGGTTGGAGGAGCCGATCGCTGCTGGGTGACGGTCGGCGCAGGTGCTGGGGGCGGAGCTTGTGCCGGGGCTGCCGATTGGGCAAAGAACGGCAACGCAGCTGGAGACGGTGTAGGCGAGGGGGCTGTTCCCGGCGTGCCGCCCAACGGCGTCGGATTGGGCGAAGGTGTCGGGGTTGGCGTCTCAGTGGGAAGCCGCTTGGGAGTGGGTGTGGGAGAAGCGCTGGGAGACGGAGTCGCAGTTGGCGTAGGCGTAAAAATGGGTGTAGGACTCACAGTCGGCGAAGGCGTAGGCGTCTGTGCCACTGCTCCTGCGGCCAGCATAAAGACGATGATCGAAATCCGTAGAATTCGCATGCAGGTTCCGGCTGAGTCCGATTTATGGCTTATAACACTTTAACCCGAAGTGGCCTTTCTTTGTCGAGATGCGCGGGAGCGGCTCTTGGTTGGACACCAGCCAGGGGGCCCTGTTCGTCAATACCGTCCCCGAATGATGCCGGAAAGAATCATCCTCCTTTGTTGGCCAACGCGGCTAATCGCTGCTACCAGCTTGCGCGTTATCGATGAACCTGAACGAGTCCTCCACATACTGCTGAAAGGCGTCGGCGCCGGCTTCGCTGCGCTCGTGCCCCTGGTTCTGTACCATGAAGTCCAGCTCAAACAAGGCGCTCAGGTGGCCAAGATCCGCCCGCTGTTCGGTCCATGAGAGACTATCGTAGTTTGCCTCCTGAAAAATATATGGGACCAGGGAAGTGCGGGCCTTGTGGTCGGCATGCGTGGGGAATCCGATGGAGTTCAGGCAGTCTTCCATCAGCAGAAGCCGGCGTACGCGCACGTTGCCGATGGGGTCCATGTCGAATTCATGGTCGATGGCCGATTTGATCTGCTGCCGCAGCAACGCTATGACTTCAGGGACGGTCTTCATTGGCGCCGATGATTGTAGCTGCGATTCGGGCGCCGGCGCGACAATGGCGCTTGCCCCGGCGCAAAATCTGGTGCTAATCTCAGGTTCCGATTCATCCCATTCCTGGGCTGAATGGGCGGAGACCTCATGAGCAGCGCTGATTCCAGGGCGGGGAACTTCGCTCCCCGAAATCCTGAAACCTTTTTTGCGGCGCAGAAGCGCAACCGCCGGGCCACCTGGCGCATGTCTGCTCTCTGCGCCTTTGCGGCGTTCATCATGGGCGTTCCGCTGACGTTGGTGCTCACACCGCTGCTCTATGTGCTCACGCTGGCCGGGGCGGAGATCGTCAATCATTTTTCTCCGCTGCCGCCGGAGTTCTGGCAGAACGCGAATGACCTGGCGAAGTTTGGTGTACGCGTGGCCGACTACGTTCTTAACCAGAAGGGCACACTTGATCCACAGGAACTGGCAATTGGACTAGCTCTGGTGCTCCTGCCCGGAATGGTGATGGCGTTTGGCTTGTGGATTGGCATGCTGATTCTCTTTCGTCGCGGCGGCGTGGGTGGAGCGCTGGCCAGCCTGAACGCGCGTGAGCCCAATCCATCTGATCTGAAAGAGCTGCAGCTGGCCGACGCCGCACAGGAGATGGCCATAGCCGCCGGATTGCCCGCGCCCAAACTGATGCTGGTGGATTCCACGGGCGCCAACGCCGCCGCGATCGGTACGTGCGGGGTCGATGCGCGTATTGTGATCTCGCGCCGGCTGATTGACGACCTCGATCGTGAGCAGCTGCAGGCCATCCTGGCGCATCTGGTGGGATCGATCGGCAATGGCGACCTGCGTATTGCGTTCACCGTAACCAGCGTGTTTGAAACCTGTGGGCTCCTGGTGAACCTCATCAACGCGCCGTTTGGGAGGGAATCGCGCGGCCGCATCTGGCGCATTCTGCGTTACATTTTTTCCCGCCAAACCCCGGACCAGAAGGCGGCAGAGGCTGCCGCGATTGCTGAGTCGCTGGCAGGCTCACTGGACGTGAACGACACTGATATTGATCGTTATTTCAACACGCCGAATCCCGGGTTGTTCCGCAAGCTGTTCCGGATCATCTTCTTCCCCTTTCTCTTTACCAACCTGGCGGTGGAGATCACGCTCTGGTTTTTCCTGAATATCCTGCTGGGGCCATGCATGGCGCTGCTGTGGCGTACGCGCCGCTACCTGGCGGACGCCAGTGCAGTGGAGCTCACGCGGAATCCTGACGCGCTGGCCACCGCATTGCAGCGGCTCAGTGAAGATAATTCCACGCTGCAGGGCGGCGAGTGGGCCACACATCTGTTCGTGGTGAATCCGACCGGCGACCGCACGTTGCGTAGCTCCGAGCCGAGCGAAGATCAGAAGCGCAAAGCCATGGAAGCATGGGCGGCTACCGCGCATCTGTCAGGCAGTTCTGGCGCCGCACCGCAAGACTACGCAGCCATGCGTAAGGAAATGCTGTTTACGGGCCTGGCGTTCGCCCGGGGAGATCAGAAAGCCGTCGCGCGAATGCAGGCGATGGCGCAGCTCATGGGTGGAGCTCACGCGATGGGATTGCATGACATACCCAACCCGGCGGACATTGTCGCGGCCCAAAAGGGTGATCGCGCCGCGATGGCGCGCTTGCGCGCCCTGCGCGAGGTGAACCAGCCCGAACGCGGCGGGCGGCGCGGACAATCCGGCCTGCAGATCCAGAGCTTTGTCTCATTTCATCCTCCGCTCAAGAAGCGGGCGAAGAAGCTGCAGCGCATGGGCTCGCACCTGATAGCGCCGGAGCGGCACACTGGTGTAGCCCTGAAGGTTTTTATGACTGTGCTTTACCTGATCATCGTGCCGCTGCTGACGGTGGCCGCCGGGCTCATGCTGATCGTCATCGCCATGATGATCGGGTTGAATCTGATGATGCTGGCGCTATGGCTGACGGCGATCCACTGGATTTTTGTGTGGTGGAACGGGCGGTGAGGAATGTCAAGGTCGCTATTAGATACCATCTGGATTTGTTGTTTGGCGCAAGGTCCCTCAGGGCTACTCGCGTGCTGAAGAAAGCGCCCGCTCGCTTAACGCCCTTCGGGATGACGACGATTTAAGGTAAGAGCTCTCGTTTTAAAAGCGTTTACGCCGCCAGATCGCCGGGCGAGAGCTCGTCGACATAGCACCAAACCCACGCTTCCCCCGGCTCGATGGAACGAATGAGCGGATGCTTGCTGCGATGAAAGTGCTTGGTGGCGTGCTTGTTCTTGGATGAATCACAGCAGCCGACGTGGCCGCACTCCAGGCAGAGCCGCAGGTGGACCCAGGTGTCGCCCATCTTGACGCATTCTTCACACACATGCGTGTCCGTCTTGGTGATCTTGATTTGCTTCACGTGCGTGCAGCTTTCTGCCATGATTTCTCCTTATGCCGCTCCCGCAGCTGGTTCCAGCGGACGTTCCAGGGCCTTGCGGTCCCACTTGCCAAGCGTCGCCCCGGCTTCATAGGTGCTCTGCAAAAAATCGAGCAGGGTCTGTGTCGGCGACGCGGCAGTGCGCACCTGCTCATGCATCAGCAGGAATTCGCCCATCTGCTGGTTGTAAAACGCCGCACCGGGCTGGACCTGCTGTTTGGAGAAACCCTGCGGCTCCGGCGCAGCGTAACAATAGAACGCTGCATCCTTCAGGTCGCCGCCACCGGGCCACCAGCCCGCGCTGATGACTTCGTGCGAGTACGCTTCCTGCATGATCTTACGCAGAACAGGATCAGGATCGTTGCGCGGCGGGGCCAGCCGGCCGGAAAAGCGCGTAACCGCCAGATCAAAGCTGCCCCAGAAGAAATGCACCGGGCTCGACTTGCCGACAAAGCGCGAGCGGAAGACCTTGAAGACGTCGTCAATCGAGACCAGGGCGCGCCAGAAGTTGCGGGCATATTCCTTGTCGTAAGAGGCGTGCACGTGGTCCTGGTCGAAGGCGATGGGATTGGCAATCTCCACCGGCATCTTCCAGATTTTTACGTCGATATCGAGGGCATGCAGCGCCGCCATCAACTCGTGGTAGAAATCGGCCACGGAGCGCGGCGCGAGCGGAATGGTCCTGCTGGCGGGATCGCAAGTCTTGATCAGCAGCTGGTGCTCGAGAAAATCAAACTCAATTTCAAAGACGCGCTCACCATACGGAATGACCGAGGTGGTCAGGCCGCGCGCGGTGACCTGGAGCGCCACGTTCCACCAGTGATTGACTTTGGGCGTGAGCGCCAGCCGCACCTTGCCGACGATCTGGGTCCACATGTGCAGGGTCTCGCGCGTGTCCTTCCAGGCATCGGGAGGTAGCGCGGGCCAACAGGTTGCAGAATCGGAAACAGCGGTGTGGCGAAGGTCAATGTGTGCGGACTTCTCAGTTTTCTCCAGCTTGTCAGTCTTTTGACTCATGGGACCGCTCCAAAACAAACAGTATAGTCATTGGATGCGGCCCAGACGAGCGGGGCAGGTCACTGTATCTCGCGCACCAGCCGATGCGTGGCCGCTAGCGCAGTGAGCTTGACATTGAAAACGAGCGCCGAAGACCAGCATCCGGAGTTCAAGCATCTGGAATTCACTGGATCTCTCGAACTTCTTTTTGCAGCGCGCCCAGGCTTGTGATCAGCAGCATCGCCGCTCCGGCGATCAGAAACATGAGTTTGAGATTCCAGGCGATCATCAAACCTGCAACCGCCAGCGATACAGGAGCCAGTCCGATGGCGGAGAGCATGACCACGCTCATCACCCGTCCGCGGACCGAGGGATCAACGCGCTGTTGCAGCCAGGCAACGATCTGCACGTTGGACAGCGCGGCCGCTGCTGCCATCAGGGCCAACACGGCGGTGGAGTCCCATAGATGCGTTAGCATTCCCATGGCGCCGAGGCAGAAGCTGATCACGGCGCACACGGAAAGAATCAGCAGGCCACGGCGACGCATCTTCCAAACACCGGCAAGCAGCGCGCCCAGCAACCCGCCTACCGCCATTGAAGCCAGCAACAGCCCGAATGCAGTGGCGGATCCGAACCTGGTTTTGGCCAAATAGGGCAGGCCTACGCCGAGTGGCCCGCTCAGGCAGAAATTCAGCACCGCGACCAATAGAAGCAGGGTACGCAAAGGCACATCTTTCTGAACATAGGAGAAGCCGTCAAGGATCGATCGCCACATCGGTGGCCGCGCGGCTGAGGGCTGGGCCCGTGATGGGTCAGGCAGCCGC
This sequence comes from Candidatus Angelobacter sp., assembly GCA_036557225.1. Taxonomy (GTDB): domain Bacteria; phylum Acidobacteriota; class Terriglobia; order Terriglobales; family Acidobacteriaceae; genus Angelobacter. The sequence goes on from DATBHX010000071.1 coordinate 51,355, forward strand.
CACAACGCGGCGAGGATGAACAGGAAACTGATGGCATCCAGAATGAACGCCCAGGCCGCGCCCAGAATCTTGACGACGATGCCCGCCGGCGCTGGACCAACAATGGTGGTCAGTTGCGCTGTGGTTTGAAACACCGAGTTGGCGGCCACCAGTTGCTCGCGCTGCAGCAATGAAGGCAGGAACGCAGAAAACGCCGGCATGGCGAAGGCATCGGCTACGCCAAACGCAAAGCCCAGAATGTAAAGCTCCCAGATGCGCAGATGATGAAACCAGAGCAGCGCGCCGATCGCCGCCACAAACAGAGTGCGTGCCGAAGCGGTGCCCATCAGGATTCTGCGCGGAGAAATCCGGTCCGTCAGCGCTCCGCCCAGCAGCATCAGCACCGCGCGTGGAATGGCCGCAGCCATCATGATGGTTCCCATGGCGACCGCTGAGCCGGTCTGCTGCAGTACCACCCAGGGCAGAGCCACCAGGTAGAACTGGTCGCCAAGGAGTGAGATGGCAGACCCGATCCAGAGCATGCGGAAATTGCGTTCGCGCAATGGATGCACAGGAGGAACGGGTGCGGGAGGAGTGGGTTGAATCGCGGCGGCCATAAAGTTCTCTCTTTCTTTCAGCGGAACAGTAATCCGATCATGCGGCGGTTGCAGACAAACTGAAGCTTGCGATGTTCGTGCGGCGATTGCCGAGCGTCATGCTCGTGCGGGGTCAGTGAGGGTGCTTCATTGGCCCCGGGATCGTCAAGCTCTGCGTGCGCCTGCCGGAGCCACGCCGCCAGATTCTTCACGGGACGTGGAGCGGCGGTGCTATGCAACCTTACCCAACCGCGGCTGCTCCAGCCCCAGAAGCGAGTTTGACCTGGAGTTCGCAGGTAAAGCCCGGCGAAGGGCTTGAGCGGGGCATCATTTTGCGGCGTTTGCAAGATGGCGGCTCCTTTTGAACGGAGGCCCTTAGGGCCCCCGCGTTCAAATGTAAATGTAAATTTACATTTACATACTTGTCAAGTATTATTTTAGAGAGCGATGAAAAAAGAGAAGAAAGCAACGAAGAAAGGGTTGGCGCCCCAGCAGGAGCGCAGTCGTGAGTCGCTGCGAAAGCTGTTGAAGGCCGCCGCGGAAGTCTTAGGACAACACGGGGTGGAGGGAGCCACGATTCCGCGCATCGCGCAGCATGCCGGGCTTACGCCGGGCGCAGTCTATCGCCGTTTTCATGACAAGGAGGCGCTGCTGGAAGAGGTGATCCTGGGCATTCTGGAGCGCCAGGACGAGCGTATGAAAACCGGAATCACGCCGGAGAAGGCGGCGCAGATTCCTCTCCCGGTCTTTGCTGAGCAAGTGGTTGGCGGCATGGTGGTCGTGTATCGCGCGAACGCGGCGCTGCTGCGCGCCATGCGCACGTTTGCGCAGAGCCGTCAGTTAACACCATTCCACAGGAAGATCAGCAAAATCGAGGCCAGATCGTTTGATCGTGCGATCGAACTCTTTCTCGCCCATCGAAAAGAGATCAGGCACCCTGATCCGCGGACCGCCATCACTCTTGGCATTATGTTCATTTCCAGCATGCTCTATGAGTGGCTGGTCATGCCACTCGATGTCAGCGAATGGAAGCAGTTCTTGCCCAAGGACGACCAGATACTCAAGCGAGAGTTGACCCGCGCTTTTTTGAGCTATCTGGGAGTCGAGCAGAAGGACGATTAGGCGCTGATACAATAGAAACCAGCCCGCACGCATCAAAAGAAAGCGTGCGCCGTAAGTCCCGTCATCCATTTTCATGTAGGACTGCCTTTGATCTATGTTTGAAAATCTTCAGGAAAAGCTGCAGCGAGCATTCAAGAACCTGCGCGGACAGGGCACGCTCACCGGGGAAAACATCCAGGAAGCGCTCAAAGAAATTCGCATGGCGCTACTGGAGGCCGATGTCAATTTCAAGGTGGTCAAGATCTTTATTGATCGCGTATCCGCGAAGGCCGTTGGAACCGAGGTGATGACGGCGCTTTCACCGGCGCAGCAGGTGGTGAAGATCGTCCATGACGAACTGGTGGAGATTCTCGGCAAAGACACAGCCAAACTGAAGTTTGCGTCGCAGCCACCGTCGGTTGTTTTAATGGCAGGCCTGCAGGGCTCGGGAAAAACCACTACCTCGGGCAAGCTGGCGCAATGGCTCAAGAAGGGCGGGCATCGTCCGATGCTGGTTTCGGTGGACGTGTATCGTCCCGCCGCGCGGCAGCAGCTGAAAGTTGTGGCTGAGGCGATCAAGGCCCATCTCTACGAAGGCAAGGTGGAGCACGCCGATACGCCCACGGTCGAACGCCTGGCCAAAGAAGCGCGCAAAGAGGCGATGAACAACGGCTGCAACTTCCTGATCGTCGATACCGCCGGACGCCTGCACATCGATGACGAGCTGATGGCGGAGATGCAGTCGCTCAAAAAGATCCTGAACCCGCAGGAAATCCTGTTTGTGGCCGACGCCATGACCGGCCAGGATGCGGTTCGCTCGGCAGAGGAATTTCACAATAAGCTTTCCATCACCGGCGTGGTGCTGACCAAGATGGATGGCGACGCCCGCGGCGGCGCCGCGCTGTCGATCCGCCAGGTGACGGGCCAGCCGATCAAGTTCATCGGCGTGGGCGAAAAGTATGACGCCCTGGAGCCGTTCCATCCCGATCGTATCGTCGGGCGCATTCTGGGCATGGGCGACGTGATGACGCTGATCGAAAAGGCGCAGGAGACGGTGGACCAGAAAAAGGCGCAGGAGTTCGCGGAGAAAGCGCTGGGCGGGGAAGGCTTCTCACTGGAAGATTTTCGCGACCAGCTGCGACAGGTGAAGAAGCTGGGCTCCATGCAGAGCATCATCAAGATGCTGCCGAGCATCGGACCGTTCGCCAACATGCAGAAAGCGGCCGACAGCGTGGATGAAAGCCAGCTCACACGGGTGGAAGCCATCATCAACTCCATGACGCCGAAAGAGCGCAATCATCATGAGCTGATCAACGGCAGCCGGCGCAAGCGCATTGCCCGGGGTTCGGGAACCAGCGTGCAGGAAGTGAACCAGCTACTGCGCCAGTACGCGCAGATGCGCAAGATGTTCAAAGACATGGGCAAGGCCAGCTTCGGACGAAAACTGGCAGGGATGAAGCTGCCGGGAATGCGATAAAAATTGGTAAATGGGTAAATTGGTAATCGAGTAAATTGGAGAGCAGCCTGGTTTGGACTTTCATTTACCCATTTACCAAATTACCCATTTACCAATTTCCGTGTCGTTAGCCCAACAACTCGACGATCTCACCACCAAACTGCGCTCGCTGGTTCCCGCAGAGCGGCTCGCTACGATCGATCATGCGGCGGAAGAACGGACGAGTTCCGGACTGGCGAATCACGCTCTGAAAGCCGGTGATCGCGCTCCAGGCTTTGAACTGCCTGACGGCGACGGCATGATGTGGCGATCAGAAGAATTGCTGCAGTCTGGTCCGCTGGCGATCGTCTTCTATCGGGGACGCTGGTGCGCCTACTGCAATACGCAGCTGGCGGCGCTGAAGGAAGTCCACGGTCAGATTGCGGCGGCAGGCGCGTCGATCGTTGCCATTTCGCCACAGACGCAAAAGCACTCGTACATGACGCGGGACATGCATAAGCTGCGCTTTCCCGTGCTCAGCGATCAGGGGAATCACGTGGCGCGGAGTTTTGGGCTCGTATATCGCGTATCGTCCGAGTTGCAGGCGATGTATGAAGGCATCTTCACCAAACTTCCGGGCTATAACGGCGACCAAAGCTGGGAATTGCCGCTGGCGGCGACATATATCGTTCGTCCTGACGGGGTGATTTCGTGGGCGCGAGTGGATGCAGACTGGCGGAAGCGGCCGGAGCCAGAAGAGATTTTGAGAGTGCTAGGTTAGCCCGTTCCCATCGTGGCGCGTACGGAAAAAAGCGGAGGTTATGCGACCTCCGCTCTCACATAGTCATAGGGTTCCCTCTCCCGCTTCGCGGGATCGGGATTTCAGAAAAACCTACTGCTGCGGCCGGCTGGCAGGAGGCACAACGCCATTCATGCGCAGGTATTCCACCATCTGGCCGTATTCATCGGCGGCGTGGATGACAGCTCCGGTAACGATCATCAACCTTGGCTGGTTGCCGCGGAACGATGGAAGCTGGTCCATCGCGTTTTCCGGTGTAAGGGTCTTGGCAGCGCGATGTCCGACGGCGAACGAGTCCTTCAGAAACTGAATGATCTCCGCTTTCGTCTTGAGTTCATCGGGGCCGTTGGAGCCCTTGATGTTCTCGGGCAGCTTTTCTCCGGTCACTCTGCTCCAGAAGAAGAAATTGGCTGCGCCGGTGTGCTTCAGCAATGTGGCAAACGTGCGCACGTCCTTATAGGCTGCGCCGGGAATGTTCAGCGAGGCCGGTGTGAAGTTGTATTTATCTTCCGGCATGGCCTCTGCCACATCGAGAAGATTTTTTTCATACTGGCTCACCTGTCGGTCAGCCATCGCCGAAAGCGACGTTATAGGTGGCGGCGCGGCTTGCGCCTGGGGCGCGGACGGCGTTGCCGGTGTTCCGGTGGGCGCTGCACCGCCCTGAGCATAGGCTCCGACAGCAAAAGACATTACAGCCAAGAGGCACAACGCTCGCACAAGTTTCATTGTGAAACCCTCCTCAAAAAGTTTTGTTCTCAAGCGACCGAGAACCATATCATGCGCGTTAGATCGAGCGCCACAGCGATCGGTCGCATTTTTTCAGGAATAGCATGGGCGTCGGCCCTCACGCTCTTATTGTTGGCGGCTTGCCGGCGGGACAATGCCGTTCATGCGCAGGTATTCCACCATCTGCCCGTAGTGATCAAATGCGTGGCCGATCGCAAAAGTGACAGCATAGATTTTTGTCCACTGTCCTTTACCGGAGGGACGGGGGACCTGGCCGAGAGCATTTTCCACCGTCAGCAATTGTGCGGCTTTGTGTCCGACGGCGAATGAATCTTTCAAATACTTAATGATCTCAGCTTTGCTTTTGAGAGAAGCTGGTCCATTGGTATCGGTGGATGCGATGGGTGATTTGTCGCCGGTGACCGCGCCCCAGAGGATGTAATTGCTGGCGGCAACGTGCCTCACCTCTTCGGCGAATGTCTTCACACCCTTGTAATCACTCCCGGCGATGTTGAGGCCGCCGGGAGTGAAATTGAATTTGTCATCGGGCATGGCCTCAGCAGCGCTGACAAATTCTTTTTCCAATGTGCTTAGCTGGCCATCAATTTCCGCAGCCAGAGTCGGCGCCGCAGGCTTCGTAGCGGCCTGTGCCCAGACGCCAACCGAGAAAAACAGCGCGGAACACACGCAGAGTGTTCTCAGGTAGTTCATGGGTTCTCCTAATCACTCTCCATCTCTGGGCCAAGCTTATTGCTGGCGGCTAGCCGGCGGAATGATGCCGTTCATGCGCAGGTATTCCACCATCTGTCCGTAGTGATCAAACGCGTGAGCGACGGCAAAGCTTGTGCAGAAGAGCTTGGTGGTTTGTCCCTGACCGAAGGGATTGGGGACCATTGCGAGAGCAGCGCGTTCCGAGGTCAGCGACTGCGCTGCTTTGTGCCCGAAGGCAAACGAATCTTTCAGGTACTTGATGATCTCGGCCTTGGTCTTGAGCTGGGGCGGGCCATTGTCTTCGCTCGATTCGATGGGCGGCTTCTCACCGGTGACCGGACTCCACAGCTGAAAGTTTGTGGCTGCGACGTGCCGCACTTCTTCGGCAAATGTCTTTACGCCTTTATAGTCGCTGCCGTTAATGTTGAGGCTGGCGGGAGCAAAGTTGAATTTGTCGTCGGGCATGGCCTCGGCGGCGCTTACGAATTCTCTTTCCAGGATGCTGATTTCACGATCGATCACGCCGCCGATTGTCGGCGCAGGCGTAGGCGTTGCGGCCGGCTTGGCAGCGGCCTGTCCCAGAGCAGCCGCGGCGAAAGCCATTACGGCAAGGAAACAGAGTGCTCGCAGATGGTTCATCAGGTTCTCCTCTTCTCTTAATGGGTTTTTCTTATTTGAATCATTGACCATTCGGTTGCTGTAAACGATACCACGGCGCCAGCAGCAAGCCGGCGGCCATTGCGGCAGCGGCGGCAGTGAGCGTGAACGGCACGCTGGTGTGTGTAGCGACAATACCCCAGAGTGCGCTGCCCAGCGCAAGGCCGCCCTGCAACACCAGAACGTACATGGAGATCACGCGCGCGCGTACCCAGGCCGGGGCCGCGGTTTGCGCCGAGTAGTTGAGCGTGGCCAGGGTGCTGATCCAGGCCAGTCCGCAGGCAGCGCAGAAAATGGAAGCTACAACCAGAGTTTGTGCCCGCACCAGGCCACATAGTCCAATGGCAAAAGCGATGGCTGCGGCAGCGATGATCGCGTCGGGCGAGAAGCGCCGCCGCGCGCGCGACAATACGCCTGCTCCGGCCAACGCGCCGACGCCAAAGAAGGCCAGCATCCCACCAAAACCTTCCGGGCCAAATTTCTGTGCGATCAGGGGAAGCAAAGCCCAGAAGGGGCTGGAGAACAACGAGAATACCAGCGTACGCACCAACACGGTGCGAATGCGCGGCTCCTGGCGAGCGTAGCGCAGGCCGGTGGCGATGGCGTCAGCAAACGTGGTGTGGCCGTTCTGTCGTTCGGTGTGCTCAGGACGCCAGCGATAGAGAAACAAGATGACGCCGAAGAATGAGACGGCATTGATCAGAAAGGCGCGCCCTGATCCAGTGAACGTTCCCTGGCAGGTGGCGATCACCAGTCCCCCGATTGCGGGACCAACCGCACGCGCAATGTTGAAGCCGGCGGAGTTGAGCGCGACTGCTGCTGCCAGCTGCGAGGGTGGAACCAGATCGGGCGTAAGGGCCTGCCATGCGGGATCGTTCATCACCGCGCCGACTCCCAGCAGGAAAGTGAACACCAGCAGGATCTGTGGATTCACAGTACGCGTGAGCGTCATGATCCCCAGAATTGCCGCGGCGGCAACCATGGTGCTCTGGGTGAAGAGCAGGAATTTGCGGCGGTCGACAATATCCGCCAGCGCGCCCGCAGGCAATGCGATCAACAGCACCGGTAAACTCACCGCAACCGGGACGAGGGCCACCCACATCGGCGAACTGGTGAGTGAGGTCATGAGCCAGCCAGTGGCGACCGCCTGCATCCAGCTGCCGGTATAGGAGATTACAGCGGCAATCCACAGGCTACGGAAGAGCGGCACCCGCAGGGGCGAGAGCGCGGAGTGATACGCGGGAGCAACTTGTACCTGGGCCGGATCTTCCATGGGACTAGGAGACCTCGGCGTGACGGCGGACATGACAAATCATTGGACTGCCTTCCCTGCAGTATTGTGAGCGGGTTGACTGGAAAAGGGCCACTCTCGGCGCCGCCAGGAGCGAACCAGAAAAATTATCATGCCGATCGCAGCAATTACCGCGCCAAAGCGGATTTCTTTCAGGCTCGGCCGTGTGAAAAGAATGTAAATAAATCCGAGCGCGGCCAGCAGTGCCGGTATCGGATAAAGAACCATGCGGAACGGGCGAGGAAAATCAGGCCGGCGGGCACGCAAGAGCAGCAATCCGAAGACCTGCAGGAGAAATTGGACCATGATGCGGATTACGACCAATGCGGCCAGCACATCCTGCAGGCGGAACATGCAGAAGAAGGTGGTCACCAGCGCCAAGGTGAGCAGAGACCGGTTCGGGAACTGATGCCGCGGGTGCAGCTTGGCATAGGCGCGAAAGAAATTGTTGTCCTGCGCTGCGGCGTATGGAACGCGCGAATAGCCGAGCATCAAGGAAAAGACCGAAGCGAAGGCGGTCCACATAATGAGAAAAGTGCCAAACAGCGCGGCCCAGTTGCCGAATGTGCGCTGCAGCATGGTGGAGGCAATGTAATAACGCGATTCATGCGCGCCGATCTGGTCCAGCTCCTGCCAGGGCATGACGCCCAGAATACTGGTGTTCATGACCAGATAAAGCACGCCGACGATCACAATGGAATAAAGAATGGCGCGGGGAACATTGCGCTCGGGCTGGCGGATTTCCGCGCCAAGGAAGCCAACGTTGTAATAGCCCCAGTAGTCGTACGTAGCCAGCAGCATGGCCGAGCCCAGGCCAAGAAAGAAGCCTCCGGAGAACTCAAATGCTCCGGGAGGGAAGCTGAAAGCGCGCGCGGCGCTGAAATGGCTGAGGCCGGCGGCGATGACCAGAAGGATGGCGCCAAGCACGCCGACGGAAAGATAGCGCGCGAGCTGGCCGATCATGGAGATCCGCCGGTAGAGCAGCACGAGCGCCAGCAGGCAGCTGGCCATCGCGACGAAAGTCCCGACGTTGATGAAGAGCCGAAATTCCACTGCCCCGACGTGAGGAATGCCGAGCGAGACCGTGCGGTCGGCAATCACGTGGCCAAGGCCGGGCCAGACGTACTCGGCGTAGCGGGCGATGCCGAGACAACCAGAAGCAATCGAAAGCGGCGCGCTGAAGATCAGCTGCCAGACAAAGAGAAATGACATCAGCCGGCCCAGCTTTTGCGCGCCGTAACTCTCCTTTAAATATTGGTAGGAGCCGCCGGCTTGCGGCATGGATGCGCCGAGTTCGGCCCAGACCAGACCGTCACACATGGCCAGCAATGCGCCCAGTACCCAACCCAGCATCGCCTGCGGGCCGTGCATGGCATGGATGATCAGCGGAATGGTGATGAACGGCCCCACGCCGATCATATCGATCATGTTGAGCGCGGTGGCTTCGCGCAGACCGACCTCGCGGGCCAGGCCGGGTTGGCCTGATGGTAGCGGGGACAAGCTCATTGATGTCCTGCGCTCAGCAGATTCACGAACAAACGAATTGCTCCCGGCGCACCCGCGGGAAGCTGACGTGAGAAGCCATAGGCCGAATAAATGTAAATGCCTTTGCCGTAGTGGGCCAGCAACAAGCCGCCTTTCTGCGAAGGCTCGCCGGGATCATTGCACGCCAGCAGTGGCTTGAATTGCGGGTCCCACTGGCCCATGAAATAGAGACCACGTTCCTGTACCCAGCCGTCAAAATCTCTTTGTGTGATCTTGTTGGGCCAGTTGAAGACTTGCTCTTCCGGAGCAAGAATTTCCACCGGCGCTTCCTCCACGGTTACACGCAAGTTTGCCGCCGTAGCCGGATATGGCGTGTAGTGGCCGTCATTGAAGAGCCCCACGGACTGGTTGTACTGAACGATCAGCGTTCCGCCGTTGTTTACGTAGTCGAGCAGACGGCGGTTGTGTTCGCGGATATCGGTGCGCGTGTCATAGGCGCGAATGCCGACGATGATCGTGCCGTAGCGGCTGAGGTCGCCGGCGGCGAGTTCCTGCGACGTGATCAGGTTAACGTTGAGGCCGACGCTCTGGAGAACGGAGGGTATCTCATCGCCTGCGCCCATCAGGTAGCCGACGCGCAGCTGCGGCGGCAGCTTGACGTCGACGGCCTGAACATTTTCCGTGGCCGGACGATAGGCGGGGTAGGAGTCGAGGTCGGGGCGGGTGATGATCTTGAAGCCCTCGGCGTACTGCTTGCCGTTGTAGTCCGCGCGCGCGGTCACCTTGTATGTGCCTTCGCGCAGGTTTTGCGGCGTGACCTGGAAGTTGTAATTGCTCAGGTCGCCATCATGATCGAGATCGACGGCGATTTCCGCAGGTTCAACTTTCCAGCCCGTCGGAGTTTCCAATCGCAGTTTTGCATGGACAGCGCTCTGCACGTTGCTGCGCACGGAGACGCCGATTTCGGCGGGCGACGGCCGGCCAACGGGCGCGACGACCACCGGTGAGGTAAGTAAAACAGAGATCGGTGGACCGACTGTAAGCGGGCGCTCCGATTGACCAAGCGTGGGATCGACGAACTTGATTTTGCCGACGGTGTGGGCCTGGGAGGTCATGGGGCCACTATCAGGCGACCGCAGCGCTTCGATTGTAGTTGGGGGCAAGGTGAACTCCGCCGTGGCATGCAGGGGATAGGGAGCGAACGGGGCTGTGACGAGTTCAGGATCGCCTAGCTGGTAAACCGTTTCAGTCTCCGCGTTCTCACGCGTGAAATAGGGACGCGTAAACCGTGCATTTTCCGGAACGCTGATCTTGAACTGTGCCGTATAGCTTTCTCCTTCGCGCAGTTCCAGCCTGGCCTCGGCAGCCGGTACACGGTCGACCCTCCAGCCTGGGGGAGCCTCCACGCGGATCTTGCCAGGGATGGGAAGAATCCCATTGCGACCCCTGTTGTAAAGCCGCGCCGTGACCGTAAACGTTTGTCCAGGTACGGCAAGGCTTAAAGTCTGTTCCATACGCGGGAAGTAAGATGGCCCGGGCGGCGGTCCGGGAGGATCGACGGTGACTTCAAAGAAAATGCCGAGGGCTTCATCGGCGGCCTGCTGGAATTGATCGAGTTTGGCGCGGAGCGCGGGCAGTAAATCTGATTTCGTGGCTGGGGAAAGCTGCGACTCTTCCACCCGGTGGACCAGTCTTTCCGTTTCATCACGTCCCGCCATCAACTCTGGCGTGCAGGCCGATGGATCTTGCAAAGAAAAAACCTTGCTCGCGGCATCGGCGTGCCTCTGCAATGAGGCGAGCGCGGACCGCAGAAACGGTGCTTTCGACTCTTCCGTCCCGAGGCGCGCAGCAAGCCCGACCAATGAAGTATCGATGCCGGCAAAAAAATCTTCTTCATGCGCGCCGGTTGGCTTGTTGGGCGCTGAGTCGGTCAGCTTGTAGTACGTGTAACGCGGGCCGGGAGGAACGCGAATGCCGCCGGTGCCCTGCGAGGTCTGATGGGCCAGGCCTTCGAGCGCAAACTGCGTATACGACATGCCGAGCAGCGGAGAGTATTCGCCGATGTTGAGCTTGACCGTGTAATCATCGTCGGCGACGTTCCCGCCTTGAAACATGCGCGGGGGATTGCCGACGTAAAGCTTCTTTGCCTGCCAGGGCTGAAGGCCTTCTTTGATCTGGTCGGGGAATTTGTTGGGGTCGGCGGCGGCGCGGAAGGCTTCAATGGTCAGCAGTGCGGAGGCCTGGTGATGACCGTGGCCGTCGCGCGTGGTGCCGCTGAAGCGGGCAATCAGGACGTCCGGACGAAAGGTGCGAATCGCGCGCACCAGATCGCCTAAAGCAATGTCATGCCCGTGCCACTTGCTGAAGGTCTCGTCCGCGGTCTTGGAGAAGCCGAAGTCGGTGACGTGGCTAAAACGCTGCTCCACGCCGTAGTACTTGTCGGCCTGGAGGAGTTCGAGCGTGCGCAGGATGCCGAGTTCGTCAGAGCTCTCGGCGCCGAACTTGTTCTGGCCGCCTTCGCCGCGCGTGATGGTGAAGAGCAACGTCTCGACACCTTTGCCGCGCGATTCCAGCGTCAGCATGCCACCGTCTTCGTCGTCAGGATGCGCGGTGACCTGCATCAGGCGGGCAGTAGTTTTGAGCTTGCTTAAAAGCTGGGCCAGATGAACGGCGCCCAGGTCTTCCGGGAGCGGCCGGGTGTCAGACTGCAGGTTGACGGCAAGGAGCGGGAGCAGGCAAACGCAGGCCAATGCCTGCCGGATGAGCTGTGAGCGCATGGCGACCATTGTCGCTGTTAGACGGCCAATCCGGCAAACCGGGTGCAATTTTGTTGGACGTAGCCGTGCTCGGGGTTCAGTGTCGCAGGAAGGGATAAGCCAGACATGCAATCAGACAGAGGGAAGCCAGAGCAATTCCGACTGACCGAGCAGTCTTGGACAATGGCATTTCCCTGGCCGGTGAGATACGAGGCAGGACAAATATGCCGTAAAGCAACCCGCAGACTCCAACAGCATTAGTTACCGAAACCGCGATGGCGATATACCATCCGGCTGCGGCAACCGCGAACATGCTCAACCCTGAACAAAAGAAACCACCCAGCGTACGGGCAAGCCACATGGGTAACTTCAACCAGCGAGCCCATGCCATAAACAGGAACAGGAGGTTGCCCATGAAATAACAAATAGGCAGAAGAATGAGGGCCCACGAGGAAAAATATCTGATTTCTTCAGGCACCGGAAAATGTGGTTCGATGTTGCCCCAGCCGGGACCGGGCCGGTCGCTGTAAGGCAGATATCCCACCGCCGAGTACAAGAGGAGCAGCAAAACCGCGCCCAGACTCACCATCAGGCAATAGCTCCATAGAGTGTTGAACCAAGCGGTCATGAAGGCTCGCATAGTTGACGGCGTTCGCCGGAGCACGTAAACGATGACCGTAGCGAGCACAGGCAGGAGGAGTAAGAACCAACGTTGCAGGGAGTGCAGTCGAAACCATGTTGCGCCAAAAAACGCGAGCAGTACCCAGATGACAAGGGTGGTCCAGGCCGCGAGGAATACACGATCAGTAGCTGGTATTGGCATAATTGAACACGTTCAAGTTTAAGAGAAATTATTGCCGCAGTCAAGCAGGCTTAGGATTGCTACGTCTGCGCCTACTTGTTGGAGTACGGTTCGGTCTTTTGTTTATCGTGTGCGGATTGCTGGCCAGGCTTCTTTTTTTGTGTTGAGGGCTTCTTGATGCCCAGGGCGATATCGGCCAGCTCAAGAAAGCGAGAGCTATTGGGGACGCCGCCGGGACGGTTCTCCCACGCGCGTTCGCCCGCCGGACCTTTCAGGCTGTAGCGCGGGGCGATCCAAAGGTCTTTCACGCCATTGTGCGAGTTATCCCTTTTGCGCATTTTGGGCACGTCAAAACCCGGAATTCAGGAAACCTGGGTGTTCAATCCTGTGGCCCTTGAGGGCGAAGTATGTCGATGATGGTTTGCAAAAGCAGCGCGGGACTTTCCAAAGGGTCAAAAAAGTAATCGGCTTCGGGCAGTCGCGCCTCGCCCTGTCGCAGCATGGCCAGGACGGGCGTAGCGCATGAGGTGCGCAACTCCCTGACAAAAGCCTTTCTCTGGGCCAGGGGAATGGAATGACCTACGACGATCAGATCGAATGCGCTGGTCTTGCAGGCGGCGATGGCTTCGTCGACGTCAAGGAAAGTCGCGACCTCAAAACCCGCGCCGGTAAAGAGCATTTCGCGCGTGCGGGCCAGGCTGGGATCGTGCGTGAATGACAGGATGCGGCCACGTGGTGAGCGTTCCGTCAAATCATCGATGTCCGCCAGGCGTACCACCTCAAAATTGCTCTTGCGACTGATCATTGTGATACTCATTTCTGGTTCCACATTCAAGCCTATTCCGGCGCAGGGAATACGGGGAAACTCTTTAAGGCCGCCAACTGGGCCTGCGTACGAAACCAGGGCCGTAAACTTCGCCCGCACACGACGATTGAGCAGCTGCGGCCGCTAAGTTATTGAAAAGCAACTTACTTTAGTGTCTTGCCATCTTATTTTAGTCGATGATAGTATACGTGATGTTACGTTTACTATACGTTTAGGAAAGGAGAGCGTTTATGCCGAAGAGAGCCCTGCCGTTCAAGCCGACGTTTGAGACCATGCATCAGATAGACGTTCCCCAAAGCCGCAACGGCAAACATCGAAGGATCGTGGAGGCGATCCTGGAAGATGTCGAGAACCTGGCCCCCGGAGAAGCAGTGAAAGTGCCGATTCGCGCCCTGGGCGACACCAAGGAAAATGTCCGCGCCGCGTTGAGCCGCGAAAGTAAGAAACGCAAAGCGCCGATTTCCACGGCGGCCGATGCCAGCCATCTGTACATCTGGAAGACCAAGGTCTAAACATCGCAGGCGGCGAGCTGACTGTCATCTGGCACGCTGCTTACTCTTGTGCCGGAGCTTCGGTCCAACCTATGATGGGTGCTCACCGCTTTGGGAAGCACCTGGGAAGCCCCTATGCCGCTGGCGCGCCGATATCCTCCGTTCCTCTTTGCTCTCACATTCGTCCTGCTTGCCGCAGCGCAGCTCCGCGGCCAGGAGGAAGAAGTGCCGGCCGACAAGGTGTTTGCCTCCGTGCCGTTCGACCTGTGGGTCAAGCAAGGGCCGGCGGCGGCCATCCCGTGGAAGGTGCATATTGAGCCTTACGGTCTCTCGCTGCATCAGCGCATGCGCGCACATATTGAGATCGAGCTGCGGCGGCGAGACCTGATCAATCGCAAGGCCGAGGACCGCGTTCTGGCGCTGCTCCAGGTGACCGACCCGGCGGGAGAGAAATTTCGCGATTACGTTCTGTTCCGGATGAAAGATGTGGGCGCTGGAATCAACAAAGGCGAGATCGATCTCTTCTGGGACATGTATGTGCTGCCCAGCGATTACCAGGTGACTGTCGTGTTGGTGGACGCCGCGCGAGAACAGCACAACCTGATGCAAGGGCACCTGCGGATTGAGCCGCCGAAGAATGATCCGCTGCCCGGAATGTGGCTTGGCCTGCCCATGGTGGAGTTCCTGGCGCCGCATATGGAAGGTCCAGACGGCATGTTTCGGCCGGACATAAAGACACGGCTGCACCTGCCGCTGGCGACCCAGCATCCGGTTGAGCTGGACGTGCTGGCGGACGTAACGGCCTCTGATCTTTTCCACGGCTCAACCTGGTTTTATAACCACTATCTCGCTGTGGCGCTTCCGCTATTAAAGGCGCTGAGCCAGGTCAACCTGGAGCACGGATCGATCAACGTGGCCATGCTTGACCTGCGCAAGCACGCCGTCACCTTCGAAGAAGACAATGTGAAGGAGCTGGATTGGACGCGGGCCAAGGCGGTGCTGGCGCCGGCGAATGGGCCGGCCACCATTGACATCAAAGCGCTGGAGCAGAAGCGCGAAAGCCCGGCCTTTCTGCAGGACGAGCTGCTGCGGCGGCTGAGCAGCACGCCGGTCGCGCAGAAAGTGGATGCAAGCGGTGGAAGCAGCCCCGACCTTCAGCCAGGCGGCGACTCCGCAAACGCGCATGGCGAGCCGTTGCATGTGTTTGTGATCATCGGCAGCCCCATGGATTTCTATTCTTTCCGCGACCTGCCGCATCTGCCGCCTGGCTCGGAAGAAAAATGCGTGGTGTATTACCTGCAATTTGAGCTGCTGAACCCGGCGTATGCGGATGGCGCCATCGGCAACGTGCGCAAGATGCTCAAGCCGCTCACGGTGCATGTATTCAAAGTGCGCTCAGCGGAGAGCGTGCGCCACGCTCTGGCGAAGATCATGGAAGAAGTTTCGACGATGTAGATTGTTTTATTCGCTCGCTTTTTATTGCGCTCCGCTTCGCTGCGCGCAAGCCTTCGGCGAGAGGAAGAGGACTTTTCCTCCTTTACCCAGCACTTATTCCTCGGCGCGGCGTAGCGCACCTCGGAAACGTGCTGGGCTACCTCATGTCGCGCCTAACGGCGCTGGTGTATTCGAGCCCGCGACAACCGGCTCACTAGATACGGATTCCGATTCTGATCGTCCGTCGGCCATGCGCTTATTGTTGTCGCAACGGTGGCATGGGCAGAGGAATGTTGAAGGTCCTGGCGCCGACCCCTACTCCTCCCTGGCATGAGTTTGGCGGAGTGGTGCAGACGTTTCTGGTGGAAGGACACTCGGCCGCCCAGAACATATAGCCCAGCATGCCGGAGGTGACGCCGGCGCCGTTGGGCGCGACGGTTTGCACGTAGCTGCCGGTGGAATCCTCCAGCGACGCGCTGAAGTTGGTGCACTCCGGTAGCGGATTGTGTCCGCTGGTGATGTAGACGCTGCCGGTGAATTTGGCCGGCGCCAGCGGCGCGATGGGCGGAGCGAAGTTCGATTTGCCGTCGACGTGCTCCTGCCAGTTGCCTTCCGCGCCCGCAGTATTGGGCTGCTTGTTGGGCACCATGGCGTTGGCATAGTCGAGCACCGGATTGGCAGTGGTAAGCCACGCGCTGGTGGCCTCGCGGTCAATGTCGATCAGGAAACGATCTCCTGCGGCTACATCAATGGTGAGCCGAGCCGCAGGATTTGCGCCCGTGGCGTCGTACGGCAATTGCGAGCGATAGGCGGTGATAAAAGCCTGCAGGCCCGTCAGGTTGGGCGAGGTGTTTTCCTCGTAATCGATTTCGATTCCCACACCCAGGTTTTTGGCCAGAGCGGCCGCATTCAATCCCAATTGCGTTGGATTGGTGGAGAGCGCGGTATCCCAGTCATTCACAAAAGTGATTCCGCCGATCGACAGCATGACGCGAATGTTGTGGCTGGTGAAATAGCTGACAATCTGCGGGGTCATGCCGATGGGCACGCCGTTGACGGTCTGGGCGTCATTGGTCTGATTGAGCAGCTTCAAGGGATTCACAAATGAGAGCACAACAAGATTCACTGAAGGAACGCCGTCGCCGCGGTCGATCAACCAGTGATTTTTAGCGTCAAAATCGGTGAGGGTGCGGACCGTGCCCCAGGTGCAGGCATCATTGCCGCAGTGCCAGGCGCCATAAATCTGCAGAGGCGTGGCGTGGGCGGCGGCGGTGAGAAGAAGCAACCCCAGGACCGGACAGAGCAGTTTGCAGACAAGAGACTTCATCGCTGGACTCCTTTCATGCTGTGGGTGAAACAAGCGCTGGCCTTCAATCGAAGGGCCAGGTAAAGGATGGAGAAGCCACAGCAGGCCGCGGGTCCTGGCTGTTTAGTGAATCGATTGAATGCTAGCGAAGGACGACAAAGTTGTAAAGGGTAGGGTTGCCATGGGAATGGAACGGAGTCCCAATTCGGGACACGTTATTTTTTCGGCTGGGTGTAGGTGGTGGCGAGCGGGCGGTTTAGCTGGTTGATCATCTCTTTCACCGCAGCGGCGTGATCGCCGTAGGGAGCATTTTCAAGATACTTGTTGAGCGCTTCAGTGGTGCCGGGCGGGACGGCATATTTGCCGTGCTCAACCTGTCCCTGGCCAAAGAGGATGGAAGCCTTGATGTAGTAAGCGTCGGCCATTCTGGGATCGGAGGTGATGGCGTGATCGCAGGCAGCCAGCGCTTCCTGGCTGCGCTTGAGGTTGTAATACGTGGCGCACAGGTTGAAATACGGCATGGCCGGATAGGCCGCGGACTCCGTTGCCCGCGTGAAGGCGGCGATAGCTTCATCATATTTCTTCTGCTTCACCAGCAGATCGCCCTGCGCATTCAGCATCTGTCCCATCCCGATTTTTGCGCGGCTGGAGTCAGACTGCTGTTCCAGCATTTTCCCGGCCGCAGCGACGCCTTTTTCATATTCCGCAATCGCGTCCTGCGTTTTGCTTTGAGTGCTGTAGATGCCGCCCATCATCTGGTGCGGCTCCCACTGCGCGGGATCGTCGGCGACGGCCTGATCGCAGTGCGCGATTGCCGCGTCCGGCTGGCCGTTGTTGTTGAGCACGTTGCAGGCGCGATAGTGCGCCATATAAGGATGCGGATGTTTGGCCGCAGCCTGGTCATACAGCGCCACGGATCCATCCACCTGACCCAACTTCTCATAACTGTCGGCTTCGGCGAGCATCAGGTCGGCGACGATGGTCAGGGCGCGATCCGTGTCTGTAGGGTTGACCAGAACTTTTTCCGCCACGGCTACGGCCTGGGCGAAGCTTTGCGACGCCTTCTGATATTCACCCTGGTTGAGCTGCAGCGTACCCAGGTTCTGGTAGAACTCCCAGCGCTGCTTGTCGAGCGTGATGAGCTCCTGCAGCGTGGTCATGGCGCCGGGCCAGTCCTCAAGCCCCATTTGAGCGTGATAGCGGACGATCAGGCGGTTGATCTTGGCCGCGTGAGCGTTTTCTTCGCGAATGAGGGCGAGCTGTTCCTTGCTCTTCTTGCCCGCGGCCAGGTTGGTCCCGCTGCCGGGCTCCTGCGGGCCGCCATAGGCGGTGGAGAGATCGACGTTCAGAACGTTCTGTGAGTTCGGATCGCCGGGCTCGCCAATATTCTTCTTGCCCGAGTAAATCTCGTGACCATCTTTGGAGACGATGGAGATCTGATAGACGCCGTAGTCGACGCCGACCAGGGTGAAGTCGCCCTTCTTGTCGGTCTTGACGGTGTAGGTGCGGCCGCCGCGCTCGACCATGCGGGGCGTTTCGTACCGCATGGCGCCGGGAATCGACTGAAAGTCTTTTTCGACTGCGCCGATATAGCGATAGGTGACTGTAGCGCCGGCCAGCGGATTGCCTTCCTGGTCCAGTATGCGTCCGGAGACAGTGGCCATCAGCGACCACAGAGCGGCCAGCAGGATAAGACAGCAGCTCGGCATCAGAACACCCAAGTCAATTCTAAACCCGGAGCAGAACAGGCTCACTGCAGTGATAGACACCTGGGGAAGGTGGGAGGTTCCAGGAGTTCGATGACAACGAAGCGGGCCGGCTTTCGCCGGCCCGCGCTAGTTTGTTCCAGCCCTGTGAGAAAAGCTCCGTCTAGAAGCTGATCTTTGCGCCAAGCTGTACGATGCGCGCATCGCGTGCGCCGGTTACCTGGCCAAAGGTGCTGGAGCCGAACGTGGTGTTCAGCGTGGTGTAGTTCGTGTGGTTGAAAGCGTTGAAAGCTTCGAACCGGAATTGCGATGACACCTTCTCAGCGATCTTGACGTTCTTGAACAGCGAGAGATCCCACTGGCTGAAGCCGGGGCCCAGGACGATCCCGCGGCCGGCGTCGCCGTTGCGCAGCTGTCCGGCAGGAACTGCAGCAAACGCAGCGGTATTGAACCACTGCGTCAACGTCTTGGGGCCGCTGTTGGGATCGGCGATCACATCCGGACGGACCACGCACGGGCTGGATGCCAGGCAGCCTTGTCCGCTCGGATCAGCATCCAGCGATGACGAAACGGTGAACGGCACACCGCTCTGGAAGGTAACGATGCCGGAGAACTCCCATCCTCCGGCAACGTGTCCCAGCACGCCCTGTTGCGACTTGAAGAAGGGCAGCTCATAGACGTAGTTGGCCGTGAAGATGTGCCGGCGGTCCTGCTGTGACGGCCCGTATTCGCAGGCGATGCAATACGAGTTTTGCGGCGCCGTGCTGCGGTCGGTCTGGTTGTCGGTAAGCGACTTGGACCACGTATAAGCGACGTTCAACATCGAATGGCCTTTGAACTTCTTTTGCAAGGCCACTTGCAGCGAGTTGTAATTGGAGTTGAAGACGGTGGCAATCGCATCGATGGCCGCATAGCCGGGGAAGGGGCGGATGCGGTTCAGCAGCGGCGAGGTAGCGCCCTTGACCGGCCCTCCGGCCGGAACGCAGTTCGTGGTGATGACTGCCGTGCAGAACAGCGCCGCATACGCGCCGGGCTGCGGCTGGTTGATATCGAGAATGCCCAGCAGATGCGTACCTTTTGAACCGTAGTAGCCCACATCCATCAGGAAGCTCGGGGCCAGCTCGCGTTGAATATCCAAACTCCATTGCTGTACATAAGGCGTTTTATAGGGCGAAGCAATCAACCCGCGCACGCGCAGCGGATTCGCCGAAGGCGGAGCCACCGCGGAGTTGCCGGGATTGTCCAGCGTGGTGTTGGGAATGTTGACCTGCGGGTTGAACGCAGGGTTCAGGAAGACATCGTTTTCAGCGTTGCCGAACAGGATGCTGTCATAAAAGATCCCGTAACCGGAGCGGACGGAGGTCTTGCCATCCTTGAACGGATCCCAGGCAAAGCCGGCGCGCGGAGCAAAGTTCTTGTTGTCGTTGTTGGAGACCGAGTCACCGAACGGCGAGTTCTTGTTGGCGATGAGAAAGCCGTTCAGCGCGTTGAAATTGGCGGCCTGCGGACAGGTTGCCGGATTGGTGTTGAGGGTGCCGTTGGCGTTGATGCACGGGGCTTTCGTGGGATCGAACGCGCTGGCAACGAAGTTTGAAAGCCGGTCATTGGCGTCAACCGGCTGGCGGAACATTGAATAACGCACGCCGTAGGTGACGGTGAGATTCGGCTTCACCTTGAATTCATCCTGGCCGAAGAACTCAAACTGGTTGGTCTGAATCACCGCCGCCAGGTCCACCGAGTCCTGACGGAAATTAGAGGCGCGGCCCAGCAGGAAATTCGCCCAGGTGCGTTCAAAACTGATGTTTCCGGCTGTGGGCTGTCCCGCGGTGTTCACCGAGAAGATGCCCTGATTGCCGTTAGCGGAGTTTTCATTCTTCTCGTAGTGATAAAAATTTCCGCCGAATTTGAAGGTGTGTTTCTTCCAGATTTTGGTCACGGTGGAGAAGACACCGTGATTGGTGTTGAAATCGCGGTAAGGCGCGGTTGCTCCAAAGCCGGTGGGCCCGCCCGTAAACGCGATGCTGGGAATGCGGTTCAGCGTGGTGCCGAAGAGCAGCGGCACCTTGATGTCAGGCGAGCCGGCGGTCGTGGCCAGGCCGGCAATATCGCTGACGATGGCGCCGTAAGAATACAGGTAGCCGCCTTCTATCAGGAAAGTCGGGCTCAGCGCTGAAACCGCGCGGATGGTGTAGTTGTGTCCCGGAGCATTGGTGGTGCTGTTTGTAATTCCGGGCAGGCCGGCTGCGGTCCCGTTGAAAATCCCGAAAGGCTCTTCCGTGGGAATGCTGTCATGCAGGTATTTGCCGTTGATGGTCAGCCGCGGGCCGAACACGTGGTCAATCTTCAGCATCTCTTCGCGGAAATTGAAGAGGCTTCGTACGGAGAAGTTGAGCTTGTTCGGGTCAGTGGCGTCATTGGGCAGAGGCAGCTTGCTGAAGATGTCTTTCAGGTATTGCTGCGTGACCGGGTTGATCGTTGCGATCTGGGCGCCGGTAGCCGTACAGGTGCCGGAGGCATTGAAGGCTACGCAGACCGGGTGCGAAAACGTGCCGGCAAGCTCGGCCGCGGTTGGGACTTCAGCAGAAGCGGTGCCGTTGTATGTGATCGCCCGGCGAAATTCCTCGGAGAAGAAGAAGAAGGTCTTCTGCCTGCTTTCGTTGTAAACATGCGGGATCGTTACCGGTCCGCCCAGTGTCCAGCCAAAATTGTTGTAGCGCAGCGGCGGACGCTTGAGTCCGGCCTTGTTGGTGAAGAAATTGTTGGCCGTAAGCACGTCATTGCGGAAGAACTCATATCCGCTGCCATGGAAGGCGCTGGTGCCGGACCGCGTGACCACGTTCACCTGGGCGCCGCCGCCGCGCCCGAATTCCGCATCGTACGCGCCGCGCACGACCTTGAATTCGTCAATCGCGTCCACGCTGGGAAACGACAGGAGTGTGAGATTGGAACCGCGGTCCACGTTGTCCGCGCCGTCAATGGTCCAGTTGTTCTGGCTGGTGCGGGCGCCGTTAATCGAGAACGAGATTACATTGGTGCCCAGCGGAGCGAATGCTCCGGCATAGATCTGGCTGCTGGTGGCGCTGGAAGAGACGCCGGGCAGCAGCGTGACCAGCTGCTCATAGTTGCGTGTGTTCAGCGAAAGCTCGCGGATCTGCGTGCCATCCACCAGCCCGGTGGCGGTGGCGGAGTTCAGGTCCACCTGAACCGGATTGGTTTCCACGACTATGTTTTCACTGGTGCTGCCCACGCGCAGCCCCGCGTTCACCGTCAGCTTGTCATTCAGGTTCAGCTCAATCCCTTCCTGGATCGACTTGCTGAATCCCGCGGCCTCCACGGTGATCCGGTAATGCCCAATCGGAAGCAGCGGCGCGGAATAGCTCCCCGCGGAATCCGTCTTCAGCGTGCGGATTGTCACGCCGGTGTCAGTGTTGATAACCGTTACTTTGGCATTGGGTACCACGGCCCCGGTTGCGTCCGTGACCGTTCCAGAGATTGAGCCGGCGATGTTCTGTGCCCAGGTGAGCGTGGTGAGCGTGCCCAAAATGAACAGAAGTATCCAGCAAATATTTTTTTGGCGCATTCTGATCCCTCCCTCTCTACTCTTCTCCCTTAAGCTGGGGTGGCTTCTCCCGGCAAAATGGACCGTCCGCGCTCGTTCCGTTCTGCAACTATCGTTAAGGCTTTGTTAAAAACGCCGTGAATTTTACAGGCAGAGCTGGAAAAGCTGAAAGGGAAAATTCACTTAGAAGGAAGGCGCTGGAAGCCTTGTAGATCGTGCCTCGACACAGCGGCCTAGTTTTTTAGTGCGCTCGCTGCGCTGCGCGCCGGCCTTCGGCAGATAGGAATGGTTTTTTTCTTTGCTTACCCAGCACTTACAAGCGCAAGGATCTTGCTTTTTGTTGGCGAGCACGGGGTGGAGCAGGCCTTCAGGCCTGCGGTTTAGATGCGAGAGAAACCGGCTTCAGCCGCTGAGGTATAGGATCCGGCGTGAAAGCAGGATTTGCTGAGCTGTAGGGATATTCCTGAGGCGTCTGCGCTGGAAATTTTTTGACCGGATTTTGCCAGATGTAATTTTTGAAGCTCTCATACTCCAGAGAATCTCTTATTCGCCGGTCCGCAAAGCTGGGTTGCCATATCTCTCTTTTGAACTTTAAATGTTGATTGAACCGGAAAGAGAATCCACCCTTGATGAGTTGCCCGGCCTTTTCCAGGGCGATTCCGGTTGGGCTGAGAATCAGATGGAAATGATCCGGCATGGCTACAAATTCATGGCGCAGATATTTATTTTTTGCCCTGTAATTCAGCAAGACTTCGATGAAGAGACGGGCGATCTTATCGACCTGGAAGAGACTTTTTCATTCGTAAACATTGCCGGTGACAAAGTAGGTGGATGCCGATGTTCGACCTCGGTGAGGGATAGTCAAAGAGCACCTCAGCGGCTGAAGCCGGACAAGTTTAGCACCTTACCGCAGGCCTAAAGGCCTGCTCCACCCGTGAGCCCCAAAGTTTGAGCCCCAAAGTTTTGGACAATAAATATTAAAAGTTGTCTTGTTTTTCTTCTGGACGACGGCTAGAACGTAAAGGCCAACCCGCCACGCAGTGACCGAGCTGACTGCACCATGTAGATGGTGCGGCCGTCCTGGCCCATGACGGGCTGGTAGCCCTGTGCCAGGAGGTTGCGGACGTCGAGGAGAGCGTCCATTTTGGCCGGGATGAAAGAGGCGCAGGGAAGCGGCTGGCGGATGAAGAGGCTAAGGTATGGATCCATCTGGCCGGGCGAGGCGTTGAAAGCGTCGACAGAGGAGAGAGCGTTGCCGCTGGTCCACTTATACGAGGCGATCCAGCGCGTGCCGGAAGAGGGAATGTAGCCGTAGAGCTTGCCGCCGACGGAGTGCGCGCGCGTGTTCGCGAGCGATTGCGGCAGGTTCTGCCAGGTGATGGGCGCATCAGAGGCGGAGACGACCTGGCCGGTGGAGTAATCGGCGGTAGCGGTGAGATCGTCAGTAATCTTGTGCTGCACCACGACGCGCATGCCGGCAGCGCTCACGCCTGGAGCGTAGCCGTAGGAGAAGGTGCCGGAGTAAACGTCAGGCAGGACATCGTCAGAGTAGCTGGTGGGATCGCCGGCGCCGGTAAGCACCAGGTTGTGTACGCGATCGAGGAACGCAGCCAGCTGAATTTTGGTATCGCCCATGCGGCGCGAAACGGAAAGCTCATTGTGCGAGGCGCGCTCTACTTCCGGGTTACCGTTGGAGAGTGCCATGCGCGGTCCGGATTCGCTCAGATCGGCGGGGGCGGTGTCAAAGCCCTTGGCGTTGCGTATATCCGGCTCAGAGGTGGCGTAGCGATATTCAACCACCATGTTGGGCGAGAGATGAACGTCGACGGAGCCGTGCGGGCGGATGGCGGTCACGCGATTGGCGAACTCCATGGACTGGAGGTCGGCGCCGTAATTGACCCCGATAAAGCCGGCGATGGTCATGCTGTCAGAGCTGCTCATCTCGATGGCCGAGTAGGGAGAGTTCAGAACAGCAGCGCCAGGCGTCGCAAAGTGGCGATAGGTGACGGTAAATGTAGGCCGCGAGCTGTCGCCAAAATCGTGCGCGTAAGAGGCGCGAAGGACGCCCGTGGGATCGCCCGAGGATGCGCCGATATTGCCGTTGAAGGAGAGCGTTCCCGAAGAGAAGAGCGACTTTTCCAGGGCAAAGGCGGTGGTGACATCACCGGCGCCGCCAAAGCCGCCGGCTTCAGCTCCGGCGATAAAGGCCACGCTGGCTTTTACCGGGCGGGCTTCGCCACGCTCAGAGCCGCCGTGCGAAACCACAACCATACCGTCGGCATCGGCGCTGTTCTTGTCTTTTTCCAGGACACGGACCACAGGGCGATTGCCGTTGGAGCGCAGGGCCCAGTGCCAGTCGTCGGGTTCGTCAGTGTCTGTGCGGCGCGGCGGGATCAACTTCAGGGCGTCTGCCAGGGTATTGAGCGTGAGGTTGACAACAATACGCGCGCCGGAGCGCAGAATCACGTCTTCCCGCAGGGAAGGCAGGAAGGATGCCGCCGAAACCTTGATCTGATAGGTTCCGGCGGGAAGATTGTTGGCGAGATAATAGCCGCGTGAATCGGTGAAGACGGTGGTACCCACTTTGGCGGCAGAGACAAAGATCTCCACCACCGCGCCCATCTGGGGCGCACCCGAAGAGTCCTTGACGTATCCTGCAATGGCGCCGGCATTGGCCGCGTGGGCTGAAGCCCACGCCAAGAGGACCACCAATAAACATCCGAGTTTGCGGGTCATATCCACCACCTCTGTAAAAGTGGAGTCCCTGGGTTATTGGACGACGAACTTGGCCGAAGGTGCGATCGTCTGCTTGGAAATCTGATCGTTCACCTTAATGGTCACCTGGTACATCCCGGGTTCAAGCTGGTTGAGCGGAAAGCTCTTGGCCAGCGTTACCTGCTCGCCGATATTGCCCATTTGCGCCGTTGTTTCCGTGAAGTCTAGCACAGGCTGATTGGTAGCGGTATTGACTACCTGGTATTCAACGGTGGCCAGGGGCTTGTTTGTTTTCTGGTCGAGGCCGAGATTGTACACCTGCAACCAGAGGTTGACCTTGTCTTTTTCCTTCTTGTTGAAAGCGGCCGGCTTGCCGTCGGCAGGCTGGACGTTGGGAACAACCTTGTTGGTGCCGATCACGAAGCTTCCCGTGCCGACCTCGCGCGAGGGAACGGCTTCCATGCGGTTGGCCAGAATCACCGTGGAGGAGGCAAGCTTTTCGTCGCCAAAGTCAGGGACCGTGTAGCTCTTGCTGAAGACGCCGGACTTGTCGCCGTTCACGTCTTTCACCACGACGTCAAGCCGGTAGAGACCGGGGCGCATGGGCAGCGCTTTCCAGTAAAGCGACGAGTTGTTCACTTCCTTTTCCAGCAGCTCAGCGGGAATGTCTTTGTGCAGAGTGTCTTCAAAGGTCTGAACGATCTGGCCATTCAGCTTGGTCAGCTGGCCGTAGACGTTTACCACGGCGCGCTGAACGCCATCTTTGTTGGCGAACACCAGGTTGCGCAGCGGCACCTGCAGCGTGACCGGAACCAGCACGGTGTCGGACGTCAGCTTGACGAAGTCAACCTGTACGTCGAAGGGCAGCATGTTGGTGCGGAAACGGTGAGTGACGATTTCGTTTTGCAGATCGCGGAATTTGATATCCGGAGCGCGATTCAGCTTGGCGAAGGTCTCCATACGATCAAACTGCTTGGTGTTGTTGTTCTGGTTGAAGAAGCCCTGACCGATGCTCTCCAGGCCGCCGCGGAAACGGTCAGCCTTGTTGGCCTGGCCCATTTGCTCCATGTCAGTCAAACCGGCGTTGGGTACGTGAAGAAGAGCGTCTTTGCGGGAGCGGTCAAGAGTCATTTCATAAGCGCCGCAACCGCAGTCATCGACAAATTCAATCTCGATTTCCTGGCCAATGCCTTCGAGGTAGCGGTAACGCCAGACTTCAAACGGGAAGGTGCTGGTTTGGCCACCGCCTTCTTCCGCCGGACGCTGATAGGGACCGCCCATGGGATGTGCGTCAATGGAGGTGGGCGGACCATACATGATGTAGATTCTTCCGCGGTCAGTGCGCCAGCCCGGCATGCCTGCGGCATAGTGCTCATTGGCGTATGCGATACGCCGGTAGTGCTCTTCCTTGTATTCGTTTTCAGCGGTATCAGGGGTGGGATCGCGGCGCTGCCAGAACGCTTCAATGAACTGATCGCGTTCGGCGTTGGTGGTCAGCTTTTTGAAGGCGGAAAGCTCTTCATCGGTGATGATCCAGCGGACGTCTTCATCCAGCCACTTCTTATACACGCCGCCCAGTTTTTCGATAGTCGCCGCTTTTTCGTCCGATTTCCGCTGACGTTTGAGCGGGTCCTGCTGCGCATCCGTCTGGCCCGGTTTGGACGGAGCTGCTGCACTGCCTTTCTGGTCCGATTTTTGCTGACTTGAATCCTGTCCCTGGACTACCAAAGACCCGGCAACCACCAAAATAAACAGCAGAAAAAAGGAATAAAAACGGGAATAATAGGATGACACCAGAGTACCTCCTTCAGAGAGTACAGGTATTTAGAATTTTAAGTCTTTTTTGTCTCTAGAATCAAGGATCAGAGAGGGGCTCCCTCGCTTTTATTTTTCTTTATAATCTCAATTCAACTCACTTTTCTGTTAATCGAATGCAGGTTTTTCCCGTCTGAGACAATAGATGTGGCATCCGGAATCTACTTATCGTTATAATCGGTCAAAGTACACACCGGTCACAGTTAGAGCTCTAAGTCCACTAGCCGATCGAGGAACTTTCCTGGCCCTGCTGGCGTATATAAAGTGTGTACGAACGGCCGACTTGCGCCGGAAGGTAATTCCATGAATGTGAAGAAAATAGCCCTCATCGTGGGGGTACTGCTCGTCCTGGTGGTGATTGTCGGCTTTACCGTCAATCAAAGCCAGAAAAGCGTGGTTACGGTACAGACCGGCAAGGTGGTCAAGCAGGACATCTCGTCCACCGTCACCGCTTCCGGCCAGATCAAGCCCAAAACCATCGTTAACGTGGGCGCCAACGCCATGGGGCGCATCATCCGCCTCTACGTGAAGGAAGGCGAGAAGGTGAAGAAGGGCCAGGTTCTGGCGCAGTTGGAAAACGTCCAGTCCGCAGCCGACGTGGAAATGACCAAGGCTACGCTCACCAGCGCGCAGACTGACGCTGTTGCTTCTCGTGCCGCGCTCAACACTGCCGAAGCCCAGATGAAGAGCAGCGCTGCTGATCTCGCCCGCACCAAGCTCGATTATGAGCGAGCTCAGGGCCTGTACAAAGATCAGCTGATCGCCAAAGCCGATTACGATACCAAGAAAGCCGCGTACGAAGTCGCCGAAGCCGTTCACGCGCAGGACATCGCCCGCGTTGCCCAGAGCAAAGCGCAGGTCGATTCCGCTGTTGGCCGCGTCGGCCAGGCAAAGGCCTCGCTCACCCGCGTGAATGACGTGCTGAGCAAGACCACCTACGAAGCGCCTTTCAGCGGCACCGTCACCAACCTTCCCGTGCATGAAGGCGAGACCGTGGTGATGGGCATCCAGAACTCGCCCGGCAGCACCCTCATGACCGTGGCCGATATGTCCGTCATTACCGCGGAAATTCAGGTGGATGAAACTGACAGCGTCAACGTAGCTCTCGGCCAGGACGCCGAGGTCACCATCGACGCTATCCCCAATCAAACCTTCAAAGGCAAGGTCACCGAGATCGGCGACAACGCCATTATCCGCTCCACCGGCGTCTCCACCTCGCAGAGCACCGGCGGCACGCAGGAAGCCAAGGATTTTAAGGTCGTCGTCACCCTCACCGATCCTCCGCAGAACCTGCGCCCCGGACTTTCAAGCACCGCCAAGATCACCACCGGCCTGGCGCAGAATGTGCTGGCCATTCCCATCCAGGCCATCACCGTGCGCGATAAAAACGATCTCGAAGCCACGGAAGCCAAAGCCAAGAAAGCCCCGGTCGTCGACAAGACCGCGCCTGCCGCTCCTTCTTCCGCCAAGAAGGAAAATAATGACGTGCAGGGCGTCTTCGTCATTCGCAATAACAAAGCTGAGTTCCACAAGGTCGAAACCGGCCTCACCGGGACCACGGAAATCCAGGTCAAGAGCGGCCTCACGGACGGCGACGTGATCATCACCGGCAGCTACAAGGTGCTTAAGACCATCCGCAACGGCGCGGGCGTAAAAATTGACAACTCTCTGGCCAACAAAACCGGAGAATCCTAAAACCCACGTGCGTATTTCGCGTCTAACAGCAGGTGGGGGTTGGTTTGGCAACGGACCAGGAGAGAAGAATGGCAACACAAGTCGCCGATATTCAGCTTAAGCCGAACACGCTGCAGCCGGACTGCATCATCTGCACCCAGGACCTGTGGAAGACCTATCACATGGGGTCGGAGCAGGTGCACGCGTTGCGCGGCATCAACCTGACCATCAATCGCGGCGAATACGTGGCCATCATGGGCCCTTCGGGCTCCGGCAAATCCACGCTCATGAACCTCATCGGCTGCCTCGATACGCCGACCTCCGGCCGCTACTGGCTCAACAGCAACCTGGTCAGCGAGCTTGACGACGACGAACTGGCCCGCATTCGCAACAAGGAAATCGGCTTCGTCTTCCAGACCTTCAACCTGCTCGCCCGCGCCACCGCTCTGCACAACGTCGAGCTGCCGCTGATCTATAGCGGCACGCCGTCCGAAGAGCGCATTGACCGAGCCAAGAAGGCGCTGCAGGCCGTCGACCTGGGCGAGCGCATGAACCACAAGCCGAATGAGCTCTCCGGCGGACAGCGTCAGCGCGTCGCCATTGCCCGCGCCCTGGTCAACAATCCTTCGCTCATCCTGGCCGACGAGCCCACCGGCAACCTCGATTCGCAAACCGGCGGCGAAATCATGAAGCTGATGGAAGACCTCCACCAGAAGGGCAATACCATCGTGCTGGTGACCCACGAAAACGACATCGCCGAGCACGCCCACCGGATCGTCCATATCAAGGACGGGGTCGTCGCCTCGGACGAACGGAAAGCCAAATAGTTGAGCCGTTTAGTGGGCGTCTGAGCCCGCCGGCGAAACCCGAACGCGAGTAAGGGACCTCGCCGCTGATGAACGCCGATGAATTTTTGTCCACCTGGAGACAAGTGTCAGGGCGCGAGTTCTACTCGTGCCGTCGATTTCGACCTTACCCTGTCACCCTGAGCGACTCCGAGCGAGCGTAGCGAGCAAGGGGGAGTCGAAGGGCCCCGACAATGTTTCCCTTGCCATGCTGCATCAGGGAGTTCTCGCCAAAATGTGTCCTCTGAGCCCGAAGGGCGAAATTATTGAGCCCACCACGTGAGTGGTGGGTTGCTTTTTGGGGAGTTGCAAGCCCTGCAAGGGCTGATTTGCTCTGGGCCTTTCGCTGATGGCTGATAGTGCTGTCGGGAATGCATCCCCTGCCACGCTCCAGCGCCGTAGGTGCGACGAGAGGTTAGCCCACCCTGAAGGCGATCCCGCGAAGCGGGAGAAGCCGGGAAGGGTGGGTAGGCTTAGTTAAGCCCTGAAACTACAGCTGCTTTTTGCCGCTGCTTTACCCTGATAAACGCCGATCAACCGCGGGTCTCAGCCGGGCTGCTGATATTGTTTCTCTTCGTGTACTCTTGGATTTCTCCATGCACTATCTGCCGCCACCGGAAACTGTCCGTCGACCCATTCCATTCCGCTGGATATTTCCATTCGGCCAGCTCTTGCTCTGTTTTTTTCTGTTGTCTCTCTTGCGAGCCATTCCATTTTTTATTTCGTGGCGAATCAGAATGGGCGTGACGGCCGGCGTCATAATGTTGAACGCGCCAGGTCTGTTGGTACATCTGCCGGAAATCATCTTACGCGCCGGCCACGGCATATGGACGCCGCCCGGAATCGATTTTCGAACCTGGCAGGCCGTGACTGCCAGCATCTTCGGCATGCTGTTTTGGTGGGCCGCCGGCCGGGCTGTGGAGGCGCTTCTGGCCTTGAAGTACAGACAATGTAAGCCGCAGATCAACTGGTTTGAGACCATTGTGAGCGGTCTCATCATGTCTGGCGGCGTCTTTCTATTCGCGGGTGGAGTGATCGAGGGCTTCTTCATTGACCACGAGATTAACTCCTTACACATTGCCGCCGCTGGCGGCCTCTGGACTCTGCTCGGCGCGTTATCCGTCATCGCCCGTTTCCGCCAATGGCGTCTGCGCAAGGCGATGCTCGCTCAGGCCGCCTGACGTTCCCAAAATGACTAAGTACTAATGACTAAGTACTAAATACTCCTGGACGCAGTCTCCCGTAGCAAAACAGCTTCCAGTTCGCGTATCCTTGAGGCAGAGGTCAGTTATGTTGAAGTTTGATTTCCTGAAGAACCTTACCTCGCGCGAGCACCGCAAAGCCTGGTTTGTCGCGATCATTGCCGATGCCATTCAGATCGTCGGTATGCCGCTGTTTGGCCTGGGCGCCATCTCGCCCGCCGACACCGCGCTTGATCTGCTGACCGCTGCGATCCTGACGAAGATTCTCGGCTGGCACTGGGCGTTTCTGCCGACCTTCGCCGCGGAGATGGTTCCCGGCCTTGATCTCTTTCCCACCTGGACGACCGCCGTCTTCTTTGTGACGCGCAGCCAGGTGCGTACGCTGGAACCGGAGATCCTAACGCCCGGTCCGGCGCCGTCTCCCCGGGCGTAAAAGCAAAGGTCGTCATCCCGAATCCCGTCAACGAGCGCGCGTATGCGGGCCCCATGCGCGCCGATTTTGGCGTGAATGGTCAGCGCGCGAGTAGGGGTGAGGGACCTTGTGCTTGTACTAAAGTGGACCAACGTCGGATGTGAAAACCGTTGCACCCAAAAGTCTTCGTTCTCCATTGCGAATCCCGCGTTAAAATGTCTTCGGCACCCCTGCCGTTGTATGTGTGCGATTCGCCTCGCCCACCAGGCCGATTGAGCTTCCAGCAGTACGCCGGAACCTCCGGGAGAAAGAACCATGCCCACGCAGCCAAAGCCATGGCCCCAGCCCGCTTCAGAGACAAAACTGCACGCCGTGCCGGCGCGCTCCGCGTCGCCCAGCTGGTTTGAACGGCTCTTTCAGGGCCTGGGCATTCCCGGCGAAATCAAGTTGCCCGATGGCCGTATCGTCGCTACCGGAGCCGGCGTCCCCCGCTTCCGCATCACCGTCAAGAGCAAACAATTGTTGCGCCGTCCCGTCGACGAGCTTTCCCTCGGCGAAGCCTACATCAACGGCGATCTCGACCTGGACGGTGACATGATCGCCATCCTTGACGTACGCAGGCTCCTGGTGGATCGTTTGCGCGTTTCGTCGCGGCTGCGCTTTCTGCGCGACCTGTTTCTCACGCCTGTCCTTCGCCGGCACAAGCGCGTGATAGACCGGCATTACAACATCGGCAATGACTTCTATTGTCTCTTCATGGATACCTATGCCCGCTTCTACTCGCACTGTCTTTTTGAGCATGACGACCAGTCTCTGGAAGAGGCGGCAAAGCACAAGCTGGATGTAACGTTTCAGGCGCTCAACCTGCGTCCGGGGATGCGTCTGCTCGAAATCGGCGCCGGTTGGGGCGGAACGCTGGATTACTTCTCCCAGCGCGGACTGAAGGTCACCGGGCTCACTACGTTCCAGAATTCTTTCGACTACGTTACCGAGCTGATCCGTCGCAAGAACCTTGACGCCGTTGTCCAGCTGGAAGATTTTTTTACCTACCAGCCATCCGAGCCGTTTGACGCGATTGTTACCTATGGCGTGATGGAACATATGCCCGAATATGCCAGGTTCTTCGCCCATGCATGGAGCTGTCTGAAGCCGGGCGGCCTGATCTACCTCGATGCCTCTGCTACCAAAGAGAAGCATTCGCTGTCGCAGTTTGCCCGCCGCTATGTCTGGCAGGGCGCGCACAGCTGTATGTGCCTGCAGGACGTCGTCCAGGAAGCTCTCTACCACGGTTTCAGTATTTCCGAAGTCAAAGAAGAATCGCACGACTACGAGCTCACCATGCTCAACTGGGCCCGCCGGCTCGATCTCCATCGCGACGAGATCATCAAACGCTGGGGCGAGCGTGTGTACCGCATCTTTCGCCTATATCTGTGGGGCGGCGTTCCTGCGTTTCGTGACGATCAATTGCAGGCGTATCATCTGATCGCCCGCCGGGGTGAAGGCCAGGGGCTCAGACCAGGACTGGCGCGCAGGATATCGGGATTTATCCGTCAGATGGCCTGAGGACGGTCGAGAGGTCCGTTACGCGCAGGCCGCTCGTTTTAGGGCCGATGATACTGACCGGGCCAGCAATCCAGTTTTGGCTGCCGGAGTGGCACACTGGCTTCTTTCACGACGCGGCATTCGCCGGTTCGGCAAACGCCGCGTAGCTGCGGGCAGGCTCTTTCCCGCTCGATTCCGGAACTCTTTCTTCGCCCGGTACAGCAGCAGCCGCAGATAATTCCGGCTGATTCCGTAACGACGGCAAATCTCGTCCTTGTTTTGATCGTCCATCAACACAGCTTGCAGCACGTCCTGCTGGTCTTCTTCCAGGCGGGCCAGCACGCGTCGCACGCTGCGCTTGGTCTCTTCTTCCAGCACCAATGCATAGGCGCTGGGAAAATCTCCCGGGAGATCGATGTCGAGCGGCTGCAGGGCCGCTGCTCGGCGCAGTTCCCGCCAGCGCTCATGTAGAACATGGCCGCAGACACCCAGCACGTAGATCTCAAACCTCTCGGGCTTGCGGATCCCACGGCCGGAGCGAACGGCGGTCAGTACGCGCAGGAACGTTTCCTGGCACAGGTCTTCGGTGTGTTCCCGGCTGCGCAGGCCGCGACGCAGCTTGCGCATCAGGATCGGGTTGAAGTGATTTACGAAGTGGGCTTCTGTTGCCGGATCGCCCTGGCGCAGGGCGTCCAGATAGGCAGCGTCAAAGACTCGCGACTCGGAAGACATGGGAACAGGTCCTCTCCTCTTGCTCTTTCAGGCCCGGCTTCGGTATTGGCATCTTTGTCTTGGCGACAAAGGGCCACACCGTGATCGCAGGACCAAATCTGTTTCTTCAATCTGTATTAGCGATTTCTGGAATCGTTTCCCGCCAAGTCTTTTTGCAATTGGTTTCAAATTGGGATCAAGTCGGCAGCGATGAGATTCTTTAGAAGTCTTTAACTATTGTTGTGCCTGCGTGAATCCACCGCGGGAGGGCATTGTCTTTTCGCTGGCGCAACGTATAATTGCGCCGCTTAAATCCAACATCTATAAAGAGAACAGCCTGTGTCAGATAACGCTGGCGACATCACGATCCTGTTGCGCCGTTGGCACGCCGGTGACCATCAGGCAGGGGAAGAGATCTTCCGTCGCCTGGAAAAAGATCTGAAAAAAATTGCAGACCGCTGCCTGGCTCAGGAAAATCGCAAAGGTAAGCATAAGCATGCCTTACAGCGAACAGATCTGTTCATTGAAAACTATCTTCGGCTGGCGAAACAAAATAAGGTCGTTGACTGGCGGGACCGGGGCCATCTTTTCGCTATATCTACTATCAACCTGCGGCGCTTTTTGATCGATCGCGCACGTATATGGCCAAAGCCAGATGTGTCGATCGATGATTTGCCTGAAGGTGTTCTGGCAAAGCGCGACAGCATGGAGGTGCGGATGGACGCGGACCGGCTTCTCAATGAGTTGGAGAAAACCAAGCCGATGACCTGTGCGATCCTTGTGGCCAGGGTCTATATGGGATATGAAGTCAGTGAAATTGCACGGATCTTCAGCCTGCCCCTGCGCACAGTGGAACGTCATTTGCACAACGGGCGCAAATGGCTGTTTGAAAAGCTGAAGCGCAAGCAAGATTGAGCAAGTTATGACCATGGACCCAGCAGAACAGCGCGACGAGCGCGTCATGACCCTGGTCGCGGAAGCGTTAAAGACCCCGCTTGACCAACGCGACAGTTTTCTTCTCGCCGCCTGCCAGAGTGATCCTGATCTCCACCGTGAAGTTTCCGAAATCGTCAAATGGGAAGAACAAATGGGTAGCTTCCTGAGCCGCCCGCTGATTTCCTTCATTGACCTGGATGCCCTGGAGCAGATCTTTGAACCCGGCCAGATTGTGAATGAGCGCTTTGAGATTGTGCGCCGCCTCGGCGACGGCGGCATGGGCGTGGTCTACGAGGCGTTTGATAACACACGCAAGCGACGTGTCGCCATTAAATGCCCTAAGCCGGGATATGACGAGCTGCTTCCCAAAGAGCTGAGCGCTCTCGATGTTAGCCATCCGAATGTTTGTCGTGTGAATGACCTTCACACGACCAAAACTGATCTGGGAGAGGTCCGCTTTCTCACCATGGAGTTTCTCGATGGCGAGACTGTGGCAGAGAGGTTGGCGAGCGGCAAGTTCGAGGAGGGTGACGCCTGGCTGATTGCGCGGCAACTCTGCTCCGGTCTGGCGGAAGCACACCGAAGCCGAATTCTCCATCGTGATCTGAAGCCCGGCAATGTCATTCTTTGCAAAGACAAGGATGGAAGTCTCCGCGCTGTCATCACCGATTTCGGGTTAGCGGTTGAGACCAGCGATGTCCGCGAGTTGGAAGGCGGCACTCCCAACTACATGGCCCCGGAGTTGTGGCGAGGAGCCGAGGCATCGCGGGCATCGGATGTCTTCTCGCTGGGAGTCATGCTTTACGAGATGGTCACCGGCTCCAAACCCTTTCCCGCGCTGTCAAAGGAAAATGTGACCTTCCCGCCACCTGTCGCTCCCAGCAAGGTGGTCAAGAACCTTCCCCGCCGATGGGACGCCGCTATCCTCCCTTGCCTCAAAGAAAATCCTGATGAACGTCCCTCGGCCCAGGAAGTGTATGCCGAGCTGGGACACATACCGTTCTATCGCAGGCCGGAAGTTCTGGCCGTTCTTGCCGCTTGTCTCGCGTTGGCTACCGTCGGGGCGCTACAAATCTCTGAACGGCTCAAGCCCCCTCCTAATAAGTTGGTGATCTTGCCGGTCGATGCCCCAGGCGATCTGGCCCAGCGCGGCCAAACTATTCTTACCGCCGCGGCCAGGCGTATCGAGCAAGTCCAGTCAGGCCAGCCAACCGTGTCAGTCGTTCCTCCAGCCACAGTTCTTACCCGAGGCGTTACCACTCCCCAGCAAGCGACGGATATCTTTGGCGCGACTCACGCGCTGCAACTCAAGTTGCGACCGGATGCTGACGGGGTGCTTGCGAACGAAGCTCTCATCAATCTGGCAACCCACGAGAATATGCGGGAATACTCCATGCATTTTTCAAAAGCTGATCTGGCAGACCGCAAGACTTTTGACGACATCTTGACCGAAGGCTTAACGGGCACGGTGACCTGGGGGCTCAAGGTGCAGCGAAAGCAGCGAACCGTGAAACAGGAAACCGTCGCTCCAGCAGCAGGCGCTGCCTACAAGAATGGCCGGGATTATCTCGACCAGGAGCCCCATGATGCTGCTTCAGCCATCCCTGAGTTCAGGAAAGCGGTTGAACTTGATCCACACTCACCGCTCCCCTTGGCCGGGTTGGCGGAGGCGCTGGCAAGGCAAGCCCGGGGGAAAGGCCCGTTCATGGACGAGGCCTACGATTTGTTAAACAAGGCTGAAGCAATGGCCCCGGATTCGCCCCTTGTGCGAGAGGCTGCGGGCGTTCTGGACCAATTCCGAGGCGACAACGATAAAGCGCTGGGCAACTTCGGCAGAGCGGAGAAAGTTGAGCCAGATAACGTCAATGTATGGCTGTTCTCTGGAATATCGCATGAATTGAAACACAGCCCGGATAAGAAGAGGACGGACGACGAGTTTGACAAGGCCATAACGGACTACGATCAAGCTATGTCGGCGGACGCGCATGATTACCGTCCTCATATCTATCTTGGGCTGCTGTATCGCGATCGTGGCGAGTACTTTGCTGCTGAGAGGGAATACTCTCTGGCTCATCGTCTCGCGCCAGACCAGGTAGATGTAACTTCAAGCCTGGCCGCGATCTACGATCAGGAAGGCAGACATCCCGAGGCTGAAGTGCTTTACCGTGATGCCTTACAACGCAAAGAAACTCCGCTCACGCTCAATAACCTTGGCGCCAACCTGGTTTACCAGGGACGCTACCGCGAAGCGATTGAATATTACTCAAGAGCCACACAGCTCGCCCCGGATTACTATCTGTACTGGATGAATCTGGGTGATGCCCAACTTCGGCTGGGCGAAATGGAAGAAGCCAGGCGCTCTTATCAGAACGGGGCAGACAAGGCCGGGGCGCATACCAGGCAAAACCACAACAGCGCATTGGCTTTCGCGTATCTTGCTTATTTCGAAGCACGGCTGGGCAACAAAGATAGTGAGTCTAACATTGAAACCGCAATGGATCTTCCCGGCCGCGACGACCAGGTAATTATTTGTGCAGTCAAAACTTATGAAGCGCTGAATGACCGGAAACACGCGATCTCTGCTGCCAGTCAGGCCAGCCCGCTCACCGTCCAGGATATGAATCGCCGTCCTGACTTGACAGACCTGAGCCATGATCCAGAATTTATTAAATTACTCCAACAAAAGACGGCTCAATAATTATTTGCCGGACATGGCGGGTTTCTGCAAAGATTTGCGCTTTACATTAGTGATGGCCCAACCAGAATAAGGAGGCTGAAGCCATATGGAAACCCTAACCCAGGTTCCCCAGAACGGCACTGGCACGCCAGCCCAGGATGCCCTGCCAATCTTGGTGACATACCCAGAGACAGATCCAACCAAACCCGCAGCTGCTGATGAAGCTGATGAAATGGAGGTAGCAGCGGTTCTTCCACAAAAAGTAAAGAGAAAAGAGACGCCGAAAGTATTCTTTTACACGACTCCTCCTGGCAGAGTCCGCATTGTGTTCGTTTCGCCCGCAGGGAACCCAACGGATGAAGTAGCGGATCACGAAGTGTATACGATTGCACGGGGCGGCATTTACCACTTCAATTGCTACTTCACTCCCGCTGAGGGCGCTGAAGAAAGCACAGAACCAGTCGGTGGCACACTTGAAGTAATTCCCCATAAGCCGTAATACATCGAGCAGCCACGAGAGCCAGCGGAAGTCTTATTGTCAGTTTTGGTCTGAGACGGTGGATATCACGCCGTCTCTTTTCTTTTGGATGTGGCTTTGGTTAGGCTGCGCCGCAGTTATCTCGTATTGGCCGCGATCACATGATAGTTGCGAGCGCTCAGCATGCCTTCCCAGCCTGCAATGGCAAAGGGAAGAATGCGCTCCAGCTTGTGATGATGGGTACGATGGGCCACATACATCCCCGCGGCTACCAGCCCCAGGCTTCCCGCGGAATACACCGCCGCGCCCGCCCTGCTCTGCACGAATGGGCGCGCCAGCGGGTTCATTTCATAAAAGCCAGGCTGCGAGAGCCCCTTTTGCGTCGAGAGCGCATCGGCAGTCAGTGAGACGGCTACCGCGCTGAGTGCGAACGAATTCCGCAGATCAAAAAACCTGTGGCCTTCAGGGCGCTGCGGCTTCACGACAATGAGGGCGCTGGGCGCGGCAGGCAGCACTGCCGGCGCTGGGGCATTCATCGTCGATGCGGCCGTGACAGACGCCACCGAAGCAGGCGCCGGAGCATCCGCGGAAACACTGGACACGATCGAAGCTGGCGGCTGCGCGCGCTCGACCATGGATTTTTTCGCATCCGCGGCCACGCTCGGCGATGCCGGTGCACTTCGCTCATCCGCAGCGAAGCCAAGGCCTGCCAACGACAACATGATCGTCGCGCCCACGATGACAGATTTCACCCCGGCTCCTTTCCTTGCCTTCAGCAACTGCGAAAGCAAGGCCTTCCTGAGAAATTGATTGGCAAGTTAGTAGCGATTCTTCTCGGAAAGGGCCGGGAAGGAAATAAGGTCTTTCCTCATGATGTTGGCAGAGAAAACCTTACCACGGATTACAGGGATCACGATTGGTGATCGTGCGATCGGGAGATCAGGTGACCGGATTAGCTCAAATCCGTTCTATCGGATTCATCTGCGGTGAGAATTTGGATTTCCGATTCCGGCGATTCCGGGGTCCCCAGTGGCTTTCCTGGGTGGAATTCCGCGCGATCTCGGCGATCCCGGCGATTCCCTCACTCTTCCAGCGTCGAGAGATCGCCCACCTCCCGTCCCAGCTCCTGTGCCTTCAGCAGGCGGCGGATGATCTTGCCGCTACGCGTCTTGGGCAGCTTATCGGGGAACGCGATTTCCGCGGGTACGGCAATCGATCCAAGTACATGCCGCACATGGTCTTTCAACTTCGCTTCCAGCTCCGGCGAAGCCGTGTGGCCAACACGAAGAATCACAAAGGCCTTGATGTTCTCGCCCTTGATCTCGTCCGGCCGCCCGATCACGGCCGCCTCAGCCACGGCAGGATGGCTCACCAGCGCGCCTTCCACGTCGGCTGTGCCAATGCGATGACCGGCCACGTTCAGCACGTCATCGGCGCGGCCCACCACGGTGAAGTAGCCATCCTGGTCGCAGATGGCAACGTCGCCTGTGGTGTAAGCGTTGGGGACCTTGCCCCAGTCGGCGGCGTAGCGTTCCGGATCGCCATAGACAGTGCGAAACATATGCGGGAAGGGCCGCCGGAGCACCAGCAGGCCGCCTTTGTTCGGCGGCATCCGGTTGCCTTGCTGGTCCACCACTTCGGCCACCACGCCCGGCAGCGCCTTGCCTGCTTTCGCCGGACGCGCCGCCATGATCGGCAGCGTGCCCAGGCACGGGCCGCCGGTTTCGGTCTGCCACCAGTTGTCGGCAACAAAGGCGCGTTCGCCGTTGCCGCAGAGGACGCGATACGCCCAATTCATCGCTTCAGGGTTCAGCGGCTCGCCGGCACAGGTGAAGAGACGAAGACTGCGCAGGTCGAATTTTTTCGGCAGCTCGTCGCCGTGGCGCATGAACATCCGGACCGCCGTCGGCGCCGTGAACACAACCGAGACGCGGTATTTCTCCACCAGCTCCCAGGCGATCCCAGGATTCGGATAATCAATCGCACCCTCGCGGAACAAAGTTGTCACGCCGGCCAGCAGCGGCGCATAGACGATGTAGGAATGCCCCACAACCCAGCCAATGTCGGAACTGCAAAAATAAATATCGTCGTCGCGGATGTCCCAGAACCGGGTCATGTGATAGTGAATGCCCACCATGTAGCCACCGTGCACGTGCACCACGCCTTTGGGCTTGCCCGTGGTCCCGCTCGTATAGAGGATGTAGAGCGGGTCTTCGGCATCCATCACCTCGGCAGGGCAATCGGCTTTCTGCGCGCGCACCAAATCGTAAAAGTCCACTTCGCGCTCGCTGAGTTCGAGCGACGGCTTAAGCCGGCGCAGCACCACAACTTTCTCCACCATCTCCAGGCCGGCGATCGACTCCTGGACAATCGCGCGCAGCGGCACCAGCTTGCCGCGGCGGAACGTTACATCGGCCGTCAGCACCACCCGCGCCTGTGCATCTTCAATGCGGCTGCGCAGCGCTCCCACGCTGAAGCCGGCATACACCACCGAGTGCACCGCCCCGATCCGCGCGCACGCCAGCATTGAAACCACGCCTTCCAGGTTCAGCGGCATATAGATGATGACGCGGTCGCCCTTCTTCACCCCCAGCGTCTTCAACCCGTTCGCCGCGCGCGAGACAAAGTCGAGCAACTGCCCGTAGGTGATCTGCTGCTCGGTCCCGTCCTCGCTCACCCATGTGTACGCAACTTTGTTCTTACGTCCGGATTTCACCTGCCGGTCAAGGCAGTTATAGGTGATGTTGCATTTGCCGCCCAGGTACCACTGGAAGGTCGGATACTTCCACTCGAAAATCTTGTTCCACGGCTGGAACCACTCCAGCTCTTGTGCCGCTTCCGCCCAGAATCCCTCAGGATCTTCCACGGAACGGCGGTACTCGCCGGCATAGTCTTTAAGGCGCGCATTTTCTACCAGTGATTTGGGCGGAAGAAGCTCTTGCTCGGCGCGTAAGAGTTGTTCGATGCCTGCGTCCGTGTGGGGCATGGTGGGCATACATTGCTCCTTCGCGGCCACACGGCGGTGGACCGGTCATGGGAGTTGGACTTTCCGGCCGCAGGGGCGAAACGGCCAGGGGCCGCTTCGCCCTGTTGGCGGCGAGAGCCAATTGTACGCCGCCAAGCGTTGCTGAGAGCTGAACATAAGCCTGCCGCGGTCTTTCCGCTGTGACCGGAATCACAACCGGTTCGGAAAAAATCGAAAAGAAACTGATTTGCCCCTGGGTTCGTTTTCAATTTCGGCGATTTCGGCAATTCCGGGGCCCCGGCAAGCCTGGGTTTGGCTTGTTGGGGTGGAATTCCGGCGATGATGGCAATCTTTCATGAATGCCGAGGGACTATTCAACCAGTTTCTTCAACTCCGCCATCTGCTGCTTCAGCTCTGCGACCTCTCTCTGCAACGCCGCAACCTGTTCTTCGAGCTGAGCCATACGTCCTGAGTCGGCTGAACCTTCGCTCGCAAACGCGGCTTCAGCAGGCGGCTCCCAGGCGTCAACGTCGCCCGAGAGCAGATGCGCGTAACGAATTTCTTTTGTTCCCGGCCGCCGCCCCAGCGCTTTGGCCAGCGGAGGTTCGCGGCGCATAAGCTGCTGCAATCCGGAAAGAACATCGTCGAGATGCTCAAACCGGTGCATGCGCTCAGTACGGCCGCGCAGTTCGCCCGGCGTCTGCGGGCCGCGCAGCAGGAGCACACAGATGATCGCCGTCTCCGGGCGGGTGAAGTTGAAGATCTCCTGGACGCGGTGCTCATACTTGGTGACGCGGCTGTCCAGACCGCCGGCGGTCCCGGCCAGGCGCTTATCGCTCAGGTTGCGAAGCGCAAGCCGGACGGTCTCCTCGTCATAATTCGTGACCGGCTCGCGATTGTTTTTCTGGTTGCAGGCGTTGATCAAGGCGTTCAGAGAAAGCGGGTAATAATCCGGTGTAGTAATGTCTTTCTCAATCAGCGCGCCAAGAACCCGCGCTTCCGCGGCATTGAGGATAATATTCACGCATACAATTTATCAGGAATTAAATTGTGAGGAGAGGCTTGCCATGAGATCGAGGTCCTTACTGGCCGCGGGATTGTTGCAGCTCTGGCTATGTTGCGCCGGCTATTCTCTCGCCGGGCCGAAGCTGGAGCAGATTCTGCCGCAAGTTCAGCAGCATGTAAAAGAATTTGAGTTCTCGTTGCCGGACTTTATCTGTGATGAAACCATCATCTCGCGCGAGCTGGTTGGCGGCGCGATCCACCACGAAACGGTCATTGTGTCGGCCTTCCGCGGCATCCAGCATAGAGATGAAGAAGGCAGGCCATTCACGGAATCGCGCGAGATAAAGTCCGTTGATGGCCATCCGCCCATCCAGGGCCAGCCGCTCAAAGGCCCATTCTTTTTTGGCGGCGGTTTCAGCTCTCTCCTGGATGAGATCTTCTCGCAGAAAAACGAGCCGTATTTCAACTACAGACTCGCCGGAGCAGAAACGATTGACGGCAAAATCGCTTTGGTGATCAATTTTGAGACCAAGGAGGGCCAGAGGGAAATCCTCTATCGCGAGATCTTCGGCAGCCAGGCAGTGGTCAACGGTAAAGGCAAGGCCTGGATCGATCCCCGCTCGATGAACGTGGTCCGGCTGGAGTTTCAATACCTGAACCCGCCATTTCAGGAGGGCATTCTGGAGGTCTCAGTCGACTATGATCCCGTGGTGATTAACAGAAAATCGTTCTGGATGCCCAAGACGGTGACTGCGGAGCAAACCGTGCCTAATCCAAGACACTCGGTTGGGGGACAATACATTGCGTCGTATTCGAACTACCAGCAATTTAATGTCTCAGTGAAATTCAAGTACTGATAGGGCTGGCCATTTTGCTTCTTGATCAGGGTTTGGACTTTATATCTCAGTTCCACGGTTTC
Organism: Candidatus Angelobacter sp.; assembly: GCA_036557225.1. Classification (GTDB taxonomy): domain Bacteria; phylum Acidobacteriota; class Terriglobia; order Terriglobales; family Acidobacteriaceae; genus Angelobacter. The sequence continues at coordinate 92,911 of DATBHX010000071.1, forward strand.
ATGTTGCGGAACATGATCTCGAAAACCAGGACCATGGTCATGAGGTAGGTGCAGCCGCCTGCTGGAAGTATGGCCAGCCACCACCAGCGAGATTCGCGAAACCCGGCCACCGCTGACATCACCATTGCTGAAATAAAGCCAAGCAGGCAAAACGAGTAAAACCAAACTCCGGGAATCAAAGGCGGCCTTGACGGAGGGCGATTGTCAATCACGTACACAAGAGATAGCACGATGAACAGTACTGTGCAGACGAGGCTTAACTTGCCGTACTCGGTTTCAGAAACTCTCTTGCCTGACATTCTGGTTCTCTTAAAATACAAGGCAGTAGGCAGCTCTTTTGCACGCGCCCTGAAGGTAAGGCGAGCACGCGTGTTTTATAATTAAGCATTGCCTTGTGAGCGGAATCATACAGTAATTGCGGCGAAAAGCCGTATAGGAAAGGTTCATGGCGACCACAGTCGATCTAGGGGTACAGGAAAAGGCGGCCAAGACACAGCAGCCAGGCCGCAAAGTCAACGATTTCAGCATTCAGGTGGCCACGGTCAACGGCTCGGGCTCGCAATCGGCCAATACGGTGCTGCTGCGCAGCCTCTTTCAGATGGGCATTCCCGTCTCCGGCAAGAACCTGTTTCCTTCGAACATCGCGGGCTTGCCGACGTGGTACACCATCCGCGCCAGCAAGCACGGCTACATCGCGCGCAAGAAGGAAATCGATTTTCTGGTGGCCATGAATGGCGAAACGGCACAGGAAGACGTGATGTCACTCACGCCCGGCGCCGCTTGCGTCTACGACGAGCCGCTCAACCTCTCCGGTCTCCGCAACGATATCGTTTTCTATCCGGTGCCTTTCGACAAACTGGTTGCTCCGGTCTGCCCTGAAGCCAAGCTGCGCAAGCTGGTCAAAAATATGATCTATGTCGGCGTGGTCGATGCGCTGCTGGGCATCGAGCGCGAGGAATCAGAGAAAGCGCTGGTCAAGCACTTCGCCAAAAAGAAAAAGGCTGCAGAGCTGAACACCGCGGCCATCCGCGCGGGGTACGACTACGCTCTTGCCACCTTCACCAAGCACGATCCGTTCTGGGTGGAGCGCATGAATGAGAACCAGGGCAAGATCATTATCGATGGCAACGCCGCCGCGGCCCTGGGCTGCATGTTTGCCGGCGTAACCGTGGTTACCTGGTATCCGATCACACCCTCCAGTTCGCTGGTGGAAACGCTGATTGAGTATCTGAAAGAGCACCGCATCGGGCCTGACGGCAAAGCGACCTTTGCCGTTGTCCAGGCGGAAGACGAGCTCGCTGCTGCCGGCATGGTGCTGGGCGCAGGCTGGACCGGCGCGCGTGCCATGACTTCCACTTCTGGCCCCGGAATCTCGCTCATGGCGGAGTTCATCGGGCTTGGGTATTACACTGAGCTGCCCGGCGTCTTTTTCGATATACAGCGCGTTGGCCCTTCCACCGGTCTGCCCACGCGCACCATGCAAGGCGATGTCCTTTGCTGCGCCTTCCTCTCCCATGGCGACACCAAGCACATTCTGCTGTTGCCGTCATCGGTGGACGAGTGCTACAGCATGGCCATTGACGCCTTTGAACTGGCTGAGCAGTTCCAGACCCCGGTCTTCGTGCTCTCCGATCTTGATCTGGGCATGAACAACTGGATGGCGCATCCGTTCAAATATCCGGAAAAGCCGATCGCGCGCGGTAAGGTGCTGGACGCGGAAGAGCTAAAGCGACAGGGCGGCTTTGCCCGCTATAAAGATGTTGACGGCGACGGGATTCCGTATCGCACGCTGCCCGGCACCAAACATCCGGCAGCGGCGTACTTCACCCGCGGCAGCGGCCACAATGAAAAAGCGCAGTACAGCGAGCGCCCCAACGATTATGTGAACAACATGGACCGCCTGGCGCGCAAGTTTGAGACGGCGCGCAAGCACGTTCCCGCGCCGGTTGCGGAGATCAGCGGCGCATCGAAGACCGGCATCATCGGCTTCGGCTCATCGCACTGGGCGCTGACCGAAGCCTGCGATCAGCTGCGCAAAGAGCACAACCTGCCGATGGATTATCTCCGCCTGCGCGCTTATCCGTTCACGCAGTCGGTACATGAATTCATCAAGAACCATGATCACGTGTATGTTGTTGAGCAGAACCGTGACGCCCAGATGTTCCAGCTTTTGAAACTCGATATCGCCGCAGACCAGGTCACCAGGCTGCGCAGCGTGCTGCACTATAACGGTCTGCCCATCGACGCGCGCTCGGTCACGGACGCGATCGTTTCCCAGGAGGCAAAGTAAATGTCCGCCCCATCGACTCCGGCGCCTGGTTCCGGGCAGAAAACCAACCATATCGGGCTGACTGTGCTCGACTATCGCGGCAGCAAGACCACTCTATGCGCGGGCTGTGGCCATAACGCCATCACCGAGCGAATCATCGACGCCATGTATGAGATGGGAGTCCAGCCGGAGGATGTGGCCAAGCTTTCCGGCATCGGATGCTCTTCCAAGACGCCCGCCTATTTCCTGAACCGGGCGCACGGCTTCAACTCAGTGCATGGACGCATGCCATCCATCGCGACCGGCGTTGCGCTGGCCAACCAGAAGCTGATGCTGATCGGCATCTCCGGCGACGGCGATACCGCTTCCATCGGCATTGGCCAGTTCGTGCACCTCATGCGCCGTAATCTGCCGGTGATCTACATCATTGAAGACAACGGCGTCTACGGCCTGACCAAGGGCCAGTTCTCCGCTACGGCCGATCTTGGTTCCAAGCTCAAAACCGGCGTGATCAACGACCTTCCGCCGATCGACACCTGCGCGCTGGCCATTCAACTTGGCGCCACTTTTGTTGCCCGTTCTTTCTCCGGCGACAAGAAGCAACTGCTCAACCTGCTGAAGGCCGGCATTGCGCACCGGGGCACGGTGATGCTCGACGTGATCTCCCCCTGCGTGACCTTCAACGATCATGAAGGCTCGACCAAGTCCTACAAGTATTCCAAAGACCACGATGAGCCGGTCCAGGAAGTGGGCTTTGTGCCGGCCTTTGAAAATATTGACGTCGATTACGATCCCGGTACGACGGCCACCGTGCGCATGCATGATGGTTCGCAACTTCGCCTGCGCAAGCTCGACCGCGATTATGACGCGACGGACAAAGTCGGCGCCTTGCGTCTGCTGGCCGAGTCACACGAAAAGGGTGAGATGCTGACCGGCGTCTTCTACGTGAATACCACTGCGCCCAGCTTCGTCGAACAATTGAACCTGACGAGTGAGCCGCTGGCCCGCCTGCCGCAGGAAGTAGTGCGTCCTTCACGCGAGGCACTGGACCAGATCATGGAAGAGCTGCGGTAGGTTTTTTCTGAAATCCCGATCCCGCGAAGCGGGAGAGGGAGCCCTATCGCAACGTGGTCCTTGGGGGGGCCTTCTACTTCCATCTCAGGCTCCTCCGCTTCAGGATCAATCCCGTGGGAAGGCGCTTCCTTATCTGGTTTCTTCTTGTCTTCGTTGCGGTCTTCCTGATTGGTCGGCTGTTTCATCGCTGGTTGGATGGAAATCCCAGGCACAGTGCTGCCTTAAGCCATCCATGGGTCACGTTCACTAGCGCTGCATCGGCGCCGGGCCACTACCTCTTATGGGCATTGCCGGTTGGCTTGGGGCAACGCTGTCCCGGCTGGGTTTGGACCCGGATTCCGCCAACTCGATTACTCCCATGATTCCTTCCACGTCGACCCGCACCGGCATAGAAAGCACTTCGCCTGCGCGCAGGTTCACAGGCTGCGACAGGCTGTGTAGCCCCGGAGCAGTGACATCCAAGATATATTGACCGCTCCGCGGCGCACGCAAAACCGCGCGGCCATGTTTGTCTGTCTTGCCCCGGATATTCAGATTGCGTGAAGGTTCACGCAGAGTCACTGTTGCTGAGGGGACTGGCACGCCAGTAGGATCAAAAGCATCAATCAAGATCGTGGCATTGCTTACGTTCGTCCGCATATAGGACTGCGCGAGCGCCATCGGCGCGGTGACGAGATTTTGCGACAATACTGCAAGAATCGCGCCTGCAAATCGTGAAATTCGGCGCGTCACTGCGCGCAATCCGACCGGGCAATTCTCTGTGAGCACGGTACCATCACGCCGCTGATAGAGTCGCCCGCAGAGCCGCCCCTGGCGGTTCGCCACCAGCTCGCGGATCTCGCTCTCGGTGAATGCCGGAAGGTTGTAGACGTTCAGATTGCAGGCCTGGCAGTAACGGACGCGGTCGTTGCCCGGCATTTTGTTCCAGTCAGCCGGGCACGGTGAAGCTACACGGATATTGTTCAGCATAAGCAGTCCTCGATCCCCGATCAAGGAACGGTAGAGCCGAGGCATTTTGCACAGTCTTTTCGAGACGGCTTGCTTTCCAGAAACACCTGGAAAATTGAGGGCTTACGAGGTTTTACGCCGATTGCGGAGCGCTGATCGCTGCTTGTTTTAGCTTCAGGCGCTCCAGCACCATCGGCCCAAGCTGTGAGACGTTGCCGGCGCCGAGCGTAAGCACCATGTCTCCAGGCTCAGCCAGCGCTGCCACCTGGCGCGCGGCTTCATCAAACGAACTGGCGTAGCGTGCCGCCTGTTTTCCACCAACGGATTGAATGGCCTGGGCCAGACGCTCGCCGGTGATGCCGGGAATCGGCGCTTCGCTGGCGGCGTAGATGTCGAGCACCTGGACAGTATCGGCATCGCCGAAGGCGGAGCCAAACTGGTCCAGCAGATCGCGGGTGCGGGTAAAGCGGTGCGGCTGAAAGATCACGTGCACATGCTTGAATCCGCATTGGCGCGCCGCGGAAAGTGTCGCCCGAATTTCGGTGGGATGGTGACCGTAGTCGTCGATCACGCTGATGCCGGCAGCGCGGCCGCGTAACTGGAAGCGGCGATCGACGCCGCGAAAGTTTTCCAGTGCCTCGCGGATCCGTTCCGAAGCAATATCCAGGCCTATGCCGACCGCCACCGCAGCCGTAGCGTTAAGCACGTTGTGATTGCCGGGGACGCGCAGGTGAAAATCGCCCAGCGATCTGCCTCGGTAATCAACCGAAAAATGGGAATAGTGCTTGCCGCTGGAGCACTTGCCGTTGGCCGTGGTCACGCGAAAATCTGCATCTTCGTGCAAGCCATAAGTGGTGGCGCGGCGCGCCAGCTTGGGCAGCATGTTGCGCAGACGCTCGTCATCATGGCAGAGCACGGCCATGCCGTAGAAAGGCACACGATCAATGAAGTCAAGAAACGCCTGCTCGACATCAGCCATGTCACGGTAGCAATCCATGTGCTCGCGATCAATGTTGGTGACCACGGCGAGAATTGGCGACAGCTTGAGGAAAGAACGGTCGCTCTCATCGGCCTCGGCGACCAGATACTGTGACTTGCCCAGCCGCGCGTTCGAGCCCATGGCATCCACACGTCCGCCGACGACAACGGTAGGATCCAGTCCGCCGGCGGCAAGCACCGCTGCCACCATGCTGGTGGTTGTGGTCTTACCGTGCATGCCGGCCACGGCGATGCCGTACTTCAGGCGCATCAGCTCAGCCAGCATCTCGGCGCGCTGGATCACCGGAACCAGCTGCGTATGTGCGGCCACGATCTCGGGATTATCGCGGCGAATGGCCGAACTGGCCACTACAACCTCAGCGCCAGTAATGTTCTCAGCGCGATGGCCTTCAAAAATGATGGCGCCCTTCTCTGCCAGACGCTCGGTGACGGCGGAACTCTTCAGGTCAGAGCCGGAAACTTTGTAGCCCAGCGTCAGCAGCACTTCGGCGATTCCGCTCATGCCGATACCGCCGATGCCTACGAAATGTATTCTCTGAATCTTTGCAAACATGGTTCTGTGTCGCTTCGCGACAAACCGCTACGGAGTTTCAACTTCCTTTAGAATTGTCTGCGCTTGCTGAAGCGGGCTCCTGCCCCAGCCCGCGCAAAAGCGGCGCTGTCCGGGGACCCCCGCTCGCCGCATGTCTGGGCTCGCCCTTGTTTCTGTCGCTACGCTCAACACCGCTATAGAGCGTTTTCCTTGATCAGATACTGCTGCACTTGTTGCACGCCGCTCGCCGCGCAAGCCGGGCTCGCGGCTATTTCAGATCACCCGATCACCCGATCACGGCGATCACCCGATGCCTCCACCCAGTTCCGCCACCATTCTTGCCACATGCCCTGCGGCGTCAGGATGTGAAAGCGCTCGTGCCCGCTCGGACATCTTAAGCAATCGCGCAGGATCGCCGAACAATTCCACCAGCAATTGTGCCAGTTTTTCCGGCGTCAGGTCGGCCTGCGGGACCAGGACAGCCGCGCCCTTTTCCGCGATGGCTTCTGCATTCCGGCGCTGATGATCATCCGCCGCCTGCGGAAACGGAACAAAGATCGCCGGCTTGCCGGCTGCCGTGATTTCGGCCACGGTGCTTGCTCCGGACCGGCACAGCAGAAGATCGGCCTGGGCAAAGGCCCGCGGCATATCGTCGATGAACGCCGAAACCTCCGCTTTCACGCCCGCCTGCGCGTATGCAGCTTGAACGTCATTATATTCGCGCTCACCCGTCTGATGGATGATGCGCAAAGAAGGAATTTGCCGTAACACTTCCGGAGCAGCCGCCGTCATAGCCCGATTGATGGCCTGCGCTCCCTGGCTGCCGCCGAAGACCAGGAGCGTGGGCGGATGATTACCGCCCGGGGCCGCGACCTTAAAAAACTCTGCCCGTACCGGTACGCCAACCACCTGAGCGTTGCGAAAGTATTTCTGCGTCTGTTCAAAATGGACTGCTGCCGCAGAGACGCGGTGGCCCACGATCTTATTGGCGAAGCCGGGAACGTAGTTCGGTTCGAACGCCAGTGTGGGAATGTGCATGAGGATGGCTGCCGCCATGGCCGGCCCGGAGGCGTATCCGCCTACGCCGACGACCACGTCGGCCCCGAAAACCTTGATGATCTTGCGCGCGTCTACTACGGCGCGGGGAAGATCAAAGAGCGTCTTAGCGCGCGTCATCATTCCGACATTCTTGAGCGCACCGACTTTGACCCGCATCAGGCCGAAGCCGGCCTGCGGAACCAGCCGGTTTTCCAGGCCACGCGCCGTGCCTACAAATAACACGTCTGCCTGGTAGCGCGATTTGAGTTCGCGCGCGATAGCGAGAGCCGGGATGACGTGTCCGCCGGTGCCGCCACCGGCTATGAGAACGCGCATGCCTGAATGTAGCAGATTGAAAAATCTGTTACCAAGCAGACAGGCAGACGAAAGGACACGCCCGGTTGCGCCTTACGCCTTACCATACCTCGCAGCGGTTCTCCGGCGCCATGGGCGTACCGGTTTTGCAGGCAAACGCTTTTTGGAATTCCGGCATGTTCCTGACCACGCCGTTCACGCGGAATTTGGGCGTTGAGTGAGGATCGGTTTGGGCGTTCAGCCGCAGAACCTCGTCACTGGAGTTGCGGCACCAGCCTTGCCCGTGGCTGATGAAGAAGCGCTGTTCCGGGGTGAAGCCATCGATCAGGCCCGGCTTTTCATTGCCGGCCGCCATGCGCTGCATCAAGGCCATGAAAGCGAGCTTGGCTCCGCCGAGATCGGCCACGTTTTCGCCCAGCGTGAGCTTGCCGTTGAGATGAACGTCTTCCACGGCGACAAAGCCATCGTACTCGTGCACCAGGCAGGCGGCGCGCTGGTCGAATTCCTTGTTATCGGCCGGCGTCCACCAGTCGAGGAGATTTCCTTTGGCGTCAAACTGGCGGCCCTGATCGTCAAAGCCATGGGTCAATTCATGCCCTACGACTGCGCCGGCATCGCCGTAGTTCACCGCATCATCCATCGCTTTGTCGTAGAACGGAGGCTGCAGTATTCCGGCGGGGAAATTGATGTCATTCATCTGCGAGCTGTAGTAGGCGTCCACCGTGGGAGGCGTCATGCCCCACTCGCCATGGTCAACCGGCTTGCCGATCTTCGCGATCTGCCGCAGAGACTCAAATTCGGTGCCGCGCAGGTAGTTGCCCAGAGCATCACCGCGACGGACATCGTAGCTTGAGTAGTCGCGCCACTTGTCGGGATATCCGATCTTGTTGGCCAGCGCGTGCAGCTTTTCCCGGGCGCGCTGTTTGGTGGCATCACTCATCCATGTGATCTGCGCCAGGTCCGTTTCCATGGCCGCTTCAATGTCTTTCACCATCTGCAGCGTCCGTGCCTTGCCTTCTGCCCCGAAAGTGCGCTCCACATAGGCTTTGCCCAGCGCTTCACCCAGGTTCTGGTCGGTATAGCGAACACAACGCTTCCAGCGCGGCGAGAGCTCCTTCTGCCCGCGCAGATTTTTGCCGTAAAAAGCAAAGCTCTGATTCACGAAGGCTCTAGGCAGCATCACTGCGGATGCATTCACCAACTGCCAGCGAAGATACGTTTGTGTCGCCTGCAGGTCCTGTGCCGCCAGGAGCTTTGACAGCGCGGAGAAGAAATTGGGTTCGGTAACGTTGAGGCTATCCACCTGCGGCGTGTGCGCAGCGGCGAAGAACCGCTTCCAGTCAAAGGCCGGCGCCAAGGCCTCCAATTCCGACAGCTTGAGCTTGTGATAGACGCTGGCCGGATCGCGCCGATCCACCACGTTGCGCGACGCATTGGCCAGGGCCGTTTCAATCGTCATTACTGTCTGGGCGTTGGCTGCCGCGGTCGCGTCGGAGTCGCCCAGCAGCTTGAACATGTTGGTTACGTGCTGTACGTATGCTTTGCGCGTCTCCACTGACTTGGGATCGGTGCGGGTGTAGAAGTCGCGTTCCGGCAGCCCCAATCCGCCCTGGTCTACCTCTGCAATCACTGAAGCCGCGTCTTTAAAGTCCTGATCAGATTCATAGTTAAAGAACGCACTGGCGCCGATCATCTGCAGGTGTGCGATTTCATCGGCCAGCGCCGTTTTTGATTTCAGGGCAGCAATGCGGTCCAGTTCCGGTTTGAGCGCGGCAAGGCCTCGCTTTTCGATTGCCTCTTCATCCATGCAGGCGGCGTAAAAATCGCCGATCTTCTGTTCCGTGGCGTTGCGTCCCGGATGGTCGACGGCAGCCTTCTCCAGAATGTCTTTCAGCACGAGCCGGTTGTTTTCCGCCAGTTCTGTACCCCGGCCATATGCAGCCTGATCTGCGGGAATGGGATTTTGCTTAAGCCAGTTCCCGCACGAGTACTGGTAAAAATCCACGCATGGGTCGGCGGTCTTATCCATCAAAGCAGGATCAAGCCCTTTTGCTGCTTTGCCCGTGGCGGGCGACGACGCTTGCGCACCGGCCGGGGCAATGAAGCTTCCCAACAGCAGTAAAACAGCAGATACTCTCCACAACATTGGCATGGGCTCTCCTTCTGGGATGGTGCGTGATTTCAATTGACTTAGACCTTGACGATCATAAAACGTATGCCGGAGTTTACTAAAAGAGTAATAAGCGGCGGCCTCGAAACATACACCCGCAACCGGCCTTTCCCAGGCCATCGCCGGGGTGTGAAATGGTTTCTGACGTTACCCCAGTACCCAGATTTCCCGATTTCAGAACAAATCGCAAATATCGCTATGAGAACCGCGATTTGTGCTATGTTTTCATAGAAAAATAACTGGAATTTAACACCTCGCTTCACGACGGACCGGCTCAAGTTCCAGCTAAAGGTGCGCGCCATGATTTTCAAAGCCGCGGAAGATTTCAAGAAACGAACACTGGGTGCTCTGCCTACTCTGGTGGAGAAGGTGGCCTATATCTGCTCGCTGCAAACGGGTAGCGGAGGCTATGTCCATTGGGGATTCACGCGCGCGTTTGGCAATCGCCCCACCCAGGAAGCGATTTATGCCGCCCACATGGAAACGTCGGCCGAGCTGATCCAGGTATCGGTACGAGAGCTTTACCAGGAATATCAGGAAGCGGTAACGCGGTCAGGATCAGATTTCCTGGACCCGAATTCTTTTGTGCTCAAAGCTCCGCTTAACGGCGACGCACTTCTTTCGGCTCACCTTCATCTACTTCAGGAATCTGTTGTTGCTCTGGCACAGCAGGAGAGTACCACTCACCAAGTCGCATAGCCACGCCCACTACCTGGCCGATCACTTCAGCCTCCTGGGGATGCTTGAGGATCCGCGGCGGCACGGGTGAGAGCGGATGCGATTGCAGCACGATCTCACCACGGCGCACGGAACACCAGCAACACACATGGCCTTCGCGGGTTTCCACAAAATAAATCGGCCGTTCCAGTTCGGAGCGCCACTTCTTTTCTTCCACGCGACAGCGGTCTTCATCCACCTGCACAAATGAGCCGGGCAACAGGAGCGGATACATGGTCAGGTCTTCCATGCCAATGTAAGCGTAGGTGTATTTCTGCTTGGCCAGCTCCTGCAGATACTGCATGGGCACGGTGCCCCAGTTTTCAATCATGCGGCCGAGATCGGTGGTCTGTTTCAGATCAAAACCAGGATCAAGCTTCACCGGGATACGCACATTGCCGCGATTGCCCGCGATCTCCAACCGATGTGTCTTGCTGGGACTGCAGATGGCGAAATCCGCCGCGGTAAAACTCAGGTCAACACCGTATAGCTTGAGCAACTCGGTAAAGTCAGCGCGATAGATAACGGAGAGAACGTACAGCCGGTAGATGCTGGGGATCACGCCTTTGGTTTCGATGTCAGAGAGGCGGCTGGGATTGATAATGAACTCTTCAATACCGCGTGATTCAGCCAGAGAGGTGCTTGAGATCTCAACGTCCCGCAACGTGAGACCCATCTGTTCACGCAGCTCGCGCAACTTTTTTCCCGCAGACAACACGATTGTTTCCCTTACAACCAGATTCCCGTTCTGCTTACCCACACGATGAGGAACTTGCTTAAAGACACCACATCCTGCTGATCGAACGAAGCAGAGCCAATTTTCTCAACCGGAAGCCTAACAAGTGTAGCAGCGCTGATGCTTGTTCTCCAGTTTACCCCTAGACCTTAGACATGGAGAATAACATTATGCTTTAGGTTGACCCTGATTTAAACGTTTGTTTCGGCCCGGAAGTTCCAATTACTTAACCATTCCACACCGTGGGGCAAAACCGGCAAGGCCTTGATTCCACAGCTGATAGCAGTCTTTCTGTGCTTGCCTGGCCAGCTTTCCCTTTTAGTTCCGGAAGGAAGACATCTGGTTTTCGATCTCCGTCTTTTGCGCTGATGTCAGCGGCAACAAAGGAAGTCGAGGGAGCCCGCCATAGTATCCATTTAAGTCCATGGCATACTTGATCGCGGGGATCCCCATTTCTGACACAATGCGCCTGGTGGCAGGTGCCAAGCCTACCTGCTTGGACCGCGCCAAATCAATGTCATTGTCTCTCCAGGCAGCGTGAATTTCAAAGCAAATTGTCGGCGCCGGAGCGGCAAACCCCAGAACCCCGCCGCTAGCCCCAACCTGCAGTGAATCCAGCAGCGTATGCGCTGCGCCAACCAGCACCTGAAAGCCCACTTCCTTGCTGCGCGTCTTGATCCTGGGGCGCTCGGCCACGGCAAGATTGTTGCCGCCGCTGAGCTGGTTCACGCTGACCAACTGGCCGTTGGGTTCTTCCATCGGTGGTGCTGCCAGCATGCGCGCCGTAACCGCCTGCTGGATTTCAGTGACGGTAGCCGAGCGTTTGATGTGTCGCGTTGCCGCCACCATGGCCGCCACTTTTTCCACGTTGCCGCTGGATTCCTTGATCCCGATGATGTTCGGATGCTCCGCCAGGGCCACAATCACCTCCAGCGGCAGGTCATACGCCGTGAAAGGCGGCACGGTATAGAGCAGCACCGGCAATGGCGAGCGGTCAGCCAATGTGCGATAAAACGCCAGCAGCGCCTCGGGCTTCATCTGCGGACGGTAGAAATGTGGAGTGCGCACCAGCGCTGCATCGTAATTGAGTTTGGCGGCGTATTCGGTGAGACGGAGGGTTTCCGCCACGGACTCAGCGCCTGTCCCCGCGATGAGCACCTTCTCCGGGGCAGACACCTCAGCTGTCACGCGCAACACTTCGCGGCGCTCTTCATCGCTCAGCATCACGGCTTCGCCCGTCGATCCCAAGATCACCATGCCGGCGATCGGGGTCCGCGAATAGCGGTCAACGTTGTGTTCGATTTTCTTGTAGTAAACCGCCCCCTCAGGATAGAAGGGCGTGGTGACCGCGGGGAATATTCCTTGCAGAAGCATAGTCTTATTTTAAATGCCGGCCGCTACAACCGGGGCGTAAAGGTTATCAAGACAAAGAAGCCCTGGGAAAAGACCAGGGCTTCCATTTCGTCAGAAGCGAGAAAACTAGATCGCAGCCGCCAGAGGCTCCGGGTTGTGGGTGAGAACACCCAGGCGCGAAACGCTGTCGCGAAGAGACTGATATTTCGGCGCCAGCATGCCGGGCGTAAGCTGCAGCGACGGCAGAGCGTACTCGAGCATCAGTTTGCTCATGGCCAGCAGGCATTGCAGGCGGATCTGGGCAGCCAGTTCCATCACCTGGGCCGCGACACTGGCGACTTCAGGCGCAGGGTTCAATCGTTCCGCCTCACCGATATTCATCACCGTGGACGCGTTGGCGGCAATGCGCGCGACGTAACGGAATGTCACGCGGATCCGCTGGCGCTTGAGATGAGAGAATTTCGAGCGCGACAACCTTCTCCGCAGAAATAGTTCGTCGTCCCGGTCCATCAGGGTCCGGAAGGCCGTGAGGTCCACCGGACGCACGCTTTGTCCGGCCTGTTTTCTGCGGCTACGTACCGCCATGTAAAACAACACGACGGCGCACAACGCAAGCGCAATTACGATCACAGTTATCATTGGCTAATAAGCTCCATCACTGCCTGGTTCCACTGCTCCAACTGGGCGTGTTTGGGGATTTCACCCACGTTCACGCTGACCGGCTCCGGCGCCAGGAAATAGCCCAGCCAGATCAAAAGGCTGACGCCATACGCGGCTTGGCGGATCAAATTAAAAACCAACGCCGTTGCCGGCGTCTGGTGGGCCATCAGGGTTACGTTCACCAGCTCGATGGCGCCGCACAGCCCCAATCCTAGCGCGATCCCGAATACGTTCTGTCGCCAATGCAGCCCGAAAGCGCTCGAACATAGGAAGAGAAAGACGATAAGCCCTACTTCCATAATGTGCGCCGCCTCGGACGCCATCATGGTCGCATTCGCGATACCCCTGGCGTTCCAGGACTCCACATAGATCGCTACGCCCGCCAGTACAACCAGCGCCACCACAGCCACCTGGAAAATCATGGTCGCCAGTTTGCGCAGGGCTGGATGCGGCGTAAAAAGTACAGCAAATATCTCACGGACCACCATCAGCCCCAACACAATTCCGATGGCTTCACAAATCCAGAACGTGTAAAAATACAGCACTCGGTGCTGGAACAACGTGTATGCTACCGGTGCTTGAAGCAGGGCGAAAAAAACGTACACAGCGAAAATTGGGTATTGGCGCCAGACTTTCTTGGTCACCAACACCAGCGCCAGCAGAACCTGCAAGGCGATACACCCAATCCATACGCCGTGACTGATTGATCCCAATGACATACGCTGTGTAAGCATACCGCCAACAGCGTACCGCGAACAAGCTTTTTACTCGGTCTGAGATCGGGTCTAATGTTACCCTTGTTACTTAGTTCCCGTTCGGGCAAGCGGGCAATCCCGGCAGCCCACAAGGATAAGGGTTCGGACCTTCGAATCTCTGGTTTTCGATCGGCAGCGCGGCGGTTGCAGTCAGGAACAATCCCCCCAAAATCAACAGCTTCACGAGCATATTTTTCATTGTTAAGTTTTCTCCTAGAATTCTCAGCGGTGATTCAGTTTCAATCGAAATCGCTGTATCCATAACAAATTATTGGCTTTAGTATGATTTTCCGAATTCGGAACAAAATTTTCCCAAAATGGGAATTTACGGGGAGGCCCTACATATACATCAATTGTGGCGCCTATTAGGCCACTATTACGAACTTACACTGGGGCAAGGGTGTCAATGTACCAATGGCCAAGCGGGCCCGTAGGTTTTAGGAGGGCGCAGGCTACGTTCGCTCCTTAATCTTCGGGAGGAATCTGAACTAAATGCTGTAGGCAGCAGGACAGAGCCACGATCCATGGACGCACCCTCTGGAACAGTGGCCGGAAGCCCCAGCGAAGCGCAATTCAGACCATGGCGGGCTGTGGTTTTCCTGTGGAACTGTCGGGTTTTCGTAACTTCTGCAGGGAACTCGCACCAGACAGGAACATGGTCGAGTTGCACAAGATTATTCCGGAAATGGAAATACGGTTCACAGCGGTGTGTTTACCAAGCCCAAAGCACGCCATTCGTTCGGGCGATTACTAAATTGCTTAAGTCCGGTACAATGAGTTGTATCTGCTGGAATCTTTGTCGGGGCGTAGCGCAGCCTGGTAGCGCACCTGCCTTGGGCGCAGGGGGTCGGAGGTTCAAATCCTCTCGCCCCGACCAATCCTTCAATTTCTGTCGCTTCGCTCCAAACCGCTGGAGAGCTTTGCTCGCGGTTTAGGGACTTCTGCACCTGAGGGGCGCGGCTCGGCGCGTGGTCGGCGCTATCGTGTCGAATCAAGTGCAATGCCGATGACTCCACTCAACGCCGTCGGAAACGGAGGGTTGAGTCCGGTGTTCGGCCCGCTGATGGTGCGAGCAGGCGCCAGCGTCCCGGTGGCCCCGGCAATGTTGGTATAGGCAGACACGGAACTGCCACCACTCGCGGAATACAGGTCGCCGTTTCCAAAGACAGCGATTTGAAAAGTAATGGTGGCGAGGGTGGATGTGGACAGCGGAGCCACATTGCCATTCGCCGTGGCGGCGCCGCTGAACACCGCGATGCGAGCGGGGTTTTGCGTGCTTGCGACAACTAAGCGTCCGGAGTTGTCGAGCGCCAGGGGACCCGGTGAAGTCAGCAGGGTAGCCGCTCCGCTGATCGTCCGGCTGGGTGTCACGGTTCCGTTCAGCGTCGAGGCGTTGTCGAAAATCAGAATTGCGTTGCCCGCCGAATCCGACAGGAAGAGCCGGTCGTTGACCGAGTCGAGAGCAATTCCGCCGACACTCGCAGCGGTCGAGAGACGACGCAATGGCGCAACGTTTCCGGAAATCGTGGAAGCCGGCCCAAGTACCACAATGGTGGAGTCGGTATTCAATGCATAGATGACGTCTCGATTGCTGTCGATAGCGCCTTGAAAGGCGCGATTCAGCCCGGTGGCGGCGCCGGAGATAAAACGCGGTGGAGCACAGCACGATGCGGAGCTCACGTTGTCCACGATCATGATGCTGTTGGCAAAGAGACTGAACCCGGCCAGGCGGTCATGGGTGACGTCGAGAGAAAGAAATTGCGTGCCCGGCTGCAGTGACGTATCGAACGTCATCTCCGGAGCGACATTGCCGGTATTGCCGGCGTTGAATCTCAGAAGAGTATCGGTGCCATTCGACGGAGAATTCGTTACGTAGAGCTTGCCGACCGAGAACGCCGGAGGCGGCGGGGGCGGAGGCGCGCTGCTGCCGCCACATCCCGCGGCCAGCGCGATCAAAGCGAACAGCAAGGCGAAGACGCA
Source organism: Candidatus Angelobacter sp. (assembly GCA_036557225.1). GTDB lineage: Bacteria > Acidobacteriota > Terriglobia > Terriglobales > Acidobacteriaceae > Angelobacter. Next base: position 108,457 of record DATBHX010000071.1, read on the forward strand.
ATAAGCTCTTGTGAAAGCAGGATTGAATCGTGAAGATAAGAGATTGCGGTGGCATACTGGGGCAGAGGGCTTACTAAAGATCATGGCAATCGTTCTCCAAGGGAGCCCCATCCTCTCCCTTTTACGAAGACCAACTATAAGCAAAGGATGCGGTGAGGATCAAGTTCGGGGTAAAACAGTGGCGGCTGCAACAAACAACCAAGAAGGGCGCATAGTATGTTGATCGTCAACAAGGATAAACAATTCCAGAGTGAAGACAAGCAGGCTTCTGCGCGTCTGCTGCGTCGCATGCCGCTGAACGATGTGCGAGTTCCGGGCAAGCCCAAGCGGCACGACCAAAATGTCTGTCCGGTGTGCGAGGCACCGATCGAAAAAACAGCCCGCGGCGTCCGGCGAAAGCATTCGTGTGCGCACTGCGGCGCCACGCGGAATAAGAGCATCCTGTGCGAGTCCTGTGGCACATCGCGAGTGTGGCAGAGCAAGAGGGGCGCGGCCTGCAGAGGCTGTGGCGCAAAATATAAGAGCCCGGGAAAGAAGAAATCGCAATAACCGAGTTACATCACTGCGTCACAGGGCTTTCGTCTTGACTTTTCTGTGGGCGGGTGTATCGTTTCGGGATTCGTGTCGAACCTGAGGGATACAGCCCGGTCCCCTAGTCTCGTCACCGATCGAGTTTTCGTCACCTATTCCTGAACACCATCGGGCTCAGTTCATTACAGGAGGCCCTCGATGGCCGCATCTCCCGCTCTTCCTACTCCCGAGTTGGACCTCACCACAGAAAAAAATGCCGGCGAAACGGTAATCCGCGGAGCGGGCAAGATTAATGCAGCCAGCGCCAGCCTGCTGCAATCGACCGTGCGCAACGCGATTCCCGGAAGCAAGCGCATCGTGCTCGACCTGACCGGCGTCGACTATATTGACAGCACCGGCCTGGGCGCGCTGGTGAGCGTCTATATGGCCGCCCGGAACGCAAATTGCGAACTGGAGCTCTCCAATCCCAAGCCACGCGTGAGTGATCTGCTGAAGCTTACCAAGCTGGCGTCAGTGTTTGAAGGGCACCACGGCGGCGGGATCTAAAGGCCTGACGGAAACCGGTGGTCGCGAATCGGCTCATCGGGTAACTGCGGTTCTTTACCTAAATCTGAAAGACAATTCTTGTAACGACACATAGTTCTCGTGCACTACTGATCGGATGAAGTCAAAGGGCATGCTTTGCCACAAGGCGAAGCTGTTGTCCTTTGGCGATGCACCCTCATCTGAAGAAGAAGGAGTCCTGCCGGGCGCAATGCGTCCGGCACTGGCCGCCACCTGTGAGGGCGATCCGCGTCTCAAAGAGCGGAGCCGTCCCTCTGGGTGGAAAAATGATGAGAACCGGAGCGAGTGTCAATTCATCAGCGGTCCTTTTGAATGGCGTCTCAGTTTGAAAAGGATATTTACCTCTGTCATGGTGAGCGAAGTCGGAACGATCCCGCGTAGCGGGTCAGTGACGGCAAGTTGAACCATCCCGACGGGGTGTCTTTTGCCATGCCGCATCAAGGAGTTCTACCGACAGCCCTGATATTCATGGCGCTGTCAAAGGACCAGTGCATCGAAGAGAACTCCCTGAAGCCACATGTTAGAAGGATACGTTTCTCGGGATCCTTCGACTGGCGCCCACTCGCTGCTTCGCCGCAAGTGCGCGCGGCGCTCGACAGATATGAACTGTCCTTCCAACTGAGACATTCTTTGCTCGCTATTGCCCCTGCTGTTGCAGCCACTTTTGCAGGTTCTCACCTTGTGTCTGCTTGAATTCAATGCAGTTGTCGATGCGCTCCAGGCTCTGTTGTAGAGCGCGCTCAGCCCCGGGCGCGCGATGAGCAGCAAAGAACTGTTTCACGTCATCGCGCATGGGCGCGGAACAGAAATTGCCCAGAGCCGACACAGCGCCGCGTCCACCGAAGGTGGTGACTTTTTCCGCCAGAGCATCCCAGTGGGCCTTGAGATATTCCCAGGCCAAATCACGGGCCGGCTCCTCAGAAAGCAATGCGGGAAAGATCCTGACGTAATCCTGCTGGCGCAGTTTGCCCTGGTCCACCAGGGCGAGCGTGCGTTTGATCAGCTCCGGCTGGCGGAAAGAGAGGAGGGCCGAAAGATAGTATCCGCCGGCAAAATTTGAGCCGGCCATGGCCTGGCTGAACTGGTCATAGAGCGCGGCGTCGCCGTTTGCGGCGGTCACGGTAAATGCCGGGCCAACGATGGTGCCATCTACGGAGCGGGAGTCCTTCATGTAGTCCTGCACAATCTTCCTGGCGGCGGCAATGGCTTCGGGATCGCCGGCTTCGCCAAGAATTTCGAGCAGGCTGGCGCGCAGGGCTTTTTGCTCGTCGCTCTCATTCGCGCGGACCGCCCAGCCCGTCTCTTTTGCCAGCGGCCCGAATTGCTCGCGAATAAAGGCGCGATATTCCTGCTGCTTTTCCTCCGGCACCAGCGACCGCGCGATGGTCGAAAGGTGCCCGGCGATGAAGTCAACTACCTGGCGGTTTTGCTCTCCGCGCAGCTCACGCGCCACGGCGAGAAAGACGCCCACCGGCTCCTTGCCGGCGCGCGTCATGGCCCAGGCGTCTTCCACCAGGGCGATCCGCTCGGCGACTGAAAGCTCTTTTTCCGCTGCTGCCGCGATGGTGAGGAGCTGTTTCTGATCGCGATAGAAGACGCGGTAATAACCCTTGGCATCGCGATTGGCCATCTGCCATGAGCATGAGCTGAGATTGACGTTCTGCTTTTTGCCGCTGACAAGGAAGCATTGGCCTTGCTGTGGCTGAGCAGCGCGAGTGCAGACGGGAATCTGCCACAAGTCGCCTGTCTTGCGCGCGCCGTTCAAAGGCGAGATGTAGAAGCGTTCCTGTTCGATTTCGAGAGTCATGTGGCCGGCCTGGCAGCTTCCGCTCACAGTCACCAGCGGCACGCCGGGCTGCATCACGAAGGTCGGCATGATCTGGTTGACCGGCTTCCCGGAAACCTTGGCCATGGTCTGCCAGAAATCGGCGGAGGTGGCGTTGCCGTTGGCATGCGCCTGCAGGTAGGCGTTCACGCCCTGGCGGAAGACCTCCGGACCAACATAAGACTCCAGCATGCCCAGCACGGCCGCGCCTTTCGCGTAGGTGATGCCGTCAAACATCTCCTTGATCTCGCCGGAGGTGCGGGGATCGCCGTGGATGGCCCGTGCTGCGCTCAATGAATCCTGCCCGATGACCTGCTGCGCGCTCGCCGCTTCCTCTTCGTCCAGGCGCCACTCCGGATGCCATGCCGCAACCGGCTTGGTCTCCATCCAGCTGGCAAAACCTTCATTGAGCCATATATCGTCCCACCACGCGGCGGTCACCAGATCGCCGAACCACTGGTGCGCGATTTCATGCGCCACCACGGTGGCATGTCCCTGCTTGCTGAAGACGGAGGCGTTGGTCTCATCCATGAGCAGCGCCGTATCGCGGTAGAAAATGGAGGCGGTGTTCTCCATGCCGCCCCACTCATAGTCGGGGATGGCCACCATGTCGAGCTTCTCAAACGGATACTTGATGCCATACCAGCGGTTATAAAAATGGACTGACTGCGCCGCGGCTTCCAGGGCAAAAGCGCCGTACTTTTTGTTCTCCGGCGTGGCGCACACGCGGATGGGAATGCCATCCACTGAGCGCTCCAGACACTGCCAGTCGCCGATGGCCAGTGCGACGAGATAGGTGGACATGCGTGGAGAAGTGGAAAAGGTGAGCTTGTGACGGTCCGATCCTGGCAGCGGCTCGTCGTTCGCGATGCGCCCGTTGGAGATGGCGGTGTCACCTTTGTCGGCGATGACGGAAAGATCGAATGTGGCTTTGAACCCCGGCTCGTCAAAGCCGGGAAACATCATACGTGCGTACGTGCCTTCAAACTGTGTGACCGCGTACTGTCGCCGCGAAGACTTGCTGAGGTAGAGACCGCGCAGGCCGGGCTTCAGCGGCGCGTTGAACTTGAGATGCAGACTTGCGCCCCCTGTCGGCAACGGCTTGGGGAATGTCAACTTCACCATCTCGCCCGGCTTGTCATAGGTCACCTGCGCCGTTTGTGTTGCGCCGCCAGCAGTGGCTTCGGCCAGAGTGATCTCCAGATCGAGCGAGCTCAGCATGATCTCATTGGTGGCCTGCGCTACCTGTACGTCGATGGTCTCGTCACCGGAAAATGTCTGAGCGGCGATGTTGGGATCGAGAAATATCTTGTAGTGGCTGGGAATGACGGTCTTGGGCAGCCGCTGGGCATACAGCGTGTTCACTGACAGGAACGAGATGAACAACAGGAAAAATGCGGTACGTGCGCGGGAGAAAGAAAGTGTCAGCATGAGTCGGTTCGCCTTGGGGAAACGTTATCTTACAACAGCGAGCGGAGGCACATGTTCGAAGCCTATTTCGCCAACGCCTTCTGGATGGCCTGTACCGCATTCTCAATCTGCTTTTGTTCCGCGGCGCTGAGCCGCCGGAGATAGCCGGCAAGGTATTTCACC
>DATBHX010000072.1:0-15374 GCA_036557225.1 Candidatus Angelobacter sp.
AGCAATATCCACACCCATCCCTAAAGCCGAGACCATCCAGGACGGCGTCTTCTATCAAGATTTTATGTTTGGTGCAATTGCACGAATCTCAAAGTCGGGCTGCGCACCATGACAATTTGACTGGCATGAAAAACTTAAGAGATGCTTTCTCCCCGATGGCAATGCTTGGAGAAGCGGCGAGTCAGCTGGCCGGCCGTCACGCAGCTGTTCAAGGCCATCTGCAGAAATGCGAACCGATGTAGCGCCTCGGTCATCGGTCAATGGAGGCGCCACATGGCTCACGCTGTGGTTTGCTGTTCTATGCGATCCCTTGTTCCTGCATCTTTTTTCTCAGACTCAACGGCCGCATGTCCGTCCAGACTTCTGTGATGTAAGCCAGACATTCTTGCTTCGTGCCGCTCTTGCCTGCATCTTTCCAGCCCAAAGCGTTCTCGCGATTGGCCGGCCAGATCGAGTACTGTTCCTCGTGGTTTACCACAACTTTGTAAATCGTATTGTCTTCTTTCTCTTCTGGCATTTGAGTTCTCCGTATAGATTTGTTTTTATTGCTGTCCATCAAGCAGGCCGTTCCAGTTTCGAAACCAAAGGTATTTCCTGCCATTGCCTGTAATGCAACTTGTGTTCCCTTCCCTGCACCACCAGAGCCGCACGATATCCAGGCGCTACTGCAATGTCATACATGCTCCAGCGCGTTACTTCGCTTGGATCAGTCTTCACCCGCAATAGTGCAGCAGGCGTTCCTGGTCCGAAGGCAACTTCAAAGCTGTCAAGCGGAAGAGACAATCCGTCTCCCAGGGCCTTGATATAGGCCTCTTTCCGCGTCCAGCAGGAAAAAAATCCATCGACTCTCTCCGCGACAGGTAATGCCTGCAGGCACTCTACCTCTGCCGCCGAAAAGAAGCGCGAGGCAATCTCTTCGGTAGCAAACTCAGGATTGATCCGCTCGACGTCTATCCCGACAGTCAGCCCTCGCGTCACCGCCAGGATCGCAATGTCATCGGAGTGGGACAAATTGAAACTGATTCCCGATTTCTTCGATTCCTCTGAGAGCTTCGGCTTGCCATTTGTGCCATAGGAAAAGGTCAGCGCCTCGGCAGCGATCGCGGTATAGCCGGCCAGGACCTGCCGCATCCCTGCTCGTGCCTTGATAAACCGCGTTCGGTGCTTTTCAAAATGAAATCTGTCCGCGCGCCGGGCCTCATCCTGGGAGAGCAATGACCGGTATTGATGAAGGTTATCGGTTTCCCCGGCGATATCCATGTGCCAGATATCAACCTGATTCTCAACCAGCGTGAAATTCATGGCTGCCCCGGCCTCTCTGCTCGCGGTCGTTGTCTGGATACTAAGAACCATGCTGGCCAATCCTAATCAACCTCGACGAGCGGCGTCCGGCTTTCATACACTTGTACCTGGATTTCAGAGCAAGCCCGTTGCAACACACTATGAACTTTCCAAACTCCCTCGCGCACCTCAGCGGCGCTGACACCCGGCGCTGAAAAGATGAAAAATACAATGTCCTTCGTGTCTTTCTTGAGACGCGTCCGGTGATCCGGCCCCTGAAAAAGCGTGGCAATGACCCCTTCTTCATCCTTGAGAACAATTTCATCCTTGCGGCACAACACTTCTTCCCGCATGCCCGAAAACGACTCGCCTTCCTGCGCCAGATCGCAAACCAGCGTGCCTTTAATCGCGCTTGCATCCTGGGCGCCCATCAACAAGCCAGTGCTCATTTCGCATAAGAGCAGCGCGCGAACCACCGGACTGCCGCCGGGCAGCCCTTTCTCCTGAATGCGCTTAAGCTGATATCCCAGAGGAGAACGAAAGCCATTCTGGTCAAAAAAAGACTCGAAGGCTTGAATACGCTTCATCGCTTCCGGAGCACCAAAAGAAACAGCCTCCTGGGCCGAAGCAAGCACTGCTTCGAGCGCCCCTAAATTCACACCATAGGCAGATACAACACCCAGTGCAACCGCCCACGGAACGCTGTTCAGAGACTCATGATGGTGAAATTCGATCATAAAACGTTAACTTCCTGCCGCCCGCCCAAGCCAAAGGTCTCCCGCAGGAGCGATTCGCGTTCCCGAGCGCGCCCGGAATATTTCCTGGATCTTCGAAGATCCGCCAAAAATGTCCTCAATCAAGTCGAAATCAGGCTCAGTGTCATCGAACAAACTTTGCCGGAAGAATTTCTGTAGATAAGAGGGCCCCGCAGTGCCGCCGGTTCCCATCGCTTCCGGAGGCAGATAACGCAAGGCAAAGCTCAGATGGAGTCCGCGCCATGACAAAAGATGCCGGTCAAGCAACCGTGCCAGTTCCATGGCCCTTTCTTCCAATCCATTGCTCTGGGGTAGTGAATTCAAGAGTGAGCGAAGCGAAGCGAATTCGCGGCTGGAAAACTGCAACAAGCTGCGCAGATGGGGAACGCGCTGGAACACGCTGATCTTCTCAGGGTTCAACCCAAAGAGAGCGATATCGAGCCGCTGATAGTTGAATGACTGCACCGCGCTGGCCTGGCCGGTCACCTCGCGAAAGTCGAGAAAGTGTTCTGGTGGCATTGACTGCAGGACCCGGAAAGATTCATGCAGCATGCCGGCAAAAGCGATTGCCTGTTTTAAGAAGCAAACCGCAGCCTCCAGTAATTCCCTTTCGATCGCTTCTCCCGCCTGGCGTATCGCAAGATACATTGCTTTGAAGCACAGTTCATCTTCGGCAATCGTTCTTAAGAAAAGAACTTCATCATGCGAGCAGGAACTGGGGATGCAGGTAAACTGCACCACAGCGCTCAGCGGGTGCTCTTCACGGCAGTATGCTTCCAGGGTGGAGTACATGCGCGGCGCAGAGATATCCGGCGGCGATAGTTTGATATCCAATATTTGCGCCAGATCCTCAAGCGCCTGGAACTGGCGCTTCAGCAGCTTGAGCCGGCGCGAAATCACATCAGCATCGAGTTTCCCGGTTGACCATGGCTCGATTCCCGCAATGCTGTACGCCTCAAAGCGCGTGAGATCGAGCATGAGGCCGCGGATGCCTTCAACGCACAATTCCTTCTGCATGTCCAGATCGAGCCGGCTGCCGTCAACATATTCATCCAGAACATTTACTCCAGTGTAGGAGTAATAACGCGGGATCGGATCAGCCCGCAGCGCAGCCAGCGGAGCCGTGATTGCTTCCAGCATGCGCGCGATCCCAATGTCCTGCGCTGAAAGACGGCGTTCATCCAGCAGTGCGGAAACGCGGTCATGCTCCTCAGCGTACTTTGCGATCGTGGCCGGCGAGAGTCCCGCCCGGCCGGTTTCCCGTTGTTCCCGCAGAAAATCACCGGTATTCCAGCTGCGCAGCCATTCGCGAGTATTGCGGTCAGTCATTTCTCAGCCTCACAAAGCCAGCCCCAGATGTTCCCGCACCAGAGCCAGGGTCGTCCCGACCTCAGTGGAAACGGCGCGCGCCCCATTGCGCAATATGTCCCGTATATCGTCTGGCCGGTTCTTCCATTCTTCAAAACGTTCCATAGGTTGTGCGAAGCGCTCGGCAATGGCGATAGCCAATTCGCTCTTCGCCTCCTCATAGCCGATCGCTCCTCTGAGATAGCGGTCGCGCATCACATCAACCTGCGCCGGCGAAGCTACCAGCGCATAGATCCGGAACACCGTACAACGATCCGGGTCCTTCGGATCGCGTACGCCGCGCGAATCCGTCTGAATCTGCTGCACACGGCGGCGCAGATCGCGCAGGTTGAGAAACATGGAAATATGATTATCTTGTGCAACGTCCATTCGGCCGCCGTCAAGGCCGGGAACATCTCCGCCGCGCACAACCACCACAGGAACAGGAAACATCGGGTGCTCGAGCATGCGGTTGGCGGCGACGGCAATCTGCCGCACCTTGCGCGAATTGGGAATCTGATCGCGGGGCACAACAACCCTGGTCCCGCAAAGCGAGAGCACGTCCGCAGCCATCAACACGGGATAAAGGATGGCGCCAATATTGTTCTTGTTCACCGATGTCCCGCGCGAAACCGGATTTCTTAACAGAAGCGACTCCGGCGTCATGCAACTGAGCAGCCAGGCCATATCGCCCAGACCGGCGACATGCGATTGCGCGAACAACATCGTCTTATAGGGATTGACGCCGAGCGCCAGCAGCGCCGCCGCCGTCGTGAGCGTGGCTTGCTGCAAGACAGGCCCGCCGGACCACATCGTCGTGGCATGCCAGTCGGCGATCAGGCAGTAGCTGCCCCCCGGATGCCGGTTCTGCTCGGTAACAATATGCTGCAACACGCCGAAATAGAGCGCGAGATGCGGCTCCGTCACAGGACGAAATCCGCTGATCACCCGCGGCTCATAACGCAGCTCAGCCGGATAGCGTTGCGGCACGCTGGTGATTGACGGCGTGTTCAAAACTCGATCTCCATCTTTCTCTTGCCTGATCTGAAAACTCTTGTCTTACTTAAAAGCGTTGCGAACCCGGGCGCCGGCTGAACAAAAACGCATGCGCTCTGCCGGCGCCGTTCTCGCATCATTCGTTGTGTAGCGCCACGATGGGGCTTACGGAGGCCGCCCGGCGAGCCGGGAGGTAGCTGGCCAGTAGTCCCAGCAGAGCCATCAGTAGGCCCATCGCCACAAATGCCCCTGGCGCATTGACGTTCACGCCGTACATCAAGCTCGTGAACACACGGGCCAGCCAGAATGAAATCCCCAGCCCAACCACCAGGCCAACCGCCAGCATCAGGGCGCTCTGCTTCAGCACCATCAAGAGCACATCGCGCCGCTGCGCTCCCAGGGCCATGCGAATTCCGATCTCGCGTATGCGCTGTCCTACGGAATAACCGATCACGCCATAGATGCCGATGGAGCACAGCGTCAGCGCCAACAGAGCGAAGATCGCCAGCAGGCTTGCACCAAAACGCGGGGCCCAGAGCGCCTGCGAGATTACCTCGCCCACCGGCCAGACATTGGTCAGCGGCAAATTGCGGTCCAGCGATTGGATCTGGCTGCGCACGGTGCTGAGCTCCCCGTTCGGGTCGCTGCCGGTGCGGAAGAAGAGCGTCACTGCGCCGCTCGGCGTTTGAATCAGCGGAAGATAAATGTAAGGCGTGGGGTCTTCACCCAACGTGGTGTATTTCGAATCCTGGCTGACCCCGATCACCTGCATCCAATCGTTCGTGCCGTAAAATTTGAAGCGTTTTCCCACGGCGGGCTGGTTGGGCCAGAAGCGGCGCGCTGCCGTCTGATTAATGATGGCTACTTTCGGGCTGTCTTCACGAACCGTGCTGTCAAAGTCGTCTCCCTGCACCAATGGAATTCCCATCGTGCGCAGGTAGTTCTCTGACACGCTGTCGATGCTCACCAGAACGCCGTTTCGGTTGGAGCTGTCTTCCTGTCCTTCAGGGAAGATGCTGCGGGCAAACGCGCCGCCGAAAAGAGGAATGTTCGTGGCAAAAGTGGCGGCCTTAACGCCGGGCAGCGCCTGCGCGACCTCCAGGCTGCGCCGCTCAAATTCCTTGATCCGCGGCGGATCATAGCTCAGCGAGCCCAGGTCAAAGGAGAGCATCGCAAGGTTCCGTGTATCGAACCCAGGATCAATCTGCTGGGCATTGCGCAGGCTCATGAGGAACAGTCCTGCCCCGACCAACGCAATGAGTGAGAACGCGACCTGCGCCATGACAAAGATGCTGCTCACGCTAAAGCGCTTTCCGGAAAACATCTCCCCGCCGGTTCGCTCTTTGAGCTCAGAAACCAGATCAGGCCGCGAAGCACGCAACGCAGGCGCCAGGCCGAACAGCAATCCGGTGAAGACAGCAATCGCCAGCGTGAACCAAAGCACTCTCGCGTCAAGCCCAAGGTCGAGATTGGCCTGCAGAAGGAATGGAGGACGAAACTTCCAAAGCAGATTGCGGGCCACCACAGCCAGTCCGATCCCAAGCACTGCTCCCACCATCGCCAAGATGAAAGCCTCAGTGAGCAGCTGCGTAATAATCCGCGCGCGCGTCGCACCCAGCGCCAGCCTGACGGAAATTTCTCGCTTCCTGCCTGCAGCCCGCGCCAGCAACAGGTTCGCGATATTGGCGCATGCGATCAGCAACACCAGCCCAACGACCGCCATCATCAACTGGCCGGCCTTTGTGAATAAAGAGCGCAGATTCGGATTGATGGTGGATTCCACCAACGGCCTGGTGGTAAAACTTCTTCCTTTATTCGGCAGCGGAAAATCGTGCTCCAGGGCCGAACCCAGCGTCGATAGTTCGGAGCGGGCTCGCTCCGTGGTTACCCCATCCTTCAGCCGGCCAACCACCAGAAAGCCCAGAAAGCGGCGCTCATTGAAATAAACCTTCTGCAGTCCGGAGAAAATCTGATCGTGCATCGCCAGCGGCACCCACAGATCAGGACCGCCCAGCACGGACACTCCCTGGAATCCTCGCGGGGCCACCCCGATGACGCTGAAGCCCAGCCCGTTGAGGAGCACGGTTTTTCCAATCACGTTGCGATCGCCGCCAAATTTGCGCTCCCAGAGGCCGTAGTTCAACACGATCACCGGAAATGCGCCGGGTTGCGCGTCTTCCTCGGGGCGGAACGTACGGCCCAGCTCAGCCTGAACCCCCAGCACATCAAAATAGTTTCCAGAAACCGTTTGCGCCGTCAGGCTTTCCGGCTGGCCGTTGACAGTCATGCTCACGGCCGCCGTGGAATACATGCTCACGCCGGAAAAAGATTGCGCGCGATGCTGGAGATCGTCGCCGTTCGGGAACGAGACCGGCAAAATGTTGCTGACTGCACTGCGATTCCGCTCATCCGTCGTGAAAATGGAAACCAGGTTTCCCGGATCCCGCACCGGAATCGGCCGAAAAAACACCGCATTCACGAGCGTGAAAATCGCCGTGTTGGCTCCAATGCCGAGGGCCAGAGTCAAGACCGCGACCGCGGTGAACCCCGGCGATTTGCGCATGGTGCGTAGCGCATATTGAATGTCCTGCCTGATATTGTTCACAAACGCCCTCCTGTAGTGGCAATTGTGCGGGAAGAAACCGGCAAACGGATTTCTTTCCAAAAATTATTCCAAATACACAACTTCTCTTTCTCCTCGTACGCCCAATGGTCAAGCCTCACGCTTTGGCACTCGTACGGCAGCTCACCCGGATGCAGCCGCGGACGACCGGCCGCTCCGGCTAACAAACCGCGTTTCCAGAGCCTCGTCGATCGAACGCTGCAATTCGGCCCCGGCTACACTGACATTCGGCTCCATATTCATGCGCGCGTGATCCCCGGGAACCCGGCGCACGATCACCGGCTGTGTGCAATAAGCCTGCCAGCCGAAAGCTGGGTCGTCACACAAATCCGGCGCCGTCTCTTTCATGTTCGGTGAAACCTCCATAGCCCGCAGCATCAGCACATGACCACCGTACGCGCGTGGGCTGTATCGTTCCAGAGCAGTGAGGTTTTTCGTAAATACTGCCAGCGCCTCCTGCAGCGCCGCAGCGCTCACATTAGCCGATACCGATTGTTGCTCCTGCAGCTTACGCAGCACACACTCCACCTGTTCGGCCGGGCTAAGCTGGTTCAGCTCGCTCAACGCGATTCTGAATTCCTTCTGCTGCCCGGATGCAATGATAGAGGCCATCAAATTCAGCTCCACCACCTGGGGTGCGTAAGCCTCCAGACCTCGCATGTGCGGCACCACGCGCGACGGTGTATCCAACATTGCGACCAGCGGAACTTCCTGGCCTTGCGCGCTGAGTTGAACAGCCATCTCAAAAGCCACTGCTCCACCCATCGACGATCCGCCCAGCAGGTAAGGCCCATTCTGATGCTCTGCGCGGATGGCCGCGGAATAGCGGGCCGCCATGTCCTCAATGGTTAATGATGGATGTTCTTCATCATGGTTCTGGAGCGCGTACACCGGCTGCTCTTTGCTCAGATACTTTGCCAGATCGTGATAAGCCATCACACCGCCGCCCACCGGATGCACCAGAAACAACGGTGGATTGCTTCCTTCTCCGCGAATCGGCACCAGCGGCGAGGACCTGCGGCTGCCGGCATCCGTCGACGCCGAAGCGCTTGTCTTCCGCTTCTTCATTTCGTTCGCGATCACTGCAGCCAGTCCGGCAATCGTAGGCGTCTGGTAGAGCCTGGCGACAGAAAACTCGATCTCAAATAAATCGCGGATACGCGCTGCTATCTGGATCGCCAGCAGCGAGTGCCCGCCCAGACTTACAAAGTTGTCCGACACTCCCGGCGACTGTATCCCGAGAGAGTCCTGCCAGATTCCTTCAATCGCGCGTTCCACGTCGTTGCGTGGAGCAATGTAAGGAGTAGGCAGCTTTGGTCGCGCATGCCTGGCGGCCAGCGCGGGCGAAGAAGGCGCACCCTTGGCCGGCGCCGGCTCATGAACCGCTGCCACGACATGAATGCTGCTGGTATCTTGAGCGGGCTTGCGCGTAGCTCGTCCGGCTGCAAGCTGGTAGTGCTGCCGTTCAAAAGGATATGTCGGCAGCGGAATACGTCGGGAATTTTCGCCATCGTGCAGCGCTTCCCAGTGAATGGCAACACCCTCAAGCCACAACCGGCCTGCAGTGGACAGGAAGAATTCCAGATCGCTCTGCTGATCTTCCCGCGGATGCGGGAGCGAAGAGAGCGTTACGTGTTCCGCACGGCGCAAAGGATGCTGCGCGACCAGGCTGGTCAACATTCGTGCCGGCCCGGCTTCCAGAAGAATACAGCCGGGCTCTTTCAGCAACTGCCCAACGCCATCGGCGAAGCGGACGGTCTGGCGAATGTGACGAACCCAGTAATCCGCGTTCGTCGCCTCTTCAGGCTTGATCCAGTTCCCGGATACGCAGGAGATATAACGGATAGACGGGGCATTGAATTTCGTCTTCTCCAACTCCTTGCGAAAATCATCCAAGATGGGCTCCATCATCTCGGAGTGGGCGGCGCAGGAAATGTGCAGCCGCCGATGCACAACTGAGCGTTGGGCGAGCTTACGCTCCAACTCCACCATGGCAGCTTCGCAACCGGAAACCACGCACGCCGACGGACTATTGATGGCCGCTACGGAGATGCGCCCAACTTCCGCCAGCAACGGCAGGAGTTCTTTTTCCGAAAGCAATACTGCCGTCATGCAGCCTTCCGGAGCCTGTTGCATCAAACGGCCCCGTGCTGCGACCAGCCGCAACGCATCCTCCAAAGAGAAGACGCCGGCAATGCAGGCAGCGGCATACTCGCCGGTGCTATGACCGATCATGCCAGCCGGCTGCAGCCCCCATGCCAGCCACAGCTTCGCCACTGCGTACTCGACAGAGAAAAGAATCGGCGTTGTGTACTTGATCTGATCGAGCAACACAGCCGCCTGCTCGTTCTGTCCCTGGGCCGGATACAAAATGTCGCGCGGGTCTACATCAAGGTGTGTTTTCAAAATTTCTGCGCACCGGTCGATCTGCTCACGGAAGATGCGCTCGTTTTCATAAAGCTGGCGGCCCATGTTGACGTACTGCGGCCCCTGCCCGGGAAAAAGAAAAGCCACGGGCCCCGGGTCTTGCTGTCGATAGCCGGCCAACAATCTGTCGGTCGAATTTGTTGCCAGTGCGGAGAGCGCGTCTTGTGGATCGCGACACACCAGAGCGCGCCGATACGGAAACAGCTTTCGTCCTACCTGGAGCGTATAGGCCGTGTCATTTAGAGAGTCATCTGGGTGTTTTTTCAGATGTTCCGCGAGATTAGCTCCCATCTTGTCCGCAGCGGCTTCTGTTTTCGCCGACCACACCAGCAGGCTCCAAGGGCGATGAGCCGATGCCGGCTCTTGCACCGGCGCTTCTTCCAGAATGATATGAGCGTTCGTGCCTCCCAGACCAAACGAACTCACGCCGGCCCGTCGCGGCGTTTCATTCCTCTTCCATTCCTTGAGCTCTGTGTTGACGTAAAACGGGCTGTTGGCAAAATCGATGTCGGGATTCGGCCTCTGAAAATGCAGGCTGGGCGGGATCAGACCATTTTGCAGAGATAGGACCGTCTTCGTAAGCCCGGCAACACCCGCCGCAGCATCGGTATGCCCGATGTTGGTCTTCACCGAACCTACGGCACAAAACTTCTTCTTAGTCGTATAAGCACGGAATGCTTTGGTCAGCGCAGTGATCTCAATTGGATCGCCCATCGGCGTTGCTGTGCCATGGCACTCCACATACTCGATGGTTTCGGGGCTGATAGCCGCCATCGCAATGGCGTCGGACGAAACCGCGACCTGGCCATTGACGCCCGGCGCCGAATAGCCGACCCGCGCCGATCCGTCATTGTTCAACCCGCTACCAACAATCACGGCACGAATGGTGTCTCTTTCGGCCAGCGCATCTTCCAGTCGTTTGAGCACCACCACTCCCGCTCCGGCCCCGCCCACAATGCCGCGAGCGCCGGCATCGAAGGCGCGGCAGTGCCCGTCCGGGGAATGGATTCCGCCTTCCTGGTAGAGATATCCTCCGCGCTCCTGCGTGATCAAAGTGACGCCGCCGCCCATGGCGATGTCACATTGAAAACTCAACAGGCTCTGGCAGGCCATCACAATGCTTACCAGTGACGTGGAGCAGGCCGTCTGCACCGTGATGCACGGGCCGCGCAGGTTCAATTTGTAACCGACCCGCGTGGCCAGAAAATCCTTTTCGTTATAAGTAGTGAGGCTGAAGAGGTCGGTCAGCTTGTGGATTCCCGGAATGCTCAGCAGTTGCGACAAATATTGTGTAGCTCCGGAACCGGCAAACAAGCCGATGCGCCCGGAGTAAGTTGAGGCGTCGTAGCCCGCATCCTCCAGCGCTTCCCATGCACACTCCAGAAAGACCCGGTGTTGCGGGTCCAGGAATTCGGCTTCGCGTGGCGTGTAGCTGAAAAACGACGCATCGAACAGAAACGTGCCCGGACAAACTCCCTGCGCTTTGACGTAATCCGAACGTGACAGCAGTTCCGCACTGATGCCGGCCTCGCGGAGCTCATCATCAGTAAAGAACGTGATGCACTCTCTGCCCTCGACCAGGTTTTTCCAGAACTGTTCAATGTTCCAGGCCTGAGGATAGCGGCCCGCCATGCCAACGACGGCGATCTTTCCGAATGAGTCTCCTACCGGAAAATCTGTCATTGCGCCGGCTCCTTCTCGTGCCCTTTGATCTTCTGCTGGTTTTGCCAATGCCGCAGAGCATTGGCTTTCTGCCGCGAAGCGCGCTGCTGGCTTTCAGAAACACTGACTGGTTTTTGTTCTGCAGTCTCTTCCAGATGCCGGGCCAAAGCGCGGACCGTTGGATAGGTAAAAAAATCCACCAGCGCTATATCGCGTCCCAGCTTTTGCCGGAGAGTGAAGCGTGCCCGCGCCACCAGCAATGAATGCCCGCCCAGGTCGAAGAAGTTGTCATCCAGCCCTACGCGCTCCACTGCCAGTGCCTCTTGCCAAACCCTGGCGATCAGGTGCTGCATCTCGGTACGCGGTGCGACATAGACGGTTGTCGCCGGCTGTTGCGGATTGGGCAACGCCTTGCGGTTCACCTTGCCGTTTTGCGTCAGCGGCAGGCGATCCAACAGGACATAATGCGAAGGCGACATGTGTGCCGGCAATTTCTCTTTTAAATACTCGCGCAACGTGCGCACGATCTCATCGTGTTGTCCCCGGGCGATCACATATGCGGTCAGTCGCTTTTCGCCTGAGCCATCTTCACGCGCCATCACCACTGCCTGCTGCACTTCAGGCCGCCGCTCGAGCGCAGCTTCAATTTCTCCCAATTCAATGCGGAACCCGCGGATCTTTACCTGATCATCCGCACGGCCAAGGAATTCCAGGTTTCCATCTGCACCCCACTTCACGAGATCACCAGTGCGGTAGAGCCTGCCACCGGCATCCGTACCGAATGGATCGGGAACAAACGATTCCGCCGTTAAGCTGGGCCGGTTCAAATATCCGCGTGCCAACCCTGCTCCTCCGAGATATAGCTGGCCGACCACGCCGACTGGCACAACATTCATCCAGTCATCCAGCACATAGACCTGTGAGTTGGCGATAGGTTTGCCGATCGGCGCTGCGCTGCCCTGATGTGTGCGAGGCACGCAGGCGCAAGTGGAATAAGTGGTGTCTTCCGACGGCCCATAAAGATTGAACACCTTTTCGACTGTGGTGCTCTCATAGATCTCGCGTACCTGCGCTCCGCTCAGAGCTTCACCGGCCAGATTGATGACTCGCACTGACGCCGGAATGTCTCCCATCCGCACTAACTCACGCATGGCCGATGGAACAGTGTTGACCAGGCTCACGCCTGCATCCTTCGCCGCTTCCGCAAGATCGAGCGCGTTATTGACCACGACAACACAACCGCCGCAACTGAGCGGAACAAAGATCTCAAAAACTGAGAGATCGAAGCAGATGGAGGTCGAAGCCAGAACGCGTGACAGCTCTTCTGTTGAGAACACTTCCTGCGACCAGCGCACGAACGTAACTGCGCTGCCGTGGCTGATGGAGACGCCTTTGGGTTTTCCGGTTGAGCCAGAAGTATAGATCACGTAGGCGAGATTTCCTGGATCTACCGGCCTGCCGGGGTTCCGGAAGCTCGCGGCCGCCGCGATTTTATCTCGCTGCGAATCCAGCTCGACAACTGCTCCAGTAAAAGCCGGCAGCTGCGATCGCAAGGAGCTCTCCGTGAGCAGCACCATGGCTTCGGAGTCTTCCAGCATATGGCGCAAACGCTCGATTGGGTACTTGGGGTCAAGCGGCACATAGGCGCCTCCGGCCTTCAGCACCCCCAGCATCGCCACAACCATCGCTGCGCTGCGTTCAACGCATATGCCGGCTCTGCTCTCAGGTCCGACCCCGAGCTTCATCAGGTGGTTGGCCAGTTGGTTCGAACGCTCGTTCAATTCGCGGTAGCTCAGCCGCTGGTCGCCACAGATCACAGCCGTCGCATCAGGAGTTTGCTCTGCCTGCGCCTCAAATGCCGCGCACAAAGATTCCTGAACTGCGTACTCTCTCTTGGTCTGGTTCCAATCAAGCACCAGTTGTTGTTTTTCCGGCTCGTTCAGCATTTCCAGCTGGAAGAGCGGGACGTTGGGCGCTGCGGCTACTGCACCCAGCAACCGCAAATAGTGGCGGGCCATCTGCTCAATGCGCGAGCGATCGAACAGGTCTCGGTTATAGATCCAGTAAAGACCAATTGCGCCGCCGTGCTCCATGGCTTGCAATTCCATGTCGAAGTGCGTGTGCAGGCCTTCGCCGGGAAGGTGTTCGATTTCCAGCCCTTTGAAAACAGGCGCCTGTACGGGCGCATTCTGCAGTGAAAACAACACCTGGTAGAGCGGCGTTTTGTTAAGACTGCGCTGCGGTGACAACTCTTCCACCAGTCGCTCAAACGGCAGGTCCTGATGCCGGTACGCATCCAGTGCGATTTTGCGCACGCCGCTGAGCAACTCGCTGAAGGTCTGCTCCGGGTTCACGCGGACGCGCAAAACCAGCGAGTTCACAAAGAAGCCCATCAACTGTTCCAGTTGCTCTTCCTGGCGATTCGCGATCGACGAGCCGAGAACAATGTCGTCCTGCCCGCTGTAGCGTTCGAGCAGCGTGGCAAAGGCCGCAAGCAGGGTCATGAAGAGCGTTGCCTGGTTGCCCTGGCTGAGCCGCTTCAACGCCGCCGTCTGCTCCTTCGATAACTGAATCTGACAGGCGTCTGCATCAAACGTTTGCCGAGGTGGCCGTGGGCGGTCCTTCGCCAGGGCCAATTCTTCTGGTATCTCCGCTAACTGTTGCTTCCAGTAGGCAAGCTGATCGGCCAGCGTTTCGTCCAGTCGCTTGCGCTGCCATAGCGCAAAGTCAGCGTATTGAATGGACAGAGGCGGCAGTGGATCCGGCTGATTTTCTTGAAATGCCTCATAAAGAAGCATGAACTCGCGATTGAATATCCCTTGCGACCAGCCATCGGTAACAATATGGTGGAAGGTGCGCAGGAGTATGTGTTCACGCTCGCTCAGCTTGAAGAGCTTCATGCGCAAGAGCGGTCCGCGCGCCAGGTCAAAGGCTTGCTCACGCTCTTTCTTCTTCGCCGCCGCGATTTGGGCTTGCTGTGATTGTTCATCCAGCTGGCTGAGGTCTTCAATCTGCAGCGTAACGCGTGATTCCGGATCGATGATCTGGATCGGCTGGGCATCCTCGCTTTCAGCAAAGCGCGTGCGCAGCACCTCATGTCTTTGGACGATCGCAGAAAGCGCTCGTTGCAGTGCTTCGTAGTCGAGCTCTCCTCGCAGATGCAAAGCCTCAGGAATGTTGTATTCGGTGCTCTTGCCCTGGAGCTGATCAAGGAACCACAGCCGCTGCTGCGCATACGACATCGGCAGGCGCTCCGGTCGCTGATCGACAGCCAGCGGGGCCCGTGCTTTCTCGGCTTCGTGAAGATGTGACCGCAACCCTGTTACGGTTGGCAGCTCAAACAAGGTTCGCAGCGGTAATTCAAAGCCAAGCATCGACCGCACACGGCTGGCCAGGCGCGTCGCCATCAGTGAGTGGCCGCCTAGATCGAAGAAGTTGTCATCAATCCCCACGCGCTCCAGGCCCAGCACTTCAGCAAAGATCTGGCACAAGACCTCTTCTTCCGGCGAGCGGGGTGCTCGACCGTCGCCGGCGCCGGCTTCAACTGCAGGGAGCGCGTGCCGGTCTACCTTGCCGCTGGAGTTCAGCGGCAACTCCGGTAACATGACGAATTGAGCCGGTACCATGTAATCCGGCAGCTTGTTTTTCAAATGGCTGCGCAAGTCTGTAACACCGGTAGCTTGGCCAGACACTAAAACCACGTAGGCGACCAGGCGTGCCTGCCGCGGATCAGTGCTTCGCACCATCACCGCCGATTGCAGCACCGCCGGATGCTGTGCCAGAACAGATTCAATTTCACCCAGTTCAACCCGATGTCCGCGAATCTTGATCTGCTCATCTTTGCGTCCGAGCAGGTTGATCCGTCCATCCGGCAGCCATGCCGCCCAATCTCCTGTCCGATACAGGCGAGCCCCGGCTTCGCCGCTAAATGGATCGGGTACAAACCTTTCCGCCGTCAGCGCAGTATCCAGATATCCGCGGCCGACACCTCTACCACCAATGAAGAGTTCGCCGGCCACGCCGACAGGAACAGGATTGCCTTCTTCGTCCAGCAGGTAAATCCGCGCATTGACGATCGGGCGTCCAATGGACGGTTTGCCCTCTCCGGCTCGGCATTCGCCCACGGTTGCCTGGACGGTTGTCTCCGTCGGTCCGTAAGAGTTGAAGAACTGTCTTCCCTTACCCCAAATCTTCAGCAGGTCCTCGCTCCAGGGTTCTCCGCCAACGATGATCTGCCTCAGTTTTGGCAATCTGGCTTCGGGCAGATGGTCCAGAACGATGGG
>DATBHX010000073.1:0-20137 GCA_036557225.1 Candidatus Angelobacter sp.
GTTGTTTTGTCCCTATCCGCAGGATGCCAGAAGTCCTATTTCTACAATTGCCACGATCAGGCAGAAATCGACGGAAGTAAAAGATCGGCTATTGCTGAGACGAGTCTCGGTTTCATGCGAGCCATTTTCACAGGCGACGCGGACACTGTGTACAGCCAGTTCACCGATGAGGCCAAGGCAAGCACTACACGAGATCAGCTTGTTGCGACTCTGCAGCAGTTCAAGGCTGCGGGTCCCTTCGATGGCCTAAAAGTCGAACAAGTCATGACCGTTACAGGATGGGGAGATCGTTCCGGAAGCAACGGAGTCGCTATTTGTTCGAAGGGTGCCGCGCACCGCGCGGATGCAGTGACGGCGGCGGTAAAGAAAATACCGGAGCAGGCATACACATTGGTCTCTGCGACGGGGGCCGGACACCATGAAACCTGGATCGCCGCCTTATGGTTGATTCCGAAAAATGAAAAATGGGAAGTGCACGCCTTCCACGTGACGATTGGTACAGTGCTCGGCCGCCGTGCAGACGACTACCTGGCAATGGCCCGGGAGGAAAGGGACCGCGGTCACCGTCTTAATGCCGGCCTTCTGTATTCGGACGCGGCGTCAATCGCCACGCGAGGACCCTTCTATCACACGGGCAGCGAGGATGTGATCCAGCAGGAAGCGCAGCAGATTACACCGCCCGAGGAGTTTCGCGGGCAAGCGCCATATCGATTCGCTGGGCCATCTGGGACTTACGCTCTTAAGCGACTGAATACTGCTGCGGTTAATGGGAAGCTCTATCTGGTGGTTTCTCACGAGACGGACCCATGGAAGGACGGACATGAGATTGAAGCGAGGAACGAAGCACTGATAAGGATGTTTGCAAGACGATTTCCCGAGTATGGCGAGATTTTCGCTGGCCTAGTTGCTGAAGCAACAGTTCGTGACGGAAATAACGGCTGGCGCACGATCAGAGAGAATGCGGAAGTCTTTGGCTCGGCTAAGGCGCGCAAGTGATATTCCGTGTTGTTCACTAACGGACAGTCAGACGTTTTCGCTGCTCTGTCAGTAATCCTAGCTGATCCGCTCCTGCCGAACGCACTTCATCCACAGCGTTGACCACGAGCTGATACCGAGCGCGCGCATCGGCGCGCAGGAAAACGGTTTTGTTGCTGCGATTATCCAGCCGTTCTTTGACTCTCTGTCCAAGTGACTCCGCGGTTACCAACTCATCGCCTAAATAAAGACGGCCGTCATGCATCACGGCCACGATCAGCGCGTCCGCCTTGTTTGCGTCCGTCATGTCGATTGGATTTCCGGTCCTGGCCATTTCAATACGCGGATCACGGTGCAACATGGGTGTGATGACCATAAAAATAATCAACAGGACGAGCATCACATCGACCATGGGCGTGACGTTGATGGCGGAATTGATCTTGGCTTGTTCCTGACGCGCTGCCGTGGCCATTAGTTGCTCCTGGATTGAAGCAGGGAGCTGCGCTTCAGGAAGTAGTCCACCAATTCGCTGGAAGAGTTATCCATTTCAACGTCAAATGCTCTTATCTTGCTGGTGAAGTAGTTGAACATCATCACGGCGGGAATAGCGACGGTGAGGCCGAGAGCCGTGGTGACCAGCGCTTCCGAGATGCCGCCGGCAACAGCGTTCATGCCGGTGGTATTGTTGGTGTGAATGGCCTGAAAGGCATCGATGATACCGATCACGGTGCCCAGCAGGCCGACAAACGGCGCGGTGGATCCAATGGTGGCCAGGCCGCTGAGGCCGCGTTCGAGTTCGGTGTGGACAATGGCTTCAGCGCGATCGAGCGCGCGCTTGCTGGCCTCAATCTTTTCTCCGGAGATCTCTTCAGACTGCTGGTGCGCGCGAAATTCCTGCAGGCCCGCGGTGACAACTTTGGCCAGGTGGCTGCGCTTATTGCGCTCGCCCACGCGAATCGCTTCATCGAGCTTGCCCTCGCGCAGGGCGCCAGCGACCAGCGGAGCGAACTGGCGGGACTGCTTGCGCGCCGCGGTGAAGGCAAGCCAGCGATCGAGCATCACGCCGATCGACCACGCGGACATAACCAGCAAAATGATGGCGACCGCCCGGGCCGGCCAACCCATGTGGCTCCAGAGCTCCAGAAGGTTCATGTGGTGATCGCTTTCCTGAAACAGCCAGAGAGCCGCCGCCTGGAATTTGAGTGAGGCAAGAGTCGCGAGAGATGTTGCCAGCATGGGTTGAAGCTCCTTGTGCGGAGAGTTGCGGCCTTCTAGCAGGACAACAGGCAAAGCCTGTTTTTCGGCCACGGAATGTTTTGACACCACGGTTGCAGGATTTGCTCCCACATTCTCCTCTCGCATTTCCTGTAACGAAACGCTACAATCCGCAACCACATATCTACAGATCTCTAGTTTCCGGGAGATGCCATGGCTCGATCACAAGCAGGGCTCGCTCTACTCCTTCTAGTTTTTGCGCTCGCCGGTCCAACTCCTATTTTTGCTCAAGGCACGCCTCTGACAGTGGGGCCACTCACGGTGATGGTCCCCCCGGGTTGGACCAAAAATGACTTCTTCGGGACCGTCAAGTATTTTTCCCCCGACTCCACGCCGCAACAGTTTTTGAGGATCCAGTTTCTTCCTGCGGAAGAGACAACGAAGAGCGTGACTCAGCGCCATTCCGAGATCATAGGAAACCTCGCCGGCATCATGAGGCCCGGCACCACGCCGCAGAACGGCGTAACCGGCAACTTCATCTGGTCAAAAATTGAAGTGCACATGCCGCCCCAGCCGCCCCAAACCATGATCATTTACAGCGCAAAGGCCGGATCGACGTACCTGGCTATTGGCCTGGAAACGGACCACCCGGAGATGCTTGCCAGGAATCTTCCGGCGGTCGAAGCCATGCTGACACGCGCCACCCTGAAAGGCGCATCGGCGCCACCTGCGGTCTCAAATGCGCCGAACGGAAATTCGCCTGCCAGCAACGCACCGCGGGGAGCGCCCGGCGCAGTCGGTCTCGCCACGCTCGATGAATATGTCTTCACGGTCCCGGCGGGCTGGGCCGCGCAGAAGCTCTCCGATGCAATCATGCTCGCTTCGCCGCCATCGGAGACGGGTGAAAAGTGCCTGCTCTACCTGATGCCGATGCGTCCCGCCGGCGCCAACCTGCTCCAGGACGCCTACAACGCCTTTCGCGACGTGTGGCTGCATAACTTCGTGCTGCGCAACCAGACACCTGCGGGGTTCGCCTTTCCTGAATCGATCATTCACGGTTTTTCCGGACAGGGATGGGAGTACGTCATAGTGAGAAAAGGCATTGCTCAGCCTAATAATCCGCAAGAAAGCCGCCTCGGCTTTGTCATGGTCGCCAAGCTGGACAACCGCCTTGCGGTTATCTCCGGCCTTTCCAAAGATCCGCTCGTGAGCGCCTGCATGGGCGAGAACAGAGGCACCACCAACTGGCCCAAGTTTTTCTATAGTCTCGGCTTCAAGAACTGGCAGGCGGGAGATCAGACGCAGAACATGCGCAAGCTTCTGGCGGGAGAGTGGATTGCCGCCACTGCCACTGCGGGTGACCTGATCACCTTTGCCGGCAACGGCCGCTTCGCCAACGCCGCCGCGGCGCAGCAGTATCACCTCACCCCCAATGAGTTGATCACCACCACGCAGGCCTATTTCGGCAACGGCAGTTACACGCTGCGAGGGAACGCGATCAGCATGGTCCAGGACGACAAGCGGACCAGCAACGGCTTCTACCGGATCGAGCAGGAAAGCAAGGACGAAGGCCGAACCTGGGCGGACGTCTTTTATCTCATGCGGACCAGCACCGTCGACGGCCAGGAATATGAGCTGAGATTTAAGAGGAACCGCTAGAGGAGTTCCGGGCCGTTGAAATCTGCCAGGCAATCAACGTAGAGTACTGGCCATGATAGTTCTCGTCGGTTTTTGCATCGCGATAGTGTGCGTTTTGTTGTGGATTGGCGTGTTAGCCCCGGCGATCCTGCGCGCCTTCGGTGTGCCGCGTGCGATGGGGATTCGGAGGATAGACCGTGGAAACCAGCGCCTTAGCCGGACACAGTACATCTGGGCATGTGGCGTGTTCGAATGGGGAGGTGGGATGTTCGTGTTCTCGACGGTCTCTAACTATGTAGGGGGACTGTTTGGGGACAGATTCGCCTTTCTGAGTCCTGGGCGGATGATTGGATGGCTCCTGACCTGGTTAGCGGGAGGATGGTTGTTCGGGATACTGACTGCGCCACATCGCGAGGGCACAGACCTTAGCGGTCGATGATTGGCGAAAAATCGTTACTTCACTCGTAGCCCTGGATACGTGATAAATTCACCGGTGATTATCAGAAATGCAGAATCTTCCGATGCTCTACCGTGAAGAATCCCGGCCACCGAGATTGCTGACCTGGCCGCTGGTCTTCCTCGGCGTTGGCGTAATTGTGGCGACCAATAGCAGGGAACTCTTTCAAAGCCAGCCGGCACTATTCGCGCTCTACGTTTTTGCCGGCGGACTGGTCACGGTGTTTTTGCTGGAATTCGTGGTCGTGGCTATTGAAGTGACAGGAACAGAAGTGCGATTCAGCATTTCACCGTTTTATATACGTAGAATTATGGTTGCCGACATCCTGCACGATGAAGTCAGGACCTATCCCATTTCGGCAACGGCTACGGGCCGTTCCTGGCGACCCCCAAAGCACTGCATCGAACTCACAATGAAGAGCGGCTCAATGGTCACCCTTTTCTCCGCACATCCGGAAAAGATTTTGGATGCGATCGGCAGGGCAAAAGAGATGAGCGCCGGACTTCCGCAGCTGGATGTGGCTCGCAATCATTAGCTCGATCTTCTGCCGAAGCCTAAATTTTGGCGGCTGCGCGGGACTGGCGCTGCGTGGCGGGATATTTGCGGTTGAAGAAGTAGAACAATCTGCGAGAACAACAAAGACAAGCAGGCTGGCTTCGGTGCCGCGCGGGCCTCCCGTAAGCCAATCCGGGCCGTGAAAGCGAATGTCGAGCAGATGGCCGGGTATGGCTGGCCATGATTGCCGGGTGGAACCACGCACATCGTGGAGTGTCCAAACTGCCATACCCGCTATCAGGCAAAGGCGGCCGGCGCGACTGCATAAGAAAACGGAGTGTTGAGACAAATCGGCATCTGATCGCCCACTCGTAAAACGCCTATTTTTCCGGAATAATCGTCGCGCGAATGAGGTGGTCCAGTTTAGGAAATTCTTTGTCCATATAGGCGTTGCCGCCTTCGAATAATTTGTCCTGATGTCCGGCGCGCATCCCGCTGCCGGAGTTTTCTCCGTAGCCGCCGTAGAGCTTCTCCACAACATCCCAGCCTTCAACCACCTTGCCGAAGGGAGCAAAGGCGGGCTCGCGGTCATTGACCGCGGAGTTGTCGCGCAGGTTGATGTAAACCTGCGTGGAGCGCGTTCCCGGGCCGGTGTTGGAAAAGGCGACGTAACCGGGTTGGTTGGGGACCTTGAGGGCATCGTCGGGAATGGTTTTGTGACGCCAGGCTTGCGCGACCCTGGGATCGCCGGCGATCCCAAACTGCACCCAACGGCCGGGAACGACCCGGAAGAAGCGCGAGTTGTCGTAATAATGCGCGCGGACCAGCTGGTAAAAGCGATCAGCACCTTTCGGGGACCAATCGCGGTGGGTCTCGACGACGAAGCTTCCTGCAGTTGTGTCGATCCGGGTTCGGAAGACAGCGGGCGCATGCGAAGAGTGGAATAAAGGAAACGCAAACAGGACGGCGAGCAGAAGCTTCATCGGATCCAGTGTAGCAATTGGCAAAGCTGTGCCGCCCCTACGGGGCTCGAATTTTTTTACAGCCTACCCAGGCCTTCCGGCCTGGGCTAGGCGCGCAAACATCGCGCGCTGCCGCTCCTACGGAGCTGCATGTTTGAAGATCGCAGCTTGTTCGTATTCCTTGTGTTACTGGTAGTGGTACAGTTTGACGGCTTTGTAACGCAAGGTCCCTCACCCCTACTCGCAAGCTGAAGAAAACGCTTGCTCGTTGACGGGGATTCGGGATGACGAGCTTATGAAAATTTGCAAACTATACCACTACCGCGTTGCCGAGGCGTTCATTGTCAGCGGTCTGTTGGCATAACGTCGCCATTTCACTCGCATCGCCATTTAACCAGTAGCCCAGTCCTCGACGGTATAGTTTATTCTGCCTACAGGGTTCCCTCGCTCCCTGCCCCATCGCGCCAAGTGCGGGCGCGACAGGGACCCGGTTTCGCTCGGGATCTCACAAAAAATGATCATCCTCGCCATCGATACATCAGGACAATCCGGCGGCATCACGCTGGCTGAAGCCGAAGAAACTTCCTTTCGTGTGATTGAATCCACGCCGATCGCCGGAGGAACTTTTTCCGCGCAGCTGATTCCGACGCTGGCTGCATTGCTGAGCAAGCATGGATTCGTGGCGAAAGATATTGGCGGATTTGCGGCAGCGTCAGGGCCGGGATCTTTTACCGGGCTTCGCGTCGGCTTGAGCGCAATCAAGGGCCTGGCAGAGACGTTGCACAAGCCGATTGCGACGGTTTCTGTTCTGGAAGCGTTAGCATCGCTGGCTGATGGCACGGGAAAAATCGCTGCTGCACTCGATGCCGGGAGGAAAGAAGTGTTTCTGGGCG
Organism: Candidatus Angelobacter sp.; assembly: GCA_036557225.1. Lineage (GTDB taxonomy): Bacteria > Acidobacteriota > Terriglobia > Terriglobales > Acidobacteriaceae > Angelobacter. Next base: position 6,636 of record DATBHX010000073.1, read on the forward strand.
TGTATGAAGGTGCCGACGGAAAGAACAATTCCGCGTCACGCATGGTGCATGAAGAACTGCTCAGCCAATCTGAGCTTCAGGCTGCGATTGCGGAGCAAAAGCCCATTCTGATAGTCACCAGTGACACGGTGATCGCTGAGCTGGCCGCTCCATCGCAAATAACGGTCAAACAAGTTTCGCGACCAGGCGGTGACATCATCGCGCGGCTCGGCGCACGTAAACTTCTTGCCGGCGAAACAGTCTCAGTGGAAGCTCTGGATGCAAACTATCTGCGCCGTTCAGACGCTGAGATCTTCTTCAAAGGAACGTCTTCCAAGTGATCCGGGTGCGCAACGCGACTGCTGAGGATGTGCCTCGGCTTGTGGAAATCGCGGCACACTCGGTGACGGCCGCGCAGTGGAATCAAAGTGACTACCTGCAACTTTTTGCACAACAATCGCTGCAGCCGAGGCTGGTTCTGGTGGTGGAGGAAGAGGCGGAAGTTGTTGGTTTCATTGTGGGAAAGCAGATAGATCACGAGTGCGAGATAGAGAACGTTGCCGTCATCGCGAAGGCTCGGAAGCGGGGATTGGGCACGCGGCTGCTGGGCGAGTTTCTGGAGCTGGTTCGGGAGCGAGGAGGGCGGGAAATCTGGCTGGAAGTTAGAGAGTCAAACCTAGCTGCGAGAGCACTTTACGAGAAATGGGCTTTTGTGGAAGCGGGGCGTCGGAAGGCCTATTATCAGGGTCCTGAGGAAGACGCTTTGATCTTGAAATTTTATTTTTCATAAGAGGCTTTCAATTTCCGTTGAACCAGCTCTGGCGCTATGTTAACGTTCGGTGAAAGAACTTTGCAGGAGGTTCTTCCGGATGGTAGATTCCGTTCGCGAACAGCTTCTTGCCAGCCACGAAGAGTTTCGTCGGCTGGCCCAGGAACACAGTCAACACTGCGACCGTCTCCACTCTCTCATCGAAAAAAGATATCTCACTGAAGATGAAAAGATGGAAGAGGTGCGTATTAAAAAGCTCAAACTGCGTCTGAAAGACCAGATGCATACGATTGAGCAGGAATATGTGCGCGGGCATTCGCACGTAGCGTAAAAGCCCGGCAGCAAAAGATCAGCCTCTCCTTGTGCGGGCCAATCACCCGTGGGGAGAGGCTTGTTATTTGCGGAAAAGAGTTTCAACCGCTGATCAACACTGAGGGCACTGATCAAAACCATGCCGGCTGAGCCGGACTTCGAAGCAAAAAGCATTAGGGGCACGGCTTCCGGGTCCGTGCCCCTTTTTATGATCTAACAGTTTTTAACGGATGAACGTGCCTCTCACTACAGTAGAGTCGGAAATCGACGGGAAAATATAGAGCGCTCGCACAAAAATATCCCCCCGGAGCCGCGGCCAGCCGGTTGCTTTTTTATCGTAACAAGATGGAATATCCCCCCTCGCGAACCACAGGGATAGACAGCTTTTCCCAATAACTTCATATATCCGGACGGCGTGATAGCTATAATCGAAATTGCATGGTTCGTGACGGCATTTACTACGCGCTGGGAATGCTGCTGGTCGCCGCCGTGATCGGTTGGCTGACGCACTCGACGATTCTTGCGCTGGTTCCGGTGCTGCCGGCTGCGTTCTTTCTCTGGTTTTTCCGCGATCCCGAACGGGCTATCCCAGCCGGCGAAGGTCTGGTGGTCTCGCCTGCGGACGGCAAAGTAACTGACGTTTCCGCTACACAGCTGAACGGAGTAGTTTGTACGCGCATCAGCATTTTTCTGAACGTGTTTGACGTGCATGTAAACCGGTCGCCGATCAGCGGGGTGATCAAGGGCGCGGTGTACCAAAAAGGCCAGTTCGGCAATGCCATGTCAGAATCCTCGGCTGACGATAACGAGCAGAACATCGTGACCATGGAAGGCGAAGGCATGACGGTGGTGTTCAAGCAGATTGCCGGGCTGCTGGCGCGACGGATCGTGTTCCATCACAAACCGGGAGATACGCTGGCGCGGGGGCAGCGCGTGGGGTTGATCAAGTTCGGCTCCCGCACAGACGTAATCTTTCCCCAGCCGGCGGAGATCAGAGTGAAATTGGGCGATCGCGTGGCCGGAGGTTCGACGGTGCTGGCACGCGTGGCGGTACCGCAGAAGTCCGCGCCCGCTCCCGTGCGGGAGAGCACAGAGGCCCTTCGATGAGAATGCCTGGGCCAATGAGACGCTGGGAAGACCAGCTTCCGCCCGCCGAGAGGCGGCGGATGCGCAAAGGCATGTACATATTGCCTTCACTGTTTACGGCACTTAATATCGGCGCAGGATACTATTCACTGACACAGACGGTGCTGGGTTCACAAGTGGAGCCGTGGCATTTTGATAATGCAGCCCTGGCCATCGGTGCGGCTGTGGTAGCGGACGGTTTGGACGGGCGCATTGCCCGCATGACCAACACCACCAGCGCTTTTGGACGGGAGTTCGACTCGCTGGCGGATGTGATCACCTTTGGCGTGGCACCAGCAGTTCTGGCCTGGATGTGGGGCTTCCAGCACCTGCCGCTATCGACCTTTGCCGGGGTGCATGATCGGACGCTGCAAATCGGATTGCTGGCGACTTTCATATTTCTGGTGGCGGGAGCAAGCCGGCTGGCGCGGTTTAATATTCAGGTGAATCCGCAGCCGTCGAACCCGGGGCGCCCGGGGAGGAAGTATTTTGTGGGGCTTCCGATTCCTGCCGGAGCGGGAGTGCTGGCGTCGACGATTCATTTGTTCAGGGGCGATCCCATCACCTACCTGCCACTGGCGCCGATGTGGATCGGGCTGTTAGTAGTAGTGGCGTTTCTGATGGTTAGCACCTGGCGTTTTTACAGCTTTAAAGACCTGAATCTGCGCAACCGGCATCCATTCCAGATCATCATTCTGGTGGCGGGCTTCATCTTTCTGCTGATTTTGTTTCACACCTATCTGCTTTTCGCGATAGCGTTCACGTATATGCTCTCGGGAATTTTCACGCGTGTCTCGTACGGTTTGCGCAGGAAGCCCCAGGAACCGGCGCCTCAGGCCTATAATGAAGCCCAAGAATCTCCCCGATGAAGACTGAGACACAGAACCTTTTTCACGTAGCAATTGTCGGCGCGGCGACCCTCAAGGGAAAAGAGCTGAAAGACATCCTGGAAGAACGGAACTTTCCCGCTGCCGACATCAAGCTGCTGGACGACGACGAATCCCTGGGCCAGCTGGAACGTGTCCAGGACGAAGTTGCACTGGTACAACCCGTGGGCCGTGACGAACTGGCCAACATGGACTTCACCTTTTTCGCTTCAGACCGGGAATTTACCCGGCGTAACTGGAAGCTGGCACGCGAAGCCGGCAGCGCTATTGTCGACATGTCCTACGCGCTGGAAAGCGAGGCCAGCGTTCCCGTGAGTGCTCCCTGGGTGGAACGCGAGCTCGGCCAGCCGATGCAGGTTACGCTGGAGTCGAGCGCTGTTGTTACCGCGCATCCTGCGGCTGTGGTACTGGCATTATTGTTGCTGCGTGCAGGCAAGGCCGGTCCGTTTCGTACGGCGGCCGCCAGCGTGTTTGAGCCGGTTTCTGAGCATGGCCGTCGCGGCATGGACGAATTGCACGAACAAACGGTAAATCTCTTATCTTTCCAGCAGATGCCTACCGGCGTCTTTGACTCCCAGGTGGCGTTCAACATGATCGACCGCTACGGCCGGAGTTCGCCGAACACGATTGAAGCCACGCAGCAGCGCATCATCGACCACCTGCGGCGGCTTCTCGGCGCCAGTGCCACTTTGCCGGCGATCACCGTTCTGCAAGCGCCGGTCTTTCACGCGCACACGTTTTCCATCTATATCGAGATGCAGCAGAGCGTGGCCCTGGGCGATTTCACCCGCGCCCTTGCCGGCGAGCACATACAGATGGCGCGCACGCCGGAAGATTCGCCCAGCAACGTCAACGTCGCCGGTAAGGACGAGATCATGGTCTCCGCCCGGCGCGATTCCGTCCATGAAAACGCCTTCTGGCTCTGGGCCGCCGTTGACAACCTGCGCCTCTCCGCCCTCACCGCCGCCGACTGCGCCACCGCGCTGGCTTCGGTGCGGCCGCATGGGAAGGTGCAGTGAAGCGGAGAACCGTGTTTTTTTTGACGGTCGCAGCGATTTTACCGGCTCTCACCAGCTGCGGTTATCACACTGCCGGACAGGCCACGCGACTACCGCCGAGCACCCGAGTGATCGCTGTGCCCATGTTCGTCAATCAGACGCAGACGTACGCCATTGAGCAGCTGCTTACGCGCGACGTGGTGCGCGAGTTGGTGGCGCGCACGCACTATCACGTAGTGAATAGCGCCGGACAGGATGCGGACTTGGTGCTCAAAGGCACGGTGGTCTCCGCGCTGGCTGCGCCTCTCACCTATGACGCACAGAGCGGCCGCATCTCCAGCGCCGTGGTCACGGTTTCCATGAAGGTGTCGCTGGCCGACCATCGTGGACGCATCTTCTTTGAAAACCAGAATTACACCTTCCGGCAGGAGTATCAGGTATCGCGCGAGGTCTCGAGCTTCTTCCAGGAAGAGACGCCGGCATTGCAGCGCATGTCACAGGACTTTGCCCGAACATTGGTCAGCGACGTTCTGGAGGCCTACTAGTGGCTGGCCAACCACCCCATGACGCGAAAACCGCGCGCCCCGGGGGCCCCGGTCGAAGTTTTGCGCAGACGGAGAAGTTTGCCTCTGATGTTGCCGGCCGCAAGCTGCGCCCAGCGTATGTGCTGATCGGCGACGAAGTTTTCTTTCGCGACCAGTGCCGCCAGGCGCTGCTCGAGCATCTTGTTCCCTCTGACCTGCGCGACTTCAGCCTGCACGATCTTGATCTCGCCGAGGTGAGCGTGGTTGAAGTCCTGGACCGCGCGCGCACGCCCTCGCTCATGGCGCCGTTTCAGGTCTTCTTCATTCGCGGCGTGAAAGAGCTGTACGGACGCGGCTCGCATGCCGAGGAATTTGCCGCCATTGAGGCCTACTTGAAAGATCCCAACCCGGCTGCGGTGCTGATCTTTGTCGCCGACCACATCAGCATTCCCGCCGACGCCCGCCGCATGGAGCTGCAGGAGAAAGACCGCTATGAGCGCATCCGCGAAACCCTGGGCGAGTACTGCGGCGTGGTGGAACTGGCGCGCGTGGATGAAAGCGATGGCATGCGCTGGGTGATCGAGCAGGCGCAGAAGGAAGGGGTGAAGATTGAGCAGGACGCGGCCCGCGAGCTGGTGGATTCCCTGGGCGCGGACATGATGCTGGTAAGCCGCGAACTGGAAAAACTCATCCTCTTCACCGGCGAGAAAAAACACATCACGCTGGGCGACGTTGAAACCATGGTGCTGGCCGCCAAGCAGCGCTCGCTCTATGAACTCACCGATGCGATCTCAGCCAAGGACAAGACGCGTGCCCTGGCCGTGCTTGACGCGCTGCTTTCCACCGGCGACGGCGATGACGCCGCCATTGGGCACCTCTACATGCTGGCCCGCACATTTCGGCAGATGCTGGTGATCCTGGAGAAAAATGTCCGCGACGCACGCGCCATCTGGCAGGCGCTGTGGCAGGGCTTCCGCGTGCCGCCGTTCGCCGCCGAAGATGTGATCCGCCAGGCCCGCCGCTATAAATCCCGCCGCGAGCTGACGCGCGCTCTGCGCCTGATCGCCCGCGCGGACTTCTCATTGCGCACCAATCCTCCGAGCAAGCGCCTGGTACTGGAAAATCTGGTGATCCATCTGTGCGAAGAGCCCTCCAACGTGCCCTCACCGTGGCAGCAGGAAGAATTGGTTCTTTAATCCCGAGCAGATCGGGGGCCCCCTTCGCGGGTTTTTTTTGCGCGGTGGGGTGGAGTAGCGAGGGAGCCCTATGGTGCAGACGGGCTACTGATTCGGCGGCGGATGAAGTTTTAGGAAGGCGGCTGCGGCGTCGCGGGCACGCTCCGCGATTTCGCGGGGCGTGGGCCGCTCTGCGACACCCAGGAGCAGGCTGACCATCAAATCTCTCCAGAGCAGCCCGGCGAACTGTTCGCCCAGTTCTTGAGGACGGCCCGTTAGCAGTCCTGACTTTTGGGCTTCGGCCATAACTCTACGCAAGGCGGAGCGGCTTGCCTCGCGTCCGATGGAGTTGAGCGCACGCGCCACTTCAGGTGCCTGTGCTGCCTCGGCGATCGCCAGCCGGAACATCGCAATCACCCGGGGATCGCTTATCTCGCGGAGGAGCCTGGTGCCGAAAGCAGCCAGCACTTGCGCCAGGGTCTCGCAATCGCGCAGCGCGGGCAGCTCGGCCGGAGCATCCAGACGCTTCGCGCGCTCGCTGATGCAGGCAATCAGTATTTCCTGTTTGTTGCCGACCAGCCGGTAAAGTTCCCGTTTGGAAACGCGCGCCCGTGTGGCAATCTCAAGCGTGCTGGTGGTTGCGTACCCGCTCTTCATGAATGCGGTAAAGGCCGCTTCAAGGATGCGTTCCTTCGCACCGGCCTTTTCCCCGCCTTCTTCGCGTTTACCTGACGTCGATGCCGCGGCCATAACCCCTCTTGACAAGAATGGTACCACACAGTACCATTTCAAAAATATGGTACCACGCGGTACCAAGAAAGAGGTTTAATCCATGAATCTACTTCCCCTTTTTCTTATGTCTGTAGTTCCAGCGGCATCTGTGCTCCAGTCTCAGTTGCCCTCACCGCAACAGACTTCCGGTGTGCCATCGTCCAAAACCACAGAGGTAATGGTGATCCTGACCGCGCGGCCGGGAGTGACCCGCCAGCAGATCATGAACATCATGCCGGCCGAGATCCGCGCGACAGTGAAGCTCTATCTCGACGGCAAGATTCGCCAGTGGTACTCGCGGGGCGACGGCAAAGGTGTGGTTTTATTCATTGACGCCAAGACCGTCGACGAGGCCCACGCGCTGATTGAGGGCATGCCGTTGTCAAAGGAGAACCTGATGGACCACGAGTACGTGCCCGTGGGGCCGCTCATGCCGCTGACCGCCTTGATGGGCGGTGCACCGGCTTCGCAATAACCATATAGATCTTGTCCTAACGCGAAACCGTGACTCTGATAGGAGGTCCAATGTCACAGGAAACCATTTTTCGAATCCATCTCGTTTTAGGTTATGTCGCGTGGCTGCTTTGCTTCCGCGTGTACATTATGCCCCGGCTCAGGGCGATGGACCTGGTCGCAGCCGAGCGCGTTATCGCTACGCTGCACAGCTTCCGCTTTTTCGGGCTGGTCTTTATTCTTCCCGGTGTGGTCGGCAATCTGCCCGCCGGCTTTGCCCCGTTTGCCGCCTACTGGGACCTGGCAACCGGAGTACTCGCCATGCTGGCGCTTCTCACCGTGAGCATACGTCCGCTCTTTTGGGTGTTCGTCGCAGCTTTTAATCTGGTGGGGATCGTCGATCTCATCCTTGACTATTACCATGCCACCCGGATCGGCCTTCCTGCTGTGGCAGGGCAGTTGGGCGCCGCATACGTTATCCCGATCATCTACGTGCCTCTGCTGATGATCACGCACGTCGCCGCATTCTATCTGCTGCTGCGTCCTCAGCCGAGCGCGGTTCGGGCCTTCGCCGGCAGTGCGGCAACGTCTTAGATTTGAGAATTGATTCATTCGGAGCGCTCAGGCCGGGCGCTCCGTGATTTGCAGCAAAGCGGACCGCTTGCCGTCCACCGTGCCGTCACCGTGGCAGCAGGAAGAATTACTCTCTCTCTAACGGGCACAATTCGGGTTACACTGAGAGCCTGAACGGAGACGCAAGCCCATGCTGAATCAAAGTGGACCCACCCTGGCCACAAATCAGCCAAACAGAGTTGCCGCCGTGGTCTCCGGTAAGCGGTTGGAATATTTCACGATTGCCTGGCACCTGCTGGAAGGCGTCATATCATTGCTTGCCGGGCTCACGTCGGGAAGCCTGTCACTGGTTGGTTTCGGCGTCGACAGCTTGATTGAGCTGGCCTCTGGGGCCACCATGCTCTGGCGGATGGGCGTGGACCACAGGATCGAGGACCGGGAGCGGAATGAAAAACTGGCCCTGCAACTCATCGGCTGGTCCTTTATTGCCCTGGCCGTATACCTGGTGTATGAAGCGGTTGTAAGCTTTACCCGAAGACAGGCGCCGGAACACAGCCCGGTTGGTATTGCCATCGCGGTCCTTTCACTTCTCGTCATGCCGCTGATCTCGTACGCGAAACGGAACATCGGGTCCCGGCTGCACAGCGCGGCCATGCGTGCCGATGCTAAACAGGCCGACTTTTGCGCCTATCTCGCCGGCATCCTGCTGGCCGGCCTTCTTGTCAACTACTGGTTTAACTGGTGGTGGGTGGATCCCGTCGCCGCGATTGTGATGGCATTCATCATCGCCAACGAAGGCATCAACGCGAGCACAGGGCAGAGAGATTGCTGCGAAGCACATCGTGGTTGAGGCCGCCCAACTGGTTTTTGTTTTTCCTTGGCTGATCGCTGACCTGCCCCGTCGTGCCGTGGGTGCTGATAGCTGAATGCTAGTTAAAAGTCAGGGTTATGAGGAATGCTTGGAAGCTGTGTCATCTGAGCTTTGCCTTTTTCCATGATTTCCTGGAATTCCTCTGGGGTGAGTTGGCGGGCATTCGTGCGAACGAGTACGCGATTCTCAAACTCTATTGGCATATATTGCTCCTTTCGACATCTGCTCTTCCTATGGTAGGCCTGCAGCCCGATGGACGTTCCAACATTTTGGATTTTGGATGGATGTGTAGTATCAAAATGGGACAGCTATCTCATATCACGGCCAAGCCGGCTGCGACCTTACCCGCACAGTGAAGTCTGGTTATCATTGCGCTAGCCGCGATGCTTTGCATGCCATTCATGAGAGAAACTGAACCATTGGCAATAGGCTAGTGCCTTCTCCGTCGGGAGCGGCGCCTAACTCTTCAACGGGAAGCTGCAAACGGTTGACCCAGTAGGTGGGATAGCCGAACAGTTTGGCGCCTGCGGCATCCCACCCCGCGAAAGCAACGAACAGGATCTCGTGACGTTTGAGGCGAAAAGCGTCGATTCCCAGCTGGTATCCATTGGGGTCAGGCTTGTACGTGCCGGCGGGATCGGTGCTGAGCACGTGCTCAAAGAGCCCATCTAAACCTGCATTCTTGATGTTGACTGCAAGCATCCGGGGCGTAAAGTTTGAGAGCAGCGCCAACCGCAGCCCAGATTGTTTAAGGGCGGTCACCGCCGGCTGCACGTCAGGCCATGCCTTGAGTGTGAGATAGGCATTCATGAGTGTTTCGCGTTTTTCACGGGAGAGATCTAACTGCAGCTTATGGGCCGCGAACACCAGGGCATCTTGCGTCACTTGCCAAAAATCTGCGTAGCGGCGGGCCGCGACTCGCAACCATGTGTACTCGAATTGCCGGGTGCGCCATTCATTGCTCAATGCCAAACCCCTGCCCGGAAAAAGTTCTTCCGCCAGCGCGTTGATCGGACGGGGATCGAAAATGGGAAAGGCATCGAAGGCGACCGCCTTGATTTCCCGTGGGCCGATGGCGCGGGTCTGGGGCTGTCCGGCAGGATGCGGCAGCATATTCCAAGCCAGGCCTGCGGCAGTCAGAGCGATGAATTCGCGGCGCTCCATCAACGTTGTCTCCAGCGTTTGCGGAGTCCGTCGATTGCCAACGGACCCGAGCCGCCAAGCACCAGCACCGCCAGTGAAGCGAGATACAAGAGGTCGCATTCATAACCCGGTGGTCCAAACCGGGCTCCGTCGGGAGTCACGGCCATGAGCTTGATCGAACTGAATCCATAGGGCAGGTGAACCGTGAAGATGGCAACCAGCAACAGTGCGGCCATCGGAATGCTGGTCAGAGTAACAAAGGCGCCGAGAGTTATTGCCAGGCCGCCGAACAGCTCGGTCAGAATAGTGGTCCATGCCATGAAATGCGGGAACGGGACGCCGATCGCCTGCAAAATATTCGCGAATACCTCTGGGCCGCGAAACAGCTTAGCGAATCCGTGAGCCATGAATCCATAGCCGACGATCAAGCGGAGCGGAATTGGGGCCCAGCGGGAAAATGAGAAGCGACTTCGTTGTTGCAGTGCAGGCCCGCGGGCCGGTTGTCGAGGTGCGAGCACTCTGCTCACGATAGGGTCCATGCAAGTTCTCCAATTTGTTTTTGCCGTGAGAAGCAGATTCGAATCTTTTGTTCCCAATAGCCATCAAAAGCCATGGAATGAGGGATTTATTCCACCTGATCGCAAAGAAAGATTTGTGCTCCACCAGGGATGAAACCGGGAGCTCCGAGACTTATGGAAATGAGCGGCGGCTGCAACGTCGAGGCGCCAACTGGGCGCCGGAACGGAAAGTGATTCAATGGAACTTGGTGGGCTCAGAGTATCCCGGTGCACAAGTTTAACCATGCCAGAGGATCATTCGTTCGAATTCGAAAGCATCGTGCTGCCACACGCAACCGGCCTGCTTCGCTACGCACTGCATCTCTCGGGAGAGAAGGCGCGGGCTGAAGACCTGGTGCAGGAGACGCTGCTCGCCGCTTGGCGCAATTTCCGCCAGTTTGAACGCGGCACCAATTGCAAGGCGTGGCTCTATCGCATCCTGAAGAACATGCATTACAAGCAAAGGCAGCGGAGCGGCCGGCGGCTTGAGGTTGCAGTAGAAGCGGAAGCGCCGCAGTTCGCCGTTCCTGAACAGATTTCCGTGAACCAGGAAATGCGCGAGGCGTTTGCACGGCTGACGCCGGAGCACCAGGAGGTGTTGCAACTCGCTGTGGTTGAAGGGTTCGGAATCCGCGAAGTCGCGGAGGTGCTGCAGGTCCCGCAGGGAACAGTCATGTCGCGTCTCAGCCGCGCGCGGGCAAGTCTGCGCGAAACGCTACAAACGCGCCCGCTGCGACGGGGAGAAAAGTTATGAATTGCGATCAGCTGAACAAGTTCCTGCCCCTGTACCTTTCAGGCGAGCTGCGAGGTCAAGAGCTCAACGATTTTGAGACTCATGTTGAAGGATGCAAGAGCTGTGGCAACGCCGTGGCTGCAGATCGCGAACAGGATGACGCCTTACGAACAGCGATGTTGGAGGAGACGCCCGACGTGTCGGCTGTTCTGGAGCGAGTCCATGACCGGATGACGGCTCCCTGGTGGAGACGAACGCCGCGCCCTGTTTTCGTGCGAACGGGCGTACTGGTCGCGATGATTCTTATCGTCGCCTTGATCAGCCTTCCTCGCCTGTATATGCATCATGTGCAAAGAGAGATGGCATTGCAGGCGGTCGACGACCATTACAGCGACCTGGTCCTCTTGCGCCATCCGGACTGGGAGAGCCATCCGGAAGATGTGGCGCGCTTCCTGGCGAAGGAATTTCCGCAGGAACAGGACTTGCTGCGCTCGATTACACCCAGAAATTCTTCCTTTGAGAAGGTGCGTGTGTGCAACCTGGATGGAATTGCTTATGCACACTTTGTTTTCAAGACCGGCAGGGAGCAAGCCTCGGTCTTTCTGCGGATCAATCCCGAAGGAAAGTCCACATACGAGGCAGCCCACCTGAGTAACGGAGGGCACGGCCTGGAGGTATCCGGATTTTCCTCGTCAGCCATGAGCGGTATGGTGGTTGGGAAGCAGGGTGCGGTTGCGACGGAAAAAATTGCCGGCCAGCTGGCGAGCACGTTATGACGGCGAGAGAACGAAACATACAGGACACCGCTGTCCTGAAGTTTGCCGACGAGTCAAGGCCTGAAGACCTTCAGTACCTGGAGGAGCAGGTCAACGAGCACAACTTCGCAACCACCGGTATTCGTGATGCCCGTCAGCTGGTAGTGTTGCTCCGAGATCTCGCGGGCCGGATCTATGCCGGTCTCAGCGGTCACACATGGGGTGGCGTCGCTGAAATCCGTTTTTTGTGGGTGGAGGATGCGAGACGCGACACCGGCATCGGCAGCCTTCTTCTGCATGCGGCAGAGGAAGAAGCGAGACTGCGAGGTTGCACCAAGGTCGTGCTCTCAACTCACAGCTTCCAGGCGCCGGGCTTCTACCGTAAACATGGGTACGTCGTCGTCGGCCAGGTTTCAGACTACCCGCAGGGGCACAGTTCGATTTATATGGAAAAGGTTCTTGAGTGAGGCAATCTCGCAAAGCGAGCGAACCCTAAATATTTCTCAATTTTCAAGGAACTTTTTCCTGGTTCGGGCGTTCTATTTCTCCGGGAACCCGCTTCATGGTCTGATATCGCTGTCGATAATCCTATGAACGCTCTTCTTGCGGTGTGTCTACTGCTCTCGCCGGCCATGGCGCAAAACACTGCGCCTGTACAGATGGAGAGCCAGTCGCCATCGCTGGCCCTTAGTTTCAGCGGCCAGCAGGGCGGCTTTTACAAATTCAAAATCGTCAATCAGTCCAGCCATGCGGTAACCGCCTTTACCCTGCTGGCGGTGCCTGCCGGCATACAGAAGGTCGATGACCGTTACGCCTGCGCCGGCGCGTGCACGCACAGCATTACGCTGGCCGACCATACCCACCCTGCCATCAAGGCGGGTGCGGTCGTGGAGCGGAGCCTTCCCATCGCCAGTGTGAACGGCGGGGCCGTGGTGGCAGAGGCTGCGATTTTCGATGACGAGTCCTACGACGGCGAAGAACGCGCTGCGGCGTTTCTCCTGGCAGAGCAGATCGGACGGCAGGCGGAATACGATCGCCTGGTGGCCGCCGTGAACTCGGTGATGATCACCAGCGCTGACGATGCCCATAAGACCACGCAGATTCGCAGCAAGCTGGGCGAATTATCGGTCAACCTGGACCCAGCCATGGTTCAGACCTTCAAACGGTGGTTCCCAGATCTGGCCGGCTGTGTTCAGCAATATGGGCGTTTCATGAAAGTTGCCGCCAGCCATGAGAAGAGTTCCGTAGTGGAGAGCATGGAGAGGTTTGCGCACGGCACAGCGCCGGGTAAACCTTTACTGGCGCAATGGTGGGAGACCATGCAACTACAGTTGGCCGGTTCCGGCTGCGCTGGTTGCGCGGCCGATGCCATGAAGCCGAATATATCTGCGGCTGTCCGAAGCGCGGCGCAGGGATGCGCGACGGTGGGCGCGCCGATTATCGTTGTGGCTTCCGCGGACGATGGCAGCCCGGAAGATGCGGCTCAACTCGATAGCGAGGACATGGACCTTGCCGGCGATCTCTCCGACGATGATGAAGCTGCTTTGGAAGCCGGTGATGCGACGCCAGCTACTCGTTCTGTATCCCCGGCAACAGCGAGTGCTGCGGCAAAGCCGGTTCAGCCGAAGCCGGAGCCATCGGCCAAGATAGCCTTGCCTGCGCAGCCGGCAAAACGGTCTGCACTAGTCCTGGCCGGCGTTTCCCGCTGTCTTGTTCCCGGTGGAAACGGCGAGACGATGTTGTGCCGCATGAGTTTCAACCGCGAGTCGCAGGACGATGCAGTCTACCGGGCATTTTTCCGCGATGTCGGGAATGCGCGCGACCTTGCGCTGGAAGAGGTTGTGCGCTGGGACGCGCACGGCCAACTGGTGGAGAAC